>JAKASJ010000065.1 GCA_021819085.1 Pseudomonadota bacterium | reverse complement strand
AGTCTGAAGAAAACGGAAATAAACCCGAAGAAGACGCGTCAGAGACGCTGATCTGAAGAAGACGGATGAGGAAGAAAATGCACGTTCATACCGGCCGGATCAAGACAGAATCAGCTTGGCGGCCACATTCATCGCCGAAGCGCGTGCCGAAGGTCCGGTTGAGCCGGCTCGGGTGCCCGCTGCTGTGGGCCGCCTCGTGCAGTGCGACGTGGTAGAAGGCCTCGGGGCTCGTGAAGCACTCGCGTTCCGGCAGATGGATCGTGTCGGTGGACAGATGATAAAAGGCCTGCGTGCCGCCCAGGTGGATGGGTGCCGGACTTGCGGCCAGAATCCGTTCCGCATCCGCGATGGCGGCGAACGCCGGACGCGTTGCAACGGCGGGGGTTTCTATGCCGTCGATCTGGTCGAGATTGAACACGCGGAAGGATTTGAGGACCGCGCCCTTCCAGGTCTCGGTCTCGCCGGTGTCGGTGGTCTGTTCCTGTTCCCACGGCTTATAGAAGATGCACAGTTCGCCGTGCTCGCCCTGGCGGACCTGTCCGCCCTGCTCGATGGCCTGTTTATACGTGAGCCAATACGGGGAGGTGTAGCCGTGTTTGAGGCCTGCGGACCAGAGGATCAGCGTATTGATACCGGTATAGGGCTTGCCCGTGCTGAGATTGAGCGGCAGGCTCGGCTGACTGTCCCAGAGCCGCTTGCCGGTGCTGCGGGCGGTTTCCATGGCCTCGATGATGCGGTCCGTGATCTGCTGGTGGAGGTCCTTCACCCCTTGCGGATTGCCGAGATTGGGAACCCTCGACGTGGCTGTGGCTTCGGATTCTGGCGTCTGATTGGGTTCGGTCGTATTCATGGTATGGCTCCTGTGGGTGGATGTGCTTGCGTCTTGCGTCGATCGGTTGCCCTCACGAGGAGCCGCGTTGCGCGGTCACGGGGTTGGCGACCGGCAAGCCCCATGACAGCCGGGTCTTTCGGCTGGCGTAGGGGATTGCGAGGGCGCGTGACCGCGAGCGGCCTGGGGCAACCGCATCGAGGCGTGCAAGCAAACCGGCAGGGGCAGGAATGCGATGGAACACCGGCGCCGATAAGAAAGCCCCGAAGGGGATCTGGGGCTCGGGGTTGGGAAGGGGATCGCGCGTAGCCGTTACCCGAGTTCCCGTTCACGCTCCCGTCCGGCCGTACCCGGGATCTTCAGGGTCTCCGGCGGACGGTCAGCACGGACTTCCCGGGCCGCGGCCAGATCGCCGGCGCGTCCGAGTTCGGCCGCGGCCTCGGCGCGCAGATCTCGAAGTTGCTTAAGGTCGGGCCGGGATGCATCGCCCACCGCGGTGAGGGCGTGCTGCTTCTCTGCCCACGTCTCCCAGGATTTCTGCAACCGCTCTGGATTGTCGGTCACGATCAGCAGGAATTCCCGCTCACGGCTGCATGCAACGTATGCGACTTCGGCTGTCGCGACACGGGAGGCCTCGCCGGCGACGATCACCCGGTCCACCGTGGCGCCTTGCGCGGCGTGCACGGTCCGGCACCAGCCGTAATCGATGCGGTGGTTTTTGCTGGGATCGAGGCTGACTTCCCGGCCATCATCGAGCCGGGCCGTGACCTGCGTGCCACCGTCCGGGTCACGTTCAACGCGCTGGATCGTCGCGGTCTGGCCGTTCACGATCCGGTCGCCGCCGCGGCCCTGGTTCTCCCGGAAGAGGATCTGGTCGCCGGCGGCCAGGGTCAGGTTGCGGGGTACATAGACGCCGGTGGCGTTCTCCCTGGCCGGGTCCCAGGATTTTTCCCGTCCTGCAGCGTCACGCAGCACGACCTGGTTGCCCTCGATCCGGTCCACCCGGTAGTCGGTGGTGTGCCGCTCGCGGCCCTGGCCCGCTTCGAGCCGGACCACCCTGCCCGCCCGGTAGGATTCAACCTGGGTCGCCTTCTCCCGGGTGAGCCCTGCCTTGTCGAGCGCCTGGACCGGAACCTCATCGCGCGACACCGCGCCCCGTTCCTGCAGTCCTTTCCGGATCTGCGCATTGACCTGCTGCCGGACCGCATGGGTCCCGGACAGGACCAGCGTCTGGACGCGTTCTTCGGCAGACAGGGAGAGGTAGGCCTCGGCGGTCGCCCGGGCTAGCCCTAAGCGCCGCTCCGGGACGGTGGGTTTTGCCGGGTCCTGAGCCTCGATCCGGGCGGATACCGTGTAGTCCATCGCCTTGCACGTTGCGGAAGACGCATCGCCTCGGGCGAAGGCCTGGGCGATGTCCCGCAGCGCCGGGTCGGTCTGACGCTGGATCTCATCGATCGTGGCGTGCGCTATGGCGCCGGTTTCGATCAGTTGCGCGAACGGCTGTCCGGCTTCGACCGCCTTGAGCTGGCGCGGGTCGCCCACCAGGAATAGACGGCCGCCTTCGTGATCGAGTTTCCGCATCAGCGCGTCCAGGTCGCGAGCCGACACCATCCCGGCCTCATCCAGAATCACCCAGCGGTGCTCGTTGTAGTCGTGTTCGCCAGCAAGGAACGAGGCGACGGTGCGGTTGGTTTGCGCGCCGGCGCTTTCCAGTTCGTTGCGTGCCTTCGCGCTGGGCGCGATGCCGATTACCTCCAGTCCACGCCCGTGCGCGGCATCGACGAGTCCTTTCATCGCCGTGGTCTTGCCGGCACCTGCCGCGCCGACCATGCCCGTGATACCGTCGGGGGACGTGAGTCCGAGCACGAGCGCCTGACGCTGGCCGTCGGAATACGCAAAGCCCTGCGCGAGCTCTCGCCCAGACAGATAGTCCCGGGCCTGGGCGTGGGTCATCAGCGCCGGGGACTGCCCCTGTCCGGCCCGGGCACGGGCCAGGATCTCCTGCTCGCGGTGCAGGGCGTCGCGGGTGGTGAATTGATTGCCCCCCGCATCGAGCAGTCCGCCGGCCTTCGCCTCGATGGCCCGATCCACCCCGGCGAGGCTCGTGTCACCCAGGCCGGCCTTGAGCGCTTCAAGCCGGACCGCGTCGCGGTGGAACACCGTTTCGCGTTCCGCCAGATGGCGGGTTCCCGATTTCACGGCCTCACTGGACAGGTCGGGATACGGTACCGCGTAACCCACGGCCGGACGGTCGAGGACGATCTCCGCCTCGCGCGCCTCCTGCCGCCAGGTCCACGCTTGATCGGATTTATCGTCTTGCGTCTTGTCCTCGCGGGTCGCCAGATTCGCAAGGACCCGGTCCGTGGCATCTGACGTTTCACGGGTCAGGCCCCGCGCTGCTAGTGCGGCATCGATCTGTTCCCGGCGCTGGGAAAACCGGGCGATCTGCTCATCGGAGATGTGCCCGAGTTCGAAACCGTCGCCGGTGCGGCGGAGGCGATAGCCCATCGCCTGGAGTGTCCGCGCCAGTTCGTTCTTGTAGTGGGCGTCGGCAAGATGCATCAGCACGCTGCCTTCCCCGAACTGCAGATCCATCGCCGACCAGGTGCCGTCTGCGCGCTGCGTCGCGTTCGCGAGGAGGCAATGCGTATGCAGTTGCGGATCGACGTGGCCGGCCACCGGACGGGCATCCTCGTGGCGATACGTGGCCGCGATCAGGGAGCCGGTGACCTCGCGCGCGAGTCCGCCTTTGCCCCGCCGGGCGGTCAGGACTTTGCGTTCCACCAGGTTGAGGGCTTTGCGCACGGCCTGATCATGGGCGGCGAGGATGCGCTCGTCGCCGCCGGAGAGGGCCTGCAGCGAAACGGACTTCGGGGCGGAGATCGTGAGATCGACCCCCAGCCGGCGGTTGGGGACGTGGCCGCGCTGGGTGAGGTCGGACCCGTCGGGCAGGCGCCCCTCGAGGACGTGCACCAGGGTGTCACGGTCCACCGGGCCAGAGAGACCGAGTGCTGCGGCGCCGGCGCCGTGCCAGGCGCTCGGGGTGCTACCGTCGCGATAGTAGCCCGTCGTGTACTCGGCCCGGGTGTGGACTTCTTGGTGTAACACGAGCTGGTGCTCGCAATAGTTTGCGACCGCACGAGCGCCGCCGCCCTGTCCGCCTTTCAGGTTTTTGATGCTGATCATGTCATCCGCTCCGGAATGCCCGCGCCGATCGCGGGCCTCTACGAGTGTCGCGGCGCGGAAATGCAGGGGGGTGATCGGGGGGTGGGCGGATTTCAGGGGGTACTGCGGGAAGGGGCAGGGCGAGATCGTCGCTCTACAGGATTCTCATGAGCCCGCTTTGCGAGCCAGCCCGGGAAAACCGGGACTAGATCAGTCCGCGGTCGGCGAAACTGACGACGCCTTCGCTCCCGACGACCAGATGATCCAGCACGCGGACTTCGACCAGTGAGAGCGTTTCTTTGAGCCGCTGGGTCAGGATCTCATCGGACCGGGACGGCTCGGGCACGCCCGAGGGGTGGTTGTGGACCAGAATCAGCGCGGCGCAGTTCAGGGCCAGGCTGCGCTTCACGACTTCGCGGGGATACACCGCCGTGCCATTGATCGTGCCGCGGAACAGTTCCTCGAAGGCCAGCACGCGGTGGCGTTGATCGAGAAAGAGGCAGCAGAAGACCTCGTGTTCGAGGTGGGCGAGCTTGGTGCGCAGGAAGTCGCGGGCGGCGTCGGGACTGGTGAGGATCTGGCCGATCACGCGGGGTGCGAGCAGGTCCGCGGCGTGGTCGAGGATTTCCGATTCTGCCGCGGGGCGGTAGCGCCGGGTGGATTCGTCGCGAACGTAAAAGGTTGCCATGCTGTCCTCCGTGTTCGGCGGCCCTCGCCGCCTTCGGAGAATCGGCGCGCGGGCGCGCACGGCGCATGCCAGGTTCCGCGTAGTGGGCGGGTTCTGGCGGACGGCGTGCTTAAGCGTTGTGGCGTGCGGCAGGCGGCGGGGTCGGGGATGGAGGAAGCGGAGTGTCGATGGCGGTCCAAATCCGCGTAAATATGGCGGAGAGATCGGTCAGGACAATATCTTAAGGTCAGCCCGCTGTGACCGTGCGATAGGGATGCCCGGAAACGGATCCGGGTGATGACCTGCACTCCTGGGCAGGGATTCGCAAACGGGAGATGACACAGCGGCAGGGGATCGGCTACAAAACGGTATCGCCGAGAGAGAGCACGCACGGCGCCGACCCCAAACCTGCAAGAGTTCGTATCGGCACCGTGCGCCACATCGTGGATGCCACGGATGCCGGGTCAGTATCCCACCCCGGGTAATACTGCGTCCAGCAGCGCTTGTCGGCTTGTCACAAGGAGCCGATACCGATGCTGCCTTCCGCACGCCTGTACCTTTGTGCCCGCTGTCGTATTCAGGTGCTCATCTGCCGGCGCTGCGACCGCGGTCAGCGCTACTGCACGGGCGGTTGCGCACGGGAGGCAAGGCGGCTCTCCCGGCGCGAGGCCGCGCGCCGTTACGCGGCAAGCCGCCGGGGGCACTTTACCCATGCCGAGCGTGCGCGCCGTTACCGGGCACGCGGCCGCAATAAAGTGACGCATCAGGGTTCCCGCCGCGTGGGTGGGGATGCTGTAGTTGCACTCATGAGGCATACCCCCGCTTTCTCCCTTACCCTCGTCCCGCCCGGGCACTGCCATGGATGCGGGTGCGCCTTGAGCGCGTGCGTGCGCCTGGGGTTCCTGCGCCACAAGACAGGCCCGATTGAGCGGTCAAGGAGAACCGAATGACGATCACGCGTGAACGTGAAGCCCAGATTCTGCGGCTCTACCACGTGGAGCGCTGGCGGGTGGGCACCATCGCCCGGCAATTGGGACTGCATCACGGCACGGTGGCGCGCGTGCTTGCGCAAGCCGGGCTACCCCCACTCGGGCGTCCGTTGCGGGCCTCGATGATCGATCCCTATCTGCCCTTCATCCGGGAGACGCTCGCGAAGTTCCCGCGGCTCACCGCGAGCCGGCTTTATCTCATGGTGCGTGAGCGCGGCTATGGCGGCGGCCCCAATCACTTCCGCCACCTGATCGGGCTCAACCGCCCGCGCCCGAAGGCCGAGGCCTATCTGCGGTTACGCACGCTTCCCGCAGAGCAGATGCAGTGCGACTGGGCCCATTTCGGTCACCTCATGATCGGGCGCGCGCGCCGGCCGTTAATGGCCTTCGTGCTGGTGCTGTCCTATTCGCGTCAGATCTTCCTGCGCTTTTATCTCGATGCACGCATGGGGAATTTCTTGCGGGGGCACGTGGAGGCCTTCCACCAATGGGGTGGCTTGGCGCGGATATGCCTGTACGACAACCTCAAATCGGCGGTGCTCGAACGTCAGCGGGATGCCATTCGCTTCCATCCCGAACTCCTCGCACTTGCCGCCCATTACCGCTTTGAGCCACGCCCGTGCGCGGTGGCCCGCGGGAATGAGAAGGGACGGGTCGAGCGCGCAATTCGCTTTATTCGCGATTCCTTCTTTGCCGCGCGGTCGTTTGCCGATCTGGCCGATCTCAATGCCCAGGCCGATGCCTGGTGCGCGGGCCTTGCCGCCGATCGGCGTTGTCCCGAGGATCCCGCGCTCACGGTATGCGAGGCGTTCGGGCAGGAGGGCCCGCAATTGCTGGCACTGCCGGAGAATCCCTATCCCCTGATCGAACGCCTCGCCGTGAAGGTCGGCAAGACGCCGTATGTGCGCTTCGACCTGAACGACTACTCGATCCCGCACACTCAGGTCGGGCGCACGCTCGAAGTATGGGCGGAGCCCGAACGGGTGCGCATCATGGAGGGCATGCAGGTGCTGGCAACCCATTCGAGGAGTTACGACAAAGGGGCCCAGATCGAAGATCCGGCGCATGTGGCGGCACTGACGGACGAGAAGCACGCGGCGCGCGCGCATCGTGCCATTGACCGGTTGACCCACGCGGTACCCATCGCACGCGACCTGCTCACCGCTGCAGGAAGCCGCGGAGAAGTGATCGGCTCCATCACGGCGAGCCTCCTGCGTCTCCTTGACCGCTACGGAGCCCAGGAGCTTGAAGCCGCAATCCGTGAAGCGCTCGGGCGCGGGGTGCCACACCCGAACGCCGTGCGGCTCGCCCTGGAGCGCGCGCGCCATGAGCGCGCAGCACCGCCGCCCGTGACGGTGGTGCTGCCTGAGTACGTGCGGCTGCGCGATATCGTCGTGACCCCGCATGCCCTGGATTCCTACGACCAACTGGGAGATACCGATGAAGACCCCTGACACCTGGCAGGATCGTGCCGGGCGATTACGCCTGCACGGATTGATCGCGCACTGGGAAGATGCCGCTCCCGCCGATTGGGTGGGCACGCTGATCGAGTGGGAAGAGCAGGAACGCGCCCGGCGCAGCCTCGAGCGGCGTCTTCTCGATGCCCGCATCGGGCGTTTCAAGCCGCTTGCCGACTTTGACTGGGGCGGGCCCAAACGCGCGGATCGCGGGGCGTTCGAGGCGTTGATGGGTCTTCAGTTCCTGAAGGACGCGACCAACGTGGTCCTGGTGGGTCCCAATGGGGTCGGTAAATCCACCCTCGCACGCATTCTCGCCCATACGGCGTTGCTTGCCGGGCACACGGTACGCTTTGCGACCGCCGGGCAGCTGCTCGGGGAACTCGCCGCACTCGACAGTGACTCGGCACTGCGACGCCGGCTGCGTCACTATGCGGCTCCCGACCTGCTTGTCATCGATGAGGTGGGCTACCTGTCCTATTCGAACCGCCATGCGGATCTGCTCTTTGAGCTCATCACCCGGCGCTATGAGCAAAAAAGCACGATTGTGACGACGAACAAGCCGTTTTCCGAGTGGAAAGACGTCTTCCCGAATGCGGCGTGCGTCGTCTCGCTCGTCGATCGGCTGGTGCATAACGCCGAGATCATCGCCATCGAAGGTGAGTCCTACCGGCTGAAGGAAGCGCGTGAGCGCTCGGAGGAGCGCGCCAAAGAACGCCGCCGGGGGAAACCTTGAGTGTGCCCTGGCCCCCGAGCGTACCGCCACTCACGCTCGAACTGCCCGCGGATTTAACGCCGGCGCAGGCGGCGGCCGTGCTCGAGATCCTCGCACAGTTGCACGATCAGCTCCTGCGTCACTATCACGCGTCCCTGCTTGAGTACTGGCGGGAGGAGCGCGTCACGCGCCAGGATGTGCCGTTGACCGATCCGCCGTTCTAAGCCGTCGCCCCTTCCGTCCTGTCCCCGTCCGGTCTACGTCCCGTCCCCCGCCAGGCCGCGGTTCCCGACTCGATTGCTCAGGTTCTTTCCGCCATCCATGCGCGGATTTACACCGCCACTAACACGGAGAAGCCGTGCTCGATTTCGCGTGCCGGGAGGGCGTAGCATGACGCGGCAACGGCCGAGTCCGGTGGACAGGCGGGCTCAGGGTCGAGCCGGAACGGTATCCCGGCGAATAGGTCCGGCATCCTTCTGGATACCGTGGACTTCGGGATCGCGGTGGGCACAGTCAGGGAAGTCCCGGTGCGTGAACCGTCGCGGTCGGGACGGTGGCGATCTTCGCCTCGCACTGCGCCCCTGATCCCCTTTTTTCCCGCACCGCGAATCCAAACTCCCCCCGCACGCCTCTTAGTCCTGAAGGGGCCCCTTCAGGGCACCGTGCCGAGGAGCGGAAAATGATCTACGTAAAGAATCTCCCCGTCTGGGAGCGGATCGTGCGCCTGGGTGTTGCCGCCGCCGTCGCGGCCTATGGACTCATCGAACTCGGCGGCCGCTGGGGGTGGGTGGCCGTGGCGGGTGGGGCGGGCCTCGCGCTCACTGCAGTATTCGGGTTC
>JAKASJ010000064.1 GCA_021819085.1 Pseudomonadota bacterium | reverse complement strand
CCGTCAGACCCAGAAGCATTTGATAGAGTTCGGTATCGCGCATCGATCACGGTTCCTGCAGGAAGAAACGCGATACTCACCCGCAGGACGGGGATTAGGCAAGATCACCCCGACCCACATGAAACCCTGAAGAGCCTTTCAATGACGTGAGTTATCGAATTGGAGAGCATGTCTGCAGTTCGGCCGAACTGCTTCACTGCGAGGAGCGTGGGATCTGGGTACGCAAAGGCTCATGCTACAGCAAGTGAAGGCGACACGTTGGCAGGCCGGCTCTCTGCCATTTCTCACCCGTCGTACCATAGTGGCGCTTCATTGCGGATCGCACCAACCACGACCGGATGCGGAAATCCGCGAAATCTTTCGCTGCCTGCTTCAGAGGCGAACGAATATCCCCGACAGCACCCCAATACGGGGGTGCCCGGGATTTTTCCGGACCTGTACACGCGGCATCACTTCAGACGCTGTCAGTTTCTATGCGGATCAATGACCGTCCGGAATCCGGAACCGCTTCACCAACGCGGCGACTTCGCCCATCAAACTTTCAAGATGACGGCTTTGATCTGCCGCGGTACGGGCATATCCGTCCGCCTGCCTGGAACCTTCAGCAATCGCTGTCAGGTTTCGGCTGACTTCATTCGCAACTGCAGTCTGTTCCTCCGCTGCCGTGGCAATCTGCAGGCTCATCTCGTCAATCCGCTTGACTGCGCCTACGATCTCGGCAAGCGAAGAGGCGGCGGTTTCAACCTGGACTTCACTTGTCGCAGCGTCGGCACTCACCCGCTCCATGGCCTGAACCGTCTCTTGCACGCCATCCTGCAACCGCTCGATGATTTCCTGAATCTGTTCCGTGGACGTCTGTGTGCGCTGCGCCAGTGAGCGCACCTCATCGGCGACGACCGCGAATCCGCGCCCCTGTTCTCCGGCGCGTGCCGCTTCGATCGCCGCGTTGAGCGCGAGAAGCTTGGTTTGCTCGCTCACCTGCGCAATCACAGCCAGGATTTCACCGATGTTTTTGGCGCGGCCCTTCATACGTCCGACCGCCTCCGCCGCCTCGTGCACCCTTGCAGTCAGGCTCTCAATGCCACCGATGGCGTTGGCTGATGCAAGTGCGCCCTCCTGGGAACGAGTGCGCGCATTCTGCGTGGCCTGGGCGGTTTCAGCGGTGTTACGTGCGACCTCCTGGCTCGTTGTAGCCATCTCATGCATCGCAGCCGCCACCTGTTCGGTTTCGCTGTCCTGACGTGAAAGTGCGTCGTCAGTACGTTCGGCACTCTGACGCATGCTTGAAATGCCATCGCTCACCTGCCGGGTGGCCTGCCGGATGCCGGCAATCAGCGCACCGAGCTGTGCCTGAATGTGGCCGGCAGACGCTGCGATCTGGCCGAACTCATCGCTGCTGCGTACCGGTACGGTGGCCGAAAAATCCCCCTCAGCCAGTCGCTCGAGGATCCCGGTAACAGTCCTGGCCGGAACCAGTATGGCTCGATGCAGCACGGACAGGAACCATATGAACGCCACCGCAATAGCGATCCCCATGAGTTCCAGACTGGTAATGATCCCGGACCGCATGTGGGCAAGCTCCCGGTTTGCGGCAGCATGCATGCGTAGCTGCTCGCTCAAAATCCGCGTGCCCGACCACGTCGTCCAAAGCCCGTAAAGCGCAGCGGCCAGAAGGAGCACCGTGCCTACCCCGGTTATGAGAAGGAGCTTTCCTCGAAGTTTCAGGCGCAAAAAGGATCGGGACTTGGGAATTATTTTATCAGGACCGTTTCTCATCATCGTCTTCCACTGCATCAGAAAGGACACACCACCATGCGCAATATCCCGGGAGATGGTATGCGACGTCATGCCCGCAGTTCTGCCGGAAAATCTTCCACAATCTTCCAGCCAGACCCCGGACCCAGGGTCGCCAGGGTCGCAAAGGTCGGCTTGCCGGGCCACCGGGCTGCGTTTTCGCGCTTCCCAGCCGCACCGAACATCTACAATCCACGCTGTCAGGGAACCCGCACAGCCCGGCAAGACTAAAGCACTCCCGTTCCCTGTTAGCGGCTTCGGACCGGAGCACTTTAGAAAAAAGGCCAAAAATTGTCTGCAAGCCGCCCTGCCGGCACCGCAGGCGACCGGTCGCTGCCCATTGCCCCTTTCCAAACAAAGCATGGCATAGATCCCGATGAATGCACTGCACTACAGCGCCGGACGAGCAGTACTGTCGCCTCCCGATCATGCAGCACGGGGATACTGCCGCTGCTCCGGGCCTGCGCAGTCCGCCACCGCGCCCCTTTATTACAGATTCATCAATGCGGTCAGCTTTCGGGCCGCGTAGATTGTTGAAAGACAGCCCGCCTGGCACGGCTACCCACGATCAGGGCAAATGACAACCCGATTGCAATCCGTCATCTGGCGTCAACTCATCGGAAAGTTACAAAATAAACACCGCGGAATCCTGGAACGCCAACGCACGTTGCCCATAAATTGTCCGGGGACTTGTTCTATTTTCCGCTTTGGAAGAGATTTGCTGATGTACATGGCTCTGCCGGCATTTCTGAGCAATGTCTCCGGACCCACTTCGGAGCAATCGCCGGAAAAAATGGGGATACACCGGTGCTGGCGCCAGTCGACACGGATTTATCGGATCGGAATTTCGCGGAATCACTGAAATTCTCTCCGGCACGGTTACCAAAACCAGGCCGCCGGCATCATGTCCGTAGTTGTCATTGACGGGTTTGAAATCATCCGCGCGCTGGGTGCCCGATGGATGCTTCCCGGATGGTTACGAATTTCCCGCCACGGCGCTGTCCCCGTTCATGGCCTTCTTGCGCCAATCGTACAGCGACCAGGTGGAAATGCCAGTCTACTGGGACAATTTCCGGATCGACAGGTCCGGGGATTCAAGCATCCGGCGCATCACCGACTCCTTACGCTCCAATACGTACTGCGTCATGGATCTAACCCCTCCCGCCCCACAAGGATTAGCAGAAGAGGCGACATCCTGGCAGCGGGGGAAGAAACATAGGGCACCTCGGCCTGCACGCGCTACGCTTGCCGGCTTCCGGCGGTCATCGCTGTCCGGCACCAACAGGTAGCCCGTCTTCGCCGGAATCCGCACTTTTACAAAGTTACAGCCTTGTGATTTTACGCATGAGGCATGCGCTCCTTAGGATTATCGCCCAAAAATGTTGCACTTGGTTTTTGAGCGCGCCGATGCTAAGGTACCTGAAGGTCGATGACCGATGGTGCATGGAATCCATCCCACCAACCTAACTTACGAGGCCTTCTCGCTCTCTGTAAATCCATCCTCCGTCAGGGAGGCGGTCCTTACGGTCCACCGCTCTCTCCCCGTTCCGGAAACCGCTTTGGTAGCTTGCCTCGCAGCCGCCAATTTAACGACAGCGAGTATGGAAATGACCTATTTCTTAGTTGACCGAGCCGCTGAAATACACACTCAGATCAAAACTGTCCTTCGACGAATGATCGAGGCCATAAGCTTCGTCGCACCTTGGCTGTTCGTGCGAGAACTGTTGAACCGTCCCAGGGTAGTGGGGGCAGTATGGCCCAGTTCCGGTCAACTCGCCCGGCGTATGGCAGCCCTTGTGCCGCTGGCCAGTGAAGGCCTGGTGGTGGAGTTGGGCGGCGGCACCGGGGCCGTCACCAAGGCCTTATTGGAACAAGGCCTTAGCGCCAGGCGCCTGGTGGTCGTGGAACGTTCCCCAGCCTTTGTCCGGCATCTGCGCCAGCGCTTCCCCTCGGTCACCGTGCTGCAAGGCGATGCCCGGCAGTTGGCCAGCCTTTTACCGCCCGGCGAACCCGTGGATGTTATCGTTTCCAGCTTGCCGTTACGCTCGCTGCCGCAGGCCGATGCCAGCGCCATCGTCGCGCAATGGCCGCAGATACTTCGTCCGGGTGGAAGCCTGATCCAATTCACCTACGACCTACGGGGCCTGCCGAACCACGCCCTGCACGGGCTTATTCACCGTGTCAGTCATCTGGTTTGGGCAAACCTGCCGCCGGCACGGGTTTTCCTCTTCGAAATCTGATCGACCAGACGTGCCGGGCCTCATACTCGATCCTGAGTCGGAGGACATGAGCCGCACGCGGCGGTGCGTTTCCCGAGTTTGATATACAGCTTTACAGCACGAATGCGCTCTTCGTATGAATACATGGACTACCTCCAAGTAGTCCAAGTTTTTGTCCGCACCCCCAGTGGGTCAGATTTAAGTGCAAATCAACACGCTGGCGGCTGCATTACCCCGACCGCGCGCTGCCAGGGGTGTGTCTGTATCCGAAGTGCACTTTTTCGTATATTATGATAATATACAAGTCATGATCGACTGGACCCAGGTCGCCGGCTTTGAATGGGATGACGGCAACGTCCGTAAGAGCACCGACAAACACGGCGTGAGCCAAGCGGAAGGTGAACAAATCTTCTTTAACGAGCCATTGTTACTGGTGCCGGACTCGAAACACAGCCAGCAGGAGACACGTTATCATGCTCTCGGCAAGACCGACACAGGACGGCTTCTGCATATTACCTTCACGTTGCGCAGCGAGGGCACCCGCATCCGGGTAATCTCGGCCCGCGACATGCACCGCAAAGAGAGGACCATTTATGGGCACACCAAAGAAGACACCCCCTAAATTCAGAACCGAGGCCGAAGAGCGCGCTTTTTGGGAAAGCCATGATTCCAGTGACTACCTGGACTGGAGCCAGGCTAAGCCAGTGCGCCTCCCCCACCTCAAGCCATCGACGACGGCAATCTCGCTGCGTTTGCCAATCTCTCTGCTGGAGCGCATCAAGATTGAGGCGAACAAGCGGGACATGCCCTATCAATCGCTGATCAAGGCATGGCTCGCGGAAGACATTAACCAACTTCGGTCCTAATCTGCCCGACAGCGGTAAGATGCAGTCTTAAGCATTCACCTACCCTGGCGACACTGGGGAAGTACGTCTCAGCCCTGGGGTGTGAACTCCAGATCCGTTTAGTAAAGGAGCCACAACGCGCTGCGCGCACAAGCCGGGCGATGCGTAAACGCACGGCTGCATAGCAGGACGTCAGACAGATAACTCGCCATCTATACAGGTCACGGCCATACCGCCAACCGTGATGCGTTCATCGCTTAATTTAAGGCTTAATATCCCCGATCTTCCGACTACTGAGCCTTGGGATGCAAGAAATTCATTCCCCAGAATCTTCCATTGGCCCGAGTTTCTTATGAACACCCCGACGCTACCCGTTCCGCTTCCGCAAACCGGGTCTTCATTCACGCCGTGTGCGGGCGCAAACGAACGCACTTCTATGGCGGTCTGTTTATCGGAAGTGCATCTTCCATAGACAGTCACTCCCGCACAGCCGAGCCGGATACTTTGGGTTTTTACCCGTTCAAAATCCGGCCTCATGGCCAATACCGAATCTGCACTAGGCGCTTCGGCTACAACCCACTTCACCCCGATATCTACCCGCATCGGGGAAGACCGATCCTTTAGGACCGCCGCGCCAAGGGCTTTTTCGAGTTCTTCGGTCTCCGTTATATTCAAGGGTGAGAGCTTGGGCGATGGCAGCTCAAATGCAATCCAGCGTTGACCTGCCCCATCCTTTGTGACCGTGAGCCTGATCAGGCCCGCGGCACACTGTTGTAGCAGCGTGCCCTCGCCGCTCGCTTTGATGATACCTGCTTCCATCAGCGCATGTGCAGTGCCGATTGTCGGGTGGCCGGCAAAGGGCAGTTCTGCATGAGGAGTGAAAATGCGAACCTGATAGTCTGCATCACGGTGCGTTGGCGGAAAAACGAAGGTGGTCTCGGATAAATTGGTCCAATGGGCGATTCTCTGCATCTGACGTTGCGATAGAGTTCCTGCATCAAGCACCACGGCAACCGGATTACCCTTGAAAGGTATCGCGGTAAATACGTCAACCTGCTTAAACGGAATTCTTTTCATGGAAACTTGATGAAGCCGTCTGCCTTGCACGTCGCTGAGGATCGGCGCGCCTTTTCGCCGTTGCGCTCGAGCGCGGAGTCAGAGGTAATGGGCATAGGCCCTCGTGACCTGGCCATCCTCGTTGAAATGAAATACCTCCGCGGATGGGCCACGGACACCCTTGTAGTAGAGGGTGATGCTGTCTACGCCGACAAGCGTCGCGACCAACTCAAAATGCAGATGGGGATTCAACTGAAGGGCTTTGGCCCAATAGGTTCCGACCGCTTTCTTGCCTTTTAATGTTCCGGACGGCTCACCGGCAACCTTGATGATCATCGGTGAGGACATTTCAAAATCATCAGTGTAGTGCGAGAGAACACGAGCAAGATCGTGCCTGTTCCAGGATTCTATCCAGTCGGCCGCAAAATGGTCAGCGAATGCCTGGTCGATCATGATTGGTTCCGACGAATTGGATAATGATATGCGCATTCCCATCAACCCAGAAGCCGCTGCTCCACAGACCGGAATGGGTCGGAAGGGTGAGTAGCGGTTTTCGAGAAGCTGCCGCTTGAATGCACCAGCCCAGATTTTTCGTTGGAACTGCTCGAGCGGCAGCAATGCGAAATGGACCGGCCACTCAGGCGCCAAGCGCTTAATGACCGTTCAGGCCGAAATGCGCTCATCGGCTATCTGTCAAGTTGCAGAGCGAAGCAGTCACTCAACTCGTAACACTCCCGACACAGGAGTCAGCAGTTGGTTGGTCGATCGTCGCCAACGATGACCATCGGCTCGTCAGATTGACCCGACAGCTTTCCTGTGTCGCGAATTCCTCGTAACGACCAATTTCGGCACGACAGAGCGTTTTCGCTCACGCCGCAAGCCTGAGTTCGGCCGCGATCACATCCCAGGGAACAAATACTTTTCCGTCCTGCGTCTTCTCGATGAGCCCCAAGTCGATCAGGCGAGCCACATCGGTATGCACATTCTTATAATGGCGCGCGAGCTGCTTCGCAAGCGCATACACGGACATCTTGCCCCCCGTGCGCAAAACCTCAAGCAGGGTCCAGCGACCCGGTGAGAGCTCCTTGAGCAACTGCGGCAGAGTTTCGAAAGTCAGCCGGTGCTCGGATGTGACCCGCGCGCCGCGGGCCGCACGTTCCCACGTTGCCTCAAAGCGATCGAGCGCCTCCTTGGCTGTGCCAATCCCAACGCTAAGTTTCTTTTTTCGCGCCATCGTACCCTCCGAGTCCCACGACATCCGCCCAAAAATCCTCGCGCAGCTGACGCACCGACACAAACCGATACGGCTTCTCCTTGCCGCGCACATGCCGATGATCGCCTTTGCCAGTTTCGTTATCGTAACGCACGAGGCACTTGCCTTGACGTCCGAAATAGAGCCGATACTTGAGGCCGTGCAGGCGATCCGGCGTCGGCTGCGGCAACCGCCAAATGACGATCTCGACCACCGCGCCGTCGGACAATTCGACGCGTTCCTCCAACAGGATCGTCGCCTTCATATATGGCATCATATGCCATATGCGCCACTTATACAACCGCCACGACAGCCCGCAGACTGGCAGCTTCTGGGCAAGTGCGGGGAGTGAGATTGCGCATTCCTCCCCGATAGTCGCCGACCCATATCTGGTAAACAATTCAGGCTCCGACGAAATGTCTGCCAGCGTGGTGAACTTCATGAGGCATCCTTGCCTCATTGAGTCAGACAACCAGGGGCACTCGGCCGCAAGACCGACTACGGCTACGACGCGCTGAACAATCTCACGAGCGTGACGCGACTTGCCGGCACGGCTGTGGCCGATGCCGTGACGTACAGCGCGACCTACACTGCGAATTACAACGAGATCGTGAGCCTCACCGATCTTTTGGGCCACACGACGAGCTTCCGCCACGACAGCCTAGGGGTAATCTCCGCGAGATAGCGCTGGAGCGCCTCGGACAACGGTGTGCTCTAGGCCTCGACACGCGATACGAAAACGCCTCGGCCAATCTCGTGCTCGATGCCCGTCGCCCAGGCTTGCGCCGCAGCCTTGCTGTCGAATGTGCGGACCTGCGCGGGGTACCCCCTCCGGCGGATGTGCGCCTGCCAGACGCGCTTGCCGTTCGGGCCTTTGGCGTGGAGTGAACGAAGCCATGATGCTCCCCGTCGGTGGTTATCTGAGGGGCACTCTACCCCGGTTTTGCGACGGGATTACAGCATATAGCGAATGGGGAGGTTTAGAGCACTTCTGAGTATCATATAAGCTATTATTTTTTTATTGGTGCCCGGGGCCGGACTCGAACCGGCACGGCCTTGCGGCCGAGGGATTTTAAGTCCCTTGCGTCTACCAATTCCGCCACTCGGGCTCAGGATATTTCGGTAAGTCTCATATGCCCACGCTGCCGGCAGGACACGAAATAAACAACCGGGAATAGTCACAATCTAAAAAGGCATCGTAGACCTCGAAGATATCGATTTATTCTCTTGCTGGCCATTCCGTCCCTTGCTGAATACGCCCCTATCGGACCTCCGGTGTCAGCCACCGCCACCCGCTTCAGCTGACTATATTACTCCTTGCCATTGGACAGACACAGCCCTGGGCCACAATCTACATGACATCAGCCAGCTTCAAGATGGAACGGATTCCCGGATACGAACGATCGATCACCTTCCCGGACCAGGCTTGCGGCACGTCTCTTCGACTATTCTTCTCCTCCCGCAGGAGCACCAGGCGCAAAAATGAGAAAAAGGATTACACATCCTGTCCTAAAGTACCGGTCCGCGTTACCTGATCGGCACAGATGAAATCCGACGCACTTCAATCCTGAACAATCGGCTCTTCCGGGTTTCATAATGGAATGGTCGCCCCCTTTCCTGAAACGGCATCAAAGTGCCAAAGTGGGTTTGACGAAGTTCCACTTAACGGATAGGAGGCGACCAACATGAAGATTACAACCATTGGGATGGATCTGGCAAAGCAGGTATTTGTGCGACCTGAAAGTCGCGTGAGTCTCTGTTTCACAGGAGCCACAATGACCTGATGAAACCGGTTGTTCCATCAACCGTTCCCTACCCAGACATGCGGAGCCGGTAACAGCTCAGTGTGAAGCT
>JAKASJ010000063.1 GCA_021819085.1 Pseudomonadota bacterium | reverse complement strand
GCATCTGCCACCCTTATCCACTCGTGCGCTTGGGCGTTGTCACCCAAGGTGGGAGCCGGATGCGGTAATGCCGCTCGTCCGGATCTGTGGAGGGGGTGTTCAGTAATGGGCATCCCTACTCCGACTTTTGAGTTACGACCTCCATCGTCGGCGTCCTGCCGCACAGCGGGCAGTTGCTTGAGCAACTCAGGTAGTGCCGCCTGCACGGTGTCCCACGCCACGTCGAGGTTGATGTCGAAGTAGCCGTGGGCGATGCGGTTGCGCATGCCGCGCATATTGCGCCACGGCACTTGCCCGTGTGCCTGGGCGAACCCGGCAAAGCCATCCATCACCTTCGTGACGGCCTCACCAATGACGATGAGGCTCATGATGACGGCCTGCTGGGCGCAGCTTGTCGGCCGGGAAGTCGTCCTTGGCCAGCCCTTCCACGAAGCTGCACGCATCGGTTGCAGCCTGCTGGATGTGATCGAGGTAGTCGGGCAGTCGGTGGTTTTCGCTCATACCGGTCGCGCCTCCGCGAGTACCTTGGCCCGGATCTTCGGCGGCAGATCGCCGGGTGTCAGCAGATCGACGTGGAGGCCGAGCAGCGATTCCAGCTCAACTTGCAGACCCCCAAGGTCGAACAGCGTCGCACCAGGCAGTGCATCGACCAGCAGGTCAATGTCGCTGCCATCGCGGTCAGTGCCATGCAGCACTGATCCGAACACGCGCGGGTTCGCGGTGCGGAAGCGGCCTACCGCTTCACGCACCGCGCTTCGCTTCATGTCAAGCACAACGGACGGTCGCATGGGGCGTCCTTTCTTATCGAAACTCGTTGAGTTTGTATGCAATCAGGAACAGGATTTCAAGAACTATTTTCGAGAATCGCAATGCCTTGATTTCCCGCGCCGCGCCGGTTGCCTTGGCGAGTTTGTCACAAATCTACCAGAAAGCGCCGCAGTGTTCAGCCTGCCCCGCCGTTCGATCCTCTCCGCTGCCGAACGCGAAAGCTTGGTGGAAGCCGGGGATGTGCCGTGCCAAATAGATCAGGCACCCATCCCGGCCCGGTTGATCACCGACCAGCAAATACAGACCGCGCGACAGATGCCGTAACCATCCACGCCTGGCGAGGCAGGATGCCAGCTGTGGAGATACACCGTGCTCAGCCAGCACGGATGTTTCCACAGGCTCGCCGCGTGGCAAGGCCTCAAGCAAGCGCTGTATTGAACCATGCGATCGAGATAAAGCCACGCTTTAACTATCGAAAATAATTCAATCAAGATCAGGCCTTTTCAATGTGACATGAGCCTGAAGGCGGTCTTGAGTCTGGCATTATCCGGAGATGATCTTGACCCTCAAGACCCAACAACTCCAGACCCTCGCCGATGTCCGCGCCTTCCTCGGCGGCAACCAACTCGTGTCCTTCGAGGCGGCGTATGCGTTCGTCAGCCAGCAACTGCGTAGCGGTGGTGAAGGGCCGGACCGGACCAAGGATCCGGAGCGTAGTCGCATACTCCGCGGCCGGGCCGGGCCAGGACGACGGATGACCGGGAGAACGCAGCAGTCATCCGGGCGCGCACTGCCGGGCTGCATCAACGTCGCTGCGGCCGCTGCCTCGGACGGGCGTGCCGGTACCGGATGTGGCCTGCGATCACTCCAATTTTCTCCCGTTATCGGGTACGGCACCCCCTGCGCCGTTAAGGCGGTGAAACGCGCCCGTCAATGCGTCGGCCGCGCGCCCGATGTCCGCGGCCGTGGTGTCACGCCCCAGCGAGAGTCTCACCGCGCCCAGAGCCCGGCGGCTGCCAAGCCGCATCGCGGTCAGCACATCGCTCGCAGGACCCTGGTCGCCGTGGCAGGCGGAGCCGACCGAAGCGGCGACCTCATCAGCCGCTTCGGCCAGCAGTACGCTGCCGGAAACGCCGGGGAAGGAGACGTGAAGCGTGTTGGGCAGCCGCCGCTCCGGGTGGCCGTTGAGCTCGAGGCCGGGTACGGCGGCAGCCAGTCGCGCGTGCAGCGAATCACGCAGCGCGCGGACCCGGGCGGAGTATTCCACAAGCGTCTCCTGTGCAAGGCGCGCCGCCGTGCCCAGGGCAACGAGGTACGGCACGTTTTCCGTTCCGGAACGCAGGCCGCGCTCCTGTCCGCCGCCAAACAGACCGGCGGGCGCGATCGGCGTGCCGGTGCGGACATAGAGCGCACCGATGCCCTTCGGTGCGTAGAGCTTGTGCCCGGCGAGCGTGAGCAGGTCGACACCAAGACTGCCGATGTTGACGGCGATCTTGCCCGCCGACTGCGCAGCATCGGTGTGGAAGAGGCTCCCATTGGCATGCGCGAGCGCGGCAATCTCGGCAAGCGGCTGGATCGTGCCGACTTCGTTGTTCGCATGCATGACCGACACCAGGGCGGTATCGGGGCGCAGCGCGTCCTTGAGGTCCTGCGGATCGACAAGTCCGTATTCATCGACTGGCAGCACCGTAACCGCCCAGCCGGTGCCCTGAAGGTAGCGGGCCGGCCCCGTCACGGCCGGATGCTCGATCGCGCTGATGATGAGGTGCCGGCGGTGCGGGGCGGCGAGACGCGCGACGCCGAGCAGGGCGAGATTGTTGGCTTCGGTCGCGCTGCCCGTGAACAGGATCTCGTCCGGCCGGGCGCCCACCAATGCCGCCACCTGTTCCCGCGCTACGGCCATCGCCTGCCGGGCTACCGCGCCGTAGTGATGGGCCGAGGAGGGATTGCCGAAGTGCTGCATGAAAAAGGGCAGCATCGCATCGACGACTTCGGGCGCCACCGGCGTGGTCGCGTTGTAATCGAGATATAGAGGTAGCTTTGCCATATTGGTCAGTGCGAAACGTTATGCTGCCGTGTGACGAGAGGGTGCCACGCTCAGGCGAGCGCCTGCTCGAGATCGGCGATGAGATCTTCCGGGTCCTCCAGTCCCACGGACAGGCGCAGCATGGCGTCCGAAATGCCGCGCCGGGCACGCTCCTGCGGTGTGAGCCCGTGATGGGTGGTCGTGCAGGGCTGCGTGACCAGGCTCTCTACGCCGCCGAGGCTTGGCGCCAGGATAAATAGCCGGAGCCGGTCCGCCACGCGCGTCGCTGCCGTCCCGCCGCCCTTCACCTCGATGGTCAGTATGCCACCGAATCCGTGCATCTGCCGGGCCGCGAGTTCGTGACCCGGAAATCCGGGGAGCCCCGGGTAGAGGACGCGCTCGATGCGCGGATGCCGGACCAGGGTTTCGGCGAGTGTCTGGGCAGTGCGGTTCTGACGCTCCACACGTACGGTGAGCGTGCGCAGGCTGCGCGAAAGCAATGCCCCGGTCTCGGGTGCGATCATGGAGCCGAGATTCTTGCGCCAGCCAAAGACCGGGGCCAGCAGTTCCCGGGCGCCCATGATGGCGCCGGCGGTGAGGTCGCTGTGGCCTCCCAGGTACTTGGTCGCGCTGTGAACGACCAGATCCGCTCCGAGCTCCAGCGGCCGCTGGTTCACCGGCGAAGCGAAGGTGTTGTCCACCGCAAGGAGTGCTCCGTGGCGGTGGACCCTGTCCGCCACGGATGCGATATCCATGATCTCGAGGGCCGGGTTGCTCGGCGTTTCGAGGAACACCAGCTGCGACCCGGACTCAAGCAGCGGTTCGAGGCGGTCGAGCTCGTGTCCGAGAATCAGGTGCGTTTCGATGCCGAGCTGCGGCAGCTGTGTCGCAAGCAACTCCAGGGTGCCGCCGTAGGCATCACCGATGCACACGACTCCTTTCCTGCCATGGGCGAAAAACACGGATGTTTCCGCGGCCATGCCCGAGCAGAACGCCCAGGCGGCTTCGGCTCCCTCGATGCTCGCGAGCTGCGCCTCCAGGGCCTGGATGGTCGGGTTGAGGCCGTACCGGGTATAGAGGCTCCCCGGTCTGCGCCCTTCCACCACATCGAGCAAGTCCGCCGTTGAAGCGAACCGGAAGGTGGTCGTGTTGTAGACCGGCATGTTCGGGGAGCCGTGCGCGTCAGCAGTCTCTCCGGCGTGGATGGTGCGGGTTGCAAGTCCTTGGGTCATGAATCTGTTCTCCTCTTGGCTGGCGCATGTGATTCCGGTGCGCCGCCGCGGCGCCATCGTCGCGACGGAGCGGGTCTCAATGATCCGTGTCGAACACTTATAACTGCCCAGCCGGCATGCCTGTACCTGAACATCCGGCCGGGTTCAGAAAATCAAAATCGATTTCCGGCCCCTCTGGCGCCGGGGGTCCGGACTGCCCGGGCGATGTCGAAGTCGGGCCCGGCCGTGATGCGCCGGAAATAGGATTCGTGAGCGGGCGAGCCTGGCGGCCAGTTTGTTTCGAACCGGCGCAACCAGGCGGCCTGATCATATCGGATCGGGACGGCGTCGAACCGCAGGGCACCGAGCTCGATGCTGTACAGGCTGTCGTCGGGACTATCCTGTTGTGCCGAGACGCGGGTCAACAGGCCATGAGTTGTCCCTGCGAAGTTCGGCATGCCCGCCGCACCGTTGTTGATAACGAGGTGATCCTGTCCGTGGAGCCGGAAGACCTGGGCGAAGGGCAGGCAGGTGTGGGCACAGCAGAACGCGCGCACGTGTGCCTGGTGGAAGTAGTCGCCAATCCGTTCACGGGGTGTGATCGGGTACGCAGCGTTCGGCTCCCGATGCCTCCTGCCTGCGCCAGGCGGCATGTTCTCGACCGCAAAGGCCCAGCCGGCAAGTGACTCGGGATCACCGTGGACAATGCCGATCCGCTCGCCACCCACGCCAATCGTGGCATGCATGGGCAACAGGGCCAGTTTGCGGATAAGCCCGGGGAAACGAGGGGTCTGTGCGCGCAGTCGCTCCATGATCCGGTTCGACCGATCCACAAAATCCCCGGAGACGTAGGACGGATAGGCACAGCCGCAGCCCGCGGTGCTGTCGTTTTCCGCCAGTTCCGCCTCGACGTTGCCCTGGATCGCCACATGAGCCAGAACGGACTCGTTGATCGTCACGAAACTCTCCGCGTCCACGTTGAACCAGTTGAAGTCTCCGTTAAAGCACAGCGTCACGGCGTGTCCCCGGCGCTCCTCCGCCTGTTTCATCGCCAGCACGGCCGACAGTGCCTCAACGTTACCGTACAGGCCTCCGATGACGTAGAGCGTTTCCGTGTCGTGCATCGGCGGACGGTTGAACACGGACGGACGATACCGATAGGAATGCGGACAGGTGCGGCCCGGCGCGCGGGTCACGTTCCCGCCCAGACCCGGGTTTGTCATCGTGCCTGCTCTCCTGGAAAGAACTGTTCGAGTGTGCGCCCCTTGCCCTCCACGCCGCGGAAATACCAGGGGATCATGGCGACGGCACCGATTAGCCAAAGCGCCGCCAGCAAAGCCAGTGCCGGAAATACACCGTGGTCGGTAGCCACCGTGGTGAGTACCAGGGGCGCCAGAAAGGCCCCCACGCGCCCGACCGACACCGACAGGCCAATGCCTGTGGAGCGCAGATGGGTTGGAAAGATTTCCGAAAACGTGGGGTAGGCGGAAATCCAGCTTCCGGTGGCAAAAAGGCTGGCCACCGTGAAGGCCGCCAGCACCCAACCCCAGGCGTGCGTTGCCGTGGAAGCGGCCAGGAGCAGCACGCCGATCGCGGCGAGCACATAGAAGGCCGGCACCGTGATCTTTCTGCCAACCCGGTCGAGCAGCGCGGCGACAGTCAGTCCGCCGGCGAGCGCGCCAAGATTGCCCATGAGATAAAAAAACGGCACGAACCCGGCGGCGACATGAATTTCGGGAAGGATGAACAGCGCCAGGACGGCAAACAGGCCGTAATAGCCGGCGGCCTCCGACAGATCGAGCAGGCAGCCCAGCGCCACGCGCCCCGGGTAGCGGGTGATCAGCTCCCGCGTCTGGGCCCCGAAGTGCGACGACGGTCTGGCGGGGCGTGCGCGCGTGGCAGGGCCTCCCATGAGGCGTCGCCCCTCCTCGATTCCGGTGATGATGCGGCTGGCAGCGGCCGTATCGCCCTGGCTGATCAGCCAGCGCGGCGATTCGGGGATGTAGCGACGGATGACTGCAGTGCTGGCCGCGACCACGGCGCCAAAACCGAAGGCCACGCGCCACCCGAGGTCGGGCGGCAGCAGGTTCACCACGTACAGCGAGACCAGCGCCGCCACGATGGCACCCAGCGACCAGAAGTTCATGACCGTCGCGTTTGCGCGGCCGCGGTAGCGTGCCGGAATGAATTCGCTGATCGCGGCATTGATGGCGGAATACTCGGCGCCGACACCGATAGCGGTCAGAAACCGCAACACCAGCACAGACTCGAAACTCCAGGCAAACGCGGTCAGCAACGTGAAGGTGCCGTAGATCAGCAGCGTAATGAGGAAAAGCCGCTTGCGTCCGAAACGATCGGCCAGGTAGCCAAACCCATAGGCGCCGACCATCAGGCCGATGAACCAGATGCTCAGGATCCAGGACGTCTGCAGATTGGTCAGATGCCAGAGATTCTTGAAGATACCCAGCACGTTGTTGACGATGGTCACTTCGAATGCATCCAGCAACCAGCCGATTCCCAGCGCCACGGTTACCGTCGTGTGACACCGGTTCCAGCTGATCCGGTCCAGTCGTTCAAGCAGATTCGGGTTCATGGTCCATCGGCTGCATGTTGCTGCATTCGCAAGCTGTTAATTTCTGCGCGTCTTCGCGTGCGCATCCCTTGTCCACCCCGCATAAGAATTCTCTCCTGAATGCCGTGTCCGCGACCCTGGCGTTCAGTTCCGGACGCCGGGTTTCCGCTGCCGTCTCCGCCCGCAGGCCGGTTCCGGGCGCCGGCACACGGCCCGCCCGCGATCCGCCCGGCGCACTGCGGACGGTCGCATCGGCCGCTTCAGGAACCTTCCCGGCGTCCCGACCGCTTCGGCGGTGCGAGGCATTCGCGCCGCGGTGCCCGATAGCGCATGCCCGGCCCTGTCGCTGATCGGGGCGATCTCGCACTGGAGCCGGCGCTTGAAAAAGCCTTGACAGCATAAGATCTGGATTATAGTATTCAATTGAACAATTGAATACTAGCCGAATTATCTCATTTCTCAAAGAAAAATCCGGGCGGTCGTCCGGACACCGGGCGATCCGGATCGCGTCCGCGCAAACGGGGAATTCAGGTGCCGTGATCCCGGGTGCCGGACGCAGCCGGCTCGCCACACGCCGGGCACGGACGCGCGAGTCAGGGTTCGGGGTTTTAGCGCACATTGATGAGGCATAGGTATACATGATTCTATACGTTCTTCTGGGTGGGGCGGCCACCGGCCTGGTGCTGGGGCTCATGGGCAGCGGCGGGGCCATCGTGACCGTGCCCGCCCTGCTGTATCTCATGCATGTACCGCCGAAATCCGCCATCGCCATGAGTCTCGGGGTCGTGGCGGTCACGGCGCTGCTCGCTGCCGTCCAGGCCTGGTCGCGCAAAGAGGTGAATCTGCGGGTCACCGTAATCTTCGGTGCCGTCGGTGCCCTCGGTTCCCTCGTCGGGTCGCGCATCGGACTGGGTCTGCCGGAAACGGTCCAGCTCGCGCTCTTCGCGCTCGTGATGTATGCGGCTGCCTGGCGCATGATGCGCGGCGCGCCGGTGCATCGATCGGCAGGAGCCATGGCGGTCGCCGACTGCGAGCAGGGCGACTGCAGCAACTTTCCCTACCTCCATGTTGCCCGCCACGGTTTGGCCGTCGGAGTCATCGCCGGCATGGTCGGTGTGGGCGGCGGTTTTCTGATCGTGCCGGCGCTGGTGATGCTGTCGGGCTTGTCGATGCGCCGGGCGGTCGGGACTTCACTCAGTATCGTCGCCACCCAGTCTGCGGCCGGATTTCTCGGCTATGCCCGCGTGGTGCCGATCAACTATCCGCTGCTCGCCGGGCTGGCAGGAGTCGCCGTCGCGACAAGTTTCCTGGGTGCGCGGATCAGCCGGCGTCTCCATGCGGTGCACCTGCGGCGCATATTTGGCGTTTTCCTCGTCGTGGTCGCGACGTTCATTCTGTTCAAGAACCTCGTGTGAACCGTGGCGCGGGTTCCTCGTGGAGTTCATTGCAGGGTCTGCGCGGCGCGGTGCGCGGCCGGTGGAACGGGGCAAGGGATGGGCTGCGTGCTCCGCCCGCGGGTGGGCCGGGGTCGTGCCGGATGCTTGCGACGAACCTGATATGTGTAACCTGATCTGTACAGAGAGAGGAGTCCTTCCATGAAAAAAGTATCCGTGATGTGTTTCCATGATGAGCTTTGCCAGGTGTTCAACGCACTCATGACGGCCCTGGGCCTGCTGCGCGAGGGCTCGAAAGTCACGCTGTTTTTCGGCTCCCGCGGCATCAACGCAGTGCACCGCGAGAAGATGCGGACCCTGACCTGCCTGCCGGATGAACCGAAGGAGGTCGGGGAGGCGGTCATGGCCAAGATGGACGAGATGGGCCTGCCGCTCATCGAGGACCTGTTTGTCATGCTGATCGCCGAAGGGGCGACGGTACTTGCCTGCCCGCTCAATCTCTCGCTCTTCGGCATGACGCCAGCGGATCTGGTGGACGGAGTCCGGCCGGCCGATCCGGCAAGGTATTACAAGGAGGTCGTGATCCCGGCCGACATGAATCTTACCTTCTAGTCAGTTCACCCGATGGGGGGACAGAGCCTTCCTCTCCACAGGCAGTCACCGGGGAACCCCCGGTCCGGTTCTCCAGGCTGATTGCGGCGTTCCCGTCGCGGTCGTGGATACCGCCGCACGCGGGGCAGGTCCGCGCATCGTCCCGGACGGACGCCCTCGATGCTGTCGAGGTCTACGCACCCCTGGTCCCATAGGTCGGCCGAGCGGATGGACGGGGTGCCCCGGGGCGGTCAGTCCGCCCCCGGGAACCGAGAACCCATTACCGTCCGATGCGACGGCTTAGATGGTTTTCCTGGCGATTGAGCCGTACCTGCTCGGCCCGGCTGATGATTCCGTGGTGATGGCGTGCGAACCGGCGTTCCTCTCTCCGGACGCGGCGGTCGCCGCGGCGCAGATGCCTGGCCTGCCGACGGTTCAGTTCGCCCTCCCGGACCTGCCGGGTGATGCGATGATTCTGGGTTGCCAGGCGATCATTCACCTGATCGCGTCGCGGATGGTTGCGTTCGAATGCACTGTCGGCGACAGCGGAAACACTGATGCCGGCCAACAGGGCCGCCAGGGCCAAGGTCACAATCCGGGTGGAATGCTTCATGCGAAATCCTCTGTGCGCCGGTTAAACCGGCAAAGTGTTGTAGATCGGA
>JAKASJ010000062.1 GCA_021819085.1 Pseudomonadota bacterium | reverse complement strand
GATTACCGCCAAACAACTCCGCGCCACCGTTGCCGACACCCGCGTGGCGTAGTGCAGACTTTTAAGACCGCTACTCGATAAATCAAAGAGTTAGGATCGTCAGTACGGGCGAATAGCGAAAGATGGGTTAGCGGGCAGGCGCTGCAATGTGGTCCGGCAGCAAAGGTGCAGGGGAGTCCGTTGTTCCAGGCACCGGGGCCCGAAGGCCTGCGCCTCCCTGCCTGAAACGGTGAATCCTGAACGCAGCGGCTATTCCGGATCCCGGTTCAATAGCCACCGTCGTGACGAAAGAGGCGCACGGCCGCCCAGATCGCCAGGGCGACCGGCGGAAGTGCCGCCAGACCCGGCGCGATGACGCTCCACCCTCCGGCGATATTGCGCCGCCGCATCACGATGATCACGACGCACGCCGCCGCAAGCGATGCGATCAGCCACGTCATCACGCTCACGGATGCGCCCGCATAGAACCGCAGATCCACCAGCAATGCGCCCAGGATCAATATGGGCACCTCGGCGGTGGGCGGATTCCAGCGAGTGCGGGCGACGAACAGAGAGAAGAACAGGCCTACGCCAAGCACGACGGCCAGGCTCCCGCCGAGACGGGCGAGCTCGATGCTGCCCGACAGGGGCGCCACGAACGCAAACCCTGCAGCGATCACGAGCAGCGCGACCCCGGCCGCGCTCTGGTCGTTGCGCGTTGGGTCGTTGCGTGCGGAAGTCAGGCCAGACCAGAGCAGGAACCACAGCGCTGTGACTCCCAACCACGCCATGACTGCGATCGGCAGCCGCTCCTGCCGCAGGACGGGCCTCAGAAGAATGAATGACGAGGCTGCGCAGACAAAGACCCGCGCCCCGCGCGCGCCGTAGCGTCCGGCGCCCCGGCTGCCTAAGGCAACCAGCGTCGCACCCGCGGCCACGAGCCACGGCAACCACGACAAGACGGTGTGCGGCGGAAAGGAAAAATCGCGGTAGGCGGCAGCATAGCCGCTGAGAAATCCGGCCAGCAGCCCGGGCGCCCACAGGACACCGCTCCAGCGCGTGCCGGCGTGGGCCGCCCGGCGCGTCGCCATCCCGTACAACGCGGCGACTGCACCGGGAAGCAGGACAGTGCCTTCAATCAGAGTACGTACGAATTCGGATTTGAACAGGTCCGGCATGATGTGCTTCCGCAAACAGGCGCCGCCACGACGAGGCGGCGCCTGTCCGCCCCGCTCACGGCAGGGTACGAACCCCTTCGATGTTCACATGCAGATGTACGACGTCGCCGATCATGCCGGCGAAAGCACCCATGCCGAACGCGCTGCGGCGGATGCTGGCCGTGCCCTCATAGCCGGACAGATAGCCACCCCAGGGTTTGGGCAACGCCGTAACCGGCCCGGCGCCGATTTCCCGGATATGGAACACCACCGGATGGGTCACTCCCCGGATCGTCAGCTTCCCATACAACATGCCGGTTTTTCTGCCGGTGGACCGGAAGCGCGTACCGGTGAAATCGATGTCCGGATATTCCCGGACGTTGAAAAAATCCGGACCCTGCAGGTCATGATCCCTTGCGGCCAGGTTGGTATCCAGGCTCGATGCCGCGATGCGCACCGTGACGCGGTCCTTGGCAACATCGGCGGGATCGACAGTGTACGTACCGGACATTTTGTCAAAGCGCCCTGTCACGACCGCCACCCCTGCGTGGCCGACAGTAAACCAGGCCAGCGAGTGATCCGGATCGATCCGGTAAGTGCCGGCCGGGCTGCCGTTCGCGACGCGATAGGCAGCCGCTTGAGCGGCCGGCGCCGCCAACGTGGCAAGACCCAGGCAGAAGGTTGCTGTTTTCAACAGGGAAGATAAACGGTAGTGCGGCATGACAAACCTCCTTTGTCCCAGAAATGAAAGGCGAAGTTACTCGCTGGTATTGCCGTTATGGCTCTCGTCGCAGTCAAAGGTCGCATAGTCGGCTGACCACGGTCGCAGAGAGCGACATCCCGCGATTCAGGCGCAACCACGCTGAAGAGCGCCACCACGCCGCCGCGGCGCCAGCCATCGCCGCGGGCAGATTCGCTGCGTGTCCGCAGGCACAAAATAGTAATTGCCTCCGGTGCCAGATCCAAAACATATGGTTTCGTGTCCACGCTAGCCACTCGGTATCACATTCGATCAAGTTACTTTGCTTCAGGATTGTTTCAATCAGTACTAATTTTATATCACAGGATTCGTTCTGGTACAAACTATTTTTTAGAGCGATTCCGGCGTATCCCGGAACCGGCTTTGCAGCTGCCGCAGCAGGCGGGCGACCTGTTCCATCTCGCCAGGCTTGGCGCCGGCGAAGGCCCGCCTGAGGTAGGCAACGTGCACCGGGAATACCTCGGCAAAGAGCGCCTCGCCGGCCGCCGTCAGCACAGCGCGAAAACTGCGGCGGTCACCCACGGGCACCTCGCGGCGCACCAGCCCCTTTGCTTCCAGCCGGTCGATGATGCCCGTCAGGGTTCCCTTGGTGATCAGGGTTTTCCTGGCGAGCTGGTTGAACGGCACCCCTGGCGTGTTGCCCAGAGTAGCGATGATATCGAATTGCGCCGGCGTGAGGTTCATCTGACGGATGTGGCGGGCGGAATAGCCGGAAAACGCATGATAGGCCTCGGCCAGCGCGCGCAGGACCAGGATAAACTGCTCCGGGTTCTTTTCGCGGTTTGCCACGTCGCCCGGGCCCGGCTTTGGTGCTGCGCCTTCGGCAGACTTCTTGGCCATCTTCGCGTGTCCCATATCGTTTGATATCTGACAATCATATATCGAACAATGCCGGCTAGACAGCACAATTTGCTGGATGCGGGAGTCCGACAACGATGCTGGCGGCAGCGCTCCTGGATTCACGCGTGTCTTCCGCACTGCTTCGATATCCGACGAGGGAACCCTCGGTCCGGCCGCGATCATCGCGCCGCCGGAGGGTTCCGATTCCATCCGGTGATGCAAGCACCGTGCATACAGCCGAATCCTGTGCCGATACCGATATTGGCAACCAGTCCGTGATTTCCAGCGCGCGATCCTCGAATACGCAACCCTTCCGATGATCGTGCCTCCAGGCTTCAATCGCCGCATCGCGTTCGCGCAACAGCCAGGTCATCTGCGGGCGGAACAGCCGGAACATCGCACCGATCCAGCAGTTCACCGGCCATGACGGAAAAAGCATGGTCGATGACGAAGTGTTCGGGCATCCGTTCCGCGTCATGCGCCGGATACCAGGCATCGCCCGTTACCCGGCGGTTTACAGTAAACAGAGCCGCAGGGCACCGGCATCGTCCCTCGAGATACCGATTGATGTGTCGGGACAAATGTTGTGTGCCCGCACTGCGATTCTTGCGCAGGCCCGATGCGATCGACACACGTTTGGTCAGCCACGCTGGTCGTTCTTGCATAGCCGTTGCCAGAGGCACGGCGGGGACATTCTGGCGCACCGGTTCGACATGATCTAACCCAGGGATCACCGAAAACGCGAGAATTTGAAGGGGTGCCGGCGCCGATTGCAGCCCCGCCGCCGGTCCGGCAAGGCCGACTACTTCGCGAAGCGCTCGCCATCCGGGCACTCCGCCGGGATCGTACCGCGCGGATTATGCTGCGCCATGCGCAATCCGTGCCGCTTCCGACAGGACAAATTGCGAGAATGCCTGCGCCGCAGGACTAAGGCGCTTGCCCTGCCGTTTCACGAGATACCACTGGCGGCGCAATGGAAACCCCTGCACGTCAAGAACACACAGATGCCGCGACGCGAGTTCAGCCTGTACAGTATGCAGAGAGACCACTCCCAGCCCCAGGCCTGCCTCCACAGCCTGCTTGATCGCTTCGTTCTTGTTCATTTCCATGGCCCCCTTCAGCGCCAGCCCATGCGCCGCAAAATAGTTTTCGACCGCACTGCGGGTGCCGGAGCCCTGCTCCCGCGCGACAAATACCTCCGCGGCGATACGCGCGAGCGGAATATCGGGCATGCTGGCAAGAGGATGGGCCGGCGCTGCGATCACAACGAGCGGGTTCTCCATGAAAGGCTGGGCTTCCACGTCGTGGCCGTCGGGCGGCTGTCCCATCAGGGCCAGGTCGATGGCATTATCGGCGAGCTGATGCAATAACGTCTCCCGATTGACCACATTCAGACTGATGTGAACATCCGGGTGAGCGTGGCGGAACAAGGCCATCAACCGGGCGGTGAAATAGCTCGCGGTGCTGGCCGCGGAAACAGTCAGCGCCCCCCCTGCCAGTCCCCGCAACGCGGCCAGCGCGCTCTCCAGATTGATCAGCTCCCGATTGATCGCGCGGCCCGCAGCCAGGACCTCGCGTCCCGCCTCCGTTAGATGAATATGCTTTCCCATCTGTTCGAACAGAGGCAGCCCGAGCCCATCTTCAAGCAGCTTTACCTGCATCGACACGGCCGGCTGGCTGAGATGGAGTTCGGCGCCGGCTCGCGAAAAGTTGCCGCAGCGGGCGACCGCATCAAGGATGGTCAGCTGACGAAATGTGAGTCGGAACATAAGAATAACTTTTATGTTATGCCAGTAATTCTTATTTTTACTTATATATTGCGCCGTGTATAGTCCACAAAGACATTATGGTTACTTAAAAAAGCCGTTCCATCTGGAGAACTTACATGGCCCATGACCAATCCGGCCGTTACGCTGACCTTACCCTCAAAGAGGCGGACCTGATCGCTGGCGGCAAGCACATCCTGTGCGCATACCGCATGAAGCCCAAGGCAGGCGTCGGTTATCTCGAGGCTGCAGCGCACTTTGCCGCGGAGTCATCCACCGGTACTAACGTGGAGGTCTGCACCACCGACGACTTCACCAAAGGGGTGGATGCATTGGTGTACCACATCAACGAAGCCGCCGAGGATATGCGCATCGCCTATCCGCTGGAGCTGTTCGACCGCAACATCACCGACGGACGAATGATGATGGTTTCCTTCCTGACCCTGACCATCGGCAACAATCAGGGCATGGGCGATATCGAATATGGAAAGCTGGTCGATTTCTACGCACCGCCGCGCGCCGTGCAGCTGTTCGACGGTCCGTCCAAAGACATTGCCGACCTGTGGCGAATTCTCGGTCGGCCAGTCACGGACGGCGGCTATATCTGCGGCACCATCATCAAGCCAAAACTCGGATTGCGTCCAGAGCCATTTGCCGAGGCGGCCTACCAGTTCTGGCTGGGCGGGGATTTCATCAAGAATGATGAACCCCAGGGCAATCAGGTATTCTCGCCGTTACGCAAGACCATACCGCTGGTGGCCGACGCCATGCGGCGCGCACAGGACAAAACCGGTGAAGCCAAGCTGTTCTCCGCCAACATCACCGCCGACGATCACGACGAGATGATCGCGCGTGGGGAATTCATCCTGGAGACCTTCGGCTCCGACGCCGACAAGGTAGCCTTCCTGGTCGACGGCTATGTCGGCGGCCCGGGCATGATCACCACCGCGCGTCGCTACTTCCCGAACCAGTACCTGCACTATCACCGCGCCGGCCACGGTGCCGTGACCTCTCCGTCCGCCAAGCGCGGCTACACCGCTTTCGTGCTGGCCAAGATGGCCCGCCTGCAGGGCGCTTCCGGCATCCATGTCGGCACCATGGGCTATGGCAAGATGGAAGGTGCTGCGGACGACCGGGTCATCGCCTACATGATCGAGCGCGACGAATGTCAGGGCCCGGTGTACTTCCAGAGCTGGCATGGAATGAAGCCGACCACTCCCATCATTTCCGGCGGCATGAACGCCCTGCGTCTGCCCGGTTTCTTCCAGAATCTCGGCCATGGCAACGTGATCAATACGGCCGGCGGCGGCGCCTACGGACACATCGACTCACCGGCAGCGGGCGCCAAGTCCCTGCGTCAGGCTTACGAATGCTGGAAAGCCAAGGCGGATCCGATCGAGTGGGCCATGGAGCACCAGGAATTCGCCCGTGCGTTCGAGTCCTTCCCTCAGGATGCCGACAAGCTCTACCCCGGCTGGCGCGAAAAACTGCGGATGCCCGGGAAGCTGCGCGCCCGCAGTTAAGCCTCGCCGGCAATGCGAGCGCCCGGCCGCACGCTGGGCGTCAGGGTGGAGCGTTCAGGGCGTTGACCGGCGACTGCGTGACCGTCGGTCCGCGCAGCCGCCGCCCTGTCGCTGCGCTCAATCCAGGGAAGGTTGCCCGTCACAACCATGCCAGCATGGCGGCGCGCGGACGATCGCACGGATCACGGGGCAGCAGCCCTCTCCGGGGCACGGGGTGGGCGCGGCTTCCCGGGCCCCCAGCACGATAAATCGGGGGTTCATGTCGCGCGATCCGGACATCGCCACGAACACGCGATCGCCCTGCGTGCTCCCGGGAACCGGAATGGGCAAAACCGCCTGTGGGATGCCGTGCCGACCGGTCAGAATGACGCCCTGACCGGGAAACGGCGCCCCCAACATGAATGAACCGGACAGACACCCGGCGCGGGCCGAATCAACGGTCACCGGAAACAGCCGGATGCCCGAGTCCGGTCAGGGACGTCCCGGGAAAAAGCCAGTTTGTTGACTTCGGATTGCCGCGTCATTGAAAATTGGCGAATCCGTGAGCGAAAGCATCGTCTCTCCGGTCGATGCCTTATGCAGGTTTGGCATCACGCGCGGCCCTGCGGAGGAGTGCATGGACATCGTGGCATTCGCGACGCTTCTTGGCGACCCGGGGATCTTGGCCGGGGACGCACATTAAGACAACAACTGGGTACCCGTTTTCATAACCACAAAAGTCCATTGCGAGGGAAGAGATGAAACATTTTCTGGCAGGAGTACTGACAACGCTGGTTGTGCTGCTCATTGGTGGCTATCTGGTGTTGCAAAGCGGAAGCATACCGGCCAATGCGGATGGCACTCCAAGCCGGCTCGAGTTGTGGATGGCGCGCACCTCTCTGCGCGCGACGCTACGGCAGCAGGCGCCCAAGGGCGCCGATCCGGTACCGCTGACAACCGCCAATCTGATTACCGGGATACACATTTTCGGGGAACACTGCACGATATGCCATGGCACTGCACGGGGCACCGCATCGGCCACCCCCGTGGCAAAAGGCGAATACCCCCGGCCTCCCCAGCTTGCGAGCGACGGCGTCGAGGATGACCCGCCCGGGTATTCCTTCTGGAAAATCAAACATGGCATCCGGCTAACCGGCATGCCGTCGTTCAAGAGCGCGCTAACGGATCAGCAGATATGGACGGTTGCGCTCTTTCTGAAGCACATGAATGCATTGCCACCGGCAGCCGAGCAGGTGTGGCGACAGGTCAAAAACTGATGCACGCTGAGCAGGAAGTGTCACCCGAACCGGGAGCGTGCACGTGAATATCTTGCGCAGACATTTCCTGCTCGCGCAGTCCCCATGCGCGGCTGGATAGCACGAATCTTGTTTAGTCCTTCCAGGAATCCGCCCGGGCCACCGCAGGACGCTGGATTATTGCCAACGGCCAGCATGCCATAGGCAGGCATGCTGGCATTTCATCAGTGCGTGCCAAGCAGACTTCATTTCCCGGTCCCCGCCCTCAATCGCAAACCCCGGCTTGCAGGACACATACCGCTTCGCGGGCTTCTGTGCACCGGCCACCATCCGGGGCGTCTTCGGCGATCCGAAGGCACGGATCATCACGCTCACTCGCCGCCAAAAAACGTCCGATCGACCGCAGCGAACTCGCAGGCGGCGTCCGCCGTTCATCTCTACCGGCGACAAGAGCCGCCTCACGTGATCAGAAACTTCTTTCACGAGAAAACGTGCTTACTCTGCGGTCTGGGAAAGTACGCACTATTCTTTGGCCAGATCAGAAATCCTGGAATATAAGTGCATTACGTGCCATTGACGAAGGCAGCACTAAACACAGCGGAAGAACCGTGCCAATCAGGCAGTGCCGTGTTTAGGGGCATCGAGGCTGTTGACCTGAAATCGGATTTACCGCATCGGGACACAGCCGTGCAGGAAAATCTGGCAGTCTTTGCGCATCCATCTCCCCCGACGACATTCAATTCCGAGACGTTCGCGAGCGTGCGCATCGGACGATCCATCGTCAACATTGCAAGATCCGCTAACACCGGACTGCACCTACAGATCGGAAGTTTCGAGTGCAACGTTCTGCGGTGCCGCCGGCGCCTCGAACAGATCATCTGATTCATCGACAAAGTGCAGCGGCACGCGCTTTGTTTCATTCTCGCCCACTTCTTGGTAAACCAGCTCTCGCGTTTCAAAGTCGTAAACGGGATGGCCGCGCTCATTCCAATGGTCCAGGAAATACGTGTAAAACGGTACAAAGAACCCTTGCCGAGGCGCAATAGTCTGCAAGGCAAAAACGTATTCGGGCTGCTGCTTTACCTCGAATCCGTGATGACAATGCTGGACCCACACGCGGTCACCCACGACAACCACTTTCCACAGCGGCTCATGCTCGTAAAACTTCAGCGTAACGCGCTTGCCGGCTTTGTGCAGGGCGGTCAGATAGGAAATGCTTGCCGCGATTTCGTCACGCATGGATTGCAGATTCACGCTCTGGTCCGGAATTGCCTCGACATGCCGCGATGCGGTCTCGCTGCGCGGGTCAAGGAGCATCACTCGAATTTCGTAGGCAGTATCGAGGACGTCGTGGAATAAACTGTCTGGATCCACAAAAGTATCAAGGCCCGTGATCGTCAGTATAAAGACATCCCGAGGGGACGATGATTCCTGTGCAAGAAGCTTTGCCTTCTTCCGCGAAAGTCCCGTTCTTGCATCTGTTGCGTAGACAAGGGACGCGGATCTCGCCGCCGCGACCATGTGTCGGCTGTGCCAAACTGTCTGCAGCGCGTTAAACAGCAGCACAAGTATCACAGACAGACCGATTTCAGTCGCTAGCAGCGAATGGGAATCGGTCTGCGTCTTCGGCCACCATTCAAAAAGAACGTACTGTGCAGCGGCCGGAAGCGAAAACGCAATTCCGACCGACAGCAGCGCAATCACGATATGTTGCAGACCGTGCCGTAACCAGTTGAGAAGATCATGATATGGTCGCCGCCGTATGTATTGCCTCATAACAAACCTCCAACTAACGAATATTTATTCGGGAAATTTACCTACACCGGTCTGACAAATCTGAAGCGGCTCGATCAACGGCACACTTCATACCGTTTCAGGCGGCTGGTACACCGAGCACAGTGGCAGGCTTTGAATATGAGAAGTCAGGTTGGGGCACGCTTTTCGGTGCGTCTCTTTTCCCGACATTGTGGGCTCAAGAGAAGCGGTTGACAACGCGCCCATTTCCTTTCGGAACTAAGTCTATA
>JAKASJ010000061.1 GCA_021819085.1 Pseudomonadota bacterium | reverse complement strand
TGCGGTTTGATGAATCCCCCGCCCTGACCGCGCCTTCCGGTATCTCTATTCCGGTCACCGAAACACTCGCGCTGCAGATCGTGACGAGCGTTCCGGACGCGTGCACGCCAGACGCTCTATCGGGGACGGTTCGAAACCCGGCGCTGCGCGAGTTTGTGCCCCGCTGGGTGCGGATCGACCGGGTGAAAGGTGTCTGGGTCGGCGAGTATGGATGGTAGATCATCCTTCTGCGCCAGGGATCACGACGAATGGTATAGGGCAGCGCTCGTTTCGGGACCCGTCAGAACGCATCAGGTTGTGACAAAAAAGAGCGCCGCTGGGGAAACTTCAGGTGCACTGCGGCATTAATTGCCATGCCGTATCAGATAATGTTTGCGGAGATTTCCCAGTCAAATTCGCTATTTGCCGATTGATACCATAAATCCCAGCGTCATATACATGATGTTATTTTGGATTCTTATGCCAGGCTGGCGAGCATGGCAAGGGCTCCGCCGTACGTTCACTTTGCGGCAGATATTCCAGCAACTCCAGCCGATGGCCGTGACTGACGGCTTTCCCGACCAGGAAAAGTGGCTGTTTTTAGACTAGGTCTTGACATGTATAATTCTTTATAACTATTATTCAATTGATTAATAGAATATAGAAATTCTAGCGCGCTAACATTGAAATTCAACCTTTTCTAGGTCCTATAACGAAACTGGCGAGAAAATATGTCTCACTTTCTACTGCAACACGAACCGGCCATCCGTCTGGGCGCTTTCTTCGGAATCCTTTTAATAATGGCCTTGTGGGAGGTGGCGGCACCACGGCGCGCCCGCACTATCCCGAAATGGCGACGTTGGGCGAGCAATCTCGGGATCGTGTTCCTAAATGGCGCGCTCCTGCGTCTGGTCTTCCCGACTGTGGCCGTCGGATTTGCGGCGCTGGCGCAAGACCAAGGATGGGGTCTTTTCAACCAGCATGCGGTCCCCTTCTGGTTCGCCGTGATCGCCTCAGTCGTCATTCTCGATTTCGCCATCTACCTGCAGCACGTGATGTTCCACGCGGTGCCGGTCCTGTGGCGGCTGCACCGCATGCACCACGCCGACCCCGATTTCGACGTCACCACGGGGGCGCGCTTCCATCCGATCGAGATTGCGCTGTCCATGCTGATCAAACTCGCCGTCATTGCGGTGCTCGGGCCGCCGGCCGTGGCGGTGATGATTTTCGAAGTCATCCTCAATGCTACCGCCATGTTCAACCATAGCAACATTCGCCTGCCGGGGGCCGTCGATCGCGGTCTGCGTGCCCTCATCGTCACCCCGGACATGCACCGCGTGCATCACTCGATCGAGGACCATGAGACCAACAGCAATTTCGGCTTCAACCTGTCGTGGTGGGACCGGCTGTTCGGGACCTACCAGGCCCAGCCGGACGCCGGCCATGAGCACATGACCCTCGGTATCCGGGATTATCGCGAGCCAAAACTCGTCACCGATCTCCCCGGCATGCTGGTGCTGCCGTTTGTCGGCAAGATCACCGGCTACGCCATCAACCGCCGCAGTTGGGGCCGCCAACCATGACCTGGCGGACACTGACCCGCATCGTCTTGTTCGTCGTGCTCGCCACGGCAATCCCCCTCGCTTATACGTATCGCAGTTTGCTGAATGTGGCAGCGCTCGAGAGTTGGGTGACCGGCGCCGGCATGCTCGGTCCGCTGCTTTACATGGCAGCATACCTCGTGGCCACCGTGCTGTTCCTGCCCGGCGCGGTCATTGCGCTCGCCGGCGGCGCGCTGTTCGGCCCGGTCTGGGGCACGCTCTACAGCCTGACTGGCGCCACCGCAGGCGCCACGCTGGCGTTCCTGATCGCCCGTTATCTCGCGTCCGACTGGGTGCACCGCAAGGCGGGGGGCTGGACCAAACAGCTCATCGAAGGAGTCGAAAAGGAGGGCTGGCGATTCGTGGCCTTCGTACGACTGATGCCGCTGTTCCCGTTCAACCTGCTCAATTACGCGCTCGGGCTGACCCGCATCGGACTGCTCGCCTATGTCGTCGGTTCCTACGTGTTCATGTTCCCGGGCGCGCTCGCCTATACCTATCTCGGCTACGTCGGGCGCGAGGCAGTCGCAGGCGGCCAGGGACTGATCCAGAAGGCGCTGTTGGCGCTCGCGCTGCTCGGCCTGGTGGCCTTCCTGCCGCGCTTCGTGAAGCGCATCCGCGGAGCGTCCACGACGAACGCCGGAAAGATTTCCAGCGCGGATCTCAAGCAACGGCTCGATCGGCGCGAGGACATCACCGTGCTCGACGTCCGCCCCGGCAAGGATTACACCGGCCCGCTCGGGCACATCCCCGGCTCCCGCAACATCCCCATCGATGAGCTGCCCCGGCGGCTGGCCGAACTCGACTCGTATCGTGACCGCCCGCTGGCCGTGATCTGCCGCACCAACCGCATGTCCGGCCAGGGCGTCGAACTCCTGCGCGGCGCCGGGTTCAAGCAGGCGCTGCTTGTGGACGACGGCATGGTCGGATGGCAGCGCCAGCAGGGCCAGGCGCTGCCCGCAGGAGAGGTAAATGTCTGTAGCGCGATGCCGGTACCGGGGAGCGTGAGCGCCGGCACCGGCAAGGCGATCACCATCGTCATCCAGAACGCGCCTTACAAAGGAGACAACAAGGCCTGGCACGCGCTCCGTCTCGCCGGCGCGGCGCTGGCCGAGGACATGAAGGTGCGGGTGCATCTGCTCGACGACGGTGCGCAGCTCGCCCGTCGCGGCCACCAGGTGTCGGACGGCGCCGTGGACCTCGAAAAGCTGCTCGGCGAACTCATGGAGTGCGGGCTTGAGGTGCGCGCCTGCGCCATGGCGATGGACGAATGTAAGCTCGACGGAAACAATCTCATCGCCGGCATACAGTGTGGCTCGATGACGGCGCTCGCAGGCTGGATCAAGGAAAGCGATATAGTCCTGACTTTCTGAAGGAACGACGCCATGTGCAAATTGTTCGGACTCAGCAGCAGCCGGCCGGCGGCACCGGGGGAGCTGCTGTGCCGCTTCGGCGCGCCTGGCGGCGCTGGCTTAGGTTATCGTTTACGCACACCGAGTCTTGTCTTCACCAACCGTTCAAACCCGTTCTCTTGCGGAGAAACTGTCAGCGCAGGGCCCAATACGGAGATGGGCGAATCGGCAGAGTTTGCAAACTGAAGAATATTTGCCGCTGACTCCCCAATGCTCGACGCAATGGGACAGGGCGCTCACCCGCCCTGTTGGCCGTTGATGCTGCACTTGCCTGCTCTTATCTTGTCCCAATCCCGCAGCAGATCGGTAAACGTGGCGGCATCGACCGGGGGACTACAGAAATAACCTTGCGAGATATCGCAGCCGTTGATGCGCAGAAATTCCAGCTGTTCGTAGGTCTCGACCCCCTCGGCGATGACCTTGATGTGAAGCACGTTGGCCATGGCGATGATGGCTTTGACGAGGCCCGCTCCGACGGGGTCCGTGAGGATGTCGAGTACAAAGGATCGGTCGATCTTCAAGTAATCGATCGGGAACCGCTTGAGGTAGGACAGCGAGGAATAGCCGGTGCCGAAATCATCCAGGGAAAAAGATACTCCGACTTTCTTGAGCGCCGCCAGGATCGTGCCGGCGAGCTCCATGTCCTGCATGAGCACGGACTCGGTCAGCTCGAGGTCCAGGTAGTGCGCTTCGAGGCCACTCTCCGTCAGCGCCCGCTGCACGGCGGCGATCAGGTTCTTGTCGCGGAGCTGCTTGCTCGAGAGATTGACCGCCACCTGCAGCGCCGGAAAACCGGTGTCGTGCCAAGCCTTGATCTGGGCGCAGGCCGTCTTCAGCACCCACTCGCCTACGGGGATGATCAGGCCGGTTTCCTCGGCGAGCGGGATGAAGTCGAGCGGCGCGATCAGCCCGAACTCGGGATGCTGCCAGCGCAGCAACGCCTCCATGCCGCAGACCCGGCCGGTCTTCATGTCCACGAGCGGCTGGTAGTGCAGACGAAGTTCCTGCCGTTCGAGTGCCTGCCGCAGACCCGTTTCGAGCTGCAGCCGTCGCGCTGCCCGGGCATTGAGTTCCGGCGTGTAGAACTGGAAGGTGTTGCCGCCCAGTTCCTTGGCGCGATACATGGCGATATCCGCGTCCCGGAGCAGATTGGTGGTGTCCTTTTCATCCAGGGGATAGAGGGTGATGCCGACGCTGGAGCTGACAAACAGGTCATGGCCTGCGATCCGAAACGGCGAGAGGAACCGATCCAGGATTTTCTGCGCCATGTGCGCGACATCGTCCACGTGCGCCACGTTAGCCAGGATGATGGTGAACTCATCACCCCCCAGGCGCGAGACGGTGTCACCGGGGCGCAGACAGCCGGCAAGGCGCTCGGCCACACTCCCGAGCAGCGCGTCCCCAATTTCATGTCCCAAGGTATCGTTGATGGTCTTGAACCGGTCAAGGTCGAGGAACATCACCGCCACCAGACGCTCCAGCCGGGTGGCCTCCGTCATAGCCTGTTTCAGGCGGTCCTGGAGCAGCATGCGGTTCGGCAGGCCGGTCAGGGGATCGTAGTGCGCCAGTTGATGCATCCGTTCCTCTGCCTGCCGGCGCTCAGTGACGTCCTTGCCGGTGGAGACGAAGCGCACGAGGTTGCCGTCCGCGTCCTTCAGGGGGGTGATGGTCTTTTCCTCATAATAGAGGGAACCGTCCTTTTTGCGGTTGACCAGGATGCCCCGGAAGACCTGGCCGGCCAGAATGGTCCGCCACAGTTCCTCGTAGAAACGCTGGCCGTGTTCGCCAGACCTGACCACGCCGGCATTTTTCCCCAGGACCTCGAGCCGGGAGTACCCTGTGGTCCGCTCATAGGCCGGGTTGACGTACCGGATGTTGCCCTGCAGGTCGGTGATCACGACCGCATCGTCCGTTTGTTCGACTGCGCGGGAGAGCTCGCGCATTTGTGCTTCCGCCTGCCGGCGCTCGGTGATGTCCTGGATGATGGCGACGAACACCGGCGGGGTCTCGCTGCGGGAAAGCTGCAATCGCACTTCGACCGGATACCGGCTGCCGTCCCTGCGTTTGTGTACGGCCTCAAAGACCAGCGTTTGCGTCTCACCGTGCCGCAGCGGCGCCACGAGGGACTCGAAGCTCCGCGCGGTGAATTCGGGCTTCAGGTCGACCGGCGTGAGCGCTTTCAGTTCCTCCGCGCTGTAGCCGAGATTCTGCTGCGCGCCGCGGTTGACCTGGATGAAGCGCAGACTGTCCGCGTCGAACACATAGATTTCGTTGGCGGAATCGTCCAGGATCCGCCCCAGGCGCGCGAGCAGGGTCTCCGCTTGCTTGCGCTCGGTCAGATCAATGAACGCCTCCAGGATCAGTTTTTCCTCATCGTCGCCGAACAATACGGCGCTGCGCAGCAACGGAACCGGCCGGTTCTGGTTCGAGAGGCCGGCAACCTCCTCGAGCTCGATCCTGGACCGCCCCCGCTGCACCGGACAGTGGCCGCAGGTCCGGAAACACGGCAGCAGCACATCGCAGCTTCGCCCGAGGAGCTCGCGTTCGCTCACGCCGAACAGATGCTCGCCCGCCCGGTTGATGTGCAGCACCTGCCGGTCCGTGTTCATCAGCAGCATCGCGAACGGCGCCTCCTTGAACAGCACGCGAATCAGGCGGTCGTTGCCGATCTTCTCCCTGCTCAATACCCGCACGCGTTCGATCAGGGTTTGCAAGGACTCCTGCATGCGCGCCAGGTAGCGATTATCGAACGCCACCGACTCCTCGCCGATGGTGATCGTCGCTCCCGTCACGCCGCCACCGGGCTGGGTCAACGGCCGCACCCGAAGGCTCAGGTCGACCTTCATTCTGGGGCCATAGAAAAATGTCTGCCGTACCAGACTGTCGTTCCCGCTGCCCAAGGCCGTACGGATCGATTGCTGAACTGCCGGACAATCAAGGAGCGTCGGGTAGTTTTCAAAGCAATCGGCAGCGTCGCGGACCGCGGCGTTGAACCGGGCAAAGGCGTCGTTTTGAAACACGGGTTCTCCGCGGGTGTTGACGAAGGCGATCGCCGCATCGACGCGGTTCAGGATCTCGCACCCACCCGCCGGCGCTTCGGGGCCGGAGCCATCGGACGTCGAGTTCGTTCGCGTGTCCGTCATGCGCAATAGGCGTCCGGCGCTAGAAAGTGATGACCTTGTCGGCTTCCGCAACCAGGCCGTAGAGATCCTGCATGGAGCCCATCCCGCAGCGCAGTTCCCGTTGCAGGAACGGCATCTCCTCCCTGCGGTTCTCACAGCACACGCCGCAACCGAGGATGACCCCACCGTGCTGACGAAACAGTTCGGCCTGTTCCTGGATGTCGTATTTGAAGGTACCGACGCTCATCGCCTCCACCCCCTTGCCCAACAGAAAGACCGTGACCCCGTTTCCACAGACCGACGAGGCATTCGCAAAGCGCAAGGCATTCCAGACGGTTTCGGGATCGTTGGAGCAAACAATCACGGCGAACTTCATGTGCGTGCCCCCCGTGGGCAGGGTGGGCGGCTGTGAAGATCGCATCTGCGACGTGTGCCTTCTTGGGGTCTCATTGTTCGCTGCCTGTTTTTCATCGCTACCCTTGTCCCTTTTAGGAAGCGCCCACGACTCGGCTCAGGGCGTCTGATTTCGCGCCACCTGCAGCATTGTGCTGAAACCCTGACCTGTGATCGCCCGGACGTGGGACCGGACCTCGGACTGGATCCCGTTGCCTCAGACACGGCTGCAGGGTTACCCAAAGCACATGCAAAAACCATGCTAGACCCATCGCCGATAGAACGATACTAACCAATGCTGCTCTCCAACCCGTAATTACCCGAGCAACCGTGCGAGCACTTCCGATTGCTCGGCGAACTTTTGGGCGTTGGTCTTCCGAAGCTCTTCCAGATTGTGTAGCTTCCAGCGCAGGCCGGGGAGCTGTTCCAGATGCGGCACGCCCAGCAGCGGCCATTCGGGCTCTGCGGCGACCAGCGACAACAGAAACCGGCGCTCATCAGCGCTCAGACCTTGCTGCAGTTCGCGCAACATGCGCTCGCGCGCCGCCAACAGTGCATCGAACTCGACGGCCTCGGCGGTCATGCCCGTGAAATTGTGCTGGAACTCCTGGCGGATGTCGCGCAGCGGCGGAAACAGAACCTCGTGGACCGGCCGGTTATGGCTTGCAAGGTAGACGACAAAGGCACGGCGGATGCCCGCGGTAATTCCTTCATGCGCGAAGAGCTGCAGGACGTCGAATAGATCGCGGGGATGCTGGCGGTCCATCGCCGCGACCAGCTTGCCGCCATACACGTCCTCAAGGGAAGCGACCGGGATCCCGAGATCCACCTGCAGCGTGTCGCGCGCATTCTGTCTCAGCGACACCATGCGTACCGGATGGATAGTGCCGCGCATAACGAAGTTGACCTCGATCTTGACCTCGATGCTGCCCCGCCGCACCAGCAAGCTTGGTCTCGCCGGAATCCACCGCGGCCGGCGCATGAGTCTGGAAGCCTTGCTTCTGCAGGCGTGCCGCGGATTGGCGAATGGCCTCGTTGATGCATCGCAGCGCCTGCTCGCGCGGCAGGGTATGGTCGGGAAACACCAGGTCGAGGTCGACCGAGAGCCGCGGCATGTCGCGCACGAACAGGTTTATCGCCGTGCCGCCCTTGAGCGCGAACGTGTTGTCGACGAGCACGAGCGGCGCCACGCGCGTCAGCATCCGAGCGCTGTCGAGATAGACCTGGTTCATGGTTTCAGCACCAGAAGCCCGTCACCGGAGCGGGATACCCACGGCCGGTCACTGCCCATGGGCAATTGAGACGGATCGAGCTTGCCAGCCCAGGGCTGGGAGAGCTCGCGGCCGAGCTGCAAGCACAGGCGCACGGTCTTGATGCTGGTGCAGCGCTTGAGCAGGTCACGCAGCACATCGGCGCGCAGGCTGTAAGTGCTCTCGACCAGCTCGCGCGCTTCCTGTAGCGGCTGCCGCACGCCGACTTCGCTCAACACCTCCAGCAGCGCGCGTTCCGGCGCCGAGACGAGCGGGCCGCCTTTGCGGTTCTCGAAGGGCCGGACATGAAGCAATGCGTCGGGCTCTTCCTTGAAGAGCCGCTTGCGGTGGTATTCGGCCGGGAAGCGCTGGGCGAACCACTCCGGAAGGTGCCCCGCTTTCCAGCCATAAAGGTCTAGGCCAGGCCGTTGCGACAAGTATTGGCGTATGCCCTGCCAGTCGAGCGCGGACTTGCCGCCGACATGCAATCCGTCAAAGCTCCGCTGCAGCAGAGCGAGGCTCGGGTGCAACGCGGGCGGATCGTTCGGCCGGCAATAGACACCACGCGCCAGCCGTTGCAGCCAGCCAGCCCGGACATAGTGGACGGCGAGATCGGCTGATATCTCCAGGGCGGTAAGGTCCTCGGAGGTCAGTGGTGTTCCCGGTGCCAGGCGGGTATAAAGCAGATTTAGCTTGTTCCGATGAGTCGTAGTCATGCTACGATTATAGCAATAATTCGAAATATCGGCCAAGTGTTGATTTAGTGCTTCCATCGTAGCCCCGCTACGATAGTTCGTATTATTTCAAATTGACGGGAGAAGCCGTCTTCTGCGGCCGACCCCTCTTGCGCGGACACCCCGAAACGCCCCGAGAGCGAGAGTGCAGACGGGGTTTTCGTGACGGGTTGAAGGCTGCGCGAGAGACTTCCGGCGCCCGTCGTGAAGACTATCCCGATCGTACCTGAGGCTCAGAAGATCACCCTGTCGTCCTCGCGCGACAGTCCCTTCAATAAGCTCATCCTCTCTCAGGCGAACGTCTTCTGCCAATACTGCCATCATCTCTTTGCAATAAATTGGTCTGACCTGGATTATGCCGCAGTGGCATTTGCGTGCGAATGTATGAGCGAAGACGGCCGGACAAAGGCAATGAACACTGTCCGGGACGAGTTGCAAGTTCTTGAGGGCCGGATGTCCTTGCAGGTTCCCTCGACTTAGGCCATCCACGGTACAAAGAACCCACTCGCATAAGACTCAATTCCATTTGCCGACGCCCTGCTCTTCCCTGCTGCGCTTCGAAGCCACTTCGAGGCTTCGTTGCCGATGCGCGAGAGAGCCGGTTGACAACCAGAGAACGACTTTGGCCTGGCCAGGCGTAGAGGATTTTGGCCCTGCCGTTTATCCCTATGCTCTGGCCTGACACCGTACCGTGGTACGGTGGGGAGGTGGGTGGATCGGTGCCCGAGCGAGGGCGCGCGATCGATGGTTGCGGAGTAACCGGTCAAACCAGACCGTTATTGATCCGCGAGCGCGATGTCTGATCTCATGGGATCGTGGGCAAACTTCGTTTTCCACACACGCGGCGTAAGATCGATGACGTCCTTCGCCGGATGCAGGC
>JAKASJ010000060.1 GCA_021819085.1 Pseudomonadota bacterium | reverse complement strand
AACAGATCCCGCATCTTACTGAAAAACGAGCGAGAGTGCATATGTCTCAGCGCCGCTGACCACTTATCCTCTGCAAGCAATTTTCGTTCGAGATCCGTTTCTTCTCGTCTCATGAGTTCCAGTACTCTTGTGTCCTCGTCATCCTCCAGCCAGTAGCCATGTTGGTTCGGACAGAATTCCATCTCTAGATCAAAAAGCCTGTACTGAAACCTCTGTAAGAGTGCGGCGCATTCTGGGCACTTATCAGTCGTAGCGGCTGAACTCAAAACTAAAGTTCCTTTCCAGTGATCACCGAAGTCGAAGACTTCGTCTTCCAGCTCTCCCAGTTCCGCGTGTTCGAACCACATTCCCTTACAGGACTGACAGTAGTTGACTTTCAGCTTGTGCCGCTCCGTTGGCAGCATATCGACACTGCATCTAGGGCATTTCACTTGCGCTTCCGCTCCTCTCGCTCGCTAACGTGAGGCAAATCGCCATTCTTCTATCAATATAAATGACATCGCACCGGCGCTCAAGGGTACGATGTTTCACTGTACGATGTTTCACGCGGCCAGCCAGCTTCCGGTCCTCGGCCGAAGCTGTCAGCCGAGCTACCTTACCTGAGTGTCTGTTCAGCGCGACATACCGGCCATTTCCGTTTCGAGAATACCACTCCCGACCCATTGCCGCCACGCGCAACGACCGCTCTGCGGTATCGCCATTACCCAAGGAACGGTGAAGACGCTCAATGTTGTACACGATCCACCGTTGCGCGATGATTCCCTTGCTGTCGGAAACCCATGCATCGGGAGCTGGGATCGCCATGCCGAAGATTGAGTCCCTTGATCCACGAGACCGGTTCACGCGGCAAGCGGAACGGGAATTTCGAGCTTCGGTACGGCCGGTCTACCGCAATAGTGAATCTAATCCACGACCTGAGCACATCGGTAGCTGCCTCCTTCTGAAAATCGACGGCGTACCGATTGTTGTAACCGCCGCGCATATCATGGACCAGCGCACCGAATACACGCTCTATATCGCAGGACTTCCAGGAACCAGGCCGGTGCCCGTACTGGGCGGTGTGACCGCGTCCGCGCTCAAGCGGGAGGAGGGTCGAACTTCGGATCATTTCGACACCGCTATGTGGATACCCCCTGATCAGGCGGTCAAGAGACTTGGCGCCGTCACGTTCCTGAACAACTCACGGATCTCGCCCATCCGAAAACCATCGTCCGGCAGACTGTACACAGCACTTGGTTATCCGGTATCCCGGAACAAGAAGGCCGTAGATCACGTGGCGTGCTCAATCTCAACCCGCGTGTCGATGTATGCTGCCCATGTGGACGGAATGCCGGAACTGGCTTCTAAACTCCGTGTTACCGGCTGCGACCACTAATTTTCTTCGGTTCGAAAAACGTTCCTTCGCCGGAGACGGCGCATGCGAAAACACGTTCGGACCCCGTGGGCTTAGCGGCGGGGCGCTGCTCGATTCGGGCGACTTCACTTCAGCGGAATCCTATGCGCGCGACCCAGCGGGAAGCGCACTGCTAGCCGGGATGGTGATCGAATATCACCGGGAGTACCACGCGCTCGTCTCAGTCCGGATCGACACGGTCATAAATGGTATTCGCCGCATCCTCGCACGTCGAAGGCACACCCCCCTGCCTGTTGGACACCAGGCAATAACATGAGCACTGTTCTACGCGGGCATAGCGGGATAATCGTTACTCCGTGGCGGAGAGCACGGGAGGCGGCTTCGCGCCGCCAAATGGGCTTGTCACAGATTTTGTGACTTGGATCACATGCGTATAGATCATGGTCATTTGCAAACTTCGGTGGCCGAGCAAGAGCTGGATCGTGCGGATGTCCGTCCCTGATGCCGGCAAGTGCGTTGCGAACGGGTGTCTGAGCGCATGGACGAAAATTGAATCATTATGATGCGTCTCTATACTAATAAGTGTCCGGACCCATGGGTCTCTTGAATAACTGTTGGGCGTCGTAGAGGAACACCATGAACATTCACATTGCCACAACCAATGCAGAACTTGCAGCTTGCTATCCCGTCATGCGGGAGCTGCGCCCTAACATTGGAGAAGAACAATTTCTCTCTCAGGTACGGCGTCAAGAACGTGCGGGCTATCGGATCGCCTATGTGCAAGAACAAGATCGCGTAGTCGCCGTTGCAGGATTTCGAGCCGGAGAAAGTCTGTCATGGGGCAATTTTCTGTACGTCGATGACCTTGTTACCCGTTCCGAGTATCGCTCAAAGGGCTACGGTGCCAAGTTGCTTTCTTGGCTCAAAGAACAGGCGACAATACAGGGTTGCGAGCAAATACACCTAGATTCAGGGGCCCAAAGGAAAGATGCACACCGGTTCTATGAGCGTGAAGGCATGTCATTGATTGGCTTCCACTTCTTCGAGCACCTTGCGCCCAACAAGGCACTCCAGCGGGACGCGCCACCAGCGGCGCGCCCCTGAGCGCGCACGTTTAGGTTGCACAGTCGCGAATTGTTCAAGCTTGCATAGGAGAGTTGTATGGCACGCATGATCGTTATTTACAGAACACCGGCAGATCCAGCAGCATTTGATAAACACTATTTTGATGTTCACATTCCATTGGCTAAGAAGTTACCTGGCCTCAAAAGGTACGAGGTCAGCAAAGGCTCAATCGTAGCCCTAGCAGGTGCAGCCGATCCTTATCTTGTTGGAACTCTGCACTTTGACTCTCTCGCCGCGATCAAAGAGGCCTTTGCAAGCGAGTGCGGGCGCGCTTGTGCGGCGGATCGCCGAATTTTGGCGCCTGATGACAAGGACGTGCAAATGTTTCTGTTCGAAGATCAGAGTGTATACAGTGCAACCTAACCTGGTGTTCCAGCGGATGGCCTTCGGCCCTCGCTGAACTTGTCGTTAGGCGTCATGAAAGTCCTCGCAATCTCGGGTAGCCTTCGGAAAGCATCGCTAAATACGACTTTGCTTCGTGCGGTAACACGCATTGCACCGCCCGGAATCGAAGTTGCACTATATCGCGGTCTCGGCGACCTACCTTTGTTCAATCCAGACATTGAGGCGACTGAACCGGCTCCCGTGGGCGCTCTCCGTGAACAAATCCTGGCTTCCGACGCACTGCTCATTGCCAGCCCGGAATACGCACACGGCGTCACGGGCGCGATCAAAAATGCATTGGACTGGATGGTCGGTAACGAAACCTTTGTTAACAAGCCAGTTGCATTGCTGAATGCGTCGCCGCGCGCAACACATGCGCAATCCGCATTGCGCGAAACCGTGTCTACCATGTCGGCGCGTATTATCGATGAGGCATGTATTACAGTTCCTATACTCGGTTCTGGCCTCAGCGAAGACGATATCGTTCAGCATCCAGATATCAAGTCTGCCTTACTTGCGGTGCTGCTCTTACTCAAAACTGCTGTTCAGTCTGCCGCGCTTGAGCGGGAAAAAGAAACTCGTGTCTCGGGGTTGAGCAACCAATGACGCCCAACATAGCGTTCGAGCGGGACGCGCCCCTCAACTTTACGTCGGGCGGGACCAGTTGTCTTCCTCCCCGCTTCCCGCATAGAGTACCCACATGACACAGCAACAAGTTAAATCCGGCTGCATATACCCCCCGCATATACCAACTTCGGATATATGAAGTTTCTCCCGAAAGGAGAGCAGCCTTCCACAATCGATTTCAGAATCACGCGCTTCGAATCATGAAGCGCTATGGCTTCGAAGTCGTTGCACTTTGGGAGAGTTCTTCCGTGGTCGACTTTGAGTTCATCTATATTCTGCAGTGGCCAGACGTGGAGACCATGGAGCGCCAGTGGAAGCTCTTTCTCGCTGATGGTGAGTGGATTGACATCAAGAAGAAGATGTCAACCGAGATCGGTGAGCCTGTGTTACGGGCGACCGGCCGCGTGCTTAGCGCAGTCGAATATTCCCCTTTCTTCAACCCGACCTAGAAATGCCTGACTACCACCATCGAAATGGCAGCAAGCGTCAGCCGCCCAACAACACGTTGGCCTCACTCAACCAAGTCGTCACGTCTTCACTGGTCGAAGGAGTCATTCCATGAAACCACGCATTACAGTTATTACCCTCTGCGTTGACGACCTAGAACGGGCAGTACATTTCTACCGTGAGGGTCTCGGCCTGCCGACGCAAGGCATCATTGGCAAAGAATTTGAGTATGGGGCGGTCGCCTTCTTCGATTTGCAGCCTGGATTGAAACTCGCAGTTTGGCCGCGTAATAGTCTCGCTCACGATGCGGGAATTCCGATGGGTACCTCAAGTCCCACCGAACTCTCTATCGGCCATAACGTGTCTTCCACTGCCGAAGTCAACGCTGTTATGGAGCAGGCAAAGAGTGCAGGTGCCGTTATCGTCAAACCAGCACGGAAAACCGTTTGGGGTGGTTACGCTGGCTACTTTCAAGACCCCGATCATCATCTTTGGGAGGTTGCGTGGAACCCACAGTTGCTGCCCGAAGCGTAAGGCCCAACCCTGCGGTGCAGGGGACGCTGCGCGATAAAGCCGCGCAGCGCCGGTTACCTTGAACGTTGCAGAAGATCGAGATGGTTCGCCCCGCTACCGCCCAAGATGCGGCACCCGCAATTGAAGTCGTGCGTCAATCAATCATGGTGTTATGCGAGGCCGACCATAAGAACGATGGGGCTACGTTGGATCGATGGCTCGCAAACAAGAAGCCAGCATCATTCGAATCGTGGATCGCCAACCCTGACAACTTCTGCGTGGTCGCGGAAAGTGAAGGGGTCGTGAGAGGAGTTGGGCTCCTCCATTGCAGCGGCGAGGTACGCCTGTTTTACGTATCCCCTGGCTATCAGCATCGGGGCCTCGGGCGCCGCATCCACTCGGCCCTCGAAAGTCACGCACTGCCCCTAGGCTTGCCGAAGCTGCGGCTGGAAAGCACGCTGTTCGCGTGCAAGTTCTACGAGGCGCTGGGTTACATACCCGCTGGCGCCGAGAAGTCGCTATTTGGTCTGTTGCGCGTGTACCCATACGAGAAGCCGCTGCAACCTAACAGTTCCATCCACGCGACCGCCTTCGGTGGCGCGTGATGTGATGGCGTAGAAAATCTCCGATGAATCGGCCCATCTGGCGCCCGTTGCAGGCTTCAAGGGAATGGCAGCTATCCACACACTGAGCCGCCATAGCACGCAGCCATCCGGCAGGTTTGACCCTGTTAGCAGTCGCTGATCTCCCGATGTTCGAGCGGCAGCAAAGGCCGACCTGTGCGCACCGGCCATTTGGCAGCGCGCAGCGCAAACCAGCCCTTCGACTGGCAACACGGGCACAAAGACAAAGGACAGCAGTTGGCCACGGGTGAACGCTCACGTATCCTCACTCTAATCGGTCAGTCGGAACCAGATGCCCTGTGCCAAGGCCCGGCCTGTGGCAACATAGCCCAATGCGTGCAACCGCTAATAGATTCCTCAGCGAAAGGACAATCCACTTCGCCTTTCGGATGACCCTCTGGGTCAAGGGCCTTTTCGCGCTCACGGAGATTGCGGGTGGCGTGGCCGCGTTCTTCGTCAGACGGCAATTCCTCGTGGGTGTCGCGAGCGCGATCACCCAGGGGGAGCTCGCCGAAGACCCGCATGACCTCATCGCGAATTTCCTCCTTCACTCCGCGGAGCACCTCTCGATAAGCACACAGCACTTCACGGCGTATTATCTCCTAAGCCACGGTCTCGTGAAGCTCTGGCTCATAGTCGGGCTCCTGCGGGAGCGGCTTTGGTACTACCCCACGGCGCTCGTCGTCTTCGGCCTCTTCATCCTTTATCAGCTATACCGCTTCGACTCGACTCATTCCCCGTGGCTCCTGCTCATCACCGTGGTCGATCTTGTGGTAATCGCCCTCACGTGGCACGAGTACCGCTTTCTCGGCCGGACGCTTGGCCGTCCGAGATAGGAACCCCAAGGGGAGAACGGCGAGAAGACACGGCAACAAAAATCCGGCCGGCCGCTCGGGTCAGCGCAACGGTATGGGAATGTTGCTGAAGCCGCGAGACTTTTCTTGCCCCAATTGAATATCGATTTTCTCGACGATAGTGGACTGACTCTTGCCATGGCGTGGCACGGTTGCCAGCTGCGGGTCGGTGCTGTCATATGCCGAGGACGAACGCAAAGGTCGCTCGGATCCCGTGCTGCATCAATGTCCACAACCTGGGTGATACCGGTGATTCGACTGAGTCATCGTCAATGGCAGCAATGGCCGAATTGCTCGCGCAGGCCATGAGGCCGGTTTCGGGCGGCGCGGCAGTTCAAGCAGTTGCCCTGAAAAACAGGTGACCGGCGGCTGGATCGGGTCGGAATTGGTCTTGGGGTTGCGGGGTTTGGTCATAGAGGCTTGCCGGGGCCTTTGGTCATTTTTCTCAATGGGTTCGTTTTGTTCCGTTAACCGTACACGGTCCACGGTTTTGTACAGAGTTCAGCTCTCTCGGCTAAACTAAGAGAACAGAAATTTGAGGGCATCGCGATGAATACGAGGCTAAGCAGACTTCCGATCGGGGAGCGTATCAAGCTCGTGGAGGAATTATGGGATAGCATCGCCGCGGATCAGAAGGCACTGCCCCTGACGAACGAACAAAAAGCCGAGCTCGACAGACGTCTCGATGCCTATGAGGCCGACGGAAACCAGGGCCGTTTGGCGGGCGAATCGATCTCTGATATTCGCCGCAAGCTGTAATGCGTGAGATCCGGCTCCGGCCGGAATCCGAACAGGACTTGGCCGATGCGGCCGCGGTACGAAGAACAGCGGCCCGGACTGGGGCATGAATTCCTGGACGAAGTCGAGGCGACGTTATCAAGTATTGCAGAAACCCCGTTGATGTTCCCAAGCGTGCATCGGAACACAAGGCGTGCTGTTATTCACCGGTTTCCGTTCAGTGTCTATTTCCACGCAGACAGCCCGTCGATAATCGTGATCGCAATTATGCATGGAAGCCGAAATCCACGCCGCTGGAAAAACCGATAAACGGGCTCGTTGGTTTGTCGATACGAGTCATCTCGTATGAGAGGACACGACATGGGCGACTCGCGCCGCATGGTGGGCGATGAACGTCCACTTCAAGGAAATTCGAACGGCAGGTAGCCACGATACCGGTCATTCAACTAAGCCAATGCCACTGGCGGTAAGGCCGAAAACCCGCCGACTGCGTGTCCAACCGTCGCTTCCTCGGCCATATGTGTAGCCACACGTATGGCCGATCAATGTCCCCGGAATCCCCGACGATAAGTCGACGGCGAAATCCCGAATGCCACCCTGAAGTGCTGGCGCAGCGATACCGCCGACCCGAATCCCGCGCGTTCGGCGATCACCTCGATGGGCCGGCCGGTCGTCTCCAGCAGCTGCTGCGCCAGGGCGAGCCGCTGATTGAGCAACCACTGGCCGGCGGTCGTGCCGGTGACTTTGCGGAACTGGCGCGTGAAGGTGCGTCGGCTCATGCGGGCGCGCTCTGCGAGCCGGTCCAACCCGAGCGGTTTGTCGAGGTTTCGTTGCGCCCAGTCGAGAACTCCCGATAGCCGCGCACCCTCTGCGGGCGCCGGCAGCGGGTGTTCGATGTACTGCGCCTGGCCGCCCTGACGGTGCAGCGGGACGACGAGGCGGCGGGCCACGTAGCCGGCCACCTTGGCGCCACACCAGGTGCGCAGCAAATGGAGGCAGCAGTCGATGCCGGCCGCAGCCCCCGCCGAGGTCAGTACATTGCCATCCTCGACGTACAGCACATCGGGGTTGAGGCGCACCCCCGGGTAGCGGCGGGCGAACGCCTCCGCCGCGAGCCAATGGGTCGTGGCCGGCCGGCCGTCCAGCACACCGGCCGCGGCCAGCACAAAGGCGCCCAGACAGAGCCCCACCAGACACGCGCCGCGCTGCTCGGCCTGGCGCAATGCGTTGAGCAGCGGCGCGGGCGGCGTTTCCCCGGGATCCCGCCAGCTCGGCACAATGACGGTATCGGCCCGTTTGAGCTGCTCGAGCCCGAAGCGCGTAGTCAGGCTCATGCCCGCGGAAGTCGACAGCGGACCGCGCTCGGCGGCGCATACCCGCACGTCGAACCGCGGAACCCCGCCCGCAGTGCGGTCTTCCCCGAAGATCAGGGAGGGAATCGATAGATGAAAGGGGCTGATGCCGTGAAAGGCGACCACGGCGATGATCCGGTTTTGCATGGCAGGGCGGCCCGGTGCGTTCGAGATGGCCTGATTCTATCGAAGATTGGCACCTGAGCCACTATCGGGGGTCTTCGAAGCCGACCACACTCTGCGAACCCGTCCCCGTGCCCGAGGGCACAACCACCGCTGCCGCGAGGAGACCCGATGCCTAAGCCCCGACGCGCCCTGATCGTCATCGATGTGCAGAACGACTACATCGAGGGCGCCCTACCCATCGAATATCCGGATGTCCGTCACTCGCTGTCCCATATCGGGCGGGCGATGGACGCCGCGCGCGCCGCGGCCATTCCGGTGATCGTGGTCCAGCACACCTCGCCCCCGGATTCGCCGGTGTTCGCACGGAACACCGCGGGCTGGGCCTTGCATGAGACGGTGCGCACCCGTCCCTGCGACTACTCCCTCGAGAAGTCATCGCCCAGCGCCTTCGTTGGCACCGACCTTGGCCGGTGGCTGAGGCAGCGCCGGATCGACACGCTGACGGTAGTGGGCTACATGACGCATAACTGCGACGATTCCACCATCAAGCAGGCGATGCAGGAGGGGTTCGCGGTGGAGTTTCTGGCCGATGCGGCCGGGGCACTGTCCTACGAGAACCGCGCCGGCAGGGCGAGCGCCGAGGAGCTCCATCGGGTGTTCTGCGTGGTCCTGCAATCGCGTTTTGCGGCCGTCGCGAGCACCGATGAGTGGATCGCGGCGTTGCCGGCCGGCGCCGCCTTGGCGCGCGACACGATCTACGCCTCCGCCGAGCGCGCGCGGGGGCGGGTGCCGGTGGAAACGCCCGCCGCCTCGCCGCCCTCCCCGCGGCTTCGCCGCCTCAGGGCAGAGGATGCCGCGCGCATCGCCCGCTGGCCGGCCTATCCGCGCGAATTCGAAGACCTCGACTATGCGCTGCGGCCGAACGGCTGGCTCGATACGTTCCGGGACCAGCCCGGTGCGCTCTCCTTCGTCGCGGAGGAATCGGGCGAGCCGGTCGGCTTTACGATTCTTGCCAGGACCGGGGACGCGGAGGCCGAGTTCCGCATGGCGCTGCGGGCCGACCGGGTGGGCTCCGGGCTGGGAAGGACGCTTGCCTCCGAAACGCTGTCTGTGGGCTTTGGCGAGCTCGGCCTGTCCCGCATCCACCTCGTGGTGCGCCAGAACAACCCCCGGGCGATCCGCTTATACGAACGGCTCGGATATCTCAAACGGGGAGAATGCTGCAAAACCTTCAACGGCACGCCGGCGCAGTTTCTGGTGATGGATCTGCACCGGGACCGCTGACGGGACGAGCCCGGCAATGGAAGGGCAGCCCGTCGGGTGGTGGCGCACTCCGGAGCACTGCTCCCGGTCGAGGGCATCGGTTCAACTTTTCGGGCGCGGACGTTCGTCGAGGGGGTGCTGAGCGCGCCCTCGGCCAGTTTCGGATGGACACATAGGACAAGGAGTCGTCAGACCCCGTAACGGGTCTCCGTCTCTTGATGAAATTTAGCGCCCGGGCGCACAATGTCCGAGGGGCTGGTGCG
>JAKASJ010000059.1 GCA_021819085.1 Pseudomonadota bacterium | reverse complement strand
CTCCTGAAGCTCAAGGCAGCGATGGGCTGACAGCCCGCCGCCGCGCCACCCGAATCCCCAGCGATGATTCCGGTGACAGCACGGCTGACGGTGGTGCCAGGAATGGTTACTCGGACGGGCTCCTAGCGCTTGTGGAGCATCTGCGGCAGGCCCAGATGCCAGCCCTGGGCATTGCGGATGCCCATGCGCAACAGGGCGTTACGTGTATCCTCGTTTTCCACGCTTTCGGCGATGGTCTCTATCCCGAAGGACATGGCAAGCTCGTGAATGTGTTCGACGATCTTCCGGTCCGACTCATGGTCAAGCATGCCGCGCACGAAGGCACCCTCGATCTTGAGGTACTCCGGGCGGAAGAGATTCAGGAAGTGGTAGGTCGAATATCCGCTTCCGAAATCGTCCAGGGCCAGCTTGCAACCCAGGCGACGCAGGGCCTGGATGTCGGCCAGCAGCGTGTCGGTGATTGTGACGTTTTCGCGCTCGGTGATCTCGATGACGATGGATTTCCCGGAGCGGCATGCCGGACCGACCAGCTCCTCGAGCTGTGTGACGAAACCGCGGTCGTTGAATGAACTCGGGTCGAGATTGAGAAACAGGCCGTATCCGGTCGGGGCAAGGCGCAGCGCCTGCTCGATGATGTGCAGATCGATTTCGCGCGTGAGCCCCAGTTCCTCGGCGACGGCAATGAAATCCCCGGCCTTGATCGTCGCCCCTCCGTGGTGCATGCGCGCCAAAGCCTCGTAGGCGATCGGCTTGCCGGTGCGGATATCGCATATCGGCTGGAAGGCAGGCATGAGGTCGCCCTGTTCAAGCGCATTGCGCAGCTGGAATCCCTGGCTGAAAATCGACATGAGCGCGCGGCTGATGTCCGGGGAAAGGACCTCGACCCGGTTGCGCCCGCGGCGTTTGCTGTGATACAGGGCGACGTCGGCGGCGCTGACGAGATCCTGCGCTTTCTGTCCGTGGGTGGGCGCTTCGGCGACGCCGATGCTGCATTGCAGCTGGATGTGGCCTACCGGCAAGTCGATATAGGTTCCGTTGATCGCCGCATGCAGCTTCACGGCGATATTGGTGGCATCACCGACGCTGGTGTTCTTGAGCACCATGGCGAATTCGTCCCCGGCCAGCCGCGCGATGTAGTCGTTGCGCCGGATGGTCTTCTTGAGCAGGCCCGATATGGCGCGCAGCGCGTCGTCTCCGGCAGGGTGTCCATAGGTGTCGTTGATGAACTTGAAACCGTCCAGGTCGACGATCAGCAGGCAGACCGACTGATTCTTCGGGAGGTGCTCGGCCAGGATGGCTTCGAGCTGGGTGTCGAAATGACGCCGGTTGTAGAGTCCGGTCAGCGGGTCGGTGACGGAAAGATAGTAGAGGTCGTCCTGGTACTTGGTGAGCAGCCTGTTGAGCTCGACGCTCTGGGTGATGTCTCCCAGGGTTCCGATCACGCCCGTGAACCGGCCCGAGGGATCGTGCTGCGCATCGGCATCCAGGTGGACCCAGAGCCGCTTTCCGGCCGCGCTGCGCAGGCATATTTCCCGGTTCTTTTCCTTCAGGTCTGTCAGGTTCTGCATAGCGAAGCCGGCCGCGACCTTTTTTTCCATCACGAAATCCGAGAATGGCCGGCCGAGCGTATCCTCGATATTGAAGCCGGTGAGCGTTTCCCACGCGGGATTGAGAAAGCTGATGTTGCCGTCACGATCCAGCTCGAACAGGATCTCGTGCATGCCGTTGACGAGCGTACGCAGCCGGTTTTCGCTATGCTCCAGCAGTTCACGCGTTTCTTCGAGATTGCGGATGTAGTGGCGCATGGCGGCGGAGCTGTCCGCGAACGCCTGATTGAGCTCCTGCAGTTCCCGGCTCCCCGATTCGATGAGCGTCACTTTGGGTGTCCAGTTGCCGCGTGAAACCTGGCGGGCCATTTCGGTCAGCGGCTTGAGCGGTGCCGTGAAGCGTTTCAGGAGCGAGTAGGTTATGGCCAGGGTGACACCCAGCAGCGCACCCAGGAACAGGATACTGTTGAGCATCAGCTTGAACACGCCCTGATTGAGCGCATGGTTCGAAAGGGTCAGCCGCAGAACGCCCTGGCGCCGGCCAGGCAGATTCAGACCGACCATGACAGTGCGGTTTCCAGCGATGCCCGTCAAAAGGCGCATCAGACGGCTTGGCGCCTGTGTGTGACGGCCCTGCCGGTACAGGACAGTGCCGTCTTTTCCGTCGATCTGAACCGCCGCGATCCCCGGCTCGGCAGCCATCTTGCGGAGCACCTTGTTGATGCCGGCGTCATCGTGTGTTTCGATGAGCTGCTGCAGTGCGGGCTGCTCCAGCTTCGCCAGTCCGTTGCCGGACTGCGCCTGGATCTGAACCTGGAAGCTCGCGAAACGTACTGCCAGGTACATCAGTGCGGTGAATGCGGCAAGGGTTATCAGCGCCGACAGCGTCAGGACCATGCGCGTGCGCAGCGATGCCGGAAGACGCCAGGCCCGCATGTTCAGGGAGAATCGAAGAGGCGAACGGGAATAGAAACGGCTTCCCGCCAGAGGATGGCGGCCGGATCCGGAGTTAGGTGGTTCGGACACGGGTTTGTAGTATACAGGAATTGTCTGTGTGTCCAACTCCAACTTATACAGGGAGAAATATGCGGTCGCCGGCGGCACCCATCTCGCGGAACGGACAGTGATAGACCCTCTCGAGCACCTGCGCATCGAGGATTGCATCGAGGCGTCCCTGACGATGATCGCCATTGGCCAGCAGCAGCAGCCCGTGGGTGCAGAATCGCAATGCGAGATTGATGTCGTGAAGTACCATGACGTTCAGGTGTCCGGGGAGTCTGGATCGTGCCGCAATGAGTGCCAGGACCTTGATCTGGTGATGCAGATCAAGGTGATTGGTCGGCTCGTCGAGCAGGCAGATGGGCGCGTCCTGTGCGATGAGTGCCGCAATTTCGACGCGCCGCCGTTCCCCGCCCGAGAGTGTTGGCAGCGCCCGCCCAGCGAATTCCTCCAGGTCCATCGCGGCCAGTGCCATGCTGGCCATGCGGTAGTCCTCGGGGCCCTCCCATCCCCATGGAGTCAGGTGCGGATGGCGGCCGGTCAACACCGTCTGCATGACTTCGGCAGCCAAACCCGGTTCCGATTCCTGCAGGAGCACGCCGCGCCTCAGTGCCACGGCCCGCGGATGCAGTAGCCGGATGTCGCTTCCATCGAGGTATACCCGGCCTTCGCTGGGCATGCGCAGCCCCGATAGCACATGAAGCAGCGTGGTTTTGCCGCTGCCGTTGGCCCCCAGTATGGCCCAGGTCTCTCCGGCGTTCAGGGCCAGATCCAGACCGGTGCACAGCGGTTTGCCGCCGATCTCGAGACGGATACCGCGGGCCTCTAGGCGCGTCACGGGAAACGGGCCCGTGCGAGCAGCACCAGGAATACGGGTACACCGAGCAGGGCGGTGATCACGCCGACCGGCAACTGCAGGGGTGCCATGACGCTTCGCGCAAGCGTATCGCAGATGACCAGGAAGCTGCCTCCCAGCAGCGCCGAATCCGGAATCAGCCGGCGATAGTCAGAATCGCCGAGCAGCCGCAGCAGGTGAGGGATGATGAGCCCGACGAAGCCGACGGCGCCCGCCTCCATGACCGCACTTGCGGTCATGAGGGAGGCGAGCACATAGACCGCGGTGCGGATGAGGCCGACCCTTGCGCCCAGCGCGGTGGCAACGAGTTCACCACGGGTGTACAGATTGAGGTCGCGTGCCAGGGGCAGCGACAGCAGCAGGCCGGTGAACAGCGCGGCGTAGGCCCAGCCGGTGTGGCTGGCGTAGGACAGGTCCCCGATAAGCCAGAACAGCATGCCCTGGACGTCGCTGCCGGGCGAGATCGCCAGAAGAAAGGTGAGGGCGGCGCCCCAGCCGGCTGCGACCACCACTCCGGTCAGCAGGAGTCTGGTCTGCGTCCATGGTCCGCGCATGTGGCTGAGCCCGAATACGACCGCCATGGACACCAGACTGCCGATGAATGCGTTCACCCCGAGCCAGGCGCTGCCGAGCCCGAGCAGCATGGAGCCCAGTGCAGCCACGGCCGCACCGCCCGAGATGCCGAGCACATAGGGGTCGGCGAGAGGATTGCGCAGCAGCACCTGGAGCAGCGCACCGGACAGGGAAAGCAGCGCACCTACGGCAAATGCCGCGGCCGCCCGCGGAAGACGCAGTTTCCAGACGATGGTTGCATCCAGCGTCGGCGCTTTGCTGCTGAGCGCGTGCCACAGCCCGGCCCATCCGACGTGGACGCTGCCGGTGCTGATCGCAAACAGCAGGCTTGCCGGCGCCAGCGCGACCAGAAATGGTGTCACACCCGGCCGCCGCATGCCGTTTCAGCCCAGGTCCATGACCGGCCAGCCGCGCACGCGCGCGTGACCGGCAAGCACCGTGTCGGGATTCACGGCCACCGGGTGGTCGACTAGCTCGAGCAGGGGCAGATCGTTGTGGGAATCGCTATAGAACCAGCTGTCCACAAGGTCTTCGTGGTGTTCGGCAAGCCAGCCGCGCAGGCGCGTCACTTTTCCCTCGCGGTAGCTCGGTACGCCGTGGACCTTGCCGGTGAACCGGCCAGCGATCTCCTCGGGCTCGGTGGCGATGAGATGACCGATGCCGAACTCGGAAGCAATCGGAGCGGTGATGAAGCTGTTTGTCGCGGTGATGATCATCAGCGTGTGCCCCTTCGTGCGGTGACTGTCGACCAGCGCACGGGCAGCCGGGACAATGAGCGGCAGAATCTTTGTGCGCACAAAATCCGTGCGCCAGCGTTCCAGTATCGCGCGATCGAACCGGGCCAGCGGCCTGAGCTGGTGCTGTTCGAGAAACTCGAAGATATCGAGTGTTCCATCGAGGTAGGCCTGGTAATAACGGTCGTTGTCGCGCTTGAACTGGGTGCTGTCGACCGCCTTTTGCTCCACCAGATATTCGCCCCAGGCATGGTCGCTGTCCCCGCGCAGCAGCGTGTTGTCGAGGTCGAAGATTGCGAGAGTCAATGGCTGCTCCTGTAGCCGGACCGGTTTCGGGGCGCCTAGAATAGCAGGCGCGCATGTAGTTGCCGAAGGGGTTGTGCGGGACCGGCCTGCGGCATTGCCGCCGCCATGACGCGCTGTGCCCAGGCCGGGCCGCGATTTCCCTGCAGGCGGTCGCGTCCGGGCAGTCCGCGGTGCTCACGGCGGCAGCTGCGACCGCATGGAGGCCGCCGCCCGTGCGGGGCGGCGCATTGCCGCTGACTGCGGATCGTGGAAGAATTCACCAAATATCTTGATTATGCAATCCGGGGCACGTTTTTAAAATTCTATGATCGACGAGAACGGTTACCGGCCTAATGTCGGGATCATCCTGTGTAACCGTGAGAATCGCGTTTTCTGGGCGCGTCGGTGCAGTCAGGATGGATGGCAGTTTCCGCAAGGTGGCATCAAGCGCAGCGAAAGCGCCGAACAGGCGCTGTATCGCGAGCTGCGCGAGGAGATCGGGCTCGACCGGGATCACGTACAGATCATCGGCCGCACGCGCGACTGGCTTCATTACGACATCCCGCGGCGCTTCCTGCGTGCCGCCCGCCATACCCAGTTCCGCGGACAGAAGCAGATCTGGTTTCTGCTGCGGCTGATCGCGACCGAAGAAATGGTCCGGCTGGACGTGACAGCGGATCCAGAGTTCGATGATTGGCGCTGGGTGGACTACTGGAGTCCGCTCGAGAACATCGTCGAGTTCAAACGCCAGGTCTACGAGCAGGCGCTTACCGAGCTCGCGCCGCTGCTGTCCGGATCGCCGGAGTGATCGAGCTGCTCATCACGCTGCGCGACCGCAGCATTTACCGCCTGGAAGGCGAGGGGGCGACGACGGCCTATTACCTGGCGGATGACGACGCCGGCGGCGTGCTCATCAACACGCCTCACTACCATGCAGAGCTCGAAGCCGAGCTGGCTGCTCTCGCGCCACTCCGGTTTCTGTTCTATCCGAGCCGGTTCGGTGCCGTCGACGTCGACCGATGGCGCGCGGCGACCGGGGCAGAAAGCCTTGCTTTCGCCGCCGAGGCCGAAGCCATAGGGGGCAAAGTTGACATCATGCTCGACCGCCAGAGCAAGCTTACGCGCACGATCGATTTCCTGCCGATGTCGGGACGGACGCCAGGAAGCGGCGTGCTGCGCGCACGAAATCTCCCGGGAGTGATGTTTTTCGGACCGGCGCTCAGTCCCGGTGAGTCCGGATGGCCGACGCTGGTGCGGCAGCCGGACGACTTTTCATACGAAGACCGCCTGTTCGGGTGTCTCGGTCTGCAGGACCTGCGCTACGAGTATGCCTTTACCGATGTCTTTGTGCCGGGCAGCACCTGCTTCGGTCCCGGCGCTTCGCGCGCCATCAGACAGGAGATCGGACGTGTCCTGGTCTAGGCCGGCTTGAGCCGTTGCGCCGTCGCCATGCCGGACAGCCCGGCCCGGCAATCGGGTGACCGGGACCGGGGTGCCGAGTGTCGCCTCCGAAGGCGCTCGTTGATCGCAAAGTCCGCTGCCGCGGGCTGTCTGCTTGCCTGCACATCCATGCCTTCTCGCGGAGTTCATGATATCGGAGCGCGCCGGCCATGCCAGGCGACGGGGTAAGGTCGCAACATCGCCGTCACCCGGTCGTGGCCGCTGGGCTGCTGGTCGTGGTCGCGCTGGCGGGTGTGTTTGCTTTCGTCCATCTGCAATTCGGTGTGCCGCCGCACCTCGATTATCCCGCAGTGCAGGTTTCGATCCGCGATCCGGGAGTGCCGGCTTCGGTCATGGATCGACGCGTCGCGCTCCCGCTTTTTCATTATCTTTCGCAGCTGCATGGTCTGCATGAGGTGTGCAGCACAAGCACGGAAGGCAGCACGCGGGTAATTCTGGCGTTCCGGTCTGCCGCCGGACTGAGCCGGCCGCTGTCCGGGCTGCATTCCCTGGTTGCGCGTACCTTGCCGCTGCCTGCGTCCGCCGGCCGGCCGGCTGTCGTCAGGGTGCACGCCTTGGATGCAGTGGCCGGGCAGATCTGGGTGACGGCGCCGAACTGGCCGCTGGCGAAGCTGCGGCGGTGGGCCGAAGACCAGCTGATGTCGCAGTTCCTCGGGCTTGCAGGTGTTGCCGGCGCCAGGGTGGCAGGAGGTCCGGTCCGCGAGATACGGGTGGTGCCCAAGCAGCGCCGGCTGGCGCAGCTGGGTCTGGCGCTGGACGATGTGGTTGCAGCGGTGCGTGCCGGGGAGGCCCAATCGCCTTCGGGCTATCTCGTGGCCGGGGTGCGATCCGGTGCGGCGGCAATTGCGGCGCTGCCGGTCAGGCTTCCGAATGGCGACATTCTGTCGCTGGCGCAGGTCGCGGCGGTGCGAGGAGACAGTCGCCCTGGTCCGGACGTGCGTCTGGACGGACGGCCTGCCGTGCGTCTGGTGCTCCTGCGGGCGCACGGCACGGACCCGGTTGCGGTTGCCAACGCGATCAAAGCGCATGCCGACTGGCTGCGTGCCAACGGGCTTATCCCTGCGGGCGTGCAGGTGCGTGTGGAGTCCGCCCTGGCGCAGTCGCTGACAGGCATGCTGCGCAGGTTCTACGTCATGGCCGCCGTCGCACTGGTCCTCATCCTGGCCGTGGCTTTTTGGCCCGCCGCCGGCGTGCGTACCGGTTCTTTGGAGTTCATGGTCGCGCTGGCCGCATTGCTTGCTTCGGGAGTCTTCCTGCTGAGTACGGGCATGACGCTCAACCTGATGGATCTTTGCGGGCTGATTGCCGCCGCCGGTCTGGGTCTGGCAGCGCCGCTCGCCATGCGGCGCCCTGCTGCGGCGCCGGCAGGCCTGCAGGATACCGTTTACGGCGGCGCCCGCCGCGCCCTGGGTGTCATTCTGCCGACCGTTATCCTGTTACTCGTGCTGCTGGGTGTGCCCGGACCCCTCGGGCGGTTATTTCGCGACCTGATCGCGACGGTTCTGGCGGTGCTGTGCCTGTCGTGGGCCCTTGCCGTTGCTGTGAGAAGCGCCGGATCCGGCACCGTTGACCGCCCCGCGATTCGCCGCCGATCGGTCCCGCGACGGTATCGTGCATGGATCGCCGGCGGCACCGGAAGGCCCGCGCGCAGTCTCGCCGTTGCGGGATTGGCAGTGGCCGGGCTGTTTTATGCAGCGGCCCTGCTGCTACGCGGCACGGTGTTCTTCCCGCCCCCCGAAACTGCCGATGTGCGCGTACGAATCAGCGCCACCGGCGCGCCCGGTGCCCGGTCCCTGACGGCAGAGTCGCTGCATATCGCGCAGCTCGCCCGCGAGCAGGGAGGAGTGGCGCAGGTGGTATCGGTGACGCGCACGGCGCCGGCCGTCAGCATGCGTCTGCGCGTCGTGCTGGCGGGTCACCCGCGCGCGCTGTCTGCGCAAAAATGGATCTCCAGGTTCGAGCAGGCAGTGACACACTCAGGGTTGACCAATGTCCAGGTGCGATCGACGCTCGTCGCATTCCCGGGGATCAGACCCGGCGACCGCAATGCTCCGTTGCTGCGGGCGCTCGACGGAATGATCGGAATCGAAGTGACAGGCCCGGGCGGGCCTGCGCTTGCGCGTGTCGGCGAGGGCATGGCGCACATCCTGCGCAGTCAGCCGGCTGTGCGCGACGTGTGGATTTCATCTGCGGACGTCGCAAACGACCTGGTGCTGCATATAAACTCAATGCATGCCGCGGAGCGCGGTATCAGCGAGGAACAGGTAACGCGAGCATTGCGCATCGCACGCGGCGGTCTGGTGGCCGGAACCGTGCTCGAAGGTGAGCGCCGGCGCGACATACGCATTGCGCTGGCGCCGCAAGCCGGTCGTCTTGCGGAGCTTCCGAAGCTGCTGCTGCGCGGAGAAACCCGGACCCGCCGGGCTGTGTATCTGGGCGATGTCGCTGCCGTTGGACACGTGCCGGAGGTGGCGCAGTTCAGGCGCGACCAGGGTCGGCCCGCGGTCACCGTGACCGGGGTGCTGGACGCAAACGGTTTCAGCAGCGACGCCGTGCACCGGGTGGAGCGGCGTATCTCCGGATTCAGGCTGCCGCCGGGTTATCGGCTGTCGCTGACCGGCATCGCCGCCGCAACCGAGAGTGTATCGGAGGAACTATCCGCGGTGGCGCTGATCGCGTTGCCGATCCTCGCAGCGGTTCTGGCATGGCGCTATCGCGGGTGGCGCCGGCCGCTCATTGTCTTGCTGAGCGCGCCGTACGCGGTGGCCGGCGCCCTGGTCGCTCTGGGTCTTGGGGAACACGTGCTTTCCGCGCCGGGGTGGGTCGGACTGATTCTGGGCACAGGCGTGGCCGCGGGGTTGACGGTTCTGACGGTCGACGTCATGGACTGGAGCCTGCTTAGAGGCCGCCGCAGCCCATCGCTTGCCGCGGCGGCGTCCCCGGCGAGATCCGCGGTCCTGCGGTTGGGCGCCGGGGCATCGGCCGGTGCAATCTTGCTGATCATGGTCGGCGCGCCCGAGTTTGCATTGCTGCGGCCGCTGGCAATGGCGCTTCTGGGCGGGCTGTCTGCGGGCATCGCAGCGTCTCTCCTGTGGACACCGGTATTGTATGGCATTTTGCTTGGCGGTCACCGGGCGCTGCCGGCCGGCAAGCCAGGCGGACAGGCGCCGGAATAAACCGGCATTGCCCGGCGTCTCTCCCGTGCGCAGCAGCCTCACTGCCCCGGCGGGCGCTGCGGCGCCAAACCAAATTCTGACATCGCAATTTCAGGAGACCTCTGTGACCACCCTTACCCGCAGAACCTTTTTAAAGGGCAGCTTCGCGAGCGGCGCACTGGCGCTCACCGCGGCCGTCGGGCTGCTTAAG
>JAKASJ010000058.1 GCA_021819085.1 Pseudomonadota bacterium | reverse complement strand
GCATCTGCCACCCTTATCCACTCGTGCGCTTGGGCGTTGTCACCCAAGGTGGGAGCCGGATGCGGTAATGCCGCTCGTCCGGATCTGTGGAGGGGGTGTTCAGTAATGGGCATCCCTACTCCGACTTAAGGGTTGAAGGGAACCGGTACTGATAACGGCGCAGATGCACCATCGTTGACAAGGCCACGATAATCATTGGCCCGGAGATCCGATCCCCGAAGGGGGTGCTCCGGGGCGCCCGGCCCTGTCCGTGCTCCCTCTTCCCTGCACTACTTCCCCGAAGGGGTATGCAAATCGCAATAACCCATGGGATTGATGCTTCCCGCCACCAGCCGGCAGGTCCCCGTGGCCATCATCCCCGATTGCTTTCCATTCATCATCCCGCCCATCGTCGTGTTGCCCATCATCCCCCGCTGCGAGCTAGGGAAGGCGCGAAGCGCCGAGGTGAGTAGTCGCGCGGGAGGCTTAGGGTCCGGGCAGGTGGCCACAAGGCCACCTGCAAGGACACCCGAAACGCCGTCCAGCCAGTGTGGGGCGAGCGTTTGGTGCGCGCTCGATAAGCGCACACCGCTCGACCGCAGGGCGGCCGCGGCCGTGCCGTATCCGCAGGCACAAAACTCTTTGATCGAACCGCTCCGTGCTGATCTCGCCGCCGGCCCACGGCGATCCGAAATCGGGCCCGGTGCCTCCCGCGTGTTGTCATCATGCCCGCGCTGCCACCAAAACGGACCGCTCCATCGCGCCGGACCAGAAGGAGGAACACGACCGGGAAGTTCCACGTCCCGGAAGACCGGGGCGGACGCGGCGCTGCGTCCGCCTCAGGATCATTCCGCATCCCGCGGTGGGCGCGGCGAATGCATCGCCGTTCAGCGCCCCATCAGGTAACCATGCGCGCGCCAGCAATCGTAGATGTTTGTGACCGCGGGCTTGCTCATGAGCTTGCCGTGGGCCCGGAAACAGGCTTCCATCCGGGCCTGATCCGGGGTTGACGTTGTGGCCAAGGCCTCCGTGGCGATGGCACCGGCAACCATACCGACCACGGCGAGCGCGGCTAGGGTCATGGAACGTATTTTCAAGGTACACCTCCTGTTGTTTCGTGTGCCCGGGATTGACGATAACGGCTGCACGGGCCCGGGACGAAAACCCCCGCAGTTCAAAAGCAGTGATGCGCGACATCATCCCGCCCTCAGCGGCTTGCGCCGAGTGGCCATGCCCGGCACGGGCCAGGCGACCTGCCGCATTACCGCGATTCCTAGCTGCGCTGCTTCCCCAGGGGGGTATACAAATCGCAATAACCCATGGGATTGATGCTTCCCGCCACCAGCCGGCAGGTCCCCGCGGCCATCATCCCCGATTGCTTTCCATTCATCATCCCGCCCATCGTCATGTTGCCCATCATCCCCATGCCGTTTCGCGAGGATTCGCCGGCGGCGGGAATGAAATACTGGCACATCATGCACATCTTCCCATTGTCGGGCTGCGGCCGGTAATGCACGGTGGCCTTGCTGACTTTCGCGGCGCCCGCAGCACGTGTGGGTACGCCTGCCAGCGCAGGAGCCGCCACGGACACCGCAGCAAGTGCCGCGGTCTTGAGCCAGATACGGCGCGAAATCTTGTCATCTTCTTTCATAATGTATCTCCGGTAGAAACCTCAGGGACGTACAGTTTGTTTCAAGATATCTCCGCAACGTGATGGCGTCCGGGCATCACGTTCCGGGTTCCCGCGGCAGGCCCAGGCGGTGTTTCTGCCACAGCGCGTACAGCGCCGGGATCACCGCCAGGGTGAGCATCGCTGCGGTGATCATGCCCCCCACCATGGGCACGGCGACGCGCTTCATGACATCGGCGCCCGTGCCGTGACTGAACATGATCGGCAGCAGACCGCCCACGATCATGGTGAAGGTCATGGCAATGGGACGCAGGCGCAGCAGCGTGCCCTCGATGATGGCCGATTGGAGGTCAGGCCATGTCTTGAGCTGCGCGCGGGCACGATGCTCCTCGATCGCCCGGTCCAGATAGAGCAGCATGATCACCCCGAGCTCCGCCGTCACGCCGGCCAGCGCAATGAAGCCCACCGCCACGGCCACCGAGAGCTTGTAGCCCAGCCAGTACGTAAGCCAGAACCCGCCCACCGTCGACACAGGAAGCGTCACCAGCACTATCGCCACTTCCACACCATTGCGGAAGTTCAGATAGAGCAGTAGCGCGATGATCGCGATCACCGCCGGAATCAGGAGTTTCAGCCGCCGGACCGCTTTCTGTATGGCCTGATACTGCCCGACCCAGGACAGCGTGTACCCGGCAGGCAGGGCGACGGTATGCGCAACGGCCTGTCTGGCGTGCGCCACGTAGGCGCCGATGCTGGTGCCCGGCCTGGGATCGATGTAGATCCACGAGTTCAGGCGTCCGTTGTCGCTGGTGAGCATGGGCGGACCGTCCTCAATGCGCAGGTCGGCGACCTGCGCCAGCGGAATCTGTGCGCCGACGGGCGTGGCGATGCGGCTTTGCAGCAGCGCCGACAAAGACTGGCGCAAGTCGCGCGGGTAACGCAGGTTCACGGGAAAGCGCTCAAGGCCCTGCACGGCGGTGGTGAGGGTCTGGCCGCCGATGGCCGTCTCCACGAGCCGGTTCACGGCGGCCACCGACAGCCCATAGCGGGCGGCCGCGAAGCGGTTGGTGTGCACGACGATGTAGCGCCCGCCTGTCACGCGCGAAGCATAGGCGCTCTGCGTATCGGGTACTTTTTGCAGCACGGCCTGGATTTCCTGACCCAGGCGGTTCAGGGTGTCGATGTCCGGACCGGCCACCTTGATGCCGAGCGGGGTCTGCAACCCGGTGGTCACCATGTCCACGCGGTTTTTGATGGGCATGGTCCAGATATTGGACAGCCCGGGAACCCGCAGCGCCCGGTTCATCTGCGCCTCGAGCGTGTGGACGGTCATCCCGGCCGGCCAGCGGTCGGGGCTCTTCAGGTTCACGACCGTATCGAACATGGACATCGGTGCCGTGTCCGTGGCGGTCTGCGCCCGGCCGGCCTGGCCGAAGACCGTCGCCACCTCGGGGAACTGTCGCAGGATGCGATCGGTCATCTGCAGCGTCATGGCCGCCTGTCCGATCGAGACGGACGGGTCCTGAAACACGGGCATGTACAGGAGCGTGCCCTCGTTCAAGGGCGGCATGAACTGCGAGCCGAGCCGGCTCCACGGATAATAAAGGCTTGCGGTGAGCAGGAGGGTGAGCCCCAGCACCCAGTACGGAGCGCGCAATACGCTGTGGATGACCGGCCGATAGAGGATCACCAGGCCGCGGTTGAGCGGGTTATTCCGCTCCGGCGCAATGCGGCCCCGGATGAACCAGGCCATCAGGATCGGCACCAGCGTCACCGAAAGGACGGCCGCTGCGATCATCGAGTAGGTCTTGGTGTAGGCCAGCGGCTGGAACAGTTTTCCCTCCTCGCCCCCGAGGGCGAATACCGGCAGAAAAGAGACGGCGATGATCAGCAGCGAAAAGAACAGCGCCGGCCCCACCTCCTGCGAGACGATGCGCGCCAGGGTCCAGGGATTGGCATGCGGATCGTGCTCCAGGCGCTTGTGCATGGCCTCGATCATGACGATGGCCGCGTCCACCATGGCGCCGATGGCGATGGCGATGCCGCCCAGCGACATGATGTTGGCCGGTATGCCCTGGGCCCACATGACGAGGAAAGCGGCGAGGATGCCGAGCGGCAGCGCGACGATGGCGACCAGCGCCGAACGCACCCGCAGCAGGAACAGCAGCGACACCAGGGCCACCATCACGGATTCTTCCAGCAGTTTCTCGTCCAGGGTGTGGATGCTGCGCGTGATAAGGGGGGCCTGGCTGTAGGTGGTGACGATCTTCACGCCTGCCGGCAGCGACGGTCCGATCTGCTTCAGCTTTTGCTTGATGCGCTGGATGATGCGATAGGCGTTTTCGCCCTGGTTCATCATCACGATGCCGCCGACCACCGGACCCTGGCCGTTGAGGTCCGCCACGCCGTTGGCGAGCTGCGGTCCGAACTGCACCCGCGCCACGTCCTTCAGGGTGATGGGCACGCCGCCGCGCACGCCGATCGGCGCGCTGTCCAGATCCTCGAGAGAACGGATATAGCCGGTCGTGCGCACCATGTAGCTCGCCCCGCCCATGTTCACCACCGAACCGCTGGTCTCGCCGTTGGCGGCACGGATCGCGCTCTCCACCTGCGGCAATCCCAGGTCATAGGCCTGCAGCTTCTGGGGGTCGACCACAACCTGGTATTCCTTGTTCATGCCGCCGATTGTCGCCACCTGGGCCACCCCCGGGATGCCTTGCAATTCATACTTGAGGAACCAGTTTTGCAGGGTGGTGAGCTGACTCAGATTGAGGGTCCCGCCCGGGTCGGCGAGTGCGTACTCGAAAATCCAGTCCACCCCCGAGCTGTTGGGGCCCAGCGCCGGTGTGACGCCGGGCGGCAGCCTGGATTGGACCTGGCTCAGGTACTGCAAGACCAGATTGCGTGCCCGATAGATGTTGGTGCCATCCTGGAAAATGACATACACAAAAGACGCCCCGAACATGGAATAGCCGCGCACGGCCTGTGCGTCCGGCACCGAGATCAGCGTGGTCTCCAGCGGATAGGTGATCTGGTCCTGGACGATCTGCGGCGCCTGTCCCGGGTAGGAGGTCTTGACGATAACCTGGGTGGGAGAGATGTCGGGGATCGCCTCCAGGGGAATGTCGTGCACGGCGAGCACGCCGCCTGCCATCAGGGCGAGGGCGGCGACGAGAACCAGCGCCGGGTTCTCGAGGCACCGGCGTATGAGCGATCTAATCATGATCCGCACCCCCCGGCGCTGGCATGCTCATTCCGGGCATCGAAGCGCCTTGCGAAGCGTGCGCTGCGTTGCCGGGTTTCCTCGGACGGCTGATGCGGTCTGCAGGGGCAGCCCCGGGCTTCGCTGCCGCGGAGCCCGATACCGTATTACCGCCCAGAAGGCGCGCTTTCACGGACTGGAACTGGGATTCGGAATACAGAAGAAACTGCGCGCTGTCGACCACGCGGTCGCCGCTGTTAAGCCCCTTGCGGATTTCCACCCAGCCGTCGGTCTGCGGCCCGAGCGAGACCTGAACCGGCAGAAAGTGTCCCGCACCCTGGGCGAGCAGGACGTAGTTGCCCTGGCCGGTGCGCAGCACCGCGCTGCCCGGCACGGCAAGCGCCTCGCGGGGGCGCGTCACAATCGTGGCGGTGGCATACATCCCGGGGCGCAGCACATCACCGGGATTGCGGAAGCTCAGGCGCGCCGTAACGGTGCGGTCGCGCGGGTTCAGCGTGGGGTAGAGAAAATTCAGGCGCCCCTGCCAGATCCGGCCATCCTCGGAGGCGAGATGCAGGCGCACCGGATCTCCCGGCTGCACCCAGGGCAGCTGGTAGGAATAAAGCGCGACCTTTACCCAGACCCGGTCGAGATTGGCGATCCGGTACAGCGTATTCCGGGATCCGGCGTAGCCGCCTTGCCGGATGTGCATCGCCATGATCACTCCGCTCGCCGGGGCGAGGAGCGGCACATCCCGTGCTGCGGACCCGCGCCGCGCGAGGGCGTCGATCTGGGTGTCCGTCATGCCCAGAAGCTGCAACCGGCTCCGCACGGCTGCAAGAAGTGCTTTGCCTCCCGGCCCCGGGGTCGAATGCTGTGCGATGAGAAACTCCTGCTCGGTGCTGTAGAGCTGCGGTGAATAGATTCGTGCCAGAACTTCTCCGCGGTGCACGGGATCGCCGACCGCCCGCACATCCAGCCGCTCCACCCACCCGGAAAAACGCGGGGTCACGGCGTAGACCCGGTTCTCATCCACGCTCACGGTACCCACCGTCTGAACGGTGTGCCCCAGCCGTTTACGCTGCGCCGAGACGAGCCTGACCCCCAGATTCGCCACCATGCGCGGATCGATCTGCAGATCCGGTCTGCTGGCCCCGGAGCTGCCCGTCCTGGACGCGTATACCGGCACGTAGGCCATGCCCATGCTGTCCTTCATGGGATGACTGGAATGGATGCTCGGGTTCATGGCGTTGGCCCAGTACAGGATCCTGCGCTTGCCGCCGGTGGCGGGCGCTGCCGTGGGCGCCCGGGTTGCCTCGTGGCTGGCGGGAGCGTTCTTCACGGCCGGGACGCGAGACCACCGGTCGATGGCAACGCCGGCGGCGATGCCCAGGCACAGCAGTCCGACGCCGGCAAGCAGGTTGCGCGTGTTCATGGGCGTGTCTCCGAACGGGTAGCCAGATAATCGAGCTGCGCTTCGACCACCGCGAGATCGCGCCGGTACTGAAGCCCTTGCAAGCTGTACTTGAGAACTGCGCGTTGCGCGCGCAGCACATCGCCGATATTCGCGCGTCCCGCCGTGTACGCGGCCAGCGTGGCGGCAAGCGCCGCCTGGGCGTCGGGCGCGAGGCGCTCCCGGGTGCGCTGTAGCTCATTGCCGAGCGACACATAGCGGGCATACGCGGAGCGCGCCTGCCTCTCGAGGGCGAGGCGGCGGTCCTGAACCCGGTAACCGGCTTTCAATGCCCGCGCCTCGGCGGCGTCGAGACGCTGATCCTGCCGGTTGGCGGTGAACACGGGCATGCTCACCCCGACCCCCACGGTGACCCAGTCCGGCGTCTGGGGCACGAAGCTTTGTCCATAGGAGGCGCTCACCGTAAAGCGCGGGTAGAAGTCACGGCGCGCCGCCCGCACGCCCAGTCGTGCCACCTGGCGCCGCGCTTCGGCCTCCCTGACCATGGGTTGCTCGGCGATGTGGCGTTCCAGGACCGGAAGCTGCGGAGGCATGGGAATCCGCGGCCAGCCGGGAGCAAGCGCCGGAACTTCAGGCAGGTTCAGGATGCGGGCGAGGCGGGCCAGCAGTTCGCTCTGATTCGCCTGCACCTCAGCCTGGGCATTGGCGAGTCCTTCGCGTGCAAGCCGCGCGCGCAGGACATCGGCTTCCGGGACGCCGGCGGCACGGTACCGTGCCATCGCTGTCGCGACGCTCTGTTCGGCCAGGAGCCGCTGTGCATCCAGGATCTTCAGAGCGCGTCCGGCGTAGAGTGCCTGCAGCCAGATGCGCCGCAGGAAGTAGATGAGCTGTGCGCTGCGGGCGCTGCGGCCGTACGCAAGGGCCTGGGCTTCCATCGCGCCCTGCTGGCCCTCGATGCCCCGTTTGCCGAACGGCGGGAAGCTCTGGCTCACGCCGAAACTCAGCATGGTCATGCTCTGCTGGCGCATGGAGAAGCTGTTGGTTGGCACGTTCTGCGCCATGACCGAAAATTCCGGGTCCGGCAGCTGTGCCGCCGCGATCGCCTGATGACGCAGAGCGATCACGTCCTGTCCGAGCGCGGCCAGCGTGGGGTTGCGCCGGATCAGCATGGCTTGCGCCCGCTCCAGGGTCAGCGGCGCTGCATCGGCGTGCGGGCCCCGGAACATCGACAGCGTCGCGATGACAGCGAAAAAATACCTTTTACAGCAAACAGAATAGCCAGACATATCCCATTCCTCGTGCATGTGAACAGGCAACGCCGCCTGCGCGGCGCGCTCACGACGACGGAACAGGGGGTTAAATCAGCAGACGGCTGTAGCGCAGAAAGGCGGGAAGCGGAGCGGGCGAGAAGCCGGAGTTATCGGTCAGCCAGTAGAATGCGGGGCGTGTCGCCAGAAGCGGGCTATGCTGCCAGGCCGGCTGCGGGAGGACGATCGCCTTGGCCAGAGACGGCTGCGGCAAGCCCGCTCCGGTAGCGACCTGGCTGCGATGGCACTGCAGGTGCATCGCGGCGGTTCCGTGCCCCCCGCACGCGCGGGGCATGTGCATACCGTGAACAGCGCCCATGAACGGGCACGGCGGGTCCATCGATTGGGATGCACCACTTTGCGCGGCATACGCGGACATGCAGAACTGGATCGGGGCGAGCAGGACGAAGGCGAGCCATGCAAGCAGCATGAAACGGCTGAGGCGCGACTTTCGCAGGTGGGGGAACGCCGGGTACATTGTCTGCTGTTCTCGATCCAGTCGATTCCTGCCTGATGAGACGATCGCCGTCTCCGCGTAGCGCCTGTGGGATTATAGGTCGACGATCCTGCGCGAGTCAAAGCAACGCCAATGACCCTGGCGCAACCTCCTATGAGAGACATCGGATCGGCATTTAAGTTTCGCGCTTCGCGCACTGCTGTGGCCGCAGGGGCGATGACCTCATTTGCCGTATGGACTGCCAGCGGCCCGGGGGGAGGGCCCTTCGCGAAGCGTCACCGTTTTCGTTTTTCGGCTGTCTTTCTTTGGCGCGTCGTGATTCCAATGATACGCTCTGGCACGATGGCCGCCGTCTCCCGGCTCGAGGAAAATTGCGGACCATGGCGGGTGCCTTTCCGTTCGATGCCGGACTGCATTCCGGTCTCATGCCCGCCAGCGTTTATCAATTCCTGTGCCACGGTGAGTGCGCGAGTCACCCGGCCTCCCCGGAGGATGCACAATGAACCTCTACAGCCATTGGATCCTCCCGCGGCTGCTCGATTTTTCGATGCGCAATCAGATGCTGCTGCCGTACCGGCAGCGCACGGTTTCCGCTTCCCGGCACAGGGTCCTCGAAGTCGGCGTGGGTTCGGGCCTGAACCTGCCTCTGTACCGGGACGTGGACGGCATCTGTGGTATCGATCCTTCCGCAGAACTGATCGAGTATTCCCGGCAGCGCACGAAAGAGGCGCGGGTGCCGGTAGTGCTGGCCAGAGCGTCGGCGGAAACCCTTCCGTTTGCGAACGAAAGCTTTGATACGGTCGTGCTGACGTGGTCCCTGTGTTCGATTCGCAACCCGCTCGAAGCACTTCGGCAGATGCATCGCGTTCTGAAGCCCGATGGCCGGCTGCTGTTTGTCGAGCACGGCCTGGCGCCCGACCGCGGCGTGCGGCGTTGGCAGAACGCGCTCACACCGGTTTGGAGCCGGATCAGCGCCGGCTGTCATCTCAATCGCAAGATTGATGATCTTGTCCGCGCGGCGGGATTTCGCATTGAGGATCTGCGCACCGGCTACCTGGAAAAAGGGCCGAAGCTGATCACCTATATGTATGAAGGACAGGCACGGCGAGAATGATGGCGCGCGTGTGGATTTTCCGTTGAATGCGGCACCGATATCCGCGGCGTGCGGCGGGACTTCATGCGCTGCTGCCCGGGTTCATCGCTTCATTGCCGGAATACGCGCCCCTGGCCCGCAAGAAACAGCCGGATCGCGGCCAGCGGGATCAGGTGCGGGTCTGCAGGGCCTCGATAAGCGGGCAGCGTATGGCGCCACGGTGTGAATCACACTTGCGTACCAGTCGAGACAGCACAGTCTCGATTGCGCGCAGATCGCGCAGCCGGATGCGGATTGTTTCGAGCTTGTGTGCGGCGATGTCGCGTGCCGTTGTGCAGTGGGTGCCGTCATCGAGCCGGACCAGATCGGTCACTTCGTCGAGCGTAAACCCGAGACCCTGGGCAGTTTTGATGAACCGCAGCCGCGATAATTCTTTTTCACCGTAGTGGCGGATACCGCCTAGCGGGCGCGCTGGTTCCGGCATGAGTTTGATGCGCTGGTAATAGCGCACCGTTTCGATATTGACCCCGGCGGCCGCGGCGAGCTGCCCGATGGTAAACCCTTTTCGCCCCATTACCCCTCTCCTTGATCCTGTACCCCTTGATTCCGTACCCAGGTACGGTCCGTAAGTTTACGGCATCGGCAAGCACCGGCATAAGGAGACGGCATGCCCCAGGACAAAATCAGTACCGGCAGCCTGGCTGCCGGCGGAATCGCTGCGATGCTTGCCTCGACCTGCTGCCTCGGGCCGCGGCTGCTGGTGCCGGTCGACATCGGCGGGGCCTGGGTGTCGGGCCTGACCGCGCCCGAGCCGTTCCGGCCCTGGTTCCGGAACGTGGCCCTCGCCGCATTGTGCCTCGCTTGCCGGCGCATCGTCCGGCCGCCGGCGGCCTGCCCGCCCGGCGAGGGGTGTGCGGACCCAGCGATGCGCCGGGTCTGCCCTGATGGCATCAATTAAGCCGGACCCTGCAGGTATTCCGCAACGTAACCGGTCAAACTAGGCCGTTCTTTAATATCTCCCAGGGTCGCGTACTCTCGTCGCACACTGAATCAGCAACGAGGAGACACGGCAATGACGACCGCAGTATCGACACCAATCACCGGCAACAAGCAAAACCGGCGCAGCGCCAACGAATGGCGCGCGCTGATC
>JAKASJ010000023.1 GCA_021819085.1 Pseudomonadota bacterium | reverse complement strand
GCGTCCGAGCGAAGAAGAGGAGCGCGAAGGCCTCGACATCTCCCAGCATGGCGAGCGGGCCTACGGCGACTAGCCTTCAAACGCCAAAGAATGAGGTTGCATTTGCGGGCGCTTCGGCGCCCGCTTTGTTTTCAGCCCAGTTGCGAATTCGATAGTAAAGTTAAGGCCTTTCAAACACCAAGCAATGCAGCGGGACGGCCCATCCAGGCATCGGTCACAGCGCGTTTCATCAAGCTGATGCCTGGCCGTATCTTTTGCGAAGTTGGCCGTGCCATCCCGAGAAAAATGAGGCCCCGATCCGAAGCAACTCCACTACCGCAATTCCGCGTTTTCGTGTTGCAGCCGTGGCTGGCTAATGTTCGGAGTCTTTCGTGGTGACCAGCGGAGCCTTGCATGGCACGCGCCGACGCTAAACGACCGGTGTCCCGCGGCCATCAGCATGATGACCCCGCTGGGTTTGCCGGTTTTTTCCCTTGCGCCGGTTCAGTGCCTCGATACAAGCGGTGTTCTTTCCGGAACGCACCCGATGTCTCGCCTTTACGATGCCGCTGGTCCTGTCCCCTGGCGTAAACCGACTCCCCTCATTCACTGCAGACTCGTAGATCCGCTCGTGCTTTGTCCACAAACGTGACTTGTGCCTTCCCCCAAATTGAACCCGTACCAGTTGCACCATTAGGGTGCGATGCGGATTGTCGTGCTCGCCAAAGAGGTGCATCCCGAGTTCACCTCAAAATAAAAAATGGTTCTATCTATATGTTTATATGTTTATTTTTAATTTGGCATGGATTCTGCTGTGGCGAGCCTGCAATGGATCTGCATGACGACTGATGATGATTCATTTTGGGCAACTGTTACACGTGAGGAAAAAAGCGCTTAAACCGGTCCCGGAGGAGGATCGCCGGATCGAATCAACGACACGCGAGGAAAAACCGATGAACCGTTTTAACAAATCCATCCTTGCCGCAGGCATGGTAATGGGCTCGGCAACAGTCTGGGCCGCGGACAAGACGCCCACGCTGGGTGATGTCCTGCAGGCCTCGGACATCACGTTCAGTGGCTATATCGACACTTCCTACAGCTATTTGACCGGTAACGGTCTTTTTACCAGCGGAACGCCTGATCGGGTCTATGACGCGCAACACAATGCCTTCAGCCTGCATACGATCGACTTGTCCGCTTCCTATCTCCCCGCGAGCGGTTTCGGCGCAATGACGCAGCTCGACTACGGCACGGACGCTGCGGTGACTAGCGCCGGTACCGGCCTACCTGCAGTCAACGGAGGCTCCGAAGTCGATGTGCAGCAGGCGTACCTGCAGTATGCCACCGGGCCGCTTGCCGTAATGGCGGGCAAATACGACACCCTGGCCGGAGAAGAAGTAATCGCAAGCCCGTCCGATTATAACTTCACGCGCGGCATCCTCTTCGGCTATGCCATACCGTTCTCTCACACCGGTGTGCGTGCGACTTATGCACTCAACTCCGATTACAAGCTCATCGCCGGCGTCAACAATGGCTGGAATGTGGTTACGCCTTCGACAACCGGTGTCTACGGAAAAACCCTAGAGCTTGGCTTCGCAGCAACGCCGGTAAAGCCACTGTCGCTGAACGCGGTTCTCTACAGCGGCGATGCTCCCGGAAGTGCGGGTGTGGCAGGACGCCGCGATCTTCTGGATCTGGTGGGTAGCTACAATGCCACCGATGCGCTAACCCTGGCCCTGGAGGCCGACTATGGCCAGCAGGCAGATGCAGTGACAGTCGGCTCCAAGGCCAAGTGGAGCGGTGTTGCGGCCTACGCCAACTACGACATCAACTCCCTGTGGCGCGTGGCCGCACGTCTGGAGTACTTCAACGACAAGAATGGACTGATGACCGGCATTGCCCAGAAATGGAAGGAAGGCACGCTCACTCTCGCCTTCATGCCGACGGTCCATACCGAGCTGCGCGGAGAGGTGCGCTATGACAAATCGGACAAGAGCGTTTTTGAGATGGTCAACGGAACTTCGAAGGACAACCAGTCTTCGATCGGTGTGGAAGGCCTGTATAAATTTTAATCGTTGCACGAGGATGGCGCCGTTGCGCCACTCCGGGTGCGGAAGGAGACAAGCATGAAACTGGTCACAGCCATTATCAAGCCTTTCAAGCTCGACGATGTGCGTGATGCCCTGTCGGAAGTCGGCGTGCAGGGCATCACCGTCACCGAGGTTAAGGGCTTCGGGCGGCAGAAGGGGCACACGGAGCTTTATCGTGGTGCCGAATACGTGGTGGATTTTCTGCCCAAGGTGAAACTCGAGGTGGCGATCGACGCCAGGATGCTCGACAAGGTTACCGAGGCGATCGTGCGTTCGGCAAAAACAGACAAGATCGGCGACGGGAAAATCTTTGTCTTCGACCTCGAGCAGGTAGTCCGCATCCGCACCGGTGAGACCGGCAGAGATGCGCTTTGATACGGGAGAAACATTAATGCGTAACCAATTCAGTACCAAGACGTTCTTGGGGGCAGTTCTTGCCGTACTGCTGCTGTTTGCCCCAATGCTGGCGTTCAGCGACGAGGGCACAGCGATGCCGGCGCAGGCTCCCGCGGCGGCCGCCCCGGCAGCGCCGGCTCCAGCCGCAGTGGCAGCCCCGGCCCCTGCGCCCACGGAGGCAGTGAGCGCGGACGCCAATGCCAAGATCAATCCCGGCGACACCGCGTGGATGCTGACGTCCATGGCGCTGGTGTTGATGATGACCATACCGGGCCTCGCCCTGTTCTACGGTGGCATGGTGCGCAACAAGAACGTCCTCAGCACCCTGGCGCACAGCTTTGCCACCACCTGCCTCGTCACGGTGCTATGGTATGCCGTCGCCTACAGCCTGTCGTTCACGGACGGCAATCCCTGGATCGGAGACTTCAGCCGGCTGTTCCTGCACGGTATGGGCAAGAACACGGTCTCCGACCTGTCGGGCACGGTACCGGAATCGGTATACATGGCGTTCCAGATGACCTTCGCCATCATCACTCCGGCGCTGATCTCCGGCTCGTTCGCCGAGCGCATCAAGTTTTCCGCGGTGCTGTGGTTCATGGGGCTGTGGCTGGTTTTCGTCTACTCACCCGTGGCCCACTGGGTCTGGTCTGCCAATGGCTGGCTCAACAAGCTCGGTGCCCTGGACTTCGCCGGCGGCACGGTGGTGCATCTGAACGCCGGTGTCGCGGGCCTGGTGACCGCACTCGTGCTCGGCAAGCGCCTCGGCTACAAGAAGGAACCCATGGCACCGCATAATCTGGTGCTGACCGTGATCGGTGCCGCGCTGCTGTGGGTCGGCTGGTTCGGCTTCAATGCCGGCAGCGCCGTGTCCTCTGGTGGACGGGCCGGCATGGCCATGGTAACGACCCAGATCGCGACAGCAGCCGCGGCGATGGCGTGGATGTTCGCTGAATGGCTGGCGCGCGGCAAGCCGAGCGTGCTGGGCATGGCCTCGGGTGCGGTGGCCGGGCTTGTGGCGATCACGCCGGCGTCGGGCTTTGTCGATCCGACCGGCGCCCTGTTGATCGGCATTGCCGGCGGTGTGGTCTGTTTCTGGACCGCCACGTACCTCAAAAACATGATCGGCTATGACGACGCGCTCGATGCATTCGGCGTGCACGCGGTCGGCGGCGCCCTCGGCGCGATCCTCACCGGGGTCTTCGCGGTGAAGGCCATCGGGGGTACGCCCGGTGTGCTTGAGGGCAACTTCGCCCAGCTCGGCAAGCAGTTCATCGGCGTCGGCGCGGTGCTGGTCTACGATGCGGTGGCAACGTACATCGTCCTCAAGGTCGTGGACATGATCGTCGGCCTGCGTCCGAGCGAAGAAGAGGAGCGCGAAGGCCTCGACATCTCCCAGCATGGCGAGCGGGCCTACGGCGACTAGCCTTCAAACGCCAAAGAATGAGGTTGCATTTGCGGGCGCTTCGGCGCCCGCTTTTTTGTGGGTCCGCCCGGCAGGGCGCACCTACTTGGGGGTGAGAGTCCTCTACACGCCCGGCAAGGGTTCCGCGCGGGGGACTGCGGGTTTGAAGGGAGCCGGATGGCAAAGCGCTGGCCTGACGAACAGGAAGCGGATAAGAGGCGACCCAGCGAGGTGAGCAGGCCACATTCCGCGAAGCCCCGTACTTGCACGGAACGCCGGTGCGTAGATCCGACAGACACAAGTGTGAAAGTGGCTGCTCAATACTCGGGGAGATCTGGCGCGGTGCCTACGGGCTACTGGTGTCGAAAGGCAACCGGATGCCTCGCCAGAAGTCAGCAGAGGGCATAAATAGGTCGCAAGGCCAAGATCTGAACGTGGACGCCGAGCGTACTGCGTACGAATTTCGATGCACGGCCGCAAGACAGCAATCCGGCAAGCGGGAACCCGGCAAGCAGGAGAAAGTGGACGGGAAACCCGCGGGTCCGCGCTGGAGCGCATGGCCGAATCCGCCATACGTCCTGAAAGCCGCCCTTAACCGCCTGTCCTAAAGAGATTCTCTGCACGATGGCAATTGTTGCCCGGTACTTTCCTGCTGCTTCAATTCAGCAATGGGCCGTGCCATGCAAAAACCCGCTCAGTGCGTTGCCTGCCCCGAAATTTCCGGCTGACCATTGATCAGCAACTGTCCCTGATGAATGGCCACAGTGAGCATATAGTCCGCACCGGCCGAAGCCAAATGCCAGCGTGACGCAATCTGGGCCATGTACGCTGGCAGTGCGTTGTGGACGATGCGGGCTACTCGTGGGGGCGTTAGCCTGCTGACTTCATCCGGTGTCAGAGTCCCTTGGGTTCTGTAGGTGTCCAGCCGTCGATGGATTTCGTCGGTGGCGACATCGGCCACTACGGCTCTCGGCACTAGCAGTTCCGCAGTCCCGTTCACCGCCCGCAGCAGCAGGTCCTGGTATCCTGAACCACTGATGTCAGTGCCGTCCAAGACAAACTTGCCTTTGCCGGCAACTTCGCTGCCGTCCACCTTCAGCCCGAATCTGGTGATCTCCAGTTCTGGCGCCTTCCGTGCCAATGCGCGCAACAGCCCGGCAGTCCGGGCAAGCAGCGCCGCTGACATTCGGTTCGCAGGCAGGTGTTGGCGTGCAAGCATCTGGGTGCTCCGCTGGAATCCGGCAAGGCTTGCACTGTCCAGTTTGCTGATCTGCACCAGAAGCTGTCCCGGACCGTAGCTGCTGTTGCCATCGCTGACCATGCGGACGTGCATCGCGAAGCGGGCAGCCACATCGCCTGCCTGATGCTGCTTCGATAAGTTAATCTGCAGGCCTTGAATGCCGACCGGTCCCGCTGGACCGGGCCTGCTGATACGGCCTATCGACAGGCTGGACTCATCCAAACCCGGAACACCGGGTTGACGCATCCAGCTGAAAGTCACCTGTGACAGCGAAACGGGGTTCTTGGAACCCTCTAACTGTGCCAGCGGGCAATCAATATTCCCATTAACTGTCCCCTGATCGGCGCCAACGACGATTTTTCCCGTGGCCGGACCCCAGCCGAAGCCCCCGCCGCCGTGGGGAACAATCCGTTTGTAGGCAGGAATATTCAGATTGGTCACGCTGTTTCCAGCAAGGTAGACCATCGTATGTGCAGTGACGGGCTTAAAACTCGCCAGCGCCGGAGAACTCACGGTGAGCCGCGTCGTCACCATGGCCATCCCTGGCATGAACCCGAGCCGGGTGATCTCAGGAAGTGGTCCCGGCCGGATGTGGCTGACCACCGAGATATCCGCCGGAAGCCCTGGCACCGCTATCGTGGCCACAGCCGTCGAACTCAGCAAGCCACTCTGGAAGCGCAAATTTGTAACGACAAAACCAGCATCCCTGCCGATTTGTCGCAAAAGCGTTTCGTATGTCTGCCGAGCCCGAATCCCGAGCCAGTAGGAGGCGGCGCCCAAGATGGCAACCATCCCCAGAAGCACGGCGACACCGACAGCGGCAGTTTTCTTCATGGCAACCTTCCCTATGGAAAAACCGTTGCAACGACAATCTGGACGGAGTTCCAGCCGTGTCTCCAGCCGCGCCGTCCGCCACACGCTGCCGGACGACGTTCCCGCCAACCGCTGCTACAGCTTCTTATGCGTGCCGTCGCAGTAAGGTTTGCTGGCCGAGCACTTGCAACCGCACAACGCTACGCTTGTAGCGCTTTCGATATCGATCCGTACCGGAGTGAACTCCGTATCCTTATGCGAGCCGTCGCAGAATGGCTGTGTCTTGGAGAGGCCACACGCACACCACCAGTAGGTGCCGGGCGCTAGGTCGAGAACATACGGTGCCTTCTGTGCAACTCGAGGGTTGGTCATAGTCGGTGCTCGAAATGAGTGGTTTAGGAAAAATTGTTATGATTTCAGAATGCTGAGATTTATACCCCGAACGCGCCGGACATTCAATCTCGTACGGCTATTCATCTACAGCAGCATTTCATAGAGGAACTCCGGGCTCGCCATGGCTGCCATATGCATGCCGAGGTTGTAATACCGGGTGGGGAACTTTTTGTCGGCAACCGCCTCCTGCCGGAACCCGGAAAGCGATGAGTCCTTGCAGGCGAGCGTTGTGCTCCACCAACCGGACGGGTAGGTGCATTGAGGAAAATTCAGCGTCGCCACGTCCAGGAAGCCGGCGGTGCGCAGTGCCTGGTGCATGGATTTGATCAGGTGAGGATGAAACAGCGGCGATTCACTCTGGCCGGCCAGTATCCCGTGCCCGCCCGTTGCACGGAGGCAATTCCGGTAAAACTCTTCTGAAAACAGCCCGGCGGCCGGTCCCACCGGGTCTGTCGAGTCGATTATGATCACGTCGTAGCTGCCAGGCTGCGCCTGCGCGACCCACCGGATCCCGTCGTCGAACCGCAACCGCGCACGCGGATCGGAATTCGATGCACACAGCTCAGGAAAATACCGTTCCGCGACGCGCGTGACCCGCTCGTCCAGCTCCACCTGTTCGACCAGCTCCACGGTCGGGTGCTTGAGAACCTCGCGCAATGTGCCGCAGTCGCCTCCCCCGACGATCAGGACCCGACGCGGCTCAGGGTGCGCGAACAGCGCCGGATGGGACATCATCTCGTGGTAAATGAAGTTGTCGCGGTCGGTCACCATCACCAGACCATCGAGCGTCATCAATGTACCGAAAGTCTCGGTTTCATAGATCTCGATGCGCTGGTATGGAGACTGCTCGTCATGGACCTTGTCCCGTATCTTGAGTGATATTGCCGAACCTTGGTCGGCCCATTGTTCAGTATACCAGGTGCTGTCCAACGCCATCGGGGAGGTCTCCGGAGTGATGCGTAAGCCGCGGCAGGGCGGAAAAATACGTTCGATTTCAATCGTCACGAAAATTCTGGATAATCTATCTTATTACTTTTCAGGCTTCTCTTGTATCATCAGCGCGCACTTCCCCCGGTTTCCGCCCATGACCGAATGGAACATACAAAAGGCTCGTGACATCTACAACATTGCGCATTGGGGCAATGGCTATTTCGACATCAACGAGCGCGGCCACGTGGTCGCCTATCCTAATCCTGTTTGGAGTCAGTCGGGAAGCAAGCGTAACGGCAAAGGCCCATCCATTGATTTGCACGATCTTGCCGCAGAGCTCGCCGCGCGCGAACTGACGCTTCCAGTTCTGGTTCGCTTCTCCGGGATCCTTCATCACCGCATTGATGAGCTGTGCGACGCTTTCGGCAGCGCTTGCCGGTCCGATGCCTATCGTGGCCGCTACACCGCAGTCTATCCGATAAAGGTGAACCAACAGCGCAGTGTGGTAGGTGCGCTTCTCGCTCACGGGGGCGAGCGTGTCGGCCTCGAGGCGGGGAGCAAACCGGAGTTGCTTGCGGTCCTTGCCTGCTCCCATCCAGACAGCATTGTGGTCTGCAATGGCTACAAAGACCGGGAGTACGTCCGGTTGGCCCTGATTGGTCGCCAGCTCGGAATGAGAGTCCACATCGTGGTGGAGAAACTTTCCGAACTCGATCTGGTGATCGCCGAATCGCGTGCCCTTGGGGTTATCCCGATGCTTGGCGTGCGAGTGCGGCTTGCTTCCCTTGGCGCCGGTAAGTGGCAGAACACGGGAGGCGAGAAGTCCAAGTTTGGCCTCTCGGCCGCCGAGATTCTGCGTGTGGTAGACCGCCTGCAGGCCAACGGGATGCTTGGCACGCTGCAGATGATGCACTTTCACATGGGCTCCCAGATCGCAAACATCCAGCATGTGCAGAACGGAATGCGCGAGGCGGGGCGTTACTATGCCGAGCTGCGGCGGTTGGGGGCCGACATCCGCTGTGTCAACGTCGGGGGCGGTTTGGGCGTCGACTACGAAGGCACCCGGTCGCGCTCGTTCTGTTCGATGAACTACAGCATCCAGGAGTACGCCCATAACATCGTGCGTGCGCTGAAGGAAATCTGTGCAGAGCGCGACCTGCCCCATCCTGACATCGTAACCGAGTCGGGTCGTGCCATGACGGCACACCACGCGGTGCTGATCACCAAGGTGGTTGACGTGGAGCTGGCACCCGGTGCGGACATGCCGGCAGCGGCAGCTGAGAACGAGTCTCAGGTTATCCATGACCTGTGGCGCGGGCTTGACGGAATTGCACAACGACCCACGCTGGAGAGCTATCACGACGCCGCCCATTTCTTGTCCGAAGCACAGGCCATGTTCACGCACGGTGTGCTCGACCTGGCGGCGCGCGCGCGTGCCGAGCAGCTCTATTTTGCCACCTGCCAGCGCGTACGGGAGCGCCTGCAGCCCGGGATTCGCAGTCACCGCGAGGCGCTTGATGAGCTCAATGAAAAGCTGGCGGACAAATACTTCTGCAACTTCTCGCTGTTTCAGTCGATACCCGACCATTGGGCGATAGACCAGGTATTTCCGATTCTGCCTTTGAGCCGCCTTGACGAAGAGCCCCGGCGACGCGCGGTTCTCCAGGACATCACCTGCGACTCTGATGGGCGCGTGGACCTTTATGTCGACGGCGAAGGGGTGGAGCCGAGCCTGCCCCTGCACGCGCTACGGCCGAACGAGCCCTACCTGCTCGGCATCTTCCTGGTCGGGGCTTACCAGGAGATCCTTGGGGATATGCACAATCTGTTCGGCGACACCGATTCAGTCCAGGTCGAACCGACTGAGGACGGGGGTTATCGCCTGACCGAGGCACGCCGCGGGGATACGGCGGATTCGGTGCTGCGCTACGTCCATTTCGACCCCGAGGACCTGCTTGCGGCGTACCGCGAAAAGATCGAAGCCGCCGAGTGGCTCGATACTGCCCGGCGTGACGCCTATCTTGCCGAGATCCACGCGGGGCTCGGAGGCTACACCTATCTGGAAGACTGAGCTGCGGCGAATTCGCGCACGAAACTTTTGATCAGGCGCGTGCCAGTTTCAGCCCTCTGGGGGCGCCTGAATCGCGCGCTGTGCCCATCATGTCCACCTGGCCGCGATGCAGTTCCATGGTCGACACGTGGCCGGCTTTCAGTTCCTGGCGCAAATGATTGAACCCGATCTCCGAAGAAACACTGTCTCCGCAGGTAAACAGGTCGACAGCGGCATAACCGAATTCAGGCCAGGTGTGAATCGCGAGATGGCTCTCGGCGATGATCACGGCACCCGAAACGCCGTGCGGCGAGAAATGATGGAAGGTTTCCGTGACGATGGTGGCTCCGGTCCTGCGTGCCGCCTCCAGCATGGCGTTCCTGACGAAATCGACGTCGTTCAAGATCTCGCGATCGCAAGAATAGAACTCCGCCACGATCTGGTGCCCTAGCGAGCGCATGGGTAAGCCCTCCAAGTAGTTCGAAGCCCAGAAACCTGCACCTTACGGCAGATTCAGTTGAAGTAGCTCCCGTGCACAACCGGTCAGCTGAGCTGTCCTTGGTGCCGTGGAAAACGCGGCGGATGATAGGGGTGTTTTCCGCGCAATGCAATTCGTTTTCGAGATTGGAGGAATTTTTTTGCAGTGCGGCCTCGTCATTTTACAACCAGATCTTTCGGTGCTGCGACCCGAACGGCCCGGCTGGTGACTCAGGCCCCCGGTGCCGCCTTGACCTTCAGCGGAATTGCCTTGATACCCAGCCGGGCAAGCCTGCGGTCGACCGAATTCATCGCCGCGATGCTGGCAAACGGCCCGAGCCGCACGCGGTAGTAGGAGCCGCGGCCCTCTACGCTGACCTTTTCCGTGTATGACTCGATCCCTTCCAGGGCAAGCCGGGCGCGCAGATGGTCCGCGTCATGGCTTTTCGCGTAGGCTGCGGCCTGCAGAATGTAACGAACGCCTTTCCCTGGAGATTTTGCGCCCGCGCTGCCGCCCGTGCCGTTACGACGTGCTGCCTCAGGCATTCCGCTTCCGACTTCCGGCAGGATTGTATAGAAATCAAACGTCGGCTTGGGTGGAGCAGGTGCCGCAGCCGGTGGCTGGGCGGGTGCCATCGCGGCAGGGTGGTGTGCAAACAATTTCCGCAGACCGGTCAGCCGTCCGCCGTTCATTATGTGCTGGACGGCCCACATGATGACCAGCCCCAGAACGAAGCCGATCAGAAGTGGTCGCCAGCCGGAACGGGCACCGCCGGGACGGTGTCGTACTGCAGTGCGTCGGACTTGTTGTGCCATGATAAATTCCCTACATCACCTGTGGGGCCGAAACGCCGAGGAGTCCGAGCCCGTTGGCGAGCACCTGGCGTGCGGCATCGATGAGATTCAGCCGCGCGTCGCGCAGGTCATCCGACTCGACCAGGAAAACATGCGCGTTGTAATACGCATGGAAGTCGTTTGCAAGTTCGCGCAGATAGTACGCCAGCTGATGCGGCTCGTAGCTGAGGGCTGCTGCCTCGATGACTTCAGGGTACCGCGCCAGACTCGCGAGCAGCGCCTGCTCGTGCGGCTCGCTCAGCAGACGGAGGCTGCGCCGGCCGCGTTCGCGATCGCGGGTCAATCCCTTTTCGTCCGCCAGCCGCAGGACACTGCAAATTCTGGCGTGCGCGTACTGCAGGTAATAGACCGGATTGTCGCTGGACTGCGACTTGGCAAGATCCAGGTCAAAATCCATGTGCTGCTCGCACTTGCGCAGGATATAGAAAAAGCGCGCGGCGTCGTTGCCCACCTCGCGGCGCAGGGAGCGCAGTGTCACGAATTCGCCGCTGCGGGTAGACATCTGTGCCTTCTCTCCACCACGGTACAGGATCGCAAACTGCACGAGAAGCACGTCAAGCCTGGACGGGTCCTGCCCAAGCGCGGACAGGGCTGCCTTGACGCGTGGAACATAACCATGGTGATCGGCGCCCCAGATGTCGATCACACGCTCGAATCCACGCTCCATCTTGTCTAGATGGTACGCAATATCGGAGGCAAAGTACGTTTTCTGGCCGTTTTCGCGCACGATCACGCGGTCCTTTTCGTCACCGAAGTCGGTGGAGCGGAACCACAATGCGCCGTCCTTCTCGTACGCATGGCCACTGCCCTTAAGCCGCTCGATTGCCCGGTCAACCAGACCGCGCTCCGTCAGAGTGTGTTCTGAGTACCACTCCTCGTATACCACGCCGAATTCCTCGAGATCCTGGCGAATGTCGTCCAGAATGACCGTCAGGCCAAGATCGAAAACCTTGCGGTAATGTTTCTTTCCCAGCAGCGATCTGGTGCGTTCGATCAGCGTGTCGATATGGACTTCCTTGTCGCCACCTGCGGGCTCATCCGGCGGAATGTCCTCAAATACCTTGACCGCGGGCTGATGGAATGCGTCGCCGTTTTCGCGGTGCAGCGTAGCCGCAATATCGAAAACGTAGTCACCCTTGTAGCCGTTGCTCGGAAACGTAAATTTTTCGCCGCACAGCTCGAGATAGCGCAGCCACACGCTTGTGGCGAGGATGTCCATTTGCCGGCCGGCGTCGTTGACGTAGTATTCGCGATGCACCTGGAAACCTGCCGCCGCCAGCAGATCCGCCACGGCTGCGCCATAGGCCGCGCCGCGCCCGTGACCAACGTGCAGCGGGCCAGTGGGGTTGGCGGAAACGAATTCCACCTGGACGCGCCGGCCACTGCCGACTGTCGATCGCCCATAGGCTTCACCGGCATCCAGGATGCGGTTAACCACGTCCTGGTGAGCGTCGGAAGCCAGGAAAAAATTGATGAAACCCGGTCCGGCCACTTCAACGCGCGCAATTCGATCGGACCCGGGCAGCGCGGCAGCAATTTTTCCCGCGAGCTCGCGCGGCTTGACGCCGGCGCTGCGCGCCAGGCCGAGCGCAACGTTGCTCGCGAAGTCCCCGTACTCCGGGTTGCGGGTACGCTCCGGAACGTTGACGTATTCGATTTCCGCCGGCAGCGTGCCGTCGGCCTGGAGCCGTCGCACGGCCTGTGCCAGAAGATCGCTTATGTGTTCTTTCAAGGTCGTGTCCGAGGTGATGGCGACGCTATTGCGTCGTGGCGCGGCATTTTACCCGTGTGTGCGCGGAGCGAGAAGCAGTTGTCGCTGTCATGTGGGCCGGCGTCCTGTCCGGCAGCGTCCGGTGCCGCACAGGCCGCCATTTCTCGAAACAGACGCCTGGCCTGCATTGCCTGCCTTCTAGGCGATTCCTGGCGCACATGCGTTCCGATACCGCGCAGCAACGGCACCGTTCCGGCGGACCCCTGCCGATGGACTGTGTGGCGACGCTTCAGTCACCCTGCCGCCGCCGCGGCCCGGTGCAGCGTTCCAGGAGGCAGCGGCTCACCGGGTCGCCGACAATCTCTGCAAGATGCTGAAATACGAGGCGCGCTTGAGACCTGAGTCCGGCACGAAACAGATCATAGCCACGGCCGAATTCCGTAAGCCAGCCGGTATCCGGGTATTGTTGCGGCAGCATGAGCTCAAAAAGCCTGACCGGCGCGGGCTGGCCGCGGATCTGCAGTACATCGATTTCCCGAATTTTGAAAAGGTCTTTTCCTGCATGCTGGATGGTGGGCTCGCTCAACAGCACGTGGGTGCCGTATACAGGGTTCAGTGACCGCAGGTGTGTGGCGAAATCAACGGCGTCTCCAATGACCGCGATGCCGGCGCCTGCACCAAAGTCGTTCGCTACTGCCAGGCCGGTGCTGATACCGATGTCGATGTCGAGCGGTGGCAGGGTACGCGCGAACGAACCGGCCTGAAGTAGCCGGATCCGGTGAGTCAGTTCGATGGCGGTGTGGCAGGCGCGTGTAGCGTGATCCGCCCGCACCGTGCCGTGCACCCAGGACACCGTGTCGCCCAAAGACCGGACGAACCGGCCGCCGTGAGTCGTTGACGTGGCCTCGAGCTGGCCGAGATAGGTGCTGAGAAACTCCACGATATCGGTCGCGGGCGCGGTTTCCGCTAAACGCGCGAATCCGCGCAGGGACAAAGACAGCACGGTGAGCTCGCGTCTCTGGCTTTCCGGTGTTTCCGGAAAGGGGGAGTTCCGTTTCAGTGCACTGTTGCTGGTTTGATCCATGATGTACGGAAAATTTCAATTCCGGCCTGGATACCCGGAATTGCGCCGGGTATGCCGGCAATTAATGGCCTGTTTTGTCTCGCAGAGTGAACAATGCAGCGTCATTGCGGCTGTTCTTGGCCCTTCAAAATGCAATGCATGATTTTGTTATTACGATCCAAAGATTGATGAGGCATTACGGATGCCTCGGGCCCGTTGCCTTCAGGCTTCCGTCAAAGATACAGCCCGGGAATCTCCGGTTCCGTGGTGGAGTATGATAAACGGCCCACGGCAAGAAACGATATCCTGAATTTTAGTTCCCAGATTGTTTTTGTAACTCTTCGAACGTTTTAAACCGTTCATCCGTAGGCGCTTGGCAAGGAGGCGATGCGCCGTGCCGTTCGCAGCGGCGAACCGTTAGATTGCCGGCTCACGGGCCGGAACTGGATGCCAGAGCGCTGGAAAGGAGGGCCTCCACTTCGCGCAGATTGGCGCGGTGCATGGGCTTTCCGTCCACGGGACTCAGTGGTGCCTCGCGTCCGCCCTCCGGCGTGAACATGATCAACTCTACGACCGAGGCATCGACGAGAAACCGAAAGGTGGGACGGTTCTCGTAGCGCTCTCCGCCGAAACGGACGCGGCGGCTCGATTCCTCATGGGGAATATGGTGCTCCTCCAGCAGGAAGGCGATTTCCTCAGGGGTATAGGCGTTCAAATGCAGCTGAATCTCGGAAAAAGGCGTTACGTTGCCGCTGAGGACGGCGCCGACGAGGCGCGGCTCATAGGAGGCCAGAAAGCGCATTGCCTCCACAGCCACCCGCCGAAGCTCGACCAGGGCGGCCGAAACCCGATCGGCATGGAAAAGTCGCAGGTAGGCGTTCAGGGCTGCGTCCACCTCATGGTTGGAGGGCAGGTGGCGCGTCTCCGGTTGATTTAGGCGATTCGCGGCTTTGCGTTTGGCTGCGTGGAAATCCGTGATGCCCTCTTCCGCCATGATGCGTGCCGCCTCGGTGCAGATGTGCTGCCGAATCTGCTCCGCGCCGCGCGGCCCAGCCCCGTCCACTCTGCTGTCAAACCTGCCGCGACGGCGTGCCCGTCGCGCCGGCGGGCTAGATTTGTGGTGCATCAGAACAGCCCTTGGCGAACGCTTTCCGGTGGTGGTGCGCCTGGGCTAGTCACGTCCAGACGGATGCCTGCTTTGGGCACGGTGCCCTGGATGAAATACTCTTGCATGGCCTTGGGATCCGTTGGACCAGCCAGTTGGCCCGTATCGCGGTCAATCATTGCGGTGACGATTCCCGGTGGCGGAATCAGCGGCACCTGCGGATAGCCCGCCAGCGCGGTGCGCATGTAGTTGACCCAGATGGGCAGCGCCGCTCGGGCGCCCACCTCACCGCGACCGAGGGGAGCAGGCTGATCAAATCCCACCCAAACGCTGGTTACTACGTGGGGGTTGAATCCCGAAAACCACGCGTCCCGTTGATTATTGGTGGTTCCGGTCTTTCCTGCAATGTCCTTCCTTCCCAGCACCAGGGCGCCCTGTCCTGTACCGGAAGTGATTACGCTGTGCATCATGCTCGTCATGATGAAATCGTCGTCGGCGCTGATCACGCGCGGTGCCCAGCGGATCGGAGCCGTTGTTGTCAGAGCGCTGGCGGCCGTGCCCGTGCCCGTTGCGGCCGATTGTGCAGGACTGATGGGGGGCTGCGGTGTGGGGCAGGCGGCGGGCGCCCCACCGCCACCGTCGCGCGCGGCATTGGTGTGACCGCTGGCGTCGCAAACCACCGGTGGGTTGGCCTGTTCAAGGACATGATGCTTCTCATCTTCGATGCGCAGAATGAAATGCGGCTGGACCCGATAACCGCCGTTGGCAAACACCGCATAGGCGCTGACCATCTGCAGCGGGGTGACTGATGCCGAGCCCAGGACCAGTGACAGGCTGTCCGGCAGTGTTGCCGGATCGAACCCGAAACGGGCCAAGTATTGGACTGCGTAATTGGGTGTGATTTCGCGCAGCAGTCTTATCGACACGAGGTTCAGCGACAGGGCAAGGGCTTTGCGCAGGCGCGTGGGACCGACGAAGTTGCGCTCGTAGTTTTCGGGCCGCCACGTCGCGCCCTGATTGGCGTCCGGGACGACGATCGGCGCGCCGCTCACCATGCTGGCGGCCGTAAAGCCCTTGTCGAGAGCCGCGCAGTAAACGAATGGCTTGAAGCTGGAACCAGGCTGGCGTTCCGCCTGTATTGCCCGGTTGAAGCTGCTCTGGTAAAAATCAAAACCACCGGTTAAGGCGAGAATTGCCCCGTTGTTCGGGTCGAGCGAGACCAGGGCGCCGGCCACATTGGGAACCTCGGCCAAGCGCCAGGTCCCGCCATGTAACGGCTGAATGTAAATGATGTCGCCGACGCGCACGACATCGGCTGCAGTCTGTGGCGCCGGGCCCTGTCTGTTGACACTGATGTAACGCCTGGCCCAGGACAGGCCACTCCAGTTCAGCGTGATACTGCTTCCATTCTGGGCGTATACGGCCGCAGTCTGGCCATTGACTTGCGTTACGATTGCGGGCATGAGCGGACCCACGACCGGATAATCCTTCAGTATCCGGTCAAGTTGCCCGGTGCTCGTGCCGGCATTGATATGCGCGTGACCGGTCGGCCCCCGATAGCCATGGCGTCGATCATAGGCCAACAGCCCCCGCTGCAGCGCATGATTTGCGGCTTCCTGATCTCTGGCGCGTATGGTGGTATAGACGTTGTAACCCTTGGCATAGCTGTTTGCCGAGTAGTGCTGATACATGTACTGGCGCACCATCTCGGCGACATAGGGTGCCTGGACGCTGTAACCCTGGGATGACGGTGCCGAGGGCAGAGGGCTTGCCACGGCGGCGTTATAGGCGGCGCGGTTTATGAAGCCGAGCTTGAGCATGCGTCCCAGCACGTAGGCACGCCGTATGCGCGCATCCTTGTGGCTGTTGAAGGGGTTGTCGCGCGAGGGCGCCTGCGGCAGACCCGCGAGCATCGCCGCTTCCGGCAGCGTCAGCTGGTCTAGCTTCTTCCCGAAATAAACCTGCGCGGCCGCAGCAAAGCCGTAGGCGTGGTTGCCTAGGTATATCTTGTTCGCGTATAGGTCGAGAATCTCGTCCTTGGTGTATTCGCGCTCGATCTTCAGGGCGAGCAGCATTTCCTTTAGCTTGCGCGTATAGGTCTTCTTCGGGCTCAGGAAGTAATTGCGCGCGACCTGCATCGTGATGGTGCTTGCTCCTTGTACGCGATGCCCTGAACGCAGATCGGCCCAGGCCGCGCGTACGATTCCCTCAAAATCAACACCTTCGTGGTAATAGAAGGATTCGTCCTCCGCGGACAGGATTGCGTCGATCAAAAGTGGCGGGATCTGCTTGAAGTCCACCGGAATTCGCTTTTCGGCCCCGAATTCGGCGATCAGGGTTCCGCCGGCGGTGTAGACCCGCATAGGGACCTTGAGCTGTTCTTTTCGCAGCCCGCCTACGGAGGGCAGGGTCGGGGTGAGTACCAAGGCGATCAAGGCCAGCATCAGTACGCCTGTTGCGAACAATCCGCTAAGCGCAATCAAAGCCAGCTGCCAGGGCTTGTCGGGAAGATGTGCGGTCCGTCTAAGCCGGGCGAAAGGACTTCTGGGGGTGGTCATTGCGTGCTAATACTTCTTACTACTTCGGATCTGGTCTATAAATTTGAAGAAGGATACCCGGCAGTATAGAACGACAGGCGCCGGCGCCCAACAGAAATTTGTCATTTCCGCGCGGCATCGTCTATATTTGGGGGTAGCATTTAAACCAAAATTGTACCTATCCTATCTAACTTACTGGAAAAAGAGAGAAAAAATTGGCCTCGCTGGGAAGCTTGCTGGCTAAAAAAAAGCCACCCCTCGTGGGCGTGGACATCAGTGCATCATCGATCAAGGTTCTGGAGCTGAGCAAGTCCGGGGAGCATCTGCGGGTCGAGCGCTATGCAGTAGAACCCTTGCCCCAGAATGCCGTCGTCGAGCATACGATCACCGAGGTCGACCAGGTCGCACAGACCATGCAGCGCGCGCTCAAGCGTTCGGGCACCAAGTGCAAGCATGTGGCGGTAGCTGTTGCTGGGTCACACGTGATCAGCAAGGTCATCAACATGCCGGCCGGCCTTAACGACCAGGACATGCAGACCCAGCTCGAAATGGAAGCCGACCGCTACATCCCGTATCCGCTGGATGAGGTCAACATGGACTGGGAGGTGCTCGGGTCCGCAGAGAACAGCGCCGATCAGGTAAACGTGCTCGTTGCGGCATGTCGCAAGGAAATTGTGGATGACTACCTTGCAGTGACACAAGGCGCCGGGTTGACGCCCCTTATCATCGATATCGAAACCTATGCGATCGAGAATGCCTATTCGCTCATAGCAAAGCATATGCCCGGCGGAGGCATGGAGAAGACCGTCGCCGTCCTCGATATCGGCGCCACGACCACGAACATCAACGTAATGCACGACAATCGCTCGGTGTACACGCGCGACCACACTTTTGGAGGCCGCCAGCTCACCGAGGAAATCCAGCGTCGCTACGGTCTTTCGTATGAAGAAGCCGGCCTCGCCAAGAAGCAGGGTGGTCTGCCGGACAATTACCAGACCGATGTGCTGCGCCCGTTCATGGAAGCGATGTGCCAGGAAGTGATGCGCGCCCTGCAGTTTTTTTACTCCTCGAGCCCATACAACAGCGTCGACCAGGTTCTGCTGGCCGGTGGGTGCGCCCAGATTGCCGGCATCGATGAACTGGTCGCGGCGCGCATCAACGTGCCGACGGCCATCGCCAATCCCTTTGTCAGCATGTCCCTGTCCTCCCGCGTCAAGCCCCAGCTCCTCAGCAATGACGCGCCTTCGCTCATGATCTGCTGCGGGCTCGCGATGCGGAGTCATGAAGCATGACCCGGCTAAACCTATTGCCATGGCGCCAGCTGCGCCGCAGGGAGCAGGACCGCCAGCTGCTAAGCATCGGAATCGGCGCGGCAATTCTCATGTTGCTGATCCTGTTCTACGTATACTTGAACGTTAACAGCCGGATCGACCAGCAGAACAAGCGCAACCAGTACCTCACTGCCCAGATAAACAAGCTCGATGCACAGATCCGTGCCATCAGGCAGCTGAAGAAGGAACGTCAGGCACTGATCGCGCGCATGCACGTGATCCAGCAGCTGCAGGCGGACCGCACCCAGATCGTGCATGTGTTCGACAGCCTGGCGCGACGGTTGCCGCAGGGCATCTATCTGACGAGCCTGATACAGAGTGGCACCAAAATAACGATCAGCGGCGTGGCCCAGTCCAATGCCCGCGTGTCGGCATTCATGCGTAATCTCGATGCATCCAACTGGTTCGCAAAGCCCGATTTGGATGTGATCAATGTCACGGCCCAGGGACACGCGCGCGTAAGCAAATTCACTTTGCACGTGATCGAGACCAACAAGGCCGCCAAAAAGGAAGGGTCGAAGCCATGACGCTCGACGACCTCAAAAACATAGACCTGAACAACATCGGCTCCTGGCCCTACCCGGTCAAGATCGGCGCCATAGTGCTGGTGTGTGTGCTGATACTTTTCCTCGGCTACTGGTTTGTCATCTCTGACGAGATCGATCAACTGAGCCAGGCGCAAAGGCAGGAACAGAGCCTCAAGCAGACGTTCCTTGAGAAAAAAGCGCTCGCTCTCAATCTACCGGCATACAAGGAGCAGATGCTGGAGATGAACGAGGCTTTTGGAACCCTGCTGCGCCAGTTGCCCGACAAGACCGAGGTCCCGAATCTGCTGGTCGACATCACGCAGGCGGGTCTGGGACGGGGTCTGCAATTTGTCCTGTTCAAGCCCGAGAAGGAAAAGCCGCTGGATTTCTATGCCGAACTCCCGGTCAGCATCAAAGTCACGGGCACCTATCATGAAATGGGCGAGTTCGTGAGCGATCTGGCCGCGCTGCCGCGCATTGTAACGCTCAGCCAGATCAACATCGCCAGCAAGCCCGGGACCAACCACCTTACGATGACCACCCTGGCCAAGACCTACCGCTATCTGGAGCCTGACGAGATGGTCCGTCCGGCTAGCAAACGGCCGCCATTCAGGCCCAGGGTCGCAAAATGAAATTCCGCAACGTACTGGTAATCGCGCTTGTGGCCGTGGGTCTGTCCGGTTGTGATGGCCACAACATGGCCGATCTGCGCAGTTTCGTGAAGAATTCATACGCCAACCGTAAACCGAAGGTGGAGCCCATTCCCAAGATAAAGCCTGCAGAGACCTTTGTGTATTCTGCAAGCACGCTGCCCGATCCATTTTCGCCGGAGAACCTGAAGCCGGTATCCGTGGAAAAAGGATTACGTCCGGATCTGAACCGGCGCAAGGGGCCCTTGGAGCAGTTTCCGCTCGATTCGCTGAAGATGGTCGGAACGATTTCCCGCGGCAAGCAAATCTGGGCCATTGTCATGGCTCCGGACGGGACTGTGCACCGCGTCAAGGTCGGTACCCACATCGGACAGAATTACGGCCTTGTCACCAGGATCACGGAGGGCAAAGTCCGGATTACGGAACTCATCCAGGGGCCGACGGGCCAATGGGTACAACGCGAGGCGAGCCTCGCTCTTGCGGAATAAATCAACGGTGTGAACCTATGAAAAGAACCATCACAAACCTGCAGGGAGCACGCAGCGCAAGGTCCTTCAGCCTTGCCAGGCTGCTGTTCATCGTCGCCTCGATTTGTCTGGCCAATGCGGCCGCCGCCGGCGAGATCTCGGCGATTAGCTGGGTATCGAGCGGATTATCGCCAGTGCTGCAGGTCCGCATCCAGGGCAAATCGTCCTATAAGGTGTCTACCCACGAAAACGGGCAACGCCTGCGGGTCAGTTTTCCGAACACCAAACTCGGGCCTGCGGTAAGCGACCTGAGCGGTCGTGGACCGGTGAAGGGCGTATTTCCCTATCTCGTGCATGACGGCAGCGCGGTCCACGTGGACCTCCTGATGACCGAGCCCGGACAGCTGAAGGTAGTGCCGACCAAGTTTGGCTACTGGATCATGGCTTCCGCAAGCGCCCCCGCGACCGGGACCGCGCCAGCTGCCGTGCCGGCTGCGGCCACCGCAGCCGCAGGCAGCGATACCGGCAAGAACGTGATCAAGGAAGTTGATTATTTTAAGCTCCCGGGAGACCGGATGCAGATCCGTTTGCTGATGGCACAGCCGCCTGCACCGCCGGCTGCCTTTACCATCGACAACCCGCCCAGCATTTCGTTTGATTTTGCCAACACGCAATTGGCCCTGGCCCGGGATACTGTTCACGTTCACGAGGGGGCAGTTTCGGACGTGATTGCGATCCAGGCGAGTCATCGCTCGCGCATTGTCCTCAGCCTTCTGACAGCGGCACGCTATACGACTGCCGTGTCCGGCAACTACTTCATCATTACTGTGGCGAACCCGGCCAATGCCGCCCCTGCTGTTCGCTCCGCGGTTGCCCATTTTGCCACTGCCGTAGGGACCAACAGGCACAGCGTTGCGAACATCGATTTCCGCCGCGGTCCCGAGGGCGATGGCCGGGTGATTGTCAGGCTCTCGGACAGCGGGGTGGGCATCAATCTCAGCCATGAGCCGGGACAGATCACTGTCGACTTTCTCAACACCTACCTCAAGCCCTCACTGCAGCGGCAACTCGATGTCACGGACTTTGCGACCCCGGTCCGCTATATCGACGCGTTCCAGCGCGGACGTGACGTGCGCATGGTGATCCGCTCCGCAGGCAAATACGACCACATTGCCTACCAGACTGATGACAACTTCACTGTGGACATCAAGCCGGTGAGCGGCCGGGCCGGAAAAGCGGCCGAGCACCGCCTCTATACGGGAAAGAAGCTGTCGCTCAATTTCCAGAACATCGATGTGCGCGCCGCACTGCAGGTGCTGGCGGATTTTACGGGGCTGAACTTCGTCGCGAGCAACAACGTGAAAGGCAGCCTAACGCTGCGCCTCAATAACGTGCCTTGGGACCAGGCGCTGGCTGTGATCCTCAACGCCAAGGGATTGGCCATGAGTCGCAGCGGCAATGTAATTACGGTCGAAACCGAGGCGGAAATGGCAGCACAACAAAAGCTGAAGCTCGATGCGCTTGAGCAGAAGCAGAAACTGGAGCCGCTCGCGACCGCGCTGATCCCTATAAATTATGCGAAGGCTGAGGACATCGCGAAGCTTCTGAAATCTATCAAGGCGGTGAGCCCCGCCGGCCAACAGGGATATCCCGTCACGGGCAGCGTCACTTACCAGAAACTCGAGACCGAGTCGAACACACTGCTGTCCCCGCGTGGCCAGGTTAGTGTCGATGAACGCACCAACTCGCTTCTGATCCAGGACATTCCGGAAAAGATCCGCGAGGTACGCAAACTCATCCAAAAACTGGACAAGCCGGTGCGTCAGGTGATGATCGAAACGCGCATCGTCGAGGCCACCGACAATTTCGCCAGGAACCTCGGTGTGCGTCTGGGGATACAGAAAAAAGACCATACCACAGTGGTCTGCGGCACCCTGGAATGCAACAGCCAGCTGCTCACCCCGGGTAGCCCGGTCAATCTCAGCGGCAATGCGCTCAGTGTGAACATGGCCGCCAGCGAGATCAATACCGTATCTCCGGGGTCGCTTGCGCTCACATTCATGGGGCTGCCGAGCGGCAACCTGCTCAGCCTGGAGCTGTCGGCGCTGCAGCAGGAGGGCAAGGGCAAGATCATCTCGAGTCCGCGTATCATTACGGCTAACGAAAAGCGGGCGGTTATCGAGCAGGGACAGGAAAGGACCTTCCTTGCCCAGGGCGGCGGTCTGGGGACGCAGTCGTTCCTCACGAAGAATGCAGTACTCCGGCTGGCGGTGACGCCGCAGATCACGCCGGATAACCGCGTAATCCTGAACGTGCATATCACCAATGACAGCTTCAATTCGGCATCCCCCTCGGATAGCACGATGAACAAGAAGCGTGTCACGACCCAGGTCCTTCTGGACAATGGCGAAACCGTTGTGATAGGGGGTATCTACGAGCAGGTGCAGAACACGACTGTCAGCAAAGTGCCATTTTTGGGCGACCTGCCACTCATCGGCTGGGCATTCAGGAGTACGGATGTGCAGAACAACCGGGATGAACTGCTGGTGTTCCTGACTCCGCGGATTCTTTCCAACCGGCTTGCCATGCGGTGAGGCAACGGCCCGGGCGGATTTTCCGCCCGGGCCGTTGCCAGAACCGGGACGGGCGCTATTGATTTCTTTGCACGTTGCTGGCATATGCCTGCAATGACCGAGTGCGATCCTCAACCGGAAGATGCTGCAGGTACGTATCTGCAGGTGCCTATCTCCCGCATATTCCTCATCGGGCCCATGGGTGCAGGAAAAACCACCATTGGCCGCCATCTGGCTGCGATGCTTGGCATGGATTTCTGCGACTCGGATCAGGAGATCGAGGCCCGCACCGGTGCAGGCATACCGCTTATTTTCGAGATCGAAGGCGAGCCGGGTTTCCGGCGGCGTGAAGAGGCGGTGATCGCAGACCTCGTTACCCGCCCCAATCTGGTGCTTGCCACGGGCGGCGGGGTCATCCTGAGCGAAGCAAACCGCGAAGTCCTTCGGCAGAACGGCACCGTCGTGTATTTGCGTGCCGCCACCGATATCCTCGTAGAGCGCACCCGCCGGGACCGGTGTCGGCCCTTGCTGCTGCAATCCGACAACCCGCGTGGCAAAATCGAGGAACTTATGCGCATACGCGATCCGCTCTACCGCAGCACCGCCCATGTCGTTGTTGACACGGATCGGAGAAGTCCGGCAGCTGTGGCGCGCGATGTGATAGCCAAGCTGAAGTCCGAGAAGGGCAATGAAGACGCTGGTTGTTGAGCTGGGCGCGCGCAGCTACCCCATCTATATCGGAGCCGGGCTACTGGAACAAGACGAGCCCCTGGCCGGACACGTGGCCGGACGCCGGGTGCTGGTTGTTACCAATGAGACCGTTGCACCGCTGTATCTCGACAAGGTGACCGCGCGCCTGGAACGTTTCGCACCGGTGGCCGTTGTTTTGCCCGACGGCGAGCAGTACAAGACGCTTGCCGATCTGAACCGCATTTTCGATGCCCTGCTGGGGCAGAGGTTAGACCGGCGCACGACGCTGGTGGCGCTGGGCGGGGGGGTAGTTGGCGACATGACGGGTTTCGCGGCGGCGATATACCAGCGTGGCGTTTCCTTCATCCAGATCCCCACGACCCTGCTAGCACAGGTTGACTCCTCGGTCGGAGGCAAGACTGGCGTCAACCATCCGCTGGGCAAGAACATGATAGGCGCCTTCCATCAACCGCGCTGCGTCGTGATTGACATCGATACGCTGAATACTCTGCCTGACAAGGAGCTTTCCGCCGGTCTCGCGGAGGTGATCAAGTATGGCCTGATTCGCGATACCGAGTTTTTCGGATGGCTGGAAAGCAACGTCGACAGGCTGCTCGCACGTGACCCCGAGACCCTGGGGTTCGCCATAGAGCGTTCCTGTCGCAACAAGGCAGCAGTGGTGGCAGCCGACGAAATGGAACGCGGACAGCGCGCATTGCTTAACCTGGGCCATACGTTTGGCCACGCAATCGAAACCGGGATGGGCTACGGAAGCTGGCTGCACGGCGAGGCGGTCGCGGCCGGCATGGTGGTTGCCGCGGAGCTGTCGCGCCGTCTTGGCTGGCTAGGTGCCAAAGATGCAGCGCGTGTGGGCGCGCTGCTCCGGCGCGCGCATCTGCCGACACAGGTCCCGGCGGGGCTGGGTGCCGACCGCATGCTCGAACTGATGTCCGTGGACAAGAAGGTCGAGGATGGCCAGCTACGTCTGATCCTGCTGAAGGGGATTGGCGACGCAGTGATAAGGTCAGACGTGCCGCGGGCAGCGATCGTGGAAGCACTCGATTTTTGCGGAGCCGGCGGATGAGCCTGGGGGTGAAACTCGCGCCGTATGCTGCCAGCGACGAAGCTTCGCGTGGTCGCCAGTACCGCGAGCCACCGCCGTCCTACCGGTCCCAGTTTCAGCGCGACCGTGACCGCATTGTGCATTGCGCGGCGTTCCGGCGTCTGGAATACAAGACCCAGGTCTTCGTAAATCACGAAGGCGATCTGTTTCGCACCCGCCTGACGCATTCCATAGAGGTAGCCCAGATAGGCCGGTCGGTCGCCCGGGCCATGAATCTCAACGAGGACCTCACCGAGGCCATCGCGCTGGCGCACGATCTCGGACATACGCCTTTCGGCCATTCCGGCCAGGATGCGCTGAATGCGTGCATGCGCGAATTCGGTGGCTTCGAGCACAACCTGCAGTCATTACGGGTTGTGGATCTTCTGGAGGAGAAATACGCAGGCTTTCCGGGACTGAACCTGACCTTCGAGACACGCGAAGGAATTCTGAAGCACTGTTCGCTCAAGAACGCGGCGGAGCTGGGCGAGCTGGGACGGCGTTTCATCGAAAGGAAACAGCCGAGCCTGGAAGCGCAGGTCGCAAACGTGGCCGACGAAATTGCGTACAATAACCATGATGTCGACGATGGACTGCGCTCTGGGCTGATTACCATGGAGCAGCTGGGTGACATTGGGCTGTTCGGCGAGCAGTATGCGCAGGTATGCAGTAGCCATCCGGGCCTCACGGAGCGAGTCCAGGTTCACGAGATTGTACGTCGCATGATCAATCGACTGGTCGTGGACCTGATCGATAACAGCGCGCTGCTCTTGAAGGAAGCCGCGGCAACGTCTATCGACGATGTGCGCAGCGCCGCAAAGCCGCTTATCGCGAACAGCGAAACGGTGCGTAAACAGAGCCTGGAGCTCAAGCAGTTCCTGCGCGACCAGCTCTATGCGCACTACCGCGTGCGGCGCATGACCCTCAAGGCACACAAGGTCATAGAGTCGCTTTTCGGCGCATTCATGGATGATGTGCGGCTACTGCCGCCCCAGTACCAGAAGAAGATTGGGGGCGCCCAGGGTGTGGTGGACGGCTCTGCCCGGGCTCGTATTGTCGCGGACTATATTGCCGGCATGACGGACCGCTATGCCATCCAGGAGCACCAGCGTCTGTTCGACCCCGGCGCATTGACCTGAACCTGGGGTGCAGTGCGCGTCCAGCCCAGCCCCCGCGGCGCCACGATTCCGTTAGCCACCGTTGAAGGGGGCGCGCGTAAAAGGTAGACTTAAGCGCTTTTTGCTTGAAATTCTCCGGAATTTGCGCATTTTCTTCGATGCGCCCGGTCCAGCACGCGCCATTTTTTGAAAGAGGTACAATGTGAGTCACTCGGGACTGCCTTCGCGGCAAGGCTTGTACGATCCCAGTCACGAGCATGACGCTTGTGGTGTCGGCTTTATCGCCCACATCAAGGGCCAGAAGAGCCATGCCATCGTCGGGCAGGGACTCCAGATCCTGAAAAACCTGAGCCACCGCGGAGCCACGGGGGCAGATCCCCTGGCTGGCGACGGTGCCGGAATTCTCATACAGCTCCCCGACGCGTTCCTGCGCCGGGAATTCCAGCGTTGCGGAGTGTCTCTGCCGGCATCCGGTTCCTATGGGATCGGCATGCTGTTTCTGCCGCGCCCGGCGGAGCAGCGTGCGGCGTGTGAGCAAGTGGTGATGGAAACCGCGGCCGCAGAGGGCATGATGGTGCTCGGCTGGCGCGACGTGCCGACCAATAATCAGCGGCTTGGAAAGGGGGTTCGCGCCGTCGAGCCGGTAATCAGGCAGGTGGCAGTGGCGCGCGGCGAAGTCGCCACGGGCGACAGCTTCGAACGCAAGCTCTTTGTGCTGCGCAAGCGCATCGAGCATGCCGTTCGAAACCTTGGCGTGCACGGTGGCGCCGAGGCCTTTTACGTTCCATCGCTTTCCAGTCGCACGTTGGTATACAAGGGAATGCTGCTGGCGGACCAGGTGGCGGAATATTACCCCGATCTTGTGGATCCGGCCGTGGTTACGGCGATTGCACTTGTGCACCAGCGGTTCTCGACCAACACCTTTCCCACCTGGGATCTGGCACACCCGTTCCGGATGATCGCCCACAATGGCGAGATCAATACGCTGCGCGGCAACGTGAACTGGATGGCGGCCCGCCGCGCCACCATGTCATCCCGCCTTCTGGGCAACGATCTCGACAAGCTCTGGCCATTGATTGCTGAAGGCCAGTCCGACTCGGCATGTTTCGACAACGCCCTCGAGCTGCTGGTTGCCGGCGGTTACTCGCTGGCCCATGCCATGATGCTGCTCATTCCCGAGGCCTGGGCGGGAAACCCGCTGATGGACGAGAGACGGCGTGCCTTCTACGAATATCACGCATCGCTGATGGAGCCATGGGACGGACCGGCGGCGGTCGCTTTTACCGATGGTCGCCAGATCGGCGCCACGCTGGACCGAAACGGGCTGCGCCCAGCCCGGTATCTGATAACGGACGACGACATCGTGGTCATGGCGTCGGAGACCGGTGTGCTGGCCATACCTGAAGCCAAGATCATCAAGAAGTGGCGGCTGCAGCCCGGGAAGATGCTCCTCATCGACCTGGAGGCCGGACGCATCATCGACGATGCCGAACTCAAGGCCGGACTCGCCGCGCTGCATCCCTACCGCGCCTGGCTGGACAAGACCCAGCTGGTGCTGGAGAAGCTCGCACCCGTACCGCTACCCGAATGTGAGACAGGCGCGTTGCTCGATCGCCAGCAGGCGTTCGCCTATACGCAAGAGGACATCAAGTTCATCTTGGCGCCCATGGCCATAAGCGGCCAGGAGCCTGTCGGGTCGATGGGCAACGACACACCGTTGGCGGTGCTTTCGAACCGGCCGAAGCTTCTATACTGCTATTTCAAGCAGCTGTTTGCCCAGGTAACCAATCCGCCCATAGATCCGATTCGTGAAGAGCTGGTTATGTCGCTCGTGTCGTTCATCGGACCGCGCCCGAATCTCCTTGGGCTTGATCAGGCCGAACCGAACCGCCGGCTGGAAGTGATGCAGCCGGTGCTGACGGGCGAAGACATGGCCAAGATTCGCCGTATCCGGGAATGCACCGACGGCAGCTTCAATGCCATCACCTTGAGCATGTGCTACCCGGTGGACCGTGGCGCTGCCGGCATGGGAGCGGCGCTCGATACGCTGTGTGCCCAGGCCGAGAAGGCGGTCAGAGGCGGTCACAACGTCCTGATTTTGTCGGACCGGGACATCGACGCAGCGCACGTGCCCGTCCCGGCGCTGCTCGCGACCTCGGCAGTGCATCACCATCTGATCCGCGAGGGGCTGCGCACCAAGGTGGGCCTTGTGGTGGAAACCGGGTCTGCACGCGAGGTGCATCACTTTGCCATGCTTGCCGGCTATGGCGCTGAGGCTGTGCATCCCTATCTTGCGTTCGAGACCATCGCCGGCATGGCCGAGGTGCTGCCGGCCGATCTCAAGCCTGCGGAGGCCTGCAAGCGCTATATCAAGGCGGTGGATAAAGGGCTGCTCAAGGTCATGTCCAAGATGGGGATATCGACTTACCAATCGTACTGCGGCGCACAGATTTTTGAGGCGGTCGGCTTGAATGGCGCGTTCGTGAACCGATATTTCACCGGTACTGCCTCCAGGATCGAAGGTGTCGGGCTTGATGTGATTGCGGAAGAGGCGGTGCGCTGGCACCAGCTGGCCTATGGAGATGCGCCCGTTTATCGCGGCGCCCTCGATGCCGGCGGCGAGTATGCGTATCGAATCCGCGGCGAGGCGCATATGTGGACGCCGCAGAGCATATCCCGGCTGCAGCATGCGACGCGGATGAACAATTATTCGACGTATAAGGAATACGCAAGCCTCATCAACGACCAAAGCCAGCGTCTTATGACGCTGCGCGGCCTGTTTGAGATCAAGGAATCTGCTAACCCCATATCCCTGGAAGAGGTGGAGCCGGCCCGGGAAATCGTGAAACGCTTTGCTACCGGCGCCATGTCACTCGGTTCCATCTCCACCGAAGCACACACCACGCTGGCGATCGCGATGAATCGCATCGGCGCAAAGTCGAACACCGGCGAGGGTGGCGAAGATGCGCGCCGATATCCGGAAGCCGGAGAGGGCGAGTCGCTGCGTTCGCGCATCCCGAGTGTGGTTCGGGACATCGCGCTGCAGCCGGGCGATTCCCTGCGTTCCAGGATAAAGCAGGTTGCTGCCGGGCGCTTCGGCGTGACAACGGAGTACCTAGTCAGTGCCGATCAGATCCAGATCAAGATGGCCCAGGGCGCAAAACCGGGCGAAGGCGGACAGCTTCCGGGGCACAAGGTGAGCGAGTACATCGCGCAGCTGCGCTTTTCCGTTCCGGGAGTCGGCCTGATTTCGCCGCCACCGCATCACGACATCTATTCGATCGAGGACCTGGCGCAGCTTATTCATGACCTGAAGAACGTCAATCCGCGAGCGTCGATCAGCGTCAAGTTGGTGTCGGAGGTCGGAGTCGGGACGGTCGCCGCTGGCGTGTCCAAGGCGCATTCCGATCACGTGACCATTTCGGGACATGACGGCGGAACCGGAGCCAGTCCGCTTTCGTCCGTCATGTATGCCGGCAGCCCATGGGAACTGGGCCTGGCCGAAACCCAGCAGACGCTAGTCCTGAACCAGTTGCGTGGCCGCATCGCCGTGCAGGTGGACGGGCAGATGAAAACCGGGCGCGACGTGGTAGTAGGGGCACTGCTCGGTGCAGATGAATTCGGTTTTGCCACTGCGCCGCTTGTGGTGGAAGGGTGCATCATGATGCGCAAGTGCCACCTGAATACCTGTCCGGTGGGTGTGGCCACCCAGGATCCGGTCTTGCGCAAGAGATTTACGGGACAGCCCGAGCATGTGATCAACTATTTTTTCTTTGTGGCCGAGGAAGTGCGCGAATACATGGCGCGCATGGGATTTCGTACTTTCGACGAGATGATCGGACGCAGCGACATGCTCGACATGCGCACGGGCATTTCCCACTGGAAGGCCAGGGGGCTGGATTTTTCACGCATTCTGCATGGGCCCGAAGTCGCAGCCGGTGTGGCGATCCGCCACTGCGAGTCTCAGGACCACGGCCTTGAGCGCGCCCTTGATCATGAGCTCATCCGCGCGGCGCGTCCGGCACTGGAGTCGCGGACACCGGTCCAGATCGACCTGCCGGTACGCAACATCAACCGCACCGTCGGTGCGATGCTGTCCGGCGAGGTGGCGAGGCGTTTCGGGCATGCCGGACTGCCGGATGATACGATTGTGATTCGGGCGCACGGCACCGCCGGCCAGAGCTTTGGCGCGTGGCTCGCCCACGGAATAACCTTGGAACTGCGCGGTGACGCCAACGACTACGTCGGGAAGGGGCTGTCCGGCGGACGCCTGGTCATATGTCCGCCTGCGGATAGCCACATCGTCGCAGAGGAAAATATCATTGCTGGCAATACCGTGCTGTACGGGGCGATCGAAGGGGAGTGCTACGTTCGGGGTGTTGCCGGCGAACGCTTCGCCGTGCGCAATTCCGGCGTGGTTGCCGTTGTCGAGGGCGTGGGCGATCACGGATGCGAATACATGACCGGCGGCACGGTGGTGGTTCTGGGGGTCGCCGGACGCAACTTTGCGGCCGGCATGAGCGGTGGTATCGCCTTCGTCCTGGATGAGGCCGGCGATTTCACCAAGCGCTGCAATCTGTCCATGGTCGAACTGGCGCCAGTGCCTGAAGAGGACAAGACGATCGGCGAGAACGAGGCCCAGGGTGGCGAGCTTGAGACCCATGGAGTCGTCAATATCAACCACCTGGAGCACAGCGACGCGACCATATTGCGCCGTCTGATCCAGAATCATCTGCGCTATACCGCCAGCCCGCGGGCGCGGACGATCCTCGACAATTTCGATGTGTACCTCCCGAAGTTTGTGAAGGTTATGCCAGTAGAGTACCGCCGTGCGCTCGCCGAAATGGCCGCGGCCCAATCCCGTGCGCAGCTGCCGGAGAGTCGGGTGAAGCATGGGTAAGCCGACAGGATTCTTAGAATTCGGCCGGCTGGATCCTGCGAATCTGCCGGTTCAGGAGCGTATCCGGTTCTACAAGGAGTTCACCCTGCCCCTGGAAGAGCAGGAAATTTCGCGGCAAGGCGCCCGATGCATGGATTGCGGGATACCGTTCTGCCAGACCGGCTGTCCGGTAAACAACATCATTCCGGATTGGAATGACCTGGTCTATCGCGGACGCTGGAAGGAGGCGCTCGCGGTCCTTCATTCGACCAATAATTTCCCTGAATTCACCGGCAGGGTCTGTCCGGCACCGTGCGAAGAAGCGTGCACGTTGAACATCAACAGCGACCCGGTCACGATCAAGAACATTGAGCACGCGATCATCGACAAAGGCTGGGAGGCAGGCTGGGTACAGCCGCAGCCCGCGCCGCATGGAAGCGGCAAGCGGGTGGCAATCGTGGGTTCCGGCCCGTCAGGCCTTGCCTGCGCCCAGCAGCTGGCGCGCGCCGGCCATGCGGTGACGGTATTCGAAAAGAGCGACCGTCCCGGGGGTCTGCTGCGCTACGGCATTCCTGATTTCAAGCTGGAGAAAAGCCACATCGACCGGCGAATCGGGCAGATGATCGCTGAGGGCGTGGAGTTCCGCTTCAATCAGCACGTCGGCATAAACGTTCCTGCCAGGAAGCTGCTCGACGACTATGATGCCGTCGTCCTGGCAGGCGGCTCCGAACATCCGCGTGACCTGCAGGTGCCGGGCCGGGAGCTTAAGGGCATACACTTCGCCATGGAGTTCCTGCCGCAGCAGAACAAGCGCATCGCGGGCGATCGCATACCGGAAAATGGTGCCATCACCGCCACCGGCAAGCATGTGGTGGTCATCGGAGGCGGCGATACCGGCTCTGACTGTGTAGGCACTTCAATCCGGCAGGGGGCGCTGTCCGTCACGCAGATCGAGCTGCTGCCGCGGCCGCCGGAACGCGTAGACAATCTCATCACCTGGCCGGACTGGCCGTTGAAGCTGCGCACCTCGACATCCCAGCAGGAGGGGGTGACGCGCGATTGGGGGGTTACCACCAAGCAGTTCACCGGCCAGAATGGACAGGTCAGCGGGCTGCGTGCTGCCCGTGTCGAATGGGGCAGGGACGGCCGCGGTGCGCCGACGATGCATGAGGTGCCAGCCAGCGAATTCGAGCTCAAGGCGGAATTGGTACTGCTGGCACTGGGTTATCTCCATCCCGTCCACACGGGCATGATTCAGGGTCTGGGCGTAGGGCTAGACGGGCGTGGAAACGTCGCTGCCGACGACAGCAGCTACCGGACCTCGGCGGCCAGGGTGTTTGCCGCGGGGGACATGCGTCGTGGGCAGTCCCTGGTTGTGTGGGCGATACGCGAAGGACGTCAGGCGGCGCGTGCGGTCGATGAGTTTCTCATGGGCAGCTCGGATCTTCCGCGCTGACTGCCCGCGCACGCAATAGCCATGTGCGATGAGTATTCACGCAGTGTCTGCTGACGATCCCGTACCGCCCGAAAACCACCGCTTGCTGCGCGCCTTGCTGCGCCAGCCGGTCGACATGACCCCAGTATGGGCTATGCGCCAGGCGGGTCGTTATCTCCCGGAATACCGCAAGGTGCGCGAGCAGGCCGGTTCGTTCATGCAGTTATGCACGACCCCTGAGCTTGCCTGCGAAGTCACCCTGCAGCCGCTGCGACGGTTCAAGCTGGACGCCGCCATTCTGTTTTCGGACATCCTCACCATTCCCGACGCGATGGGCCTGGGCCTGAGGATGAGTGACCGCGACGGACCGCAGTTCGAGCACCCGCTGCGCACGGCCGCCGATGTGAGTCGGCTGGGAGTGCCGGATCCGGAAGATCGGCTGCGCTACGTGCTCGATGCGGTACGGCTTATACGCCGCGAGCTGGCGGGGAGCACTCCGCTTATCGGTTTCGCGGGATCACCCTGGACGCTCGCGACCTACATGGTAGAGGGCGGGTCCAGCAAGGAATATGCCCGCGTCAAAGGGATGATGTTCCAGGATCCGGTCACCATGCACCGACTTCTGGACATCAATGCGCATGCCGTCACCATCTATCTCAACGCTCAAATAGATGCCGGAGCCCAGGCTGTCATGGTCTTCGACACCTGGGGCGGCGTGCTGACACCGCGCGATTACCGTGAATTCTCCCTGAGGTACATGCGCCAGGTGGTGGCAGGGCTGAAGCGCGAATCCGACGGTCAGCGTATTCCCGTGATCCTGTTTACCAAGGCCGGAGGGTTGTGGCTCGAAGATCTGGCCGCCAGCGGTTGCGAGGCCGTGGGGGTGGATTGGACTGTGGATATGTCCGAAGCGCGCCAGCGTGTCGGCGGACGTGTTGCACTGCAGGGAAACATGGACCCGTCGGTCCTCTACGCGTCGCCGGACCGGATATGCCAGGAAGTGCAGGCCATTCTCGACAGCTACGGTCCGGGGCCGGGTCATGTTTTCAATCTCGGGCATGGGGTGCACCAGCAGACCGATCCCGACCGCCTTGCCGTCATGGTCGATGCAGTGCATGCGCTGAGCGCAAAATTCCACTCGCCCGCCTCAGCAGCCACCAGCCAGGCTGGCTGATGTCGCTGAACACCCACGATGACCGGCGCGACGGTCCCCGCCTGATCCGTTGAATCCGCAGGGGTTTGTCCTGCTCCTGGGGTTGTCTAGATAGTTGCGGATGGGAAATCAACGATAAGACCGGGAGCGTTCCGGCACGTGGCGGAGTGCACCGCCCTGACCGGCTCAGGCGCTCGCGCCGCCCAGGAGTGCTGCGAGCATGCGTTCGGCCTGTGCCAGATAACCGCCGCCAAACAGGTTCAGGTGATTGAGCACATGATAAAGATTGTAAAGCCCCTTGCGTATCCGGTAGCCATCGTCGAGTGGTAGTGCTTCGCAATAAGCCAAGTAGAATTCTTCCGGGAATCCGCCAAACAATTCAGTCATTGCCAGATCCGTTTCACGATCTCCGAAATACACCGCCGGATCGAAAATCACGGGTCTACCGTGCTGGTCAGCACCGTAGTTTCCGCCCCACAAGTCGCCGTGTAGCAGCGAAGGTGCCGGGCGGTGACCGTCCAGCAGGACCGGCAGATCAGCGAGCAAGCGTTCGCCGCTGTGCTGTAAAGAGCCGCGGTATCCATTGCGGGCCGCGAGTCCCAGCTGGTATCCGAGACGCCGCTGGCTCCAGAATTCGGCCCAGTCTGCAGATGGCGTGTTGATTTGGGGCGTGGATCCGATCGTATTATCGCGGTGCCAGCCGAAGTGATCATTGTGGACCTGATGCAGCCGTGCCAGGCCCTGGCCAAGCTGCTCGGCGGTCTGCCGGTCTGCTGTCCCGAGCGACAGATACTCCAGTACCAGGAAGGAATGCCCGTCAACCACACCCCAGCATACCGGTTCCGGGACGCGGATCGCCCCGGCTTTGGCAAGCTCGCGAAGCCCGGACGCTTCCGCTTCGAACATTGCCAGGCAACCGGGATGGTTCAGTTTCAGAAAATAACGCCCGCCCCGCCCTTCGAGGACCTCAGTTTTGCTGATACTGCCACCTTGGACGGCAGATCTGCTCAGCGGCACGAACCGGGTCCCTGTGGCTCGCGATATTTGCTCGGCAATCGCTGAAATAAATGTCATCTTCTGACCGGTCGCGACGATCGTAATGCTGCAAAAGTTTCCGGGTCTGCAGCTGCGACCGTACCATCGCTGAGCAGGGACGCGAAATCCGTGCGCAGGCCCGGTTCCCACGTGATCCGCTCCGGAAAATGCGCTGCCTGAACCTCGCTGGTTGCATCAAGAAGCCGCCTCCGGCAGGCCGGCGGGGCACCGGCAATGGCCGGGCTGGCGATCCTGAAAAATTCCCGATGCGTCAAGCAATTATTCACACGACAATGCTCCTTCGCCGGCTGGGCTTGCCCGAATCGAAGCCGCCCAGAATTTCCCGGCGATTTTTACGCAACATATTGTTGTATAGTGATTTTTTTTAGCTCAATTTTTGACCAGCCCAGCATCTGTTTGTGGAACCCCTTGATTGCTGCGGCCAGCCGGCGACCGATCATCAACAGGGTTATCCACAGCCATCAGGCTGCTACCCAGAGCCGTTTCGCCACAATCAGTTAGCAGCGGTTTTAAAAGTCATCAGTGTCCGTGGATCGACAAATGTTTCACAGGGAGGCGGTCGCGGATATGGTAAAGTAAAGTCATGTCTTCGGCACAGCGCATTGTCCAAGTCGCCGTACCCTCTCCTCTGCCCCGCACCTTCGATTACCTGCCTCCGAAATCAGGCGCCTTACCCTGTCTTGGCGCGCGCGTCCGGGTGCCTTTTGGCCGGCGCTCGGTTGTCGGAATCGTGACCGGGATCACCGGACATAGCTTGCTGCCAGCGGGACGCCTGAAGGTCGTGCAGGATGTGCTCGATCCGGGACCTTTGCTTCCGTCAGACCTCCTCAACCTGCTGGTGTGGGCATCGGAATACTACCACCATCCGCTTGGCGAGGTGGTCAGTTCGGCCCTTCCGCAGGCCCTGCGGAAGGGCCGGCCTGCGGTCGCCGGCGACGTTGACGGCTGGACCATCACCGAATCAGGTCGCGCCCGGCTCGGCGATGCCCGGCCGCTGCGAGGCGTGCCTGCCCGCATCCTGCATGCCTTGGCCGGTCACGGTTCCGTCGCCGACGAGACCCTGCTTGCTCCCCTGTCCAGTCGCTGGCGGGCCGCCGTGCGCTCACTGGTGGCACGCGGCTGGGTAAGCGCGGTTCCGCACGATTGCCTGGTGCGGCCCGCATGCCAGGTGGTGGATGTGCCTGTGGCGAGCGAGGCGCAGACTGCGGCAATCGCCACCATCACAGGCGGGACACCGGATTTCCATTGTTACCTCCTCCACGGGGTAACCGGAAGCGGCAAGACGGAAGTCTATCTTCGCGTCATCGCCCGGATCCTCGGGTCCGAGGCGCAGGTGCTGGTGCTGGTGCCGGAGATCGGACTAACGCCGCAACTGGTGGATAGCTTCCGGCAGCGTTTTGCCGTCGGTATCGCCGTGATCCATTCGGGTCTGAATGATTCCGAACGCCTGTGCGCCTGGCTCAAGGCGCGTGACGGATCGGCACGCATTGTGCTTGGCACCCGTTCGGCAGTCTTTGTACCGATGAAAGCATTGCGTCTGATCATCGTCGATGAGGAACATGACGGCTCCTACAAGCAGCAGGACGGTTTCCGCTATTCGGCGCGGGACGTTGCCATACGGCGCGGCCAGCGCGAAGGAGTGCCGGTGGTGCTGGGATCCGCTACGCCGTCGCTCGAGAGCCTGCACAACGCACGGCAGGCCCGCTACACGCTCCTGCCGTTGCCTGAGCGCGCTGGCCAGGCCCAACTGCCGACGGTCCGTCTTCTGGACCTGCGCCGACTTGCGCGCCCGGATGGTCTTGCCCCTCCGCTGATCGAGGCGGTGCACGACCGGCTTGTGCGTAAGGAGCAGAGCCTGCTGTTCATCAATCGACGCGGTTTCGCACCGGTGCTCATGTGCCACGACTGTGGCTGGTTTGCGCCGTGTCCACGCTGCGATGCGCGCCTGACCTTGCACAAGGCCGCAGGCCGGCTGCGTTGTCACCATTGTGGCAGCGACACGAGCGTGCCGGTGGTGTGTCCGGTCTGCCAGGGTAGCAATCTGCGCGGTCTGGGGGAAGGCACCGAACGCGTGGAAGCAGCGCTTGCCCAGATCTTCCCGGGCGCCAGTATCGAAAGGATCGATCGCGACAGCACCCGGCGGAAAGGTGCCCTGGAAGAAAAGCTTGGACGTGTTCGTACCGGCGCGGCAGACATCTTGGTCGGGACCCAGATGCTTGCCAAAGGACACGACTTCCCGAATCTGACCCTGGTTGGTGTCCTCAATGCGGATCAGGGCCTCTATGGATATGATTTCCGATCCGGTGAACAGCTATTTCAGCGCATCATGCAGGTTGCCGGTCGCGCCGGTCGCGCCGATAAGCCTGGCGAGGTACTGATTCAGACCTTTCATCCCGAACACCCGCTTTTCCGGGCTTTGTGCCGGCACGATTATTCCAGTTTCGCAGATTACGCGCTGCAGGAACGCCAGGAAACCCAGTTCCCCCCTTTTTGCCACCTGGCGCTGCTGCGGGCGGAATCACCCGAGCGCGGTAGTGCGCTGGCGTTCCTGGCGCGGGCGCGGTCGATTGCCGACGGCATGGAACTGGCTGGGGGGGTGACGGCCATGGATCCTGCACCTTCTCCCATGGAGCGCCGCTCCGGACGCTATCGTGCGCAGCTGCTCATCCATGCCGTGCAACGTCCTGCCCTGCACCGCTTCCTCGTCCAGTGGCTTTCCCTGATTGCGGAAACCCCGCTCTCGCGCAAGGTGCGCTGGTCCCTGGACATCGACCCGCTCGACATGCACTGACTGCCGCCAGCCGCAACCGCTGCCGTTCTTTCTTCAAAGTCCCGTCGGCAGGCTTTGGGTTGCCCCGACCTGGGTGAGCACGTAGGGCAGCGGAAAGTGTTCCCTGTATTCCTCGGGCAGATCGAACAAGGTCTGCTTGAATGCGTCCGGGGCAAACAGCATGGGTATGATGTTGTTGTAGGGAGCCGCCTTCTCTGCGAGGCACAGGGTTTCCGTGCTGACTTCGAGGTAACCGAGCTCGAACAGTGCGGAAATCAGGTCACCAAAGATTGCCCGTACATCCACACCGTATTTGGCATTGATATTCCGCACATCGACCTTGGTGAATCGCAGCTGACTCACGAGTTCCCTTGCCATTTCCATCTCCGGCGTGATGCGCTCCGTTTCCAGAACCGGAAGACGTCCCTCGTCCAAAGACCGGTAATAACTCTTTAGCGCCAGGTGGTTCTGGTAGAGCACACGTGGCGCGTAGCCCATCGACGATATTCCAAGCGCTACGAGCGGCACGTTCTCCCAACGGCGCAGCTGATGACGGAATGAAGCGCGCTCCGGCCTGATGAAGATGTTCTGCAAGACAGGTTCGTAGCCTTGCTGCCTAAGGAACCGCTTGGCGTGCCGAAAAATGCCAAGCTTGCGCTCATGTAGCTCGTCGCGGGCGGGGAGAAACCGGACCCGGTCATGGTCGCAGCGCTGCGAATCGAGCGAATAGATCGAGAGGCCGGGGACGCCGAGTCCGATTAGTTTGCCAAGCGTGCCGGCCAGTGCATCGTCTGCCTCGGTTTCGAATCCGTACATCGTATCGACATTGACATTGCCGATGACCTCCACGGCGTTGCCGATCTCGACAATGGCCTCCGGTACGGAATATGCGCGGTTCAGGCGCGCCAGCATGTCAGAATCGAGCGACTGTATCCCGTAGCTCAGGCGGTTCACGCCGAGCCCGGCAAGTAGCGCGATGCGCTCCGGCGGGATCGTTCCAGGTGCCGACTCGATGCTTATTTCGGCATCCTCGGAAAGTTTGAAGTGCCGGTGTATACCCTCCAGCAGTTTCTGCAGCAACCGGTTGCCGAGGTACGTTGGCGTGCCTCCGCCGATATAGACGGATTCGCAGCGACCGTGTGCGAGCGCCGGCGCATAAAGGGCCATTTCGCGCAGCAGGTAATCCACGTACCGCTGCATCTCCTCCTCGTGACTTCCGGGGATGACAGGGTAATAGCAGAACTGACAAAGTGTCGCGCAGAAGGGGATATGGGCGTAAATGCTGTAGCGCCCGTGTACCACTGAAGTCTCTGCGAATAGTCCGGCTGCATCTACCGGTGTGCGCGACTTCTGGGTGATGGGCGGCGGAAAGGTCCAGTCGAAACAAGGAAAATAGTCGTTCTGGACCCGAAGCGCCGATGCGATGCGGAATTTCAGGGTCTTCGGGTCGAATGCCTCGAGCGCGGTGGTGGTGCTGCTGATCATCGGAGCATCGATCAGCCGCGAGCGCTTGTTGACGGTATCGTGGTAGCGTTTCATGGTTCCCTCCGCTTGTTTATCCGACTTCCTTGTCTTAGCCCGACTGCTGCTGGATCCAGGCAATCCGAGCTGCCACTGACAGAATAACACGACCGTTACGGCGAGATTCCACCAGTGCCGGGCAATGCACTTCCGCCGCAGAAAAACCTGCCTGTCACTCCCGATTCAGCTTCAGGTGACAGCCAGATTACACGTTGCGAGACGCGACCTTTCCTTCCCGCCGCGCCTCGTACATATAGTATATGAGGGGAATGACGAACAGTGTCAACACAGTCGATGCAAAGGTGCCGGAAATAAGCGATATGGCCAGACCGCCAAAGACCGGATCGGTCACCATGGCTGCCGTACCCAAAATAATCGCGAGCGCGGTCAGCAGAATCGGCCGCATCCGGGTTATGCCTGCCTGAAGCACGGCTTCACGCAGGCCATGCCCAGCACGGCGGAAGTCCAGGATGAAATCGATAAGCAGCAGCGAATTGCGCACGACGATGCCGGCCAGCGCGATTACCCCGATCATGGACGTTGCAGTGAAATAATAGTGCCCCTCGATCAGGTCCATGATTGCGTGCCCGGGAAACACGCCGATGATGGTCAGTGGAATGGCGCCCATTACGATGAGCGGTATCATGAATGACCGGTAGTAGGCGACCAGAATTACATAAATAAGCACGATCGCCACTGCAAATGCCCGGCCCAAATCACGGAACACGTCCAACGTAAGGCGCATCTCCCCGCCCCAGCGAAGACCATAAGCGGTTGTTGCAGGGTAGGACATGAAGTCCTGTTTGAGCCGCACACCGTCGGGAAGCGGGTGCGTGCGCAGGTACTGCCACATGTGCAGAACCGCATACACCGGACTGCCGGTCCCCATTTCCCCGGTTACATACACGACCGGTCGCTGATCCTGAAACAGGATCGGCTTGGGTGCCTGAACCGGCCTGATCTGCGCGATATTCCCGAGAGAAATCTCGTTGCCCGCCGGGTTGGTAAAAAATATGTTGCGCAGGTCGGAAGGCAAGACCCGGTCCGGGACCGGAATCTGGAAATGAATGAGAACCGGCTCCTTTTCCCTCGCGATATGTACCGCCCCGGCGTCATAGCCTCCGAGAAATGCCTGCAGTGTCTGTGCCACTTCCACCGGCAGAATCCCCGCAAGCGCCGCCTTCCTGCGATCGACCACGATGCGGTACTGGGTTGTGTCGGCAGTGGTACTGTCGTCGATATCGACGACATCCGCGGTTTTGGCAAAAACGTCATAGCGCAACTCCTTGGCTATTTGACGCAGCTTGCGGTAGTTTGGTCCGTACAGCTCCGCCAGTATCGTCGCACGCACCGGCGGTCCGGGTGGCTCCTCAACCAGTTTGATGTTGGCTCCGGTCCTTGTCTCGAGCCTGGCGATTGCAGGCCGAAGGGAGCGTACGATCGTGATCGAGGATTCGCTGCGGTGACGTTTGTCCTTCAGGTTGACGCGCACCTCGGCGTACTGTGGACCCTGCTTGAGGCTCGAACCGCGCAGCAGGCCGTTGAAGTCGATGACGCCCGGCCTTCCTACCGTAGATTCGTAGTTCGTGACGTCCGGTACTTTGCGCAGTATGTCACCGATCCTCCGTACTACACGATCGGTCTGCTCCAGCGCGGTGCCCGCCGGCATGTCCACTGTGATATTGAAGGTGTCGGTGTTGTTCTTGGGAAGCATTTTAAATTGCACCAGCTTGAACACCGGCATGGCCAGAACCAGTACCATGAGAAGCGTGATGCCAAGAAAAAACGCCAGACGCAGACGCCGACTGCCGAGCAGCCTTCCCATTATCAATGCGTAGCCGCGCTCCAGCCATCCCGGCGCGTGCTCCTCAATGTGCTGTCCGGGCGTGAGGTGCAGCCAGCGATATGCCGCCCAGGGCGCGACCGAGTAGGCAATGGCCAGCGACGTGATCATGGCTACGGGGACATTGAACGGAATGGGCGCCATGTACGGCCCCATCATGCCGTGGACCCAGAACATCGGAAGAAAGGCGACAATCACGGTGAAGGTCGCCAGATTGGTCGGGCGCCCAATTTCGTTGACGGCCCGCACTGCACCCGCGAGGCGGTCTGCACCCTTCATGCTGTAGTGACGGAATATGTTCTCGATGACTACGATCGAATCGTCCACCATCAGGCCGAGCGAGAGTATCAGGGCAAACAGCGTGATACGGTTTATGCTCTGCCCGGCGACCATGCCGACTGCCAGGGTGATGAACAGGATAAGTGGAATGGTGATGGTGACAATGCTTGCGGCACGCCACCCGAGAAACACGACAAGCAGCAGCACAACGGTGACGATGGCAATCGTCAGGTGCTCGATGAGGGTATTGACCGCTTCGTTCGCGCGCTTGCCGTCGTCGCGCGTGATGTCGACATGCACTCCCGGGGGTATCAGCTGCGGCTGTATGCGGTGGAGTTCGGCCAGAACGCTGTCCGCCACCGTCACAGCATTTGTCCCCTTGCTCTTTGCGATTGCGATGGTGACCGCGGGCTCCTCGAAGTCCGGATTACGCACGCCCGTGTAGGCCGGTCCGTATCCAATGCGGTGTACGTACTTGATTTGGCCGGGGCCATCGGTGATGGTTGCGATATCTTTGAGATAGACCGGCCGATGGGCATAAAGGGAAACGACCAGATTACGTACCTCAGCGGCATTGCGCAGCATCCCGCCCGCAATGACTGTGCTTACCCGGCCGTTGCTGACCAGGGTCCCGGAAGGGATGTCGACGTTGGTTGCTTCGAGCACGCGCCGGATGTCGAAAAGGCTGACGTTGTAGTGGCGCATGCGTTCCAGATCAAAGTCGACATTGATCTGGCGTTTGCGCCCGCCGAGAAGGTACGTCAGCGATGTGCCCTTGACGCGCCGCAGGTGCTCGAGCACGTCATCGGCGACGCGCCGCAGGTGGTAGTCGTCCATGGTAGCGGACGAGAGCGTAATGGCCATTATTGGCACATTGTCCACATTCACCGGTTTGACCAGCGGCAGGTTGGTCCCGGGCGGCATACGGTCGAGGTTGCTCATGATGCGATCGTAGAGCCTGACCATCGAGGCTTCGCGGTTCTGTCCGACGTTGAACCGGACTGTCACGACGCCCATGGAATCGGTGGCGATTCCGTAGGTGTGATCAACGCCGGTGAGGCCCTGCAGGATCGACTCCAGCGGTTTGATGATCAGCTGCTCGACCTCTTTGGGTGAGGCACCGGGCTTGGTGACGATGATGTTTGCCGCCGGAACGACAATCTGCGGATTTTCCTCGCGCGGTGTCACAAGCAGTGCCATTATTCCGGCGAGCACAGCCACGACGAGGATGAGGATCGTCACTTTGCTGTCGACAAAGTAATTTGTGATGCGCCCGGCGATATTCATCCGGCGCGCGTCGCCTTCCTGCTTATGTTGATTCGTCGGCTCGACCACGATTTCCCCTTATTTTCGGAGCCCACTATTGGCGCACGGTGATCGGGCTGCCGTCATGCACGCCGGCGAGATTCCCCAGTACCAGAGTTTCGTTCCCGGACAGGCCGCTCAGTACCTGGAGACGGTCACCGCGCGGCTTCCCGATCCTGACCATACGAAAGCGCGCGAGGCCGTTGCGCAGCACGAACACCCCGGGAAGACCGCCGCGGACGATGAATGCGCCGGCGGGAATCAATACCTCGGTCGCAGCTGAAGGCGAGGGCTGCAGCTTGACGACCGGGCGGACCAGTGTCGGCAGCACCAGCGCCGGAGTCGGGGGCTTCCCGGCACAGGCACCGAGCGCCAGTGAAAGCAGCAGCGCCGCTGCTGTTGGCAGCCATGACCGCGAGGGTCTATAGCCCATGTCTGAGCTCCTAATGTTGTGTCACTGCGGGCCGCTCAGAGTGCCCTCGGATAGCCCCAGCGCGGCCTGATTCGTGGCAAGCTCCAGAGACGAGGCAAGCTTTTCGTTGCGGGCTGCCACCAGCAGCTGCTCCGCATCGAGCACGTCGAGCAGTATCGTACGTCCCTCGCCATAGCGCTGCTTGACAAGACGCACCGTCTCGCGTGCCCTGGCGACGTTTGCCGCCGCGATCTTGCGCCGCGCAATCGCTTCCTTGACGCCGTAGTACGCAGCACGTACCTGGTTGAGAATAACCTGCTCCAGATCCATCACGCGCAGTTCCGACTCGGCTTTCTGGTCGCGGGCTGCGGCAAGTTCATGGGTGTCGCGGTTGCCGCTGAACAGATTCACGCTGACTACACCCATGACGCTCTGGGAGCTGGTCGTGAAGCCGAAGTGGCGGCTGTACCAGTCGCTGCTGGCAACGAGGCTCACCTGTGGCTTGAATGCGGCATGCGCCTCATCGATGTTCGCATTACCAGCCGAAATCATGGAGCGTGCCGCCGCAAGATCGGTGCGCGCCGTCAGCGCCTGTTGTTCAAGTACCGGCAACGGCTCCAGGGGCTGCACGTCGGGTTCCTGCCATGGAGGAAGCGCTATGTGATCGTTGACCGGCATGCCCATGGCCAGCTTCAGTTGGTCCAGCGCCAGACGCGCTCGATTAACGGCCTTTTCGTTTGCCCCCTCGACTGCGGCGAGATTGAGTTCGGCGGTCATGCGGTCGGATACGACTATGCGGCCTTCACGCACAAGACGCCGGGTGGTTTCGACATGTCCACGAGCCGCGGCCACTGCGTCGGCGGCGATTTGCCGGCCGTGGATGGCAGCCTGTGCCGCATAGTAGGCACGCATAATCTGAAAAACGGTCTGCTGACGCACACGGTCGAGATCGAAGCCTGCCGCCTGCTCGTGATACCGCGCACCGCGGATCGCGGCGCTGAGTTTTCCGCCGGTATATATCGGCAGCTGTACGGCGATCTCGGTGGCGTTCAAAGTGCTGGCGCCGGGATCGTTCAGGGCGCTGGCGGTGAAATCCGTCGCGGGGTCTACCGAGCGTGTGTTCAGCTTGCTGGCAAACGCATCGAGCGGGTTGTTGCTGCGCTGCACGAAATACCGGGCGTTGAGTTGTGGGAAGCGGCCCGACTTGGCTACGCCAAGACGCGCGCGTGCTGTACGCAGCTGCTCGCCGCTTTCCCTTAGTACGAGGTTGTGTTGCAGACCATAACGGACCGCCTGATCAATCGTGACCAGTCCTTGTGCTGGGGCCGCACGAAGGCTGCAGGCGGTCAGCAGCAAGGATAGAGCGAGTCTCATTCGCATTACCCTCTCCTGAATGTAAGCCTCCTCCATACCTGTAGACAGGTTATTTTTTTGGTAAAGCTTTCCGCTCAATGGTGATGCCGTGCCGTGCCAAATTCAATAGCCACGCGTCATCAGTCAGACCGGCTTGACGACCACCAGGATTACCACCGCAACCAGAATCAATGCGGGGAATTCATTGAGCCACCGGTAGAATACATGTCCGTGACGATTGCGGTCATGACGAAAATCAATGAGCAGCTTGCCGCAGTAAATATGGAATCCGATGAGAACGGCGACCAGGACGACCTTGATGTCGAGCCATAGTCCGTGGAATCCATAGCCGAGCCACAGCCAGAGCCCGAACAGGATGGTCAATACCGCCCCTGGCGTCATGATCCCATAATAAAGCTTGCGCTCCATGACCTTGAAGCGTTCGCAGCTGGTGGCGTCGCTGGCCATCGCGTGGTAGACGAAAAGCCTAGGCAGATAGAAGAGACCTGCAAACCAGGTCACCATGAAAATGATGTGTAGGGCCTTAACCCACAGCATCGTGACCTCCCGAAATCGGCAACATCGTCATCCCTCGAATCAGTGCTGCAGTCACCGGACTGGATATTGGATCTGTGGGTCTCCCGAGCCTGGCCGCGATTGCGGGGCGGCGTCTTCCATGCTGGCCCGGACAACAGACCCGACTGCACGGCGCCGATGCAGTCGACCAAGTCCCAGGGACAATTTCTGTAAGCGGTGCATTGTAGCCGGATTCGCTGGTTGGCGCAGCCGCGGGCTTTTTCCGCACATGGGTTCTTTGGATTTTCTCGCGACTGGATGGAGCTAGTCGGTCCGGTACATTGAGGTCGTGTACGCGGCTTGTGCTGCCGACGTGTGCGCCGGACTTTGTCACCAAGCTGTTCCGGGGCCTGGATGGAACATGATGCGTTGTTCGAGTGCGTCCTGGCAGGAAACAGACTGGCGGTATGTGTCGAAATGCCGTTGACGCAGCCAGAACTCGGCTGGCCACAAAATGTGTCCCGCGGGCGGCCGTCCCGACTGTGTTCGGTCGGATAGCCGGCAGGCCGTCAGGCTATCCGCGCTTCATCCGGGGTGGCTGGCAGAAACAGTGCGACCAGATCGTTGAGAAACCGTTGCCCCAGATCGGTCGGGCACAGGGAACCGGCCGTCCGGCGAATCAGGCCCAGGGCCTCGGCCTCACGCATGGGAGCCTCGACCACCGAAAGCGGCAGGCCAGTACGTTCCGTGAACAGCGTACCCGGAAATCCACCCTGCAGCCGAAGTGCATTGAGCATGAACTCAAATGTGCTTTCCGCGTGTGTCAGGCGCTGTTCCCCGCCGATAGACGCAGGTGTCCCGGCGCTCAGCATGTAGTCGTCAGGGCGCTTTACCTTCCACAGGCGCGAGATGCCGGATGCATCGGTGATCTTGGCGTGTGCTCCAGCCCCGATGCCAAGGTAATCCCCGAAGCGCCAGTAGTTCAGGTTATGCCGGCACTCGAGTCCTGCGAGGGCGTAAGCGGATACCTCGTAGTGGCCGTAGCCCTCTTCGGCAACGCGCTCCTGCAACACCTGTTGCATGCCAGCGATTTCGTCCTCGTCAGGCAGCTGCGGCGGCTTTGCGTGGAACAGCGTATTGGGCTCGATGGTCAACTGGTATATCGACAGGTGTGCGGGCCGCAAACCGAGGGCGGTATTGACATCCCGCAGGGCCGATTCGACATTCTGTTGCGGCAAGCCGTACATGAGATCCAGATTGAGGTTATCGAAACCGGCTTGCCGTGCCGCTTCCACCGCGCGCAGCGCCTCGTCACAGCCGTGAATCCGACCCAGGGCGCGCAATAATGCCGGATCGAAGCTCTGGACGCCAAGTGACAGACGGTTCACGCCGGCAGCGCGGTATCCGGAAAAATGCCGGCCCTCGACGGCGCCGGGGTTTGCCTCCAACGTAATCTCCGCTCCGGGAAGCACCGGCAGGCGTGCCCGTATCCCGGACAGCAGGCGGTCAATTGCGTCCGGGGGAAAGAGGCTTGGCGTGCCGCCGCCGATGAAGATGCTGCGAACCGTGCGTCCCCACACTCTGTGCAGGTCATGCTCAAGATCGGCGATCAGCGCGTCAACATAGCGGGCATCGGGAACGCTGCTGTGCCGACCAGAGACCGTGTCCAGACCATGCGAATTGAAGTCGCAATAGGGACACTTCTTCGCACACCAGGGAAGATGGATATAAAGCGACAGCGGTGGCGGTGCAGAAATGTGCAATATCGAAGCCCGACGGCTGGTGATCGATTGCCATTGTACCATCGTGATTGCGCTGGCAGGCCAAACCGGCAACATTCCGGGCGCCTTCCGGAAGCGGGCCTTATGCGGGATTGTTCCAGGGTAATGGCGTGTCAGGGCTCTGTAGCCGTGAGGTAGGGATGCGGTTCTTAATCTTCCACGGACAGCCCAGCCTGCCGCGGTCTGGCTGTCACCATACCGTCATTGCGGATGGGCGGGACATTCAGCCTGGACACGGCTGAGCGCTGCCAGCAGTTGCCGCAGCGCCTGTCCGCGATGGCTCAGTGCGTTCTTTACTTCGGGCGGGAGTTCGGCGGCCGAGCAGCCGTGTGTAGGGACGTAAAACACCGGATCATAACCGAAGCCACTGCTTCCGCGAGCCTGTTGCAGGATGCGTCCTTCCCATGCCCCATGACAGATGAGCGGTGTTGGATCGAGGGCATGCCGCAGAAATACAAGTACGCACTGAAAACGCGCAGTGCGCTGCGGGTCCGCAACTCCGGCGAGGTCGGCCAACAGCTTTTCCAGGTTGCGACGGTCGTTCGATCCGTGCCCCGCGTAGCGGGCCGAGTAAATGCCCGGTGCGCCCCCGAGCGCGTCCACCTCAAGGCCCGAGTCGTCAGCGAGCGCCGGCAACTCGCTGTATTTGGCGGCGTTGCGCGCCTTGATGATCGCGTTTTCAACAAAAGTCAGACCGGTCTCGTCTGCTTCCGGTATTCCAAAATGCGCCTGGGGCAGGATCTCATAGTGCAAATCCGTAAGTAGCGCCGAGAATTCCCGTAATTTCCCGGGATTGTTACTCGCCAGCACGATCCTGTGTGCGGGGTGGCGGATCACACGGGCAATCCGAGCGTGGCGCGCTGGAATTCAATCAGCTGATGGATCCCCTGCGAGGCAAGTTCGGTCATGGCCAGGAGGTCTTCACGACTGAAGGCCTCGCCCTCGGCTGTGCCCTGGACCTCGATGAATCGTCCGGCGTCATTCATGACGACGTTCATGTCGGTCGCAGCCGACGAGTCCTCTGCATAGTCGAGATCAAGCACCGCCTGACCTCCGTGCATGCCAACCGAAACGGAGGCGATGAGATGGTGGAAAGGATTGCCATGCAACAGTCCCTTGGCCCGCAGGCGCGCGAGCGCGTCATGCAGGGCGACACAGGCCCCCGTTATCGATGCGGTGCGGGTTCCGCCGTCCGCCTGGATCACGTCACAGTCAACGGTCAGGGTGCGCTCACCGAGCTGCTTGAGATCGACGGCGGCACGTAGCGAGCGGCCGATAAGACGCTGGATCTCCTGTGTGCGTCCGCCCTGCCGGCCTTGAGCGGCCTCGCGCGCCATGCGATTGCCGGTTGAACGCGGCAACATTCCGTACTCGGCCGTTACCCAGCCCTGACCTTTGCCCTTCAGAAAGGGCGGTACCTTTTCGTCGACGCTCACATTGCAGATGACCCTGGTGTCGCCGAATTCTACCAGCACCGAACCTTCGGCATGTCGCGTAAACTGACGGGTGAAGCGAATATTGCGGAGTTCGTGTGGCGCGCGGCCGCTAGGTCTCATGAGAATTGGGATTTCGTTGATTTGCCAGGGTGTATTGTACAGGAATCGGCGTGCTGCGAGGGAGCCGGTTGTGCACGAAGCGCCGTTCAGCGATCCCGGTTGCGTTTGGGTTCGAACCGGCTGACAAAGTCCTCGAGCTCTTTGATGGCTATGTCGAGCGACTTTCCCTTGCCATGCGCCGGTGGTTCGGTTTCCCGGGTTCGGCGCTTCCGGTCCACGCTCCTGCGGCATGCATCGCTCCACATCGCATCATGGGAGGTTTCTGTCACTTTCACAGGCTGCAGCGGCAGCTCTCTGGTCTGGCCTTCTTCCCAGCGCAATCCGATGGCACTGAGGTTGTCGCAGGTCTTCTTCATCTTGTTTTCCGCTGCAAGCAGCATCTCCTCGACGCCTTCATCCAGCGAGCTGAACGCGACAAAGCGCGCAAGCTCGGCGGGGCTCAATGCCTGCCACAGGCCGTCGGAGCACAGCAAAAGCGTATCGCCGGAATTGAGCGCGATTTCGGTTCCGAGGCTGATCGTGGGTCTGCGCGGTCCCCCTACACACTTGAGCAGGTGGCCCTTCTCCGGATGCAACCGCATCTCATCCTCGCTCAACAACCCGTCGAGATGCATCTGTTCGGTGGTGCTGTGGTCGAAAGTGCGCTGCAGCAAGCTGTTATCGCGGAAATGATAGAGGCGGCTGTCGCCGACGTGCGCCCAGTAGGCGTAGCCGCGCTGCACCAGGCACACGACGCAAGTCGTGCGCGGTGAGATGGGCGGAACATGGGCGCGCCCGTTTTTCAGGATCGTCTTGTGCGCCTGCATGATCGCAAGCGCAAGAAAGGCAGAAGGCTTGTCGATCACGGGCTGCCTGACCGACTCGAATGCACGCACGATAGACTGGGTGAGTGTCTCCGCCGCGAGCGCTCCGCCGTCATAGCCGCCGAGGCCATCGGCCAGAACCATCAATATGCCGTTGTCGCGCTCGGCGTAAGCGATGCGATCCTGGTTTGTCGGACGCGATCCTTTGAGGCTGTGATGTGCCAATTGGAAGCGCATGGCGACTAACCCCTTTTCCACGGCAGACGGAATGGCCAAAAAGGTTCCCCGGGATCGGGCCCGGCGTCGGTGGCCGCCATCGGGTTCAGGACGTCCAGCAGCTCCTGGGCGTTTTGCGGGCGCTCCAGCTGGTTCATTTCCAGGCACCAGTCGATCGCTTCCAGTAACTGAGGTGAATAAAGGCGGGCGAATGAGCGCACCGCCGGTTTGTAAGTGTCCTTGATCGCACGCTGAGTGGAGGCTGGCGGCGCCCTGCCGTTGATGCATGCCCACATCGAAGCGCCGATGGCATACATGTCGGTCCACGGGCCGAGATGGCCACCCATGTGCTGCTCGATGGGGGCATAGCCCACGGTGAGTGTTTGCGGCCCGCTCGGCTTGCTTCCGGCCACCGACGCGCGCGCAGCCCCGAAGTCGAGCAGCAAAGGTTTGCCGCCGGGGCGCAGAAAGATATTCGCAGGCTTGATGTCGAGGTGCAACAGGCGATTATTATGAAGTTCGCGCATTCCGAACAGGAGCTGGGGAAACACGGTGCGGATGAATCGTTCGCTGAGTTTCCCGGACTTGTGCTTTATGTACCAGCGCAGGTCCTTGCCGTGCTCGTAGCGCATGACCATGTAGACAGTGTTGTTCGCCCGAAAAAAGTTCTCGACCCGCACGATGTTCGGATGGTTCACCCTGGCCAGCGCACTTGCTTCATCGAAAAAGCGCTTGATCCCCTGGCGGTAGGCCCCGGCCAGTCCTTCTGACAGCGGTTCCACCCGCGAGTCTTCAACGCGTCTGGCCTGGGCGCTCGGCAGGTATTCTTTTATGGCAACACGCCGATCCTCCGCAAGCAAAGTCGCCAGGTAGACGAGACTGAACCCACCACCACCGATGGCCTTTTCAATGCGGTACCCGTTCAGGAGATACCCTTTTCCGAGGGTATTTTTGGATCGCTTCATCTTGATTTTCCGGGATTTACCTCAGCCGTGGAAACGGGTGGTGTATCCAAACGCGGCCTGTCTGAATTCTAATATAGTCGCTCTGGCGGTGGACGGTAGGCGGGCGGCCAGTTTAACATCCCCCCCAACTTGTAACCGGACGTCGGACCGCCATGGCGCTGAGCATGACCGCGTATGCACGCTGTGACCAGGACACGCAGTGGGGCAATCTTGTCTGGGAACTGCGATCGGTCAACCACCGCTACCTCGAGGTTGCCGTGCGTTTGCCGGAGGAGCTGCGGGCGCTTGAGCCCCAGGTCCGGGAATTCCTGGGCAAGCGCCTGGGCCGCGGCAAGGTGGACTGCATCCTGCGGTTTCAGACGCACGAGATCTCCGCCGAACTGGCTCCGGACGATGCGCTCGTGTCCAAGCTCATCGGCGTGGGACGCAAGCTCGAATCCATTGCCCAGGACAGCGGCACAAGCATTCGGCCATTGCGGGCGATCGACATCTTGCGTTGGCCTGGTGCATTGCGTGGGGCAGGTCTTGATGCCGAAGCACTCGGCGGTGAAAGCCTGCGGCTGCTGGACCGTACGGTGGGTGAAATGCTCGATACACGCCGGCGTGAGGGGGCACACCTGGCCGGGGCGATCCGCCAGAAACTCGACGCCATGGAAGGGATAGTGCAGGCGGTGCGCGGCTGGCTGCCCGAGGTGGTGCAGAAGTACCGGGATCGGTTGACGGGGCGTCTGGCAGATCTGCGCAAGGAGCTTGATGCCTCGCGCGTCGAGCAGGAAATCGTCCTGTTTGCCCAGCGGATCGATGTCGACGAGGAGCTTGACCGGATTGCAGCCCATCTGTCGGAGACGCGGCGAGTATTGGATCAGGGAGGGCAGATCGGACGGCGGCTGGACTTTTTGATGCAGGAATTCAACCGCGAGGCCAATACGCTGGGATCGAAGGCCGTGGACGTCCGGCTTACGAATGCCGCGGTGGACCTGAAGGTTCTGATCGAGCAGATGCGGGAACAGGTCCAGAATATCGAGTAGCCTCCCAAGGTTTCTCGCCCCAACTCGTTTTTGGGACAGCAGGCAGGCGATTTCGGATCCCCTTCCGTTGATCAGCCTCGTGAAGGCATGAATCTGCGAGTGTTCTATAACCAGTGCGGAAGCACGGGAAGCCTCGCCGTTACGGTGTTTTCAGGCCAAAATTTGTGATCCAGGTCCGCGAATGACAGTATTAACAGCTCGGTTCATCGTCGCCGGTCCTCGGCAGCGGGACGCCATGTGCCAGCGACGCCGGATTTGGCGCCAGTCGCGCCGGCCCGCTGATCCATGATCCCCGGGAAGCTTCTCATATTGTCTGCCCCCTCCGGTGCTGGCAAGTCGAGCCTGGCCAAGGCGCTTGCAGCCAGTGCGCCGAATGTTGCAGTGTCCGTGTCCCACACCACGCGCGCCCCGCGCCCGGGGGAACGGAATGGCACGGACTATCACTTCGTATCGACCGACCAATTTGCCGCCATGGTCAAGGAAGGGCGATTCCTCGAACATGCACGGGTTTTCGGCAACTATTACGGTACGGCGCGGGGATCGGTCGAAGACCTGCTGGTAGCCGGCAAAAACGTGGTTTTGGACATAGACTGGCAGGGCGCCCGGCATATAAAGGAACTCATGCCGGATGCGGTAACCGTCTTCGTGCTTCCGCCTTCACGCGAAGCGCTCCATGAGCGTCTGGTTGGCCGTGGTCAGGACAGCCCCGAGACCATAGCGCGGCGGATGCGGGAGGCTTCGTCAGAAATGCGCCATTACGGCGAGTTCGACCATGTTGTCGTCAACGACGTTTTTTCTGCGGCGCTGTCTGATATCCGTGCGATTCTGGAAGGCCATTTCGGCGACGTTCGACCCGTAATGCTCGATATTGCTGCTCTTTTGCGGGACGAATAGAAAAAAACTCAAATTATCAGTAAGATGTCAGTAAGCGCAGCGGTAATTCGGCAACTGTGACGAATGGGACCAGCGTTACAGCGGTCAATCTGTTCCGGATTTTCCGGTGTCGTCAAAGTGTGGGTATGACCTGTACCGCGTCCCTGACGGAAAGCGACCGGGGGACGTCCGGGACGGAAAAGTGCTAAATACGATCGAGGTGAGGAATGGCCAGAGTTACCGTAGAGGATTGTCTTGAGAATGTGGAGAACCGCTTCCAGCTGGTTCTAGTGGCTACAAAACGCGCCCGACAGCTAGCGCTGGGTGCCGAGCCCTGTGTGGGCCGTGAAAACGACAAGCCGACGGTGGTTGCCTTGCGCGAGATCGCCGGGGGCTTCGTCACGAACGCTATCCTGGATGAAAAGGCTCCGGAGGCCGCATACGAACCTGATGACGACACAGCGGGGCAGATTGCGCCGGACGCGGGCGCGTCTGCTGCGTCTGCAGAAAAGGAAGGCGGCGCCAGTTCTTCCTGATCAACCGTACCCGGCGACGAGGGGCGAAAGGTTCCAGATCGGAGACCTGTGCGTACTGCTGGAGACTTACCTGCCCGCCCCGGAAGTCGCCGATGTCTATCGGGCCTACCTGTTCGGTGCCCAGGCGCATGAGGGCCAGCGCCGGCGCAGCGGTGAACCGTACATCTTCCATCCCCTGGAGGTCGCCCGCATCCTCGCGGCGATGCACCTCGACAGCAGGAGCATCATCGCCGCCATTCTGCACGACGTGATTGAAGACACCCCCACCGCGAAGGAACAGGTGGCGGCGGATTTCGGGAAGGACGTTGCCGAACTGGTCGATGGTGTGAGCAAGATCGGCCAGATCGAGTTCAAGACCAAAGAGGAAGAGCAGGCCGAGAATTTCCGCAAGATGCTGCTTGCGATGTCGCAGGACATCCGGGTAATTCTCATCAAGCTTGCCGACCGCCTGCACAATATGCGTACGCTAGGCGCCCTGCCGCCCGAACGGCGGCGCGACATTGCACATGAAACCCTCGACATCTATGCGCCCATCGCCAATCGTCTGGGCATGCATCAGTGGTCGCATGAGCTCGAAGATCTGGGTTTCGCCAACCTGTATCCGCTGCGTTACCGCGTGCTTGCCGAAGCCACGCGCAAGCGGCACGGCAACCGCAAGACCCTCGTCGAGAAGGTCCGGGGCGCGATCCTGAACCAGCTGAAGCAGGAGGGCCTGGCGGCCGAGGTCTCCGGCCGCGAAAAGAATCTTTACAGCATCTACAAGAAGATGCGCCAGAAGTCCCTTACCTTCGAACAAGTGTACGACGTATATGCATTCCGCATCATCGTCGACAAGGTGGACACCTGCTACCGGATGCTCGGCATCATCCACAACCTGTACAAGCCGATACCTGGCAGGTTCAAGGATTACATCGCTATACCAAAGGCCAATGGCTATCAATCGCTGCATACGGTGGTCTTCGGTCCTTTCGGTGTGTCGATCGAAGTGCAAATCCGTACGGAAGACATGCACCGGGTGGCGCAGGCGGGCGTTGCTGCGCATTGGCTGTACAAGAGCGGAGACCACGGCGCGCAAGTGCACAAGCGCGCGCTGCAGTGGCTGAAGGATCTTCTCGAGATCCAGCAGCAGGCCGGCAACCCGAACGAATTCCTGGAGCATTTGAAAGTCGACCTGTTTCCCGACGAGGTGTATGTGTTTACCCCCAACGGCGACATCAGGAAGCTTCCCCGTGGCGCGACTGTCGTCGATTTCGCCTACGACGTCCATACCGATGTGGGCAACCGCTGTTCCGGCGCGAAGATCAACCACGAACTCGTGCCGCTGCGTACCGCGCTGCACAACGGCGATCATGTCGAGATCATCACCTCCAAGCGGGGTCGCCCCAACCCAATGTGGCTCGACTACGTGGTGACCGGCAAGGCACGAGCGCACATCCGCAGTTATCTCAAGAATTTGCAGCGTGGCGAGTCAGTAAGACTCGGCGAACGTCTCCTCAATAAGGCTTTGCAGGAGGCCGGCATGGAGCTACCGGGCGTCGATGAAGCACGGCGCGTCTCGCTGCTGCGGACGCTGAAGACACGGAGCTGGGACGATCTTCTTGCCGACATCGGGCTGGGCAACCGGCTCGCAGCGGTGGTGGCCCGACAGCTTCTGCCAGCGACCGCAGACATCAGGACGACCGGCGAAAAGCTGCCCGGATTGGCCATCAGCGGTACCGAGGGGGTGGTGGTGACATTTGCACGCTGTTGTCGCCCCATCCCGGGTGACCCCATCCTGGGTTTTCTGTCGGCGGGCCGCGGCATCGTCGTGCACACCGAAGACTGTCCGAACGTGGTCAAGTACCGAAAGCATCCGGAACAGTGGATCGATGTGCGCTGGGAGAGCCGAATCGATTCCGTGTTTCCGGTCAGCCTGCGCGTCGAGGTCAAGAATCAGCGCGGCGTCCTCGCTATGGTGGCGGCGGCGATCGCCGAGATGGATGCGAACGTCGACGCCGTGTCCATCGAGGAGCGTGACAGCTTCAATGCGTCCATAGACTTCACGGTCGAAGTGCGCGACCGCGCGCATCTGGCCAAGATTATTCGCCGTATACGCTCGCAGGAAGCGGTCATACGCATCAATCGAATGAAGGGTTAGCGAACGGGCAGTTCACGGTGACGGCGTGCCTCGCGCATGGGTCATCGCCCTCCTTGGCTGCTTGCGATTTCCACACGAGGTGATCGATGAAAAGAGAGGCAATTCAGACCGATGACGCTCCGCAGGCGATCGGCACCTATTCACAGGCGGTACGGGCCGGTTCGACGGTGTACCTTTCCGGCCAGATCCCGCTGCGTCCCGAAAGCGGTGAACTTGAGACCCGCAGCATACGCGCACAGATTGTACAGGTATTCGAGAATCTGGCGGCGGTTGCCAGCGCAGCGGGCGGAGGCCTGCAGCAGTTCGTGAAGCTGAACGTCTATCTCACGGATCTCGCCGATTTCCCGGTCGTGAACGAAGTCATGGCCGATTACTTCCGCAAACCCTATCCGGCGCGTGCGGCGGTAGGGGTTGCCGATCTGCCCAAGGGGGCGTCGGTCGAGATGGACGCGATCATGGTCCTCGAGGACCAGTAGAACTTCTCTTGCGCCACTAATGGATATCGAGCAGCAGACGGTCTCGGCGCTCAAGGGGGTCGGACCGAGGGTTGCGGCGAAGCTCGGGCGCCTCGGTTTGCGCACCGTTCAGGACGTGCTGTTTCACCTCCCTCTCCGCTACCAGGACCGCACCCGGCTTACGCCGATCGGCAGTCTGAGGGCCCGCCAGGAGGCGATGTTTTGCGGAAACATCGAACTGTCAGACGTGGTCTACCGCGGTCGCCGCAATCTTCTGTGCCGTGTGGCCGATGGCAGCGGCAGCATTCTGCTGCGCTTCTTTCATTTCTCGGTAGCGCAGCAGAATACTTTGCAACGGGGTGCGTTTTTGCGCTGCTTTGGTGAAGTGCGCAACGGGCCGGCCGGGCCGGAAGTGGTCCACCCCGAGTACGAGCTTTTGCCAGCAGGCGTAAAGCCAGAACCGGAAAGCCGGTTGACGCCCGTATACCCGGTTACGGAAGGCGTGCACCAGCTTTCGCTGCGCAGACTCATAACCGGGGTTCTGGATACACACCTGCAGGGCATCCGCGAATGGTTGCCGGAAGAGGTGCTGGCCATGCTGCAGCTGCCTACGCTTCGCGAGGCTCTGGACTATGTGCATCGTCCGCCCCCGCAGGCAGCCGTTGACATGCTGACGCAGGGGCTCCACCCCGCACAGCAACGACTGGCCTTCGAAGAGCTGCTGGCGCACTGCCTGAGCTTGCGCAAACTTCGGGAGCGCATCCGGCGGCATGGCGCCCCTGTCATCGACGCCAGCGGAAAGTTGTTTGATGCGCTGCGCGCACGCCTTCCGTTCGCACTCACGGCGGCGCAGCAACGGGTGATAAAGGAGATCGTGGGCGATCTGCGTCAGAGGCAGCCGATGCAGCGACTGGTCCAGGGCGACGTAGGGTCAGGAAAAACGCTGGTTGCGGCTGCGGCAGCGCTCCATGCTGTCGAATGCGGCTGGCAGGTTGCGATCATGGCACCAACCGAGCTTCTGGCCGAGCAGCACTGGCGCAATTTTCGGGACTGGCTGGCGCCGATGAATATCGAAGTTGCCTGGCTGACCGGCAGGCTCAATGCCCAAACACGCCGCTCCATGTCGGAACTCGTTGCCTCCGGAAGCGCACCAGTAGTAGTCGGAACCCATGCGCTGTTCCAGCGTGAGATCGGATTTAGCCGCCTCGGTCTCGTCATCGTCGACGAGCAGCACCGCTTCGGCGTACACCAGCGCCTGATGCTGCGTGAAAAGGGCGCCGTGAACGGTTGCTGGCCGCACCAGCTCATCATGACTGCGACCCCGATACCTCGCACACTGGCCCAGTCTGTCTACGCGGATCTGGACGTATCGATCATAGATGAGCTGCCTGCCGGGCGGCACCCGGTTGAAACCGCAGTGATACCAGACAGCCGACGCCAGGACGTCGTGCAACGCGTTCGTAGTGCATGCGTCGAGCGGCGCCAGGCATACTGGGTTTGTCCTCTGATCGACGAGTCGGAAGCGCTGCAGCTTCAGACCGCCACCGCGACAGAGGCGGCTCTGCGGCAGGCACTGCCGGAGCTACAGGTCCGGCTCATCCATGGCCGCATGAAGCCGGCAGAAAAGGAACAGGTCATGACCGCGTTCAAGCACGGCGACGTAGACCTGCTGGTCTCCACAACCGTCATTGAGGTCGGCGTGGACGTTCCGAACGCCAGCCTCATGATCATTGAGAACGCAGAACGCCTGGGCCTCTCGCAACTGCACCAGCTGCGTGGACGCGTCGGGCGCGGTGCAGTTGCCAGCAGCTGTGTGCTCATGTACCGGTCACCACTTTCGGGGGCTGCCCGGGAACGGCTCGCGATCATGCGTGCCACCAACGACGGATTCGAGATAGCGCGCAAGGATCTCGAGATGCGCGGGCCTGGCGAGGTTCTCGGTACCCGGCAAGCCGGGGAGCAGCAGTTCCACATCGCGGACCTTGTGCGCGACCAGTCCGCGCTCCCGCAGATCGAAAGGGTCGCCACCATTCTGCTGACCCGGTATCCGCAACATGTCACGCCCATCGTGCAGCGATGGCTCGGAGTCCGTGACAGCTATGCCGAGGTATAGGCGGGATCCGTGTTGCCTCACAAAAAAATGTAAGTGAACGAGGTTTCGTTGCCTCAAAATAAAATGTTGGTCAATTTCTCCTGGAAAATCTGTCTCTATATCGCCTGAAACAGATGCCCGGAAGAGAGTCTAGA
>JAKASJ010000057.1 GCA_021819085.1 Pseudomonadota bacterium | reverse complement strand
ACGGATTCTACAATCCGCTGCGTCTGCATTCTTCGCTCGGCTACTTGTCACCCAACGAGTACGCATGCAGAATGCAACACGCTGATCAGTCCCCGTCTATGAGGTCCGCCGCGTAGGGACCACTTCAGTGTTCAAGGGCCCGAGAAAAATGCGCTTCACCATATTCTGTCCCGTTACGCTTCAAGATAATGAGTGACCCCCGCCAAGCGCGGAGCAGTCGCGCCTGGACAGGGAACAGTCAAACACCATTGACGGAAAACCATTCGCGCAAGGCACGCTTTGGTCCCCCCTCACCCAATCATTTGCCAGGGCTGCCCTTTCTGAGGCAGCCGATGCAGCGGCTAACTTTTCTTGCTTCCAAAAAGCAGGAGCGCACCGCCAATTGCGATCGCCCCCACGCCAGCCCAAACCGGGATATTGACCGTCTGTTTGTCCTTGATCGACAGTTCAATCGATCCCAGCTTGGCCTTATGGGTCTTGGTGTAGGTGAAACCGCCATACACAAGCCCCAGGACGCCGGCTAGGATCAGCACGATTGCCGCAATCTTGACTGCATTCATTTTGTCTCCTTCGATTTATGGAACTCTTTGGTTCTCAACACGGACGCGCGCCGAGAGACACCTCGCAAAACCGGGACCGCAAGCAGCCCGAACACGCTGCCCAATGCTCCGCGCTATCTAACCATACCAGAATCGTTACAGGCGTCTACCCTGAATGACTCGGACCGTAACGACCACGATCGCGATCATCAGGAGGCCCTGCTGCCAGGATTGTTGTCGCCTCTTTTGTTAATCCTTGCGGGGGCCGGAAGGCGATTGAACCTGCCTCTCGCGCCTCCTGCGGACCTCAAAATCGGGCGAGAAAAAGGTCACACCCAAGCCCTTACGCGCTGGCCCGCGGCAGCACTGCGATCTCCTCTACGCGATGCTGTATGAGGGTGCCTTCTATTTTGCAGCTGCCTTGGCTCACACGTGACCATCATGTATAGGGTGCGCTCCTCAAGCGTCTCGGGAAGCTCTCGCTCCTTCTGATCGATGACATCGGATTGAGCAGCGTGACCGAGGCGCAGACCCAGGATCTGCTTGAAACTCTCGAGGAGCGCTACGGCACGGGCTCGACGATCACGACGTCACAATTACCCGTCTCAGACTGGCATGAATATCTCGGCGGCGGTCGGATTGCTGATGCCATCCTCGATAGGCTCATCCACAATGCACACCGCATCGAGCTCAGCGCACGCGAGTCGATGCGAAAGACCGCCGCCTCCTTGCCCCATGGCGGTCAGTCTGGTAAATAATCCACCGGCTTGCGTCGCTGCGCTCCGAGGGTGACCGTCATCACCGGATTGCCTGACCGCCTTGGCCGGAATGCGCAATAGGGTCCCCGGGAAGACCAGGGACCAGCGGCCCTGCCGACATCGCCTGGCACTATACCGCCTCTGGCGACTCCGACAATGTTTGGCACCCTCCCTTGCATCGCCCCGACACTGAGTACAAACTAGACCGCAGCCAACCCGGCGTCGGGGCAAGGGGCCTGGTTATTCAGGCGAATAACGTCTCGAAATTACCTACCGGTATCCGCAATGGCATGTCCTTGAGTGCCTGCGATGCATTGCCGAATTCCAGATAAGTACCTTTTAGTCATATGCCGATATCAGATTGATGCAATGGCTGTTTGCCGCTAAGTCGTTACATTAACAAGGTCGTTATATCGACGGGTGGTGATATTTATCATATGGAAACGACAGACCAGCTGCGACATCAGTTAATCGAACGACTCATGGCAAGACACACTGAAAAAGTTGCGTATGCCGCGATTGGCTTGTGGGAACCTCTGGCAACCCAAGTCGTTTCACTTGTCGGTGAAGAGGGTTTCAATTCACTTTACGCGCGAAGTGCATTTGTTGCACAGTCAAAATTTCCCTGGCTCGCGGCCCACTCACTGTCACCACAGACTGATCTGCGATTCGCGGAATTGAAAACGAGCCTCGAAGGACAGATAGCTGCGCAAGCCCGTGCTGCAAACAATCTGCTACTGACCACTGTCACCGACATCCTGGCCGCGTTAATTGGCGAGCAGTTAACAGCCGGTATTTTACGTTCGGCTTGGGGCGATGATGCATCGTACAGTGCCAGCAAGGAGTTCAAGAATGAGTAGCAAGGTAAACATTCGTCGTCTGCCAACTGGCGTCCCTGGTCTGGACAACCTGCTGGGCGGAGGCCTGCCGGAATTCTCCTTCAACCTGATTGCAGGCACGCCGGGAAGCGGAAAAACAACGCTTGCTAACCAGATCATGTTCTCGCTGGCAAACCCGGAATACCGGGCACTGTTCTTTACGGTACTCGGAGAACCGTCTCTGAAAATGCTCCGATATCAACAGCAATTTACGTTTTTTGATCACAATAAAATCAATGAATCTATCCGCTTCGTCAATCTGTCTACAGAACTCCTGACAGGGAATTTTGACCGCGTACTGGCACGCATAGCCGACGAAGTGAAAGCCTATGAGCCCAGCCTGGTGATCGTGGATTCGTTCCGGTCCGTCGCGCGGTCCGTAAAACGCGGGAATCAGGGTATCGCCGATCTGCAGCAGTTCGTGCAGAAACTGGGCCAGCAAATGACCAGTTGGCAGGCGACCACGTTCTTAATCGGTGAATATCTGACGCCAGAATCAGAGCCAAGTCCCATATTTACCGTGGCAGATGGCATCCTGTGGCTTTCGCAAAATGTTCACCGTAATTCCATGGTGCGCAAGATGCAGGTTATTAAAATGCGCGGCCAAGCTCAGGCGCCGGGCGTGCATACGTTCCGTATCAGCGATGCCGGAATTCGGGTTTTTCCTCGAGCGATTGTCCAACCAGGTACAGCGCTTGATCCAGGCGCCAAGACATCTTTCGGAGAGGAACGTCTCTCGATGGGGGTCTCCGGCCTGGATGAAATGCTGGGGGGTGGTCTGCCGGCTGGCTATTCGCTACTCGTCGTTGGCCCATCCGGTTCCGGAAAAACCATCCTGGCGATGGAATTTCTCGCCGAAGGGGCGCGCCGGGACGAACCTGGGGTGATTGCAGCATTTGAGAAAAGCCCCAGCCAACTGCTGAACAGTAAACTGACTGCACTGGTCAATGCCGGGAAATTGGGAGTGATCAATACGCGCACTCTCGATTTGTCGATCGATGAGGCCTTGCATGATCTTATCATGATGATCAGCCGAATGCAGGCAAAGCGGGTCGTCCTCGACTCCTTGTCGGGATTCGAATTGGCGCTCGCACCCGAATTTAGCGAAGATTTTCGCGGATCGCTGTACCGGATGGTTGCCGAACTGACCGCCATGGGCGTAACCATATTAATGACCACGGAGCTGGAAGACCGCTACGGCGATTTGCGCTTTAGTCCGTTTGGGAGCGCCTTTCTCGCTGACGCCATTATCATGCAGCGCTATGTCGAAATCGCGAGCCAACTCAAACGCGTCCTGTCGGTCGTTAAAGTCCGTGGCAGCGAGCACAGCAAGGAAATTCGATTGTTTGATATTACAAACGAGGGCATCATCATTGGCGACACTTTATCTGCATATACCGGAATCCTGTCGGACCGGCCTATGCTCAACCCATGACTAACACGACCTTGTGAGGCAGAGTGGTCATAAACAGTCCAGAGACGGACGGCGCTTCCGATACCGATAGCCCGGGTCAGGCAGGCGTGACTGGCCAAGGCAAAGACAGCATGCCGTTTGTCCGCGGTAAGGATAGGCGGCGCAGGGAAAGTGCTGTCATGGACGATGAAGCGACCATTCGCAACCGTGAGAACCTGGTCTCTACGCGAGAAGATGCCGCGCATCTGCGTGAAGACTCGGCCACCTTGCGTGAAGACTCGGCCACCTTGCGTGAAGACTCGGCCACCTTGCGTGAAGACTCGGCCCATCTGCGCGAAGGAACGGTACAGGCACGGGAAGGAGAAACCCATATACGTGAACAGACCGTCGCCAAAAGAGAACGGAAAATTCGCGAGGCAGAGACGTCAAAGGCCGCGTCAGATGACCAGATGATCCGGTTGCAGCAAGTGAACGCGCGCCTGGTCACTGCGACAATTGAAGCTAAAACACTGGCCGAACAGGTCCAGGCGGCTAAAGATCAGCTGGATCACCTGGCCCATCACGATATGCTCACCGATTTGCCAAATCGCGTATTGCTGCAAGACCGGCTTGGTCAGGCCATTGACCTAGCCAGTCGTCAAGGCAAGCAACTGGCGGTGATGTTCATGGACCTGGACCGATTTAAACACATCAACGACTCCCTGGGGCATGTGGTGGGCGACCATCTACTGCAGTCAGTGGCACAACGCCTGGTGGGCTGCGTGCGTCATTCGGATACCGTCAGTCGTCAGGGAGGGGATGAATTCGTTCTGCTGCTCCCCTATATCGAGCACGCAGAAGACGCTGCGTTGTCTGCCCAAAAGATAATTGCGATGCTTGCGCCACCTCACCGCATCGACGCGCACGATCTCCATATCAGCATAAGCATCGGTATCAGCATCTACCCTGACGATGGAAAGGATGCGGAAACCCTGCTCACGAGTGCGGACATTGCGATGTTCCATGCCAAGGAAAGCGGGCGAAACAATTACAAATTCTTCGAAAAGGAGATGACTGCCCAGGCCGTCGAGCGGCAATTCATCGAATCCGGCCTGCGCCGCGCGCTGGCACGGCAGGAATTTTTGCTGCACTACCAGCCGAAAATAAATCTTTGCAGCGGCGCGATAGTCGGCGTAGAGGCGCTCATTCGCTGGCAGCACCCGGAACGCGGTCTGTTGTTGCCCGCGGAATTCGTACCCATCGCCGAAGACTGTGGCCTGATCCTGCCGATTGGCCGCTGGGTACTGCGTGAAGCCTGCCTCCAGGCCCGGGCATGGCAGGATGCGGGCTTGCCGCCGATCACAATCGCCGTCAACACCTCTGCGCTCGAGTTCCGGGCCAGGGATTTTCTCAAGGATATGCGCGCGATCCTCGAGGAGACGCGTTTGGAGCCACGCTATCTGGTGCTCGAACTGACCGAAAGTGTCCTCATGCGGGATGCCGAGTCTACTGATGCCGTGCTGCATGCGCTCGCTTACCTGGGCGTAAAGCTAGCAGTCGATGACTTCGGCACCGGCTATTCCAGCCTGAGCTATCTGAGCAAATTTCCGATCGATACCCTGAAGATAGACCAGTCATTCATCAATCGGATGGGCAGCAGCCCGAACGATGCATCCATCGTCAGAGCCATGATCAGTCTGGGTAAAAACCTCAAGCAACGCGTCCTTGCGGAAGGCATCGAAACACAGGAGCAGAACGCATTTCTTCTGGCCCAACAGTGCGACGAGGGTCAAGGCGACTATTTCAGCCACCCGGTGGTAGCCATGGAAATCGCCAGGTTACTGACAAACGGTATACCGGAGGGCCTTTCCAATAATCCCGGCTGAACGCCTTGTCCAATGTCGTTCCGGACAGTCGACAATGCCCTTTCTCCTTACGTTGATCTCTCGCGACAAGACGAATAACGAGATTCCGGAACAAAACTGGCCGCGATCCTATGTGAGCCACCGTACCGATGATTATGCGTAACTGGTGTAGGATTTTTATATGTTGACGCTTCATTCCAGTTTCTGACTTGCTGTATAGATTGCCAAACCGGGCGATATGGGTTTGAACACGAGCACGACGCAGAGCGGACAAGGTGCGGCGGTGACTGCTGCCATCCGCAATCGATGCAAGCGAAACAGAATTTCTTTTTAGCTGGTGATTTCGCCATTTATCGGATGCATTTAACTTACGTAAGGACAGGCTTGTGAAATATATATTCAACCGGCAACGGATTCGAATGATATAAAGGCACCACCTTTCTGATGCAGCCATTACCGGGTATGAACAGGCTCCGCCATGCGATGCAAACGACTTGTATCATCGGTATTTCATCGTTCTGATGTCGAAAACGCCTCTTGAAATGACTGGTATTCAAAATCTTTCCTTTTTCATTTCTGCACGGCTGTGCCGGTCATGCACCAAGACGGCGGATAGCCACAGACAACGGAAGACCAGCACTGCACTGCGTTGCGGTCCAGCCGATTTTCGGTCAGGACAGGCCGCGGTTCGTGAACGGCTCCAAGCTTGCTGCCTGCACTTCGCTCCGGGAAGCGGGGGTGGACAGGTAAGTGCTCCACTTTCAGTCTGTTTACGTCCGCTTTGACCACTAATGCCTTGGTCTTCGGTTTGGGAATATATGCTTTCCGCTTATCCGGCTATGCCTTCTGTAACGCACTTTCCATGCGTCGGTTGCCCCAGCGTGCGGTCAATTCACTTGCGAGTAGATTGCCTGATCGTCACACTGACTGACCCGCCCCGAGCGCGAAATACAACGCCAGCAACCAGCACAGGTCAACACACCGTTCCTACGACGAAAACGATATCCCGGGTACCGAAAAATGCAGGGAGAAATCAAACAGCGACTGCTTCCTGATATCCACGATGCATTTCCTTGCAATGATTGTACGCTATGACAACCGTCACAAAGCCCGTCACTTGCCAGCAGTTATTGCACCCGGGAAGCACGTTATGAAATTTACTTTTCCCGAAAATAGCACGCCCACTCCGGGTTTCCGAGCTTCAAAAGGGATCGCAATGGAAGACCTGCCGCACAATCAGGATCAAAGTCACCAGATCCACGAGCCAGCGCACAAGCACAACGGTCACCACCTGATCATCGGCCGTGACATTGAAAATCCAGCGAACCACCCCCATCTTGATGAAGATGGATGTTAATCCCCTACCTTCTATTTTGAATCCAACGAAACCCGCCAAAAGTATCTGGAGATGCCAATCAACCATCCTTATGGCAAGTTGCCGGGTATATCTGCCGTGGATGACGACCGCGCAGGATGAATGTCGGTTTTGGGCATTCCGCCGGTTAAATGCATCACTTTTTACGGAATCTGCCTGTTGAATATTCCGGGCAGCTCCATTTTTTTCCGCATCGCGTTCTGGATTCTGTGACAGACCAGCTACTGGCCGGACCCAATCACACTTTTTTGTCAAAATTAGGCGTAGTTTTTCGCCTGGAGTCTCGCCTTTGATACCCGAAAAGACTATGGAACCATCCTGGAAAGACAATATCTATCGACAGCGTGAAGAACTGGCCCGGATTCTCCGGGAGCCGCTCGCGCTCCTCGCCGCCCAATGCGCGCCGGCGTGGGGTGATCGCGACCGGCTTAATAGCATACTGCTGGACGGCTTCTCGGACATACCGTACTGCTCCAACCTGTATGTCGTAGACACCGACGGCGTACAGATCAGTGACAACGTCGACAATGCCGGGCTCAAGGCTGGGCACTATCACCGCAATCGCGCCGAGCGCCCCTATATGAAGGAGGTGATGCCGGCATGGGGGTTCCTGCTGTCGGACGCCTACATCAGCCTGTCTGCACAATGGCCTTCGCTGACTGCGCTGCAAGTCGTTGAGTCGGATACGGGAACACTGGGGTATGTCGGTGCGGATTTCGATCTGCGCGGACTTCCTGTGACGTCAGCGCTTTACCGGGAGCCGCGCAGGTGGCGGCAGGTGAAGGGCGATCCGGCGATCCGGAGCACCTTGTTCCAGCAGACCCGGACCGAAAGTCATATGGACCGAAACATGCAGAAAGCTCTGTCTATCCTGGAGGAATTACTCACGGAACGCGGCATCTTCCAGTGCCAGATTCACTTTTCGAGCAGTCAGGCCATTGTCTGGACGATTGATGATCCGCTGCGCTATCGCATCCTCGACCATGAAGTGCTCAGGGACCCGGACATCTGTCTGGTGTTCCCGTTGAGACCCTATCCCGCCGATGCCGTGATACCGCGAACGGAAATCCCCCGGATTCTGGACGCCATGCGGGCCCTGCGCATAGTCGATACAACCATCTACCTGCGCACGGCCTCGATTAACATCTTCAATGGAACGGTGAGTCTGACCTTTTCTTGCGACGGATCGCACTATATGCGCTACGACGAGTTCCTCAGCAAGGGTGCCGCCTTCTGGTCCGGTACAGCCACGTAACCGCCGGTCGCCGCCTTGCACGTTGTTCAGCTGCACATCATGGCCATTTGTCTGAAAGCGGGAGAGAGACAAGGCAACGGGGAAAAGAACTGGATAGCCCCGGCCGTGTTGCCCTTCGCAACGCCCGAGTCATTCCGCTTCAGGCCGGTCTCCGAGCTGATGAGCAGGGTCTGTCTGGCCCAACGCGGCCTTCCCGTGTCTGAAGAGGGCACAGCAGCGTCCTGGCCGCACGTTCACTCAATCACCGTTGCGGGGACAGCACCGGAATGGGATCACCAAGGGTCAGCGCACCGGCTTCCCGTTTCATCCCCAAGGGTGGACACCCTCGGGGACACCTGACGCGATATGGAAGCGGAACGATAGTGGAGGGAAAGTGCCGACGTCGAGCTGGCGAATTGCCATATCAGAAATCTGAACGGGAGATGACCTGTTTTTACCCGCTCGTTCCCACGATGACACACTAAAAGAAAAAGTCGATGCCGATGCGATAGAGTACCTGCTTCGTCGTGCTCTCAGGCTCCAGAGACATGCCTCCGCCGGGCAGCGAGTTCACCGCTGACTGGCCATAACCGAAGCGCAGATAATCGGCCCCGGCCTCGACGTGAACCAGCGGGGTGACGGCATAATCCACATCAGCACCGAGCTTGTAGCGGGTCGTGCTACCCAGTCCATACTCCTGGTCCGGGATGCCATAACTGGAGAGCCCGCTCGTCATCATGTGGGCGGACACGATCCGACCGATGGAGCCATACGCCGATAACACCAGAGGCCCGACCGGTGCCCATTGCCCCAGCAATCCCGCACCGATCCAGAAGTCATGGTAATACTCATCGTACGGTTCGGCACCGCCGAGCCCACGCCGCCAGGAGTGCCAGCCTAGTGTCGCATACGGCGCCAGCGCCGTGCGGTAAGGAAAGCCAAAGGCCCGGCCCAGACGCATCCCGACGTCAATAATGGAGTTCTCGGTTTTACCAATGACGGGCACACCTCCCTGCGTCTGCCCAGTATAAACATCGGAGCCCCGGCTATACTGCAATGCCAGCCTCGAGTAAACGCCGTTAGGCATCAATGCCTTGAAGGTTGCGCCAACACCGTCAATGTTCCCGCTCTCGCTGTCGGGAACCGTGCCCGCGTAAAACTCCTTGTAGTCCTGGTGCAGCGAGGTGAACGAGATGCTCGCTCCGTTATCCGCCGCAATGACCGAGGGAGCCAGGGGCGAAGCCGCGGCAACCGGTGCTGCCAGCACCGTCAAAACAACAAGAAATTTCCTCAGTGACATCCTATTCATCCGGCTTTCCTTTTTTCTGTTTGAGCAGCGTTGCTTTTCCGAAGTGTAGCTGGGATTGGATATCCGTCCAGACGACCGTTTGCGGCATCGAAAAGCCCCGAGGCACTGTCGGCGGGACAGGAGGAATCGTACGAAAGACCGGCCCCCGGCGAGACCTCCTGCGAAGCTCGAACTCATGGATTCTACCGCCGGTGGCAATGCCGATTTGTTTTTGCTCGAACCCCCCAACGACTGCCTGTTATTTTACGACGCCGCGGCTCCGGCCTCTGGAAAGAACTGCGCGGAAACCTCGCGATAGCCCACCGCGGGCGCCACGGTTTCGGGTCATTCCGGGGAGCCACTACGCCCTGTGACAAGCCATACCCTGTTCGGATTTTGTTCGCATCCTGCTAACCCTTGGAGCGTAACACTGGGACGAAACTGCCGTTGAGGAACACCGGCAGCCCTGAACAGCCTGACTGCGGCGCCCTGTTTATCGGAAAACAGCCGGGCCAGCGCTTCCGCTTCGATGCTTATTCAGTCTGATTCATGATGCGCCTGGAAAGGCGTCGAGGTGCCGTGATACTGCCGCCAGGAGGCGTAAGTACCCGATGGCCGACCTTGAGAAGCATGTTGACGCCGCCGGAGCGCCCCTGAGGAAAAACCGCTACGTTGTATGTCCAGATATTTTCGTTATAGGCCGTATGGCTCATCCCGATCAGCCGGAGCGCTCCGTAAGAACCGGCCGCCGGCCCTTGCACGTATGCGGTGATGTCCGGTATCGGGGCATGTCAATTAAAAACGAACCTTCGAAGACAGCAACATGGCTGAGACCCGTCAGACTTGTCTTGCCAAAGCAGGGAAGCAAAAACTAACGACCTGTCGCGTCGTTCACTGTGATCAGCTTACGGTGGGACCTCCATCCACAGGCGTGCACCTATGCTGGGCGCACACAAAAAGCCCCGCACGTTGGCGGGGCTTTCCGTTCAAAAACCTGCTTGCGCAGTGCCTGATGTTTAAGCCGGCTGCACGTTCGCGGCGGACGGGCCCTTGGCGCCCTGCTCCACGTCGAACTTCACCTGCTGGCCTTCAGTCAGGCTCTTGAACCCGCTGCCTGAAATGGCAGAGTGATGGACAAATACGTCCTTGCTGCCATCCTGGGGAGAAATAAAACCGAAGCCCTTGGCGTCATTGAACCACTTTACGGTACCGGTAGTCATGAAGATAACCTCTGTTGATTGGATTGCGATGATCTGCAGGTCGTTCCTGAAAGCAAATTAGCGGTAGCGACTTCCAAAAAAACAGGAGGGAACTTCCGAACTGACTACGAGGAAAGGACTGCATTTGATCAATTATACACACATTAGAAAAAATAGCCAGCAACCGAATTGACTCATTAAAAATGTAAGCGAAATCGATTCGTTGCCTCAAATAAGGAATGTAAGCGAAATTCCCCTGCGGGTGCATTCCGGAGGGGTTCGCAATGAGGCTGACGATGAGCGAGCGAAGAGCGGTGATACGGCAGG
>JAKASJ010000022.1 GCA_021819085.1 Pseudomonadota bacterium | reverse complement strand
GGGCGCCCGTACGCCTGCACCGACCAGCAGGTTGAGCAGCTTCTCTGCGGGCTGGCCCAGCAGTGGCAGATGTTCGCTCAGCCCCTCGACCAGGTGTTGCGCTTCTTCGGGGTCCAGGATAACGCTCAGCGACTCGGCGGTCTGATTCGCGATGTTCATGAGTGGCACCTCACTTTTCGATGCTCGGATGTTGCGCGCCGGCGTCCCACGGATGGGGTGGCTGCCGGAACTGATCGCGCATGCCGTATCCGGCGCTGCGCAGGATATCCGCCAAATCCAGCAGGGCGCTGTGCATCTCTTCCGCATGCGCGATAACCGGCCGTGCCAGCGGGTCGAGTTCGGCCTTCTCCAGTTCCAGCACAATGCGTCCGTCTTCCAGCTTTCTGACGTTCATCTCAGGCTGTCCTCCCGCCCGTACGGGCGTGTTGCGCGCGATCCGGGGCGCGTGTCCCGCAGACTTCCGCCGTAAGTACCTCAGACCCGGCAACCGGGTGGATGTTTCGGGTCTCCGGAAAAAGAAAACCCGGCAGGTGCCGGGCTCAGGAATGATACCTTCCGACAGGACCGGATCACGCTATGCCAATGCGCGAATGTTGGTTGCCTGCGGACCCTTTGGCCCTTCCTGTATTTCAAATTCGACCTGCTGCCCTTCTTTGAGGGTTTTGTATCCGTCCATTTCAATTGCCGAAAAGTGGGCGAACACATCATCACCGCCATTTGTGGGTGAAATAAAACCGTACCCTTTGCTGGCGTTAAACCATTTAACGGTACCTGTTGCCATGCCACATCCCCCTAGTTCTCAATGGAGCCGTATTGCGGCGCCATTTTTATTGCCAAGACAAGAGTGCGTCCCTGAAACCGGAATCGCGACTCCGTTCTTGACGGCGCTTTTCCGCATAAAATCAAGCCCGCACGTGCATCATCTTCCCGCTTTTTTTGTCCAAGTCAAGGATATTGCACGGTGGCAACCGGAAGTTTACGGCCGCTCCGGACCCTGTGCGGCGGCAATGTCTGGCCGCTGACATCGCGGGACTTTATCCCCTGTCAGGACCGGCTTAATTTCTGAAAAGTCTTGAATTTTTGGACGACGGTCCCAAAATGTAGATACTTAGCGGGCATGGTCTAATCTGTGAGTAACAGAGTGTTATGAGCGACAAACAGCTGCAATATACTGATGGTCTCGTCGTTCAGGAGGTTAAGCCTCAGTTAAAGAGACCGCAGCTCTATAAAGTTATTCTGCTGAATGACGATTATACGCCCATGGAGTTCGTAATTGTGGTGCTGGAGCGGTTTTTCCACAAGAACCGGGAGGAAGCGACGCGCATCATGCTGCATGTGCACCAGAAGGGTATCGGTGTGTGCGGCCTGTACACGCGCGAGGTGGCTGAAACAAAGGTGCGTCAGGTGATGGTGTTTTCCGCGGATAACCAGCATCCGCTGCAGTGTACGATGGAGCCGGAGTAGCTCCTTGGGAAATTGTTGGGCGCGACGGCCCGTGCCAAAGCTTGCGCCGGAAGTGTTTCCGGGAGGGTAGCCAGATGTTGTCTCAGGAACTGGAGTTCTCGCTGAATGCCGCGTTTCAGGACGCGCGCGAGAAGCGCCATGAATACATTACGGTGGAGCATCTGCTTGCCGCACTGTTGGACAATCCCAGCGCGGCGCGTGTGATCCGCGCCTGCGGCGGCAACATCGACGAGCTTCGCAAGAACCTCAAGACCTTCCTCGACGAGAGTGTCCCCAGCATTCCGGCCGGCAGCGAAAGCGATACCCAGCCCACGCTCGGTTTCCAGCGCGTGATCCAGCGCGCGGTCCTGCACGTCCAGGGTGTAGGCAAGAAGGAGGTTACCGGCGCCAATGTCCTGGTCGCGATTTTCGGGGAGAAGGACTCGCATGCGGTGTATTTTCTGCACAAGCAGAATATCAGCCGTTTCGATGTGGTGAACTTCATCTCCCATGGGATCTCGAAGGTTCCCGGAGAGGGCCAGCCCGAGCTGCCGGCGCCGGAAGAGAGCGAAGAGGGCGGCGGGGCGCCGGAGCGCAGTCCGCTCGACATCTTTACGGTCAATCTGAACGAGCGTGCGCGCGCCGGAAAGATCGATCCGCTCATCGGCCGCGAGCACGAACTGCAGCGTACGATCCAGATCCTATGCCGTCGCCGCAAGAACAACCCGCTGTATGTGGGTGAGGCCGGTGTCGGCAAGACGGCGATCGCCGAGGGGCTCGCGAAGAAGATCGTCGACGAGGAAGTGCCGGAAGTCCTGTCGAAGAACACGATCTATGCGCTCGACATGGGGGCGCTGCTTGCCGGAACGAAGTACCGCGGCGACTTCGAGAAGCGCCTGAAGGCCGTGCTGCATCATCTCAAGAAGCAGGAGCACGCGATCCTGTTCATCGACGAGATCCATACCATCATTGGCGCCGGCGCCGCGTCCGGCGGCGCCATGGACGCCTCCAATCTTCTCAAGCCGGTGCTTTCCTCCGGTGACCTGAAATGCATCGGGTCCACGACTTACCAGGAGTATCGCGGCATTTTCGAGAAGGATCGGGCGCTCTCGCGGCGGTTCCAGAAGATAGACGTGACCGAGCCCAGCGTCGAGGAGACCGTTCAGATACTGCACGGGCTGAAGGCGCGTTTCGAGGAGCACCATGGCGTGCGCTACACCAGCCAGGCGCTGCGCAGCGCCGCTGAGCTGTCGGCGCGCTTCATCAACGATCGGCATCTGCCCGACAAGGCAATTGACGTGATCGACGAGGCGGGGGCCGGCATGCATCTGCTGGCGCCGGCCAAGCGCAAGAAGACCATCGGGGTGAGCGATGTCGAAGACATCGTCGCCAAGATCGCGCGCATTCCCCCGAAGAGCGTGTCCTCTTCGGACATGAAAGCATTGCGCACCCTGGAAAGGGATCTGAAGCTGGTGGTGTTCGGACAGGATCAGGCGATCGACGCGTTGGCGACGTCGATCAAGATGGCGCGTTCCGGTTTGGGGCAGCCGGAAAAGCCGATAGGCTCCTACTTGTTCTCGGGCCCGACCGGTGTCGGCAAGACCGAGGTCACGCGCCAGCTCGCGAAGGTGCTGGGGCTCGAGCTGATCCGCTTCGACATGTCGGAGTACATGGAGCGGCACACGGTTTCGCGCCTGATCGGCGCGCCGCCGGGCTACGTCGGGTTCGACCAGGGCGGCCTCCTGACCGATGCGGTGACAAAGCATCCGCATGCGGTGCTGCTGCTCGATGAAATCGAGAAGGCCCATCAGGATGTGTTCAATCTGCTGCTCCAGGTAATGGACCACGGTACCCTGACGGACAACAATGGCCGCAAGGCGGACTTTCGCAACATCATCATCGTGATGACGACGAATGCCGGTGCCGATTCCATGAGCCGTTCCTCGATGGGATTCCGTCACCAGGATCACAGTGGCGACGATGTCGAGGCGATCAAGCGGATATTCAGCCCCGAGTTCCGTAATCGGCTGGACGCGGTCATTGCGTTCAAGCGGCTGGACAAAGGCACGATCGTGCATGTGGTGGACAAGTTCGTCCTCGAGCTCGAAGCGCAGCTGGAGGAACGCAATGTCACGATAGAGTTCGACGAAGGCGCCCGCGCGTGGTTGGCCGAGCACGGTTATGACGCGGCAATGGGCGCCCGGCCCATGGCGCGCCTGATCCGCGAGAAGGTGAAAAAGCCCCTGGCTGACGAGCTGCTGTTCGGCAAGCTCGCGGGTGGCGGACACGTGCGTGTGAGCATCAAGGACGACGAACTCGCTTTCGAGTTTTAGCGCTCCCGGTCCTGGCCGCGGTGCGGACCGGTTAAGCAGCGGAAATCCTCCTTGTCGGGCTGCAGCGAAGTACCGCGCTGCGGTCCGGGGCGGTGCCTTTTGCGGATTCCGCCGGACCTGGTTTCGCCAAGCCGTGTCCTTGTCCAGGCCGGATCCTGGCTTGCTGAGTCCGGGAAGCCGTACGGTCAAAAAGGGTCCAGGGAACTCGGTCATCGTCTGTCCAGGCAATTCGTTGCGAAGGCGGACCTGCCTTCCCCCCGGCTTTCTCTGGACGCGCCCCTGATTTCGTCCGGGTGCATCCCGCACCGGAGGGGAAATAAATCCGCGTTTTGAATCGTCTTACCCTTTGATGACCCACGACAAAAAAGCCCGGTCCTGGGGGTGGTCCGGACCTAGAACACAGACCCAGCTTCACCGGGCTCCCCTTTTTTCTCAAGATAGCCACTGAAATGGAGGATTGTCCCATGCGTAATCGTCTAATGTCGCTGGCCGTACTGGTTTTCGGCGCGATGCTGTATGCGAGTCCGCCGGCACAGGCAGCCGAGAACAAGGTAGTGCTGCAGATCAGCGATGCAACGCCTGCCAAAGAGACCCTGGTGCTCAATGTCGCCAACAACCTCATCAACGCCTATGGCGTGGATCACGTGAAGATCCATGTGGTAGCGTTCGGGCCGGGTCTGAAGCTGTTGTTCGCCAAGAATCCCAACGCCAGTCGCATACAGAGTCTGTGGGCTTCCGGTGTCCGTTTCGATGCCTGCGAGAATACGCTGGCGGCCATGACCAAACAGCTCGGCTACAAGCCGAAACTCGATCCGTATGCGCATCCGGTTCCCGCCGGCATCGTGCAGATCGTGAAGCTGGTGCACCGCGGCTACACGCTGGTGCGTCCGTAGCCGGTCCGGCCGTCGGCAGTGGCTGACACTGCCGGTGCGCCTGCCCCCGGGAACTCCGGATCCCGACATCCGGAGTCCCCGGGCGGACACGCTGTGCCTTCGATCGCTTGCCTCGGATCGGCACCTTGGCTTAGGGTAGAGGCGTGAAATTCATGATCCAGTCGCAGCCTTCCCTGACGCTGGAGGCGAACCGGCCGCTATACGAGCGTGTGCCGACGCGTGACGAATGCGGTCAGCGGCTGAGCGATTTCATGATCCTGTTTCCCGGCCTGCGCGACCGCCCGGCACATCAGCTTGCGGAAGCCCTCGGCTGCATGCAGGCGGTGCTGGGCCGCTATGCCGAAGTGGTGTTCGCCGACCTCAACGTGCGTCTAAATCTGCTGTGGGTGTCGGTGCGTCCCAAGCCCGGGGTAATTCTGGAAATTGCCGGAGCGCTTAAGGCTTTGATGCCCGAGGCACTGCTTGTGGGCGAAAAATGCTGGAGCTGAAGTCCGGCGGAATCCCTTTGGACCGCAGCCGGTGTCGTCAGCGTGCGCGGAATGTGATGCGACCTTTCGAAAGGTCGTAAGGCGTAAGCTGGACGGTGACCTTGTCGCCGGTAAGGATGCGGATGTAATTCTTGCGCATCTTGCCGGAAATGTGGGCGGTGACTATATGACCGTTCTCAAGCTGCACCCGAAACAGGGTGTTGGGCAGGGTCTCGATGATCGTCCCCTCCATTTCAATGTTTTCTTCTCTCGCCACACCTGACCTCGCGGATGAATTTCGGAACGGGAACGTTGCCCCGTGTGCTGGCGCCGTATGATGCCCCACTCGTGGATGGGCGTAAAGCCGCATTTCGAAGGGGGTACGCCAGGGCGGGTTGCGGATTGCGGGTGGGCGGGTCCTATCCCCCGGACCGACCGCCAGCGCGCTGGCGGCTTTCCGGGATCAACCAAGCGACATGCGGGTGAATGGACTCTTCGCTGAGGATGATGTCGACGTCGAGAAAGCGGGCGAGATCGGCATCAGCCTTCAGACCAGGGACGCTCTCTCGCAGGTTACGGTAATGAAAAGTATTAATATACAGTGTATTAGGGTTGAACCCGTGGCCGGCATGGAAGTCATGGATGAGACGGAACAGAAAGCTGAGCATGGTTTTGTCCCCGGGTTGGAGCAATCCGCCTGCCGTCGCCGCCCTGTGTCGGGTTCTGGACCGTTTCCGATCGGTGGCCGTAGCGCTGACGTCCGGCAGAAATTCATCGGTATCCGGCGCCAGCCTAGCGCAGAACCATGACGGTATGATGACCGCGCAGACGTCTGTCCGGGGGGATTCTATAAAGGCGAAATGCCGGATTGTGCCCCTTCCAGACCGGGCCGTGCCGTCGCCGTCGGTGGAATTCAGGAGCGCTCGCGGGCCAGGGTTGTCCACTGCCCGTCGCGCAGGATTTCCAGTGGCCGGAAGTTCGTCTTGTAGGCCATTTTCGGACTCTGGGCGATCCAGTAGCCTAGATATACCCAGGACAGACCGCGCCGCTGCGCCTCGGCGATCTGCCAGAGAATCGCATAGACCCCCAGGCCACGCGCCTGTTCATCGGGATCGTAGAACGTATAGACAGCGGACAGGGCGTCTGGCAGCACGTCGGTGACCGCAACGCCCAGCAAGGTCCCGTCGCTGCGCGATTGCGCGGCGGACGCATCGACTGGGGGATCGGCCACGCGCAGTTCGCAGAACACGGTTTCTATGTGCGGGCTGCGCAGAAAGCCGATGTATTTCTCCGGATCCGGATCATCCATGGTGGAGCCGGCGTGGCGGCCGGCCTGATAATGGCGGTAGAGCGAAAAATGTTCGGGGCTGAAAATCGCCGGTCTGATCGTCACGCGGACGTCGCTGTTCCTCTTCCATACCCGCCTCTGTCCTCGTGAAGGACGGAAACGCGGTACCGGAATGCGCACCGGGACGCAGGCTGCGCATCCCTGGCAATAGGGTCGGTAGACCAGCTCGCCGCTGCGGCGGAACCCTTGTCGAACGAAGTCCGCATAGCGGCTGGTATCGAGCGGCCGGTGCGGGTCCACAAATACGATCGTGCTGGTTCGCCCCGCAAGGTAGCTGCACGGATGCGGCATCGAAAGGTACAGATCGGGTTTGTCCTGGGTGGCCGTCATGGGTGGGTTGCCGCAGGCGGTATCTCAAGTTTCCAGGCGCCGTGCCGCCCTGGAGCCTTGAGGGCGGCTGCGAGCAGTGCAAGAAATCTGGACCTGGGGATCTCTTCGGCGCCAAGGCTGAAAAGATGCGCAGACGCCACCTGACAGTCTATCAGGCTGAAGTTCCATGCCTCGAGCTGGCGTACCAGATGCGCGAGGGCGACCTTGGACGCGTCGGTGGCGAGGCTGAACATGGATTCCCCGAAAAACGCGCCGCCCAGCGAAACACCGTACAGCCCGCCGACGAGGTGATTGCCCTGCCAGGTTTCTACCGAGTGGGCGTAGCCCTCCGCATGCAGGCGGCAATAGGCATCCCGCATCTCCGCGGTGATCCAGGTGCCGGCACCGGCGCCGGGGCTGTTGCGGCGCGGTGCCGCACAGCCTTCGATGACCGCGCGAAACGCCGTGTCCAGGGTAACGCGGAATCCCCCGTGTCTCAGCGTCTTGCGCAGACTGCGGGAAATCTTCAGCTGCTGTGGAAAAAGCACCGTACGTGGATCCGGTGACCACCACAGCACCGGCTGTCCGGCGCTGTACCAGGGGAAGATGCCGCGGCGATAGGCCTCGAGCAGGCGCTCACTGCCCAGATCGCCGCCGATCGCCAGCAGCCCTTCCGCAGACGCGGTCTCGGGAGGCGGAAACAGAACCTCCGAGCCGGATGGCATCAATATCGGCATGGCAGGCGCCGTCGCAGGGTCCGACCTGTTGGGATACCCGAAGTGTCAGATTCCATCATCTTTTTTGAACGGGGAATGTTCGTTAAGTTCATCCAGATGGGCCTCCAGTCCGTTGCGTTCCCGCTCCAGGAAGTCCGCAACGGCACGCTCGAATTCCGGGTGGCGCAGCCAGTGTGCAGAAAACGTCATGTTCGGAAGGAATCCGCGCGCCAGCTTGTGACCGCCCTGGGCTCCACCCTCGAACCGCGGGATGCCGGCGGCAATGCAGTACTCGATCGCCCGGTAGTAGCAGGTCTCGAAATGCAGGCCCGGGATATCCTGGGCCCCGCCCCAGTAGCGGCCGTAAAGCGCGTCCGCGCCACGCAGGTTGAGGGCTGCGGCCACATCGTCCTGGCCGCGGCGGGCGACGACCATGACGACATGCTCGCGCAGGGTTTTACCCAGGGCCTGGAAGAACTCCGGTGTCAGGTACGGGGCGGCACCGTGCTTGCGGAGCGTGGCGAGATGAAATCCGTAGAACCGCTCCCAGTGTGCCGAAGTGAGCTCGTCGCCTGTCAGCAGCACAGTCTCGACACCTGCTTCACGTACCTGCAGGCGCTCGCGCCTGATCTTCTTGCGCTTCTGGGACGAGAAACCGGCAAGAAAGTCGTCGAAATCGCGGTAGCCGCGGTTGTGCCAGTGGAACTGGTATCCGGTTCTGCGCATCATGCCGTGCGCCTCAAGGGCCGCGGTATCGTCGGCCGTGGTGAACAGCCAATGGAGCGAAGAAGCCCCGAGCCTGTCGGCAAGGTCGCGTGCCGCGCCGATCAGCTGGCGCCTGATTGCATCCCGGTCCTCGTCCGCGGCCACGAGCATGCGCGTACCGGTCACCGGTGTGAACGGAACCGTGGCCACCAGTTTCGGATAGTAGCGCAGGCCGGCGCGGCGATAGGCGTCCGCCCAGGCCCAGTCGAATACGAATTCTCCGAAGGAGTGACTTTTGAGGTACAGCGGCACCGCCGCAGCCAGGTGGCCGTCGGAGGCGTGCAGCAACAGGTGCCGCGCGGACCAGCCGCTCGCGTCGCAGGCGCATCCGCTGCGTTCGAGCGCATGAAGAAACGCATGGCTCAGGAAAGGGTCGTGTCCGCCGGCCACGCGATCCCAGTCCTCCGGCCGGACCTGTTCGAGGCTTTCTGCTACCGACAGCCGCATGCCACCAGTTTAATACCGTGCGGGGTTTCGGGCCATGGCGTTTTGAAATATCAGGTGGATTGGCCCAGAATAGCGCGCGGCTGTTGCGATCCGGCAACCGCCGTGGATCGTAGCAGGCCGGTTCAACGCCCAATGGATACGACGATATTGCCCGGAGCACCCGCAGCCGCCTATTGCCCTGTTCCGCGGGCGCGGTGCGTGTTCGGGAGGGAGTTCTGATGGCGGCGCGCCTGCGGCTAGCGATTGCGCAGATCAATTTGCTTGTCGGCGACGTGCCCGGCAACGTCGAGCGCGTTATCCGGGCGGCTGCCGAAGCGCGCCGGGTCCACGCCGACGCGGCGATCTTCCCCGAGCTGACGCTGACGGGTTACCCGCCGGAAGACCTGCTGCTGCGCCACCACCTCTATGATCAGGTGCAGGCGGGGCTCGACCGGCTGGGTCGCGAGGTGCGCGGCATTGACCTGATCGTCGGTTACCCGAGACGCATCGACGGCCGGGTCTTCAATGCGGTTTCCGTAGTCCGCGATGGAACGTTGGTAGCCACCTACCACAAACACCTTCTGCCTAACTACAGCGTGTTCGACGAGAAGCGCTACTTCGAGGCCGGCAGCGAACCCTGCGTTGTCGAGATTGCCGGAGTTCCTGTGGGCCTGACGGTCTGCGAGGACGTCTGGCAGCCGCAGCCGGTAAGGCTGACGGCCCAGGCCGGCGCGCGGCTTATCGTCACGGTCAATGCCTCACCCTATCACATGGAAAAGGGGCGCGAGCGCGAGCAGATCATGGCGGCGCGTGCCCACGAAAACCGGCTGCCGGCGCTCTATGCGAACTTGGTTGGCGGGCAGGACGAACTCGTGTTCGACGGTGACTCGTTTGTCGTCGATGCCACCGGCGCCGTGGTGCAGCGTTGTCCGGCGTTCGAGGCGGGGCTGTTTGCGGTTGACTTCCATGTTGATGGCAACGCAGTCGTGCCGGTTGCGCAGCAATTGCCAGCCGCCCTGTCGGTCGAGCAGGAGGTATATCGCGCGCTCGTGCTCGGCGTGCGCGACTATGTGGAGAAGAACCGCTTCCCGGGCGTTGCCATCGGCCTTTCCGGAGGCATCGATTCGGCGCTGACGCTGTGCATCGCGGTCGACGCCTTGGGCGCGGAGCGGGTGGAAACGCTGATGATGCCGTCGCGCTTCACGGCGTCCATGAGCCTGGAGGATGCCGCAGTCATGGCGAAAATGCTGGGGGTGCGTCACACGGTCATTCCCATCGAACCCATGGTCGAGGCGTTCAATGCAGCGCTGCGCGAGGAATTCCGCGGGCGCGCACGGGATGTCACCGAAGAAAACATCCAGGCGCGCATACGCGGCAGCCTGCTGATGGCCATCTCCAACAAGACCGGCCGGCTGGTGCTTACCACCGGAAACAAAAGCGAAATGGCCGTCGGATATGCAACACTCTACGGTGATATGGCCGGCGGTTACGCCGCGATCAAGGATGTTTTCAAGACGCTGGTGTACCGGCTGGCGGAGTACCGCAACCGCATTGCTCCGGTCATCCCCTTGCGCATCATAGAGCGCCCGCCCAGCGCCGAGCTTGCCGCGGATCAGAGGGATTCGGACCGTCTGCCACCGTATGAGGTGCTTGACCCCATTCTGGAAAGCTATGTGGAGCACGACCGGTCCCCGCAGGACATCATCGCCGCCGGCTTCGAGGCCGCGACGGTGGCACGCGTGGTCGCCATGGTGGATCACAACGAGTACAAACGCCGGCAGGCGGCGCCGGGGGTGCGCATAACGCGCCGCGCGTTCGGCCGCGATCGCCGTTATCCCATCACTTCCGGCTACCGCGAGATGTAGGCGACAGCGCTGTGCAGACCCGGGCTTCGGCACTTGCAAAGCCCGCCGGTCACGGATATGTTGATGGCGCGAGCCTGCGAACTCACCGGACCCGAATCAACATGAAGAAGATCGAAGCGGTAATCAAGCCATTCAAGCTCGATGATGTGCGCGATGCCCTGTCCGAAGCCGGCATCACCGGCCTGACGGTGACCGAGGTCAAGGGGTTCGGGCGCCAGAAGGGTCACACCGAGCTGTATCGTGGGGCGGAATACGTCGTCGACTTTCTGCCGAAGATCAAGATCGAGGTGGTGGTCAAGCAGGAGCAGCTGGAACGCTGCATCGAGACCATCATGACTGCGGCCCGCACCGGAAAGATCGGTGACGGCAAGATTTTTGTGACCCCGGTGGAAGAAGTGGTCCGCATTCGCACGGGCGAGACCGGGCCGGCTGCCATCTGACGGGGGCGTGGCGCATACGCGCCGCATCATCCGGCAGGAAGTGCCTGGATCTGCCCGATGTAGTGGCTGCCGGGAAAGTTCAGTTGCAGCACCCGCAGCGTGTCGCCGGCGAGCTGTTTCATCCCCATCCTCTTGTATGCCATGGCCTGAATACCGAGCGCGTCTTCGACTGCCGGTGTGCGCTGGTAATGGTCAATGACGTACTTTGCGCGATTCGCCGCGGCGACGTAGGCGCCGCGCTTGTAATAGAACCGGGCGATGTTGATTTCGCTTTCTGCCATCAGGTTGAGCAGATAGGCCATGCGTTTGCGGCTGTCGGCCACATAGCGGCTGTCGGGGAAGCGGGTGACGACCACGCGGAAGGCGTCGTAGGCGTCGGCCAGCCGCTTGGTGTCGCGGTCGGAAACGTTGCTGCCCGTGAACAGGCTCGCGAGGGTGCTGTGCTTGAAGTGAAAATTTGCCAGGCCCTTGAGGTAGTAGGCGTAGTCGACATACCGGTATGTCGGATGCAGGCGTATGAACCGATCCGCGGCATCGATGGCCTCATTCGGGTGATTATTCTTATAATACGCGTAGGCGATGTCGATCTGCGCCTGTTCGGCATAGGCGCCATAAGGGTAGCGCGCATCGAGTGTCTGGAAGTTCCTGATCGCCCGGGTATAGTCTCCCTCGTTGAGCGCGGTCAGACCTTTATTGTAGAAGTGCTCCGCCGAACCGGTGCGGTCCTCAGGCTTCTTCAGGGTAGAGCAGCCGGCAAGGAGCGCGAGTACAACGACGGGCGCGATGCGGCGCAGGGATATGGGTGGCATGGTTTCAGGTCGAACTTTTGGTGACGCGAAGAATACTCCGAATCGCCGGGTACGAGAAGCCGGACAGACGCTTGTGACTCCCCCTGGCGGGACCGAGCTGTCGGCACGTGTGCCGTCCGAGTATGTGGGCCAGCGCCTGGATCAGGCGCTGGCCGGCCTGCTTCCCGAGTTTACCCGATCCCAGATCCAGAAGTGGATCCGTTCCGGACTGGTTCAGGTGGACGCGGCGCCGGCGCGTGCACGCGACCGCATCCGCGGTGGAGAACAGGTTCGCATCACGGTTCCGCAGGCGCCCGCGGTAGACTGGGAGGCGCAGGCCATCCCGCTGGAGGTGGTGTACGAGGACGATGAGCTTCTGGTGATCGACAAGCCGGCGGGATTGGTGGTGCATCCCGCTGCCGGCAACTGGGAGGGGACTATGCTAAATGCGCTCCTCAACCACGATCCCCGGCTCCGCCACCTGCCGCGTGCCGGAATCGTCCACCGTCTGGACAAGGATACCTCCGGATTGCTGGTCGTGGCGCGCGTCGAGCGGGCGCGCCGCGATCTGATCGAGCAGCTCCGCCAGCGCAGCCTGCAGCGGGAGTACCTGGCGATCGTTTGTGGCATTGCCGTCGCAGGCGGGACGATCGACGCACCCATCGGACGCCACCGGGTGCACCGTACGCGCATGGCGGTAAGCGAGGGTGGCAGGGCGGCAGTTAGCCATTTCCGGGTCGAGGCACGCTTCCGTGCGCACAGCCTGCTGCGGGTCAGGCTTGAATCGGGACGTACACACCAGATCCGGGTGCACCTGGCGCACCGGCGGTTTCCGATATTGGGAGATCCGGTATACGGCGGCCGGCTGCAGATCCCGCCGCTCAGCAGCGGGCAATTTGCCGCCGCCCTGCGCGCGTTCCGGCGTCAGGCACTGCATGCCGCCCGCCTGGCTGTGGTTCATCCGGCGAGTGGCGAAACGATGCACTGGACGAGTCCCCTGCCGGCTGACATGGTGGCGCTGCTGAAGGCGCTGGAGGCGGATATGCAGGCCCATGGATCCGTGCGCGGACGTCGTGCCTAGCCTCGGCGATTGCGTGGTCCCCGATTGGCCCGCCGCGCCGTGGGTCAGGGCGCTCACCACCGTGCGCAGTGGCGGGACGAGTCGCCGGCCCTACGACAGCTTCAACCTCGCGAACCATGTGGGCGATGACCCGGAGGCGGTGGCACGCAACCGCGAGCAGCTGTGCGCGGCGTTGAATCTGCCGGCCGAGCCGGCTTGGCTTCAGCAGGTGCACGGGACCCGCGTAATCCACGCGGGGCAGGCCGGCGAGGGCGCCGCGGCGGATGGCAGCTATGCGGACGGCCCGGGATTCGTTTGCGCGGTGCTGACTGCCGACTGCCTGCCGGTTTTTCTGTGCGACCTGTCGGGGACCCGGGTCGCGGTCCTGCATGCCGGCTGGCGAGGTCTTGCGGCCGGCATCGTCGAAAGTGGTGTGGCGGCGATGGAGCTTGACCCGGCGGGTCTCATGGCCTGGCTCGGGCCGGCGATCGGGCCGGCAGCATTCGAAGTCGGTCCAGAGGTGCGTGAAGCATTTTCCGGCCAGGACAGCGCGGCGCACTCCCTGTTCGCCGAAGGCCGGCAGGGCAGACTGCTTGCCGATCTTTATGGGCTGGCGCGCCTGCGTCTGCGCCGGGCCGGCATCGGGCGCGTTTATGGCGGCGGGTTCTGCACCGTGACGGAATCGGAGAGGTTCTATTCCTACCGCCGCGACGGCGCCTGCGGACGCATGGCGTCGCTCATCTGGCTCGAGCGCTGATACCGGTGCGGCACAGCGCGATTTCCCGCGGCGACGGGAACATTGTCCCCTAAGCCCCGACGGATGGCAGAAAGCTGTTGGGATTGATGCCGTAGGCACCGGAAGGCAGAACCCGGCGTATCTCGAGGGCCGCCCCCGAAGTATCGGAAAGGGTGTGGAACAGATCGAGAACCGGGGAGATCGCGTGGGGGTTTTTGTTTTCATCGAGCACCAGCGCGACCTTCGGCCGCAGGCGGCGTTCGCGGTTCACGGTAATCACCACACCCACGCTGCCGGTATTCAATTCCACGATGCTGCCGATCGGATAGATGCCCATGCACTGGATGAACTGTTCCACGAGACCCGGGTGGAAATCCTTGTCGCGCCCTTCGTAGAGTTTTTTCAGCGCATCGTATGCCGAAAGCCCGTTGTGGTAGGTGCGATCGCTGGTGATCGCATCATAGGTATCCACGATGGCGCCGATCAGACCGAACAGACCGATCTGCTCTCCGGTAATACCGTTGATGTAGCCCGAGCCGCTGTAGCGCTCATGGTGGCAGCGTGCTACCGCGATAGCCGCCGCAGGAATACCACGGGTATTGTCGAGAATCCGCACCCCGAGCGGGACGTGCGTCTTCATGATCTGGTACTCCTGGTCAGTGAGCCGCGCCGGCTTGTTCAGGATTTCGTTGGGAACCCTGAGCTTGCCGATATCGTGCAGCAGCGCTCCGGTGCCGAGTACATTGAGTTCCTCCTCCGAAAGATCCAGGTGACGACCGAACGTCAGTGCCAGGATGCAGACCCGCAGGCTGTGCAGGGCAGTGTATTCATCCTTGTTCTTGAGCTGGGTTAGCCACACCAGCGCGTCGGGATTGCGCACTACGCTGTTGACCATTCCGTCGACGGCCTGTCTTACCGGCGTGGCATTGAGGCTGTTTCCGAGGCGGACATCGTCCATGATCGAATGAATCAGCGCGCGCGTGCCCGATTCCAGCGGACGTGCCGCATCCATCTCTTCCTCCAGGCTGACCTGGTCGCGGTAGCGTGGCGGTGCCCGGCGCGATTGGGGGATTGCGCCGAGGTCGCGGACATGATCAACGGTGGTGACGCTGGACAAGATGGGCGATGCGCCGGAGGGAGCGGCTGCCCTGCGATGCGTAACGGCAGGTGTTGCCGGTTCGTCGGTAACGTACACGTAGTGACACAGGCCGCGCAGTTTCTCGAGTTCCTCATCAGTCTGGATCTCGAAGCCCTGGAACAGGAATGGAGTTCCTACCCAGGGGCGATCAAGCTCGCAAACATACATCCCCTTGCGCAGCTCGTGAACATCGATCTTTCGGTTCATCGGCAATTGCGTCTGGTACGGCATTACGAGTGTGCACAACGGCCCCTGCAGCGGCTGCCATCTTTGGCACCCGTTCGGCCGTTCTCTACAGCAAATCCATTTTGGAATTATTTTAGCTCAACCAACGGCGCGGCTCCAGAAAATTGTACGTGCCGTCCGGTCAGGGCAGCGCATCGAATCGCATGGACAGGTCAATGGACTGCGGGCTCTTGGTGAGGCTGCCGACCGAGACCTCGTCAACTCCGGTTTCGGCAATGGCGCGCACCGTCTGGAGTGTGACGCCACCCGAAGCTTCGAGACGCGCGCGGTCGCCGGTCTCCCGCACCGCAGCGCACAGCGCGGCGACCTCGAAGTTGTCGAGCAGCAGCCGCTGTGCCCCGGCGGCCAGTGCCTCACGCAGCTGTTCGAGAGTTTCAACCTCGATTTCCACCGGCGTGCCCGGCGGGGAAAGGGTGCGGGCGTTGTGAACCGCGGCGCTGATCGAACCTGCAGCGTAAATGTGGTTTTCCTTGATCAGAACGGCGTCGTACAGTCCCATGCGATGGTTGCTGCCTCCGCCGCAACGGACTGCATACTTCTGCGCGCTGCGCAGCCCGGGAATCGTCTTTCGGGTGTCGAGGATACGCACACCGGTGCCGGCGACGGCATCCACATAACGTCTGGTGAGCGTGGCAGTGCCGGAGAGCAGTTGCAGAAAGTTGAGCGCCGTTCGCTCGCCACTGAGCAGCGGACGCGCGCGCCCGTGAAGCCGACACAGGATCTGGCCGGGTTCGACCCGATCGCCGTCAGCCACCGACCAGGAAACCCGGACCTGCGCATCGAGTTGCCGGAATACCTCCTCGAACCACGGAACACCGCACAGTACCGCTGGCTCGCGGCTGATGACCCGGGCTGCCGCCGGAGTTTGCGCTCCGATCAGGGCAGCCGTCAGATCACCGGTACCCATGTCCTCACTCAGTGCCCGACGCACGTTCTCGGTCACGTCGTGCGGGGGGGGTGGCGGAATCGCTCGGCGCAAGGAGTCGTCATTTGACATAGGCCGGATATTTAACCACAAAACAGCGGTGCGGAACCGGTTGCCGGGGCCTCCGTTCGGGCCTTGCCCTGGAATGCCCGTTTGCGGCAGCCGCAGGCGGCCGGTGCCGTCAAACCGGACCGGGCCCGCGGCCCCCCCGGGCAGGCAGGACCGTTCAGCCGCACAGCTGCGCTGCGTAGCGCACGTAGAGCCACTTCATCGCGAACGGTGGCAGCAGCGTGCTGAGCGCGATCACGAGGACCAGGACGGCGGAAAGCGTGCCGTTGAGGATTCCGGTGGATTGGCCGAGCGCCACAAAAATGAGCCCGACTTCGCCGCGCGGGATCATGGCCATCCCGATGGCAAGGCGCGACAGAAACGGCCTGCGCACCAGGAATCCGGCCGCGATCTTGCCGGCGACCGCAACCGCGAACAGCGACAGCGCAAAGGTCCACACGAACGGCGACGACCAGTCGATGACGCGCAGATTCAGCGACAATCCGACCGTCACAAAAAATATCGGTGCGAACAGATGGACGATCGGACGCATCGCCCGCTCGACTTCGGCCGTGAATCCCGCATCAGGGCGCGCGCCGGATCCGAACGGCCAGCGAAACCTGCGCGATAGTGCAAGTCCGGCAGCGAATCCCCCGAGCAGCTGCGGGGCGTCCACCTCGTTCGCAAGCCAGGCGAAGAACAAGACCAGCGATACGACCGTGGTGGGGATAAGCCCGGGTATCTGGCTAACCCGGTTGAAGCGCTCTATGATGCCGGCGATCGCTCTTGCCGCAATCGGGGCGAGCACCAGGAACAGGGCGACGAACAGCAACACCTTGCCCGCTGCGGCGAAGTCGATATGTCCGCCGCGTGTGGACTGGTAAAGGAAAGCGAGCAGGACCACACCGAGAACGTCATCGATCACCGCTGCGCCCAGCACGACCTGAGCCTCGTCGCTTGCGTTGCGCCGGAGATCGGCGAGCATGCGTACGGTGATGCCAATGCTCGTGGCTGTGAGGGTGCCGCCGACGAACAGTGACGCGACCCGTCCCTGAGAGAACAGATAATGGCTGAGCGCATAGCCGAGCGCCAATGGCATCGCGAATCCGGCGGTCGCGACGATGAACGGCTGCAGGCCGGTTTTCACCAGGCGCAGGACATCGGTTTCGAGTCCGACTTCGAACAGCAGCAGTACGATGCCGATTTCGGACAGCAGCCGCAGACTGTTTGTGGGTTCCGCCCATCCGAGCAGGCTCGGCCCGAGAAGGATGCCGGCGAGCAGCTCTCCGATCACTGCCGGAGCGCCGAGACGTGCCACGAGCTCTCCGAGAATGCGCGCAGCAAGCAGAACGGCGATCAGAACGAGAAAGAAGACCTGGGTGTGCATGAAATGTGCGCAGCGCAGTCACGGACAATGGGAACCGGCGGGTGGCGAGAGTGTAACGGATGGTGCGCTGCACCGCGAGAGGTGGCGGTCCGGTTGCGATCAGGCGCCGCGGTGCTTCCACGGTATGTCCGCCGGCCACCGGACAGCGGCGTGCGAAAGGCATGGCGCTGAAGCTGCTCGTGCTCGGGGCGACGGCTGTCGCCGGTCTCACGGCTGCGGCCTGCGCATGGCACGGCCTTATGCGGCGGCTCGATTCGGCGCAGGTGGCCGACTGGGGTGGCAAATGGCTCAACCGGCTCGACGGACTCAATCGCATCTGGTGCAGACGTTTTCACCGCCTGCACGGCGGGGAGATCGGTCTTCCTGCGGAGGGCCCGGCGCTGGTGGTCGCCAATCATGTGTCCGGACTCGATCCATTGCTGATGGCGGCCGCCAGCCGAAGGCCGCTGCGTTTCCTGATCGCCCGGGAGCAGTATGAACGGCTCGGGCTGCACCGACTGTTCGCGACGATCGGCTGCATACCGGTCAGGCGCGGCCGGAACCCGCGCGCGGCGCTGGCAGCGGCGCTCAGGGCGCTGGAGCGCGGTGAGGTCGTTGCGCTGTTTCCGCAGGGCCGGATTCATCTGGATCACGAGCCGGTGGCACCGCTCAAGCGCGGGGTCGCGTATCTGGCCCGCGCCAGCGGCGCGCCGGTCATCCCGGTGCGGGTCGAGGGCATACGCGGCGCGGGCCGTACGGTTTCCGCGGTGTTCCTGCGCAGTCACGCGCGACTGCGGCATTTTCCGCCGTTACACCTGCGGGAAGGCGATGCCGACCGCTTCCTGAGGCGTCTGCAGTCGATGCTGACCGAAAAATGAGCGGTGCCGCGCTCCGAGCCGGGCGGGACGCACCGGTTCCGTGGTCGTGGAACAGGCTTGCCGTCCGGTCCTGGCGCCGGGGGTTCCGGGTGGAACAGCCCGGACTTGCTTGAAAATGTGCGGATACCCCCCATTGTCATTCCATAAAACACGGTTTGAGAGACATTCCGATGCGCATGGATAAACTGACCACGAAATTCCAGACTGCCCTGGCCGAGGCCCAGAGCCTTGCGGTTGGCCGCGACCACCAGTTCATCGAGCCGGTGCATTTGATGGCCGCATTGCTGGACCAGGAAGGCGGAACGAGCCGCCATCTGCTGATGCAGGCGGACGTCAACGTCAACGCCCTGCGCTCGCGACTGAGCCAGGCGATCGACAGACTGCCCTCGGTCGAAGGGGCCGGTGGCGAGGTACATGTCTCGAACGACCTCACGAAGCTGCTCAATATCACCGACAAGCTCGCGCAGCAGCGTAATGACCAGTTCATCTCGAGCGAGCTGTTTGTGCTTGCCGCTCTGGAGGACAAGGGCGAGCTCGGACGCCTGCTCAAAGAGGCCGGCGCCTCCAGGGGTGGAATGGAAAAGGCAATCGACGCGTTGCGCGGTGGCCAGAACGTACGCGATGCGGGCGCCGAAGACCAGCGCCAGGCGCTGGAGCGCTACACCATAGATCTCACCGAGCGTGCGGAACAGGGCAAGCTCGATCCGGTGGTCGGTCGGGACGAGGAGATCCGCCGCGTAGTCCAGATCCTGCAGCGCCGCACCAAGAACAACCCGGTACTGATCGGTGAGCCGGGTGTGGGCAAGACCGCCATCGTGGAAGGTCTGGCCCTGCGCATGGTGAACGGCGAAGTTCCCGAAGGACTCAAGGGTCGCCGACTGCTGTCGCTCGACATGGGTGCGCTGATCGCCGGTGCCAAGTACCGCGGAGAGTTCGAGGAGCGCCTGAAAGCCGTGCTGAGCGACCTCGGGAAACAGGAAGGCCGGATCATCCTGTTTATCGACGAGCTGCACACCATGGTCGGCGCGGGCAAGGCCGAAGGCGCGATGGATGCCGGAAACATGCTCAAACCCGCACTGGCACGCGGGGAGCTGCACTGTATCGGAGCCACGACGCTCGATGAGTACCGCAAGTACATAGAAAAAGACGCGGCGCTCGAGCGCCGCTTCCAGAAGGTGTTGGTCGACGAACCGAGCGTCGAGGACACGATCGCTATCCTGCGCGGGCTGAAGGAGAAGTACGAGGTCCACCACGGTGTGGACATCACCGATCCTGCGATCGTGGCGGCGGCGACGCTTTCGCATCGTTACATTACCGATCGCCAGCTTCCCGACAAGGCGATCGATCTGGTCGACGAAGCGGCCTCGCGCATCCGCATGGAAATCGATTCCAAACCCGAAGCGATGGACCGGCTGGACCGGCGCATGATCCAGCTCAAGATCGAGCGCGAGGCGCTCAAGAAAGAGGCCGATGAGGCGTCCAAGAAGCGCCTCGAGGCGCTGGAAGGCGAGCTGCGCAAGCTTGAGCGCGAGTACGCCGATCTCGAAGAGGTGTGGAAGGCCGAAAAGGCCGCTGTCACTGGAGCGCAGCATATCAAGGAGGAACTGGACCGGGCGCGCGTTGAGATCGAAACCGCGCGCCGTGCGGGGGACCTGGCGCGCATGTCGGAACTTCAGTATGGCCGTATTCCGGAACTCGAAAAGCAGCTGGCTGCGGCCGCCGTGGCCGAGGGCAAAGAGCGCAAGCTGCTGCGTTCGGCCGTCACTGAAAACGAGGTGGCCGAGGTGGTGGCGCGCTGGACCGGCATACCGGTGGCGAAGATGATGGAAGGCGAGCGCGACAAGCTGTTGCGCATGGAGGAGGAGCTGGGCCGGCGTGTCGTCGGACAGACCGAGGCCATCACGGCCGTGGCGAATGCGATCCGCCGTGCGCGTGCCGGGCTTTCCGATCCCAACAGGCCGAACGGCTCTTTTCTGTTTCTGGGTCCGACGGGCGTGGGCAAGACCGAGCTGACCAAGGCGCTGGCCGCCTTTCTGTTCGATACCGACGAGGCCATGGTGCGCATCGACATGTCGGAATTCATGGAACGGCATTCGGTGGCGCGACTGATCGGCGCTCCGCCCGGCTATGTCGGTTACGAGGAAGGCGGCTATCTCACTGAAGCGGTGCGGCGCAAACCTTACTCCGTGGTGCTGCTGGACGAAATCGAGAAGGCGCACCCGGAAGTGTTCAACGTGCTGCTTCAGGTGCTCGATGACGGACGACTTACCGACGGGCAGGGACGCACGGTCGACTTTCGCAATACCGTGATTGTCATGACTTCGAATCTCGGATCGCAGGCCATCCAGGAGTTGGCCGGAGAAGACAACTATGACCGCATGAAGGCGGCGGTGATGGAAGTTGTCAGTCAGCATTTCCGGCCGGAGTTCATCAACCGCATCGACGATATCGTGGTGTTCCATCCGCTCGTGCGTGAACAGCTGCATCGCATCGCGATGATCCAGATCCAGTATCTGCGCGAACGGCTGCAGGCGCGCGACATGGATCTGCGCCTGACCGACCAGGCCCTGGATCGGCTGGCACAGGCGGGATTCGATCCCGTCTACGGCGCCCGTCCGCTGAAACGTGCAATTCAGCAATCGGTCGAGAATCCGCTGGCGCAGGAAATACTCGCCGGCAAATTCAGCGCCGGCGACAGTATCGTGGTCGATGTGCACGGCGACAAGCTCGAATTCCACCGCGAAGGTTCACGCAGACGCTCGGCGAGCGGATGAGTCTCTTTCGCGGGCCGCGCTGATCCGCAGTGTGCAGCTGCCCGGGCGCCGTGTGCGCCCGGCAGCAGGTCCCGCCCGGAAGGTTTGTCAAAGACAGACGTTCTGCTCTATCATGCAAGCGCTGTCCCTGTCGGATGGATCTATCTTCTTGCACAGTAAACAATGCATGGTAAGCGCAGCGGAAGACCGGTTCCCCAACCTTCTTCCAGTTCCCTGACCGATGCTGTGCACTCTTCCAGGAAGGCGGATTACATGTTCCGGCGGCTGAGAATGCCGACGCTGTCCGAACTGGGACTGCAGCGGTTGTGGTCAGATCTGGCCAGGCGGCGTTACCGGCACCGCCAGTTCGTCACCATCGCCTATGTCATGCTGCTCAGCTTGATCGGGCTTCCGCAGCGGGTTCCGGTGCTGTTCTGGCCGGGCATGGTCCTGGTGGTCAGCGGAGAAGCGGTGCGCATGTGGGCCTCTGGCCATGTGAAAAAGGACAGGAGTCTGGCGACCACCGGCCCCTATGCCTTCGTGAGGCATCCGCTCTATGTCGGCAACAACGTGATCGTCGCGGGATTCTGTCTGGCGTCGGGCCTGTGGTGGAGTCTTCCGCTGTGGGCGGCACTCGCCTTGGCGTTTTTTCCGCCGGCTATCGCTCACGAGGACGGGCTGCTGCACCGGCTGTTCGGCAGCGAATGGGAGGATTGGCGCGCGCATACCCGGGCGCTCGTTCCCAGCCTGACCCCGTTCCGGGCGGGGACACGAGGAGAATGGTCACTGCGGCAAAGCCTGAGGGTCAACGGTGAGCCCCTTATCGCGGCATTTCTGGGAGGTTGCCTCTACCTGCTGCACCTCAAGATGGCCTGAATGAGCTATGAGCACCGCGTTCACCGGCGTCACCGATGACGAACTGATCCAGTGGATCGAGCGCTGCGCCGTTCGCCGCAGCGACATCCTCGCGAGCGGGTACCAGGGTCATGTCTACTTTTTCAACGAGAACGGCAAGCGTCTGGTCATCAAGACGGCCTCCGGCCGCGGCCCGATGCGGTGGCTGCGCTGCTACATGCTGCGCAACGAATTCAAGGCCTATTCGCGCCTCGCCGGGTTGCGCGGATGTCCGCACTGCTATGGCCTGATCGGAGGCCGTTACCTGGTTCTGGAATACCTGGAGGGGCAGTCGCTGCGCCATGCCGAAGCGGAAGACCGCGCGAAATACTATGCCGAACTGTTCTGCCTGATTGAGGAGTTGCACCGTCGGGGGATCGCGCATTTCGACCTCAAGCGCAAGCACAACCTGATGGTTCTGCCTGGAGGAAGTCCGGGGATCGTCGATTTCGGAGTGGCCATCAGACGCAAGCACTGTTTTGCCCCCCTCAACCACTTTCTCTATGATCTGGCCGTCAAGATCGACTTCAATGCCTGGATCAAGCACAAGTACCGAAAATGCTACAGTGAAGTTTCGGACGCCGACCGGGCCTACTTCCGGCACACGCGTGCCGAAAAGATCCTGCGCGTGACCAAGCGCGCATGCCGTGCGCTGAAGTTCCTGTTTGCCGACGGCCGGAGCCGGATTGCGGCGCATCCGGATCGGAATGCCGGGCGCCGTCGCATGGTCCTGCGCGCCGATGCTTCGGGCGGGAAACGGGTTGACGGCGAGGCGATATGCGATCGGCTGGATGCCGCAAAGCCGGTGCCGCCAGATTTTTGATCGTGTCGGGTACGGCGGGCGCGCGCCGTAAGTGGCCGAAGGTCGGTTCGCGGGCATGCCAGCTGGTTCGGTTCTCTTTTCATGCGCCCGATAGCGAGGGCGAAGGAGTGTGCATATGGGGTCGCAACAACAGGCGGTTCTGGAGCGCTATTCGGAGGGCGCCGCGGTACGGCAGCCATCACTCTGTTGCCCGGTGAATTACGATGCCCGGCTGCTCGACTTGCTGCCGGCTGAGATCATCGAGAAGGATTACGGCTGCGGCGATCCTTCGCGGTACGTGCGTGCCGGCGATACGGTGCTCGATCTGGGCAGCGGCGCGGGAAAGCTGTGCTACATCGCCGCACAGATCGTCGGCCCCGCCGGGCGTGTGATCGGGGTGGACATGAACGACGACATGCTCGAGCTCGCACGCAAGTACCAGAAGGAGATGGCTGTCAGGCTTGGTGGCGATCGGGTCAGTTTCCTCAAGGGCCGGATCCAGGACCTGGCCCTTGACGTGGATGCGCAGGACCGCTGGCTTGCCGCCCATCCCGTAGGCAGCAGCGCGGATTTCGCAGCGTTCGAGAACTGGCGCAGCGCGCAGCATGCGCACACTCCGCTGATTCCCGACGCCAGCGTCGACGTGGTGATTTCGAATTGCGTTCTGAACCTCGTGGATGAGGCCGATCGTCGCCGGCTGATAGGCGAAATCCACCGGGTGCTCAAGCCCGGCGGGCGTGTTGCCATATCGGACATCGTCAGCGACGAGCCGGTGCCGGCGCACCTCAAGGCGGATGCCACGCTGTGGAGCGGCTGCATCTCGGGCGCGTTCCAGGAGCATGAGTTCCTGTGTGCCTTCACCGATGCCGGCTTTCGGGCGGTCGGCTACGACAAGTGGGATCCGAAGCCCTGGCAGGTGGTGGAGGGCATTGAATTCCGCTCGGTGACGCTCACCGCGGTGAAGGCGGCGGCGGGGCCGAGCCTCGACTGCGGGCACGCGGTGATTTATCGCGGTCCGTATGCGGAGGTGCGCGACGACGAGAATAACGTCTTTCCGCGCGGAGTGCGCATGGCGGTATGCGAGCGCACCTACCACTTTCTCACCGGAGGTCCGTACCGCGACAATTTCATCGGTGTGCCGCCCGCAGCGGCGTGCGAGCCGAGGCCGTGGTGTGCTGTGCCGGGAACCCGCCGGCCGGCCGCGCAGGGCAAGGGCGCCATCCATTCCGGCAGCTGCGGCAGCGACGGCTGCTGCTGAGCCATGCAGATCGTAGTCATCGGCGGTGTTGCAGCCGGCATGAGCGCCGCCAGCCAGGCAAAGCGGCGTATGCCGGACGCCGAGGTCATCGCCCTCGAACGTGGTCCGTATGTCTCTTATGGGGCCTGCGGGATGCCGTACAACATCCAGGATCCGCAGCGTGACATCGATGATCTGGTGGTCATTACCGCCGAGGAATTCAGGCACGTCCGTGGAATCGACGTGCGTACCCGCCATGAAGTGCGCGCGATCGATCCAGATCGCAGGGAGCTTGCGGTCCGCGATCACGCTGCCGTGCGGGATTACACGCAGCGCTACGACAGGCTGGTGATCGCGACCGGAGCGCAAGCCGTTCGTCCTCCGATCTCGGGACTGGACCTGCCGGGCGTGTTCCTGCTGCGCGAACTGACCGATGGGGCAGCGATCAAGCACTTCATCGACGAGGTGGCGCCACGCCGCGCCACGATCATAGGTGCCGGCTATATCGGCATGGAGATGGCCGACGTGCTGAGCCAGCGTGGCCTGGCGGTGCACGTTCTGGAGCGCGCGAGCCAGGTCATTCCAGGCTTTGAGCCGGTTATCTCGGACATCGTTGCCGAACAGCTGCATCGTCACGGCGTGCACGTCGACACCGGTGTGACCGTGCAGGGGATTGACGCTGCTGGCCAGGGCCTGATCGTGCGCACCGACAAGGGCGAGGTGGCCGCCGACCTGGTGATTGTATCGGTCGGAGTGCGCCCGAGCGTTGTGCTGGCGCAGTCGGCCGGTGTGCAGCTGGGCGCAACCGGGGCAATTGCCGTGGATGCGATGCAGAGAACCAACATCGACGGCATCTTCGCTGCCGGAGACTGCGCCGAGGCGTTTCACGAAGTGCTGCGCCGCCCGGCCTACATACCTCTCGGCACGACCGCCAACAAGCAGGGCAAGATTGCCGGCGCCAATGCGGCGGGCGGCGACGAGCGCTTTGCCGGCATCGCGGGAACCGCCGGGTTCCGGGTATTCGATCTTGAAGTTGCGCGCACCGGGGTTGGCGCTGCGGAAATCGGCGGTTACGGTCTGGACGTCCTTTCGAGCGTTTCGCGCCACAGCAGCCGCGGTCATCACTATCCGGGTTCGGCGCCGATCACGACGGTGGTATTCGTCGAGCGTGGCAGCGGCCGGCTGCTCGGCGCACAGATGGCCGGAGCCGACACCGTCGCCAAGCGCATCGACGTTTTCGCCACGGCGCTGCGTGCACGCATGAGTGTGCACGATGTGGAGTCGCTCGACCTGTGCTATGCGCCGCCATTCGCGCCGGTTTACGACCCGGTGCTTATCGCTGCAACCGTGGCGCGCAAGTCCGGCAGCGGCCCCCGCCAGTGAGGCTTCGCCGGATGACTGCGGATGCGCCCATGTCTTTAGGCCTTTGCGACGGCGCAGGCAGCAGCGAACGGCGTTAAATGAACTATGAGCATCGTCTTTCTTGATCGCGGTACCTTTGCAGCCACGGTGCGTTTCGCTCCGGCAGGCGCGGGTGTGGCCGGCCGATCCTGGCGCGATCATTCCCATACACCGCCGGAGCTGGTTCTGGAGCGTGCCCGGGATGCCGAGGTCGTGGTCACGAACAAGGTCCCCCTGCCGGCTGCGCTGATCGAACAGCTGCCGCGCCTGCGGCTGGTTGCGTGCGCGGCAACTGGTGTCGATAACGTGGACGTGGATGCGGCGCGGCGCCGCAATGTGGCGGTGTGCAACGTGCGCGGGTATGCGATCCACAGCGTGCCGGAGCATGTCTTCGCCATGCTGCTCGCGTTGCGTCGCAATCTGTTGCGCTATCGACAGGCGGTGCAGGCCGGTGAATGGGCACGTTCGGACTCATTCTGCCTGCTAACCGAATCCATCGAAGATCTGGCGGGCGCCACCCTCGGCATCGTGGGAGCTGGCGCGCTCGGCCAGTCGGTGGCACGACTCGGCGAGGCGTTCGGCATGAACGTGCTGCTGGCGGAGCGGCGCGGCGCAGAGAAGGTGCGGCCGCAGCGTGCGGCGTTCGATCGGGTATTGTCGGACTCCGACATCATAAGCCTGCACGTGCCGCTCACGCCGCAGACACGCAACCTGATCGGACGTGACGAGCTGGCGCGCATGAAGCCCACCACCATACTGATCAATACCGCCCGCGGCGGCATTGTCGACGAGACCGAACTGCTTGCGGCGCTGCGTGGCGGGCATCTCGCAGGTGCCTGTCTGGACGTGCTCGGGGAGGAGCCGCCGGCTGCGGATCACCCGCTGATATCGGCAGGGTTGCCGAATCTGCTCGTCACGCCGCACATTGCCTGGGCGAGCCGTCAGGCGCAGCAGCGACTGGCGGACGAAGTGATCGAAAACATCGCCGCATTTTTTCGCGGCGAAGCCCGCAACCGAGTGGCATAGGCGAAGCCTCCAACCTGATGACTCTGCCGATCGAAGAGGCATTGCCGCAACTGCGTGCGGCGCTCGCTGCCCACCGGTCTGTCGTGCTGCAGGCGCCCCCCGGGGCTGGCAAGACGACGTTGGTGCCTGCGGCGCTGCTCGAGGAGCCCTGGCTCGCCGGGCGGTCCATAGTGATTCTGGAGCCGCGACGCCTTGCGGCACGGGCGGCTGCCGCCCGCATGGCCGAGCTATACGGCGAGCAGACGGGCGGGACGGTCGGTTATCGCATACGCTTCGAAAGCAGGGTGTCGGCACGCACACGCATAGAAGTCGTGACCGAAGGCATTCTCACTCGCCGCCTGCAAACGGATCCGGGACTCGATGGAGTGGGGATGGTGATTTTCGACGAGTTCCACGAGCGCCATCTTCATGGTGACCTGGCACTTGCGCTGGCGCTCGACAGCCAGCGCGGCCTGCGCGAGGATCTGCGTATTCTGGTGATGTCCGCAACCCTGGACGGCGCCGCGGTATCGCAGCTTCTCGGCCGGGCGCCGATCGTCGCCAGCCCGGGGCGCAGCTTTCCGGTGACGGTGCAGTACTGCGCGCGCGACCCCGCCGGGCCTCTGGCCGAGTCCGTCGCACAGGCAGTCGCTCGCGCGTTGCGTGATTACGAGGGTGATGTCTTGGCATTTTTGCCGGGTGCCCGGGAGATCCGCCGCACCCGGGAACTGCTCGAAGACAGGCTGGCACTGGATGCGCTGGAGGTTTTTCCGCTCTATGGCGATCTGCCGTGGGAACTTCAGGAGCGCGCCATACGTCCCTGTAGTCCGGGGGCCAGACGCAAAGTGGTGCTGGCGACTCCCATTGCGGAAACCAGCCTTACCATCGACGGCATACGCGTGGTGATCGACTCGGGGTATGCGCGCATGCCGCAGTTTGACCCGAAGAGCGGCCTCACCCGGCTGGTGACCCAGAGGATCTCGCGCGCTTCCGCCGATCAGCGCAGCGGACGTGCCGGACGAACCGCGCCGGGCGTATGTCTGCGGCTATGGAGCGAAAGCACGCAGCGCGGGCTGTTGCCCCAGACGACTCCGGAAATACGCGGTGCAGATCTGGCGCCTCTCGCTCTGGAGCTGGCAGCGTGGGGCGTGCACGATACCGCGAGTCTGTCCTGGCTTGATCCGCCGCCCGCCGCCGCCCTAGCCCAGGCGCGCGAGCTGCTGCGCCAGCTGGGAGCCCTCGACTCCGACGGGCGGATCAGTGCCGTGGGCCGCAGCATGGCGCAGTTGCCGCTGCATCCGCGGCTTTCCCATATGCTGATGGCTGCGCGCAGCGAAGGGCTGATCGCGTTGGCGTGCGATGTTGCTGCGCTGATCTCGGAACGCGATATCCTTGCGGGCGAAGCACGCCTGTCCTGCGATCTGAGCGTGCGCGTCGAGGTGCTGCGTGACTTCCGCGTCCAGGGGCGGCGCACGGCACAGACGCGCGGCGCCGATGCCGAACGCTGCGCGCGCGCGGATCAGGCGGCGCGCCAGTTTCGCCGTCTGGTCGCAGCGCCTGCTCCGGATAGTGTCTTTGCCGCCACCGATGTGGGCAAGTTGCTGGCGCTGGCCTACCCGGATCGCGTTGCGATGCGCCGGGCCGGCGCCGGATCCAGATATGTCCTGGTTCACGGACGGGGAGTGCGGTTGCCCGAGCGGGAAACGGGCCTGTGCCACCCGTTTCTGGCGGTGGCCAATGCCGATTCCGGCGCGCCGGAATGCACCGGCGCCGCGGCAAATCCGGAAGGACTGATTCACCTCGCGGCGCCTCTTGCCGCGCACGATCTTGAACGCCTGTTTGCAGAGCATCTGCGCAGCGAAGAGGTGGTGCGCTGGGATATTCAGCAGCAATCCGTCATTGCCCGTCGCGAGCAACGCATGGGCGCGCTGCTGCTTGCCAGTGCGCCGCTTTCGAAGGTGCCGCCCGCGATGTTGCGCGCCGCCGTCATTGATGGCATTCGGCAACTCGGGTTGCAGGCGCTGCCGTGGAGCAAAGAGGCGCGGCAATGGCAGATCCGGGTGCTGTGCATGCGCGGCTGGTTTCCCGAGGAGGACTGGCCGGATGTTTCGGACCGCGCCCTCGACGCCATGCTCGATGACTGGCTCGGACCGCATCTCGACGGCGTGACGCGGCGCGAACACCTTGCGCGGCTCGACCTGGTTCGCATTCTGACCGGATGCCTCGACTGGAGCCAGAGTCAGCGACTCGGACGCGATGCACCCACGCACCTCAGAGTGCCGAGCGGTTCGCTTGTTGCGCTGGAATACCAGCCGTATGCGGCGCCGGTGCTGGCGGTGAAGTTGCAGGAACTTTTCGGGCTTGCCGACACGCCGCGCGTGGCGCGTGACCGGGTGCCGGTAACGCTGCACCTGCTGTCACCGGCGCGCCGCCCGATCCAGGTGACGCAGGATCTGCGCGGGTTCTGGAACCGCACCTACGCCGATGTTCGCAAGGAGCTCAAGGGCCGCTATCCCAGGCACCCGTGGCCGGACGACCCGTGGAAGGCGGTACCGACCGCACGCAGCGTCCGCAGGCGCGGGACGGTTTGAATACCGGGACCTGCCGGGGTCTAGCCAGCGCCGAGACCCGCGCACCAGTGCTCGACTGCCTGGCGCATGGCATCGGGCGCCTCGGTCGGAATCCAGTGACGGGAATCCAGTGTGAGGATGCGGCACCCGCTGAGCTGCGCCAGCAATTCGCGCGTGCGCTCCAGGTCGCTGAATGCGGCACCCGTCGAAAGCAGCGCCAGTGATGGCGCGCGCACCTTGGTCAACGGAGGAAGGGGGCCGCTGACCGCCAGCAGATCTTCCAGGTAATTGGCGCTCGGCATGAACTTCAGGTCCTGCCACGGAGAGGCATAGCGCCGTGTCAGGGATTGCGCGCTATGATCTGTCGCCATGGCCAGACGTGTAACCCGGTCTAGGTACTCGAGATCCAGCGGCGGTATGCGCCGCCGGTAAATGCCCATCCGGTTCGCGACGCGCAGGCCCGCAGCCAGCGCCGCGACGCAGGGCCTCAGCGCACGGATGGTCCGGAGCGGGCCGGACAGCGCCTCAGGCAGCATCGGTTCGATCAGCACCAGACCGCGGGTCTGCTCCGGATGGCGGGCAGCGAACTGCAGGGCAATATTCGCCCCGAGACAATGGCCGATCAGCACCGCCCGGGAGTGCCGTTCGGCTTCGAGGATCGCGGCGATGTCGTCGCACCACAGAGACATCCCGAGTCGCGCGCGCACGATCGATCCGGCGTGGCCGCGCAAGTCGAGACGCACAATATCCCAGCTCTGCCTGAGCGCCGTGTTGCGGACAAACTCCGACCAGCGCGTCATGTTGCTGGCCATTCCGTGGATGAGCACGATCAGGCCTGCAGAGCCGGCTCCCGCCGACCACCGCCGGTAGGCGATGGTGACCCCGTCCGGCCGATGCAGGGCGCTGGATTCGTCGATGTCGCTCGGCATGTGATGGTCCGGCCTTTGGTTGCGGATGGCCGGGATTGCAGCCGCCACGCGCGCTTCGATTTTCATCCGCCGGTGTCTTGGGACAGAATCCCGTGCACACCCGCTCCGGATGTTCCTGCCTGCCTGCTTCGGCGGCGCGTCAACGGTCCCTTCCGGACAAGGAGCAGCACTCAAGGCACGGCGAATGTCCGATTCAGGCGAGACCGGTCGTGCGCGGACGCGCTGTCCGGCACTCCATCCCGTCGGTGGACATCGGTGTATCCTGCAACCGGCGATGCGCCACACGGTCCGGACCCGGATGCGCCCTGTACCTGGCTCCGCCGTCCGGCCTTGAGTCTTCCGCAGTCCGCCAGGTTCCTACGCGTAGCGGTTGAGCAGCGAGCCCTGGCGGTCGGTGCTGCCGGTTCCCGCGTACGCCGAGATCGCGCTGCGCGAGTGCGCATCCTCGCCCGGCTGTCCTCCGGGGGCCGGAATTATTCGACCCCGCAGTGCAGTCATCCGTCGGACCGCCGGCCAGGCGGTATCCGAATTCGGGGCTTTCTCCACCAGCGCGCCTTCCACCACGCGCACCACCGGCGGGCGTGACCAGCGCGCCGCGCCCCCATCGTGGCGGCGTCCCGAGGCATCGGAAGGCGCCATAACCGCGTGGCTCTGTGACGCCCCCGGCGGCGTTCCCCGGATTCCCGGGGCCGGGAAGTCGTGCTGCAGTCGAGTCGTGCTGATCCGCATGAAACGTAATCGCACTCCCTGGTTGTCGATTGCGGTCGATGAGTCCTTCGGCAATCCGGTTGGCGGAGGGGTCCCTGCCGCCGCCTTCAAATAGCTTAACCCACCGGTCGCTGTCGCTCCAATCGGCGCGTGCCGGCGCAGAAGTCGATCAACACGTACTATATAAGTTGTTGAAAAAAAAATGATATTTTATATGTCCAGGCCGATATCTGCCTCTAACGATCCCGGGCGGCCCCTGACGCCGACCCGCTGACAAGCCGGATGACGCCAGGGCCAGGCTGGTTTCCGAACAGCCTTGCAACCGCTACACCGGAACCGGAAATGCCCGCCTGCGGCCGCGGTTGGAATCACTGCGGCGAGACCGCGGAGGCGACTCTCGGACCGCGCTCGGCTGTGCAAACGAGCGGCTATACTTTGGCAATCAATGACCTGATCGATCAGGGAGGGTTTCTGCGTTTCTCGGTATACATGGCAGCCGCTGCATCTGGGCGATTCGATCCCCCTGCCGGATGCCGGCTTACTCGGTGGGCGGGCGCAACCGCGGTGGTGCTGATGTTGCTGCTCTCGATGTGGCCGGCGCAAGCCGCCGCCGATCACGGCATTGACGCGGTGCTGACGATCGATAGCTCGGGAAGCATGAAATACAATGACCCGCTCAGGCTCCGGGTGCCGGCGGCAAAGCTCTTCGTGTCGCTGCTGGGCGTCGACGACCGGGTCGCAGTGATCAGCTTCAGCGACCTGGGCTATCCGGTGATCGGGCTCACTGCGCCCCAGCCGGTGCGTGACCGGCGGCTGCTGTTCGATGCCATCGACAGGATTTCCTCGCGCGGCGCGCACACGAACCTCTATGATGCGCTGCGCAGCGCCCAGAAGATGCTCGTGCGGGAAGGGAATCCCGATCGACGTCGCTACATCATCCTCATGTCCGACGGCAAGATGGATACGGGGCACAGGACGCTCGACAGATCCCTGACGCGGCGGATCGAGACCCAGTTGCTGCCGCAGCTCAGGAAACAGGGAATACGTGTCGACACGATTGCCTTTACCGCGAATTCCGACGCTGCACTGCTCGGAATCATCGCGCGGGACACGTTGGGGCAGTTCCGGCTTGCGCGTACCGATACCGACCTTCACCGCGTCTTCACCGACATTTTCGAGAGCACCAAGCACCCCAACATGCTCGTCGTCAAAGGCGGGCGCTTCCTGGTCGACGATTCCGTGAAAGAAGTTACGGTGGTGGCCTCAAAGAGCGGCGCCGGGGTGAAAATCGTGTTGCAGAATCCGCGCGGCGTACGCTACAGCGCACATACCGCGCTGCCGTCCATGCGCTGGTTTGGCTCCACGCTTTTCGACATGATCACCGTCCCCCATCCCGATCCCGGCCGCTGGGCGGTGCTCGCCAGTTCTGGCGCCGACAAGGCCTACGTGCTTACCGATCTGAAGCTCATGACCGATGACAGCATCCACGGCGTGCTGCAGGGATCCGAACTGATGCTTCGGGCATGGCTTGCGCGCGCCGGTCAGACGGTCACCGAGCCGCAGGTGCTGGCAACGACCCGGATGCAGGTGATCGTCCGGCAAGGCGACGAGGTGACCGGCAGATACCGGCTCCATGCGCCTTTGCCCCCTCCCGGCAAGACGGTGGGGGACGGGGTCTACTCTGGGCGGGTGCTTTTCTGGAAAGCGGGTCTCGACAAAGTAACCTTCATCGCCAAGGGCAAGACCTTCGAGCGCGAGACGGTACGGTATTTCTACGTGAACCCCACGCCGGTGCCCTTGCCCGCAGCCCTGCCGCCCACTGCCGTCCCGCTTCCGGCTGCGGCCCAATCGGCAAAGCCGGCGCCACCGTCGGTTACCGCCAAATCGACGCCGGTCCCGGCTGTCGCACGGCACCGCTCCGCGCCGCAGCCGGTTATGCCCACCAGCCGGCCACCGAGCCTGTGGCTGGTGCTCGGGATCTTTGCGCTTCTCAACTTGGTCGGTGCCGGCATCATCATGCTGGTCATGGCCATCAGGCATCCGCACGTTGCCGATGCCGAGTCTGCAGACGAGCAGGATGAGGACAGGGAGGGAGGATGATCGAACTCAGTGTCCCGGTGTTCCTGGTTTTGCTCGAAACCTTGTTCGTCGTTGCTGCGCTCATGGTGTATTGGTTCGTGAGGGCACGCAGGGCGGTCCGGGCGGCCAGGGTCCGGCACCAGCCCCGGGCGGCGCCGACGGCGACCGCCTATCTGGACCATGAGTTGCAGCAGACACGCGTGCGTATCAAGACAGCCGGAGACAGCGCCATCGCTGCTGTCCTGAAACTGCGAGCCGACTATCTTGATCTGGAGCGCGAGTGTGCCGAGCGACCCAGGCGTGACGAAAACTTTTGGGCGGCGGTCAGCGGGCGGCTGTCGGTTCTGGGAAAGCCTGCCAGGCCGGCAACAGCCGTCCAGCTTGCGGCAGCCAAGTCGGTGGATACCCGGGCGCTGATCGAGAGCACCGCCAAGGAGATCGAGAGCCTCAAGGATCACGTGGCGAAAGTTGTCGCAGATCCGGAGCAGGGTAGCAGCGAGCTGCTCAAGCAGATCGACCGGGTGGGCCGCGTCAACCGCGAGCTGGCCGATTGTGTCGCCGTGCTCGAGGATGAGAATGACCTGCTGCGCAACCAAGTCCAGGCGCCACGCGGTTCCGCCTAGGACACCCTCAGTGCCGCAATTGTGGCATAATGAAACATCATCTTTTCATTCCTGCAGGAATTTTGTGAGTTTACAGCTCAGGTCGCCGATGAATAGAACGGGATTGACGGGCAGACTGATTCGCGCGGTGGCGCTGACTTTCTGCGGTTTGCTGGCTGCCGGCGCCGCGCTGGCCGGACCGGCGCCGACGGATTACCCGCCGCCCATCCTGGCGGCCGTCCATTCGGGGATGAAGGTGGTCAGAAAGTTCCCTGCTGTTTCCGGCCTTACGGGCTGGGTGCTTTCCAGGCAAGGCCAATACACGATGGCATTTACCACGCCGGACCGGAAGACCATGATTATCGGTATTCTGATGGACAAGACCGGAACCGATCTGACGTCCGCGTACGGCGCAAAATTCATCCCCAAGCCCGATTATGCGGCGCTGTTCGGTGGACTTGGCTCAACCGGATACATCGTCGAGGGGGCGGTCAGTCACGCCAAGAGCACCCTCTACGTTTTTTTCGATCCCAACTGCATCTATTGTCACCTGGCCTGGAAGGCGCTGCAGCCGTATGAAAGAGCCGGGCTGCAGGTGCGCTGGATTCCGGTCGCCTTTCTCAAGCCGACTTCGGCCGCAAAAGCCGCAGCGATCATGCAGGCGAAGGATCCCGAGGCCGCATTTCGGGATAATGAATTGCGGTTCAACAAGGCCACGGAGGATGGCGGTATCCCGCCGCTGAGCAATCCCGCTGCTGCAAGCCTTTCCCGTATCAGCGAAAATGGCCGGCTCATGAGCCGCTTCGGGTCGAATGGGACACCCACCCTGGTGTGGAAAGACAAAGGCGGAGTCGTTCGGGCGATTTATGGTCTGCCGAAGCTGTCCGAGCTTCCTTCCATCACCGGGTTGCCGAAGCAGAAGATCGACGACCCGGATCTCGCGCGGTTCGAGTAGCATGGCTGCTCCGGCCGTAGCGGGCCCGCGCGGGTTCTGCAGGAACCGGCGTGCCAGATTCGCCGCCCTGGTAAAGTGGTCGTTTTTCACGAAGGATCGGGCAATAATCCGGGTGAAATAGAACTTTTCGCCCGATTGATGATCCATGGGAGGGTATATCCCGATCCGGTAGGCGGGTTGTCTGGCCTTAAAGGAATCGTTAATTTTCATCGCACGCGGTTTTCACCTGGAGGCTTCTGGATGTCGATCGACCGTCGTTCCTTCAAGATAGGCGTGATTGCCGGGTTGTTCCTGATCATCGGGGTGGCAATCGGCGCGGTATTTGTCATGCGTATGGACAGCGCCTCTTCCTCCACCAATACCGCATTCGCGGGTGTCGACACGCAAGCGCCGCCGATCAAGGTTGATGCCGGGCCGGACTTTGTCCCCATTGTCAAGGCGGATCTGCCGGCGATCGTGAATATCTCGACGACGCGCATCATCAAATCTCCGGCCCAGAACATGGGTTCTCCGTTCGGGGAAGATCCGTTTTTCCGCCAGTTCTTTGGCAACCAGTTTTTCCATAATTTCCAGATCCCGCGCGAGGAGCGCGAGAGCGCCCTGGGTTCCGGGGTGATCGTCAGCTCCAACGGCTACATCATCACGAATAACCATGTCATCGCCAAGGCTGACACGATCAAGGTGATACTGGGCAACAACCGCGTCTACAAGGGCAAAGTCGTCGGCGCCGATCCGCAGACGGACATCGCGGTGGTGAAGATCAATGCCACGAACCTGCCGGTTATCCCCTGGGGCAATTCGCGGAAGCTGCAAGTCGGCCAATACGTGCTGGCAATGGGCAATCCGTTCGGCCTGAACCAGACCGTCACCATGGGCATTGTCAGCGCGCTCGGGCGGGAAAACGTGGGGATCGACAATTACGAAGACTTCATCCAGACCGATGCGGCGATCAATCCGGGAAATTCCGGTGGTGCGCTGGTGAATACCAAGGGCCAGCTGGTGGGGATCAATACGGCGATCTACACGCGCAGCGGCGGCTACATGGGCATCGGATTCGCCATTCCAAGCAACATGGCACGCAGTGTCATGACCCAGCTCATCAAGCATGGGCGCGTGATCCGCGGCTGGCTCGGCGTTTCGATTCAGGAAGTCACGCCCGCGCTTGCCAAGAACTTCGGCCTGTCCACACCGAGCGGCGCCCTGGTGGGTCAGGTGTTCAAGGACAGCCCGGCAGCCCGCGCCGGTCTGCGGACCGGTGACGTCATCGTCAAGTTCGACGGCAAGACGATCGACACGCCGACGACGCTGCGCAATCTGGTTGCCAGTACCCCTGTCGGGAAGGAAGTCGAGGTGACGATTATCCGTAACCGCAAGACGAAGACATTGCGGGTCAAGATCGCCGAACAGACCAAGAAGGTTCTCGAAGCCAGCGAGGGAGGTGGGCCGTCTCAGCAGAGCGCGCATACGCTGCTTTCCGGGCTGACCGTCCAGGATCTGTCGCCGGAAATCGCGCGTCAGCTCGGTCTGCCGCATGATGCATCGGGAGTGGTGATTACCGAGGTGAACCCGGATAGTGCTGCGGCCGCCGTCGGCCTGCAGTCCGGCGATGTGATCACGCAGATCAACCGCCAGGCGGTCCACAATCTTGAGGATTACCGACGTATCACCTCCAAGCTCGGCAAGAATCAGAGCGTGCTGCTTCTCATCAAACGCGGAGACTCGAACATGTTCGTGGTGATCAGCCCATGAATCTGGCCGAACGGCACTGGCGGCAGGCTTCCGCCCGAACCGGATCTGCCACGACGGGACGGAGGCTGCGCGGTTTCGCGGCCCTCGTTGCCGTCGGCTGGGTGGCCCTGCTCGTCGGGGCCTGCAGCACTGTGCAGGTCGGGCATGACTTCGATATACGGACCTTCGCGAGCCGGGTGGAGCGCGGCCACACCACCGAGGCGCAGGTTCGGAGCTGGCTCGGTGCTCCGAGCAGCATGGGCATCATAGTCCAGGCGGACGGCAAGCGCTTCACGAAATGGCAGTACTTTTACGGTCAAGGCAGGCTGCCGCGCCTTCGCGGCGCGCATCTCAAGATACTCGAGGTGCAGTTCGACCGGCGCGGAATTGTCCGCGCCTATAACTGGTCTCGCTAGCAACCCGTCCTGGGCGGCTGTTCAATCACCATGCCGATCCGGTCAAGCGACCGGATCGCACTGGTGAGCACGGATGAATCTGTGCGGCGTGCCGGACAGTGCAAGGCGGCTGCTTCTCGCGGGAGTAATGGCACGCCTGCTTCGAACCGGGACGTCGGCCCGGGTTCCCGGCATGTCCTTAATAATGTGTTTTCCCAAGGCCAGCTGTCTGGTTCCGGAGACGACGGCCGTATCGATATCCTCGGCCGGAATCCCGCAAACCCCGCAAACCCCGCAAACCCCGCAGACCCTGGTTCGCGACGACCGCTTACCGCGCATGTTCCGGGTGGCACTGTGCCGCGCCCGGCTATGACCGTTCTGTCGGGTGTTCGGCGGGCGGCAAGTTCGCCGGTCTGCCCCTGCCTCAGACCGCAATCGAACGATCGCGCGCCCTCTGTTCGTCGAGGCCGAGACAGCCGGCATGAAAGCCACTTTGCACAGTGCGGAAGGCGCATCGACAGAGAGATCGGTCCGGCTCGACGGGCACCGGTGCTTCGGTCGGCAGAGGGGCGAGCCATTCGTCGATCTGCAGTGGCGCTTGTCTGCGAATTCGTTAAGGGGCACCATTGCTGACGACCCGGCGCCTGTTATTGCACCCGCCGTTGGTTACCGGCTGTAAAGTGAGGATGCTCTAGTGGCTCAGGAATTGCGTGCCCGCGGCATAGTGCCGCTCGATTCGCTCGAGGTCATGGTCGTCGTTGACAACGAGACCGACACGCTGTCGAGCGTCGATGACGGTGTGCCGCAGATTCCCGAGGTTGTTCACCTTGCAGCGCGTACGCCGGCAGAACGGACTTACGCCGGGCACCAGTGCAAGACCGTGTTCGATCAGCTTTGCTGTGGTTGCCACGGTCTCTCGGTCTTGATCACCGGCCGCCGCGCAGACCGTACCCACAGTCTCCTGTTCGATGTAGGTCCTTATCCCGAAATCTGGCTCGACAATGCACGGCGGCTGGGCATCGATCTTGCGAGCATCGAACACATCTTTTTGTCGCATTGGCATTTCGATCACAGCGGCGGCTTCCCGCAGGTGATTGCCGCTATCGGCGCGGCGCGGGCGGCTGCAGGTCTGGGCCGACCGGTCGTCGATCTGCATCCGGATCGCCCCGATCAGCGCGGTATCCTGCTGCCTAACGGCGTGATGATCATGCTGCCTCCGGACCCCACGTTCGAGGCGATCGCACAAGCAGGCGGCGAGATTATCAAACAGAGCGATTCCCACGCCATCTGCGGTGGCTTCTTCCTCGGAAGCGGTGCGATCGATCGGGTCACCGAATATGAAACCGGGCTGGTGGGTCACCATACGTTCCGCGGTGACGTCGGTGAGCCCGATCCTCTGATCATGGACGAGCGGTTCGTCGCCGCCTGGGTTCGGGGTCGTGGTGTAAGCGTGTTTTCCGCCTGTTCGCATGCGGGGATCGTTAACGCCTGTCTGGGTGCAAAGACGCATTTCCCCGATCTTCCCGTCGACATCGTGCTCGGTGGCTACCACCTCGCCGGCAAGGCGATGGAGCAGAGGATTGCGGCAACAGTCCGCGATCTCGAGGTGCGTATCGCCCCTCGCCTGGTTGCGCCCGGACACTGTACCGGCTGGCGGGCCAAGGCGCGCCTGGCCAATGTCTTTGCCCCCGGTCGCTATGCGCCAAGCGTGGTGGGCACTTTGTATCGCCTGAACGCGCTTCCCGACCAGCCGCTGCAAGACGGCAGCGTGCCCGGGATCAGGCCTTCCGGAGGACCCCTGTCCGCTGCGCCCAAGACGGACCGTTCGACGGGATAGTTCCAAACGGGGAGGCGGCATTCACGAAGCGCCCCATCACCCGGCCTCAGACAATCGATCGCGGGGCCATTGAAACGAAGAGCGATCCGGGGTGGGCCTGCGACTCGATCCGGAGCTCGAACGCATCACGGATTTTCTCCTCGCACCGAAACCGCCTGATATTCCGGAATTCGGAACCCGTGTTTATGCAGGGAGAGCGTGCCCTGAACGCAGCCGCATTCCGGCATGGAATTCGCGGAAAGAATGGCTATCAATCGGCATCGCGCTGAACACGAACGCCTTATGGGCTATGGGATTCCATGGCCGTTGCCCTTCCTGCGATTTTCGCGTTTGCGTCGACGATCTGGCTGCCTCCCGTTCTGCGGCCGGCGGTTCTCATGCCGACCCGCTGCCTGCGGGAGCCGCCTGCGATCTGGATTCCGCCCGTTCCGCGCTGGGCCCGGCCGGAAGCGCGCTGGGCCCGGCCGGAAGTGATCGCTGCGGGTATTCGCAGGCTGGGGGTGTTGGAAAAGATTCCGGCGGCTGCCGGGATGTTCATTGCGGACATGGGGCCGCTGTGACGGCGCCGAAAAGCGCCGTTCAGGCCGCATCGGGCTCATACGCGGCGGGTAGCGGCCGCCCAACCTGGCAGCCGGGACCACTCCACGCCCATGGAATACCCCTGGCCTTTGCGTTGCCGCGATCATGGGCCGGCCGCGATTGACGGAGGCACGAAGCGCCGGTATTCCCCGGGCTGTGCGTTCGTGGAGTTCTTGCGCCCGAGTCAACCCATAATGCCGTTCACGTGCATAGGTGCGCTGCGCGCGCGTCGGGCGCAGGGTGATTCCGCCGGGTCCTCCGTTGTAGCTCGCCCGATTTTCCGTCACATTGCGGACGACGGCGCGGTAGTATGTGTTGCGAATGACATTGACGTCGATGTTGTTCACGCTGCGGTTATAGAAAAAGGCTCCGCGCTGCCAATAGCCTCCGGCGTATCCGTACCCGGTATAGCCGAAACCGTAGTTGATGCCGCCATAGTACCCGACACGCCGACCCCAGTATCCCGGGTGCCACACGTAGAAGCCCGCACGCCATCCCCAGTAGCCCGGGGTCCACAGAAGGTCCGGCCGGGGTGCCAGAACCCAGGTGCCCGGTACCCAGTAATAGCTGTTCGTGGCCCATGCCCAGTAACCTGGAATCCACATGAAGCGTGGTCCGGGGCAGGGCGGCTGAACGTAAACGGGCAAAGCCGGGGGGCCGATCGAGATGGATACGCCGACGCTGATCTGGCCGAGAGAAGCGTGTGGCGCTGCCAGGATCGTCAGTGCAACGAAAAACAGGGTGACCGTTCTGAAGATGCGCCGCATGTCCGCCTCGCGAGGTCCGTAATACTTTATTTTGCGAGAAGCTAACGTTGCGACACAGCAAAACGTTGACACGCCGGAGGGTGGCTGTATTGTCCTTCCAAAGGGCATCGAGATCCGATCACGTCAGGTATCGGGGGTCTCCGCCTGACCAGCCCGGCGTGCCAGGGAAGGGCGCCGTGAGCAAGCCCATGCGCGATCGCCCGCGGCAGCGTGCGTGGACTGCCCGGTTGCGCCGGTCTGCGCGCTCCGTGCATCGATGAAGCTATGGGTTGGTGCCAGCCCCGGTATCCGATCCGGCAAGACGCAGAATGGCCTGGCGCGCACTGTCGACGTCCAGTGCGCAGGCAAATGGCGGGTCATCGCTTATCAGTTGTGATAGCGCAAAGGCGGCGTACGGTCGGATATTTGCCACGACCATTCGGATGCCCGATATCAGGCAAAGCGAATTCATGGCGGTCATCCACTCGTAGTATACGCGGTCGATCAGAGCCACGTTCTTGAGGTCGTAGATCAGAAAACGCGCTCGTTTTTTCTGTAGAAACGCGAGCAGCGGCACGAGATAGGCGTTTGGGTCGGTCGGGTCCAGGCCGTCGCCAGGCTCCAGCAGCACGCTGTCGTCGCCGATAGGAGTGAGATGTATTCCGGGTATCATGGGAGTTTGATGCGGATCACGGACTGGGCGATGAGGGTCGGGACGCCCTAGCCGTTACCCTGGCGGACTTCCACCCGCAGCCGGCGGAACGCTTCTTTCAGGCCCTCTGACAGGGTCGCACGCGTCGTGACCTCGCCGAGGTCAATGTTCAGACTGGTCAGGGATCGTGCGATCTCCGGGCGGATACCGGTGAGCACGGCGTCGGCCCCCATTAACCCCACAGCGCGAATCATCTGAATAAGATGATGTGAAACCTGCGAGTCGATGGCCATTACTCCGGTAACGTCGATGACGACCACCCTGGCCCTTTCCGCCTCGATTCGAGACAGCAGGTGCTCCATTACCATCATGGTGCGCGTGGAGTCCAGGGTGCCGATGATCGGCAGGGTCAGCACTCCGTCCCAGATCTCGGTTATCGGAGTCGACGTCTGGCGCAATTCCTCCTGCTGTGCCTGGATGGTGCGCTCCTTCTCTTCGAGGTAGACGTGGAAGACATCCAGTATGATGTCGTTGAAAATGGATCCGAGCAACAGCAGGATCTCGCGCGACTGGGCAAAATCGACAGTGGCATCGCCCTCCAGGTTGTCGAGGAAGACACGTTGCAGGAACTGAATGTAGCGTACGAACTCGTCGAGATTGCCGCCGCGTGCCTGGATCTGCTGGGAAAAAGTCGTAAAGAACTTGCGCAGCGCGCTGAACTCGGCACTGCGCCGATCCAGGTGGGTTCCGGACTGGAGAAGCATGACCACGAGTTCGAGGAATTCGAGACTGTAGTCGTTGATCTCCTCCTTGGTCAGCAGGTTGGACTGTCCGAATATGCTATGACCCTGCTGCTCGATGATGGTCGAAATCTTCCCGACGTTGAGCATGAGCAGGTCGATCAGAATTTGATTGGTCGGGCGTCGGGCGGGTGCCGGTGTCGTCATGGAAGTGTCCTCAATTTGGCGCGGTTCGGATCACGAACAGCGACCGGTCGTCGTTGCCGCGGCTTGTTACCTGGGAGAGAACGAAGGCAATGAGCTGCGGGTGCAGCCTCCACAATCCCGGAAATGACCGCAGCGTCCAGTTTCTGCGCAGGCCGTCGGAGCTCGTCAGGAACAGGGCCTGCGGCGGAAACTGCAGCGATTCGACGTGCGGGTTTCGATGGTCGTGGCCCAGAATGCCCGGCGGAAACGTGATACTGCGCCGCTCTCCGTTGCAGATCAGATAGGCACTCATGTCTCCGACGCCTGTGAAGGCCAGCGTGTTCTGCGCATGATCGGACTCGCACAGCAGACCCACAGCCCCGCGCGAGCCACTGAGCCGCCGGTCAAGAGACTTCATCAGTGTGTCCAGAGAGGCACTTTCGCGCAGGACGCTGTCGGCGCCCCGTACTGCCTCGGCAGCTTCCTGCCCGTGACCGAGACCGTCCACGTGCAGCCATCGCGTCTGCGTACGGTTGGTGGTCACGGCAAGCGCATCGCCGTTGAACAGGCTGTCCTGGTAGGCGCGCAGACAGATACCGTATTGCGGTATCGGCGACTGGGCGGGCTTGGACTCAATGGTGTTGAAACGCGCCCAAATTGCCGTCCCGTGCCACGGTAGCTCCGCGGCATTCGCGTGCGGCACCGAGTAGATTGCACTCTCGTGTGCGAGCCGGTTTATGGCGCCCAGACCCTTTCCGAGCGTATTAGCTGTCGTGAAGCCGTCGCGCAGCGCGCGTTCCAGGTCGGGAATGCCCGGGCCGTAATCCAGCGCGAATATATCGAGCGCCGGCTGCGGCACGTGCATTTCCCACACCTGCACCAGACCGCTGCCATTGGCGAACTTCATCTGGTTGGTGACCATTTCATTGCAAACCAGCTCCATGCGTTCACGCGCGATCTGGGGGAATCCCATGCGGCGGGAAACGGCGCGCAGCTTGGAGCGCAGGAGTACCTGTCCGCTCTCGCTTTTGACGCTCTGCTCTACGAGCATGCGGACCGGCGTCGAGGCCATCTGCGCGTCGTTCAAGCTCCCCCCCGGATCGCCTTAGGCATCATTGAATCGGAATCCACGCAGCGACCGCGTCCCTGGCGCTTTGCTTCGTAAAGGGCGGCATCGGCACGGGCCACAAGCGATGTGGCATTGTCCGGATTTTGCAGTTCGGCGATGCCGATGCTGGTACGGTCTTCCATTCTTTCGAGGATCCGTTGCGAGGCGAGCCGCGCAATCGCCATGTCGGCAAACAGGATGATGGCGAATTCGTCTCCGCCCGTACGGCAGGGAAGGTCGACGTTTTCGCGTACGGATGCGCGCATGGCCGCGGCCATGCGCTTTAGATATTCGTCTCCGAATTGATGGCCATGTGTGTCGTTGATTTCCTTGAACTTGTCCAGATCGAGCAGGATCAGACACAGCTTCTCGTGTTGCCGCTGGCAGCGCGCTACCGCCTCGCGCAGCCGGGCGTCATAGGCGCCGCGGTTCATCAGTCCGGTCAGGCTGTCCGTTTCGGCCACGCGTATCGATTCCCGGAGTTCGGCTTTTTTCCGGTCGAGTGCTGCTTCGAGTCCGGCCATTTCGGTTGCCGCGCGTACCTTGGCGCGTTCCAGCTCCGCGCTGATCTCCTGGTTGCGCCGGCGCAGAAGCTCCGGGTCGGTCGATTCCCCGGCACGGCGAAATTGCTCGCCAAGCTTGTTCAATTCCACTTCGGAGAGTCTTTCCGGAAGAGGGCTCAGGAGCTCTCGGTGTCCGTTCCAGGTGAGGTACATACGGTCGTCATCGACCGACAACTCGGCATGTGACGGTTCGATCGCGCCCGTTCCCGCCCCGCGCAGATCGTTCAGGATTGCGTCCAGCGAGACTGCCGCCGCAAAGACGTTGCCGCCAGCGGCCTGCACGGCATCGATCGCAAACTGCGCAAGACGCCGGCGGTCCGGCTCGATCATGATCGTCAGGCTGAGCAGCTGTTTCATGTCATTGGCCACATTCTCTTCCGGCTTGTGCGTCACCACAGCCGGCTGCATTCGGGGTGCAGGGAGCAACCCGCAGCGGGTTCGGTACCGAACCGGAAGGCAAAAACTGCTGTAATGGCATGGCCGCTTGTCCTTGATTCATTACGGCCGCTTCATGGAGATTTTCAGTAAAGTTATATGCAATCCCCATGCCATGCGGGGCGGATGACGCGTTGCTTAAGAACGGGAGTCATTCTAGCCACCGCGACGGCAGGTTGCCGTGGGATAGGGGCGATTCAGGCAGACAAGCCGCGCTGGCATGTCCGCGATTTATACCCAGGTGGCGCATGCGCCGCACGCTCTTTATTCCGCTGCCTGTAGCGCTGGTCTTCGCGACCCTGTCTGCGGGCGTATGACCGCGATCTGGCTTGAAGACAATGGCAGGGCAGCAGGCGAACAGTACTGGCTCGCCATCGCACGGAATCCCGTCAGCGGCCAGTGCGTTGCGTTTGCCCGGCGAAGGGGCTTTTCGGCGTCTGAGTGCTGTCAGATCGGTGCCCAGTTAGCGTCCCTATCCGGGCATTTGGCACACTTTATGCTACCTTTTGTGAAGGGTCGACGCCGGTTTACGGTGGTCAGGGCGCTGGCAGTGTGCCGGATGGACAGACGCCGGCGGCGAAGTTTTGCGGAAGAAGACTATGCAGACGGGCGAGAGAGAGGCGGAAAAGACGCGGGTCCTGGTGGTGGACGACTCACGCCTTATGCGTGTGGCTGTTCAGCGCGTTCTCAGTCAGGAGTTCGATCTCGTCGAGTCGGAGGACGGTGAGTCCGGCTGGGAGAGATTGCGACGAGATAACCGCATTCAGGTCGTCATCAGCGACGTGATGATGCCGAAACTTGACGGGTACTCACTGATTTGCCGAATTCGCGCAGCCGACGAATCGCGCATCAGCGGGGTACCGGTAGTCGTCATCACCGGTGCAGAAGACGATATCACCCGTGAGCGTGCCTATGCCTGCGGAGCAAACGACTTTATCACCAAGCCGATCGATTCGGTTCAGCTGCTGGCCTGTGTCCGCAATCTGGCCCAGTCTGATCAGGAAGCCGCCGACGTAGCGGCAACAGCTGCATCGCTGGGCGACCAGTCCCATATCGACAGCCTAACCCGCCTTGATAACCGCCGTCGCTTCCTCGAACGCGGCCGGGAGATTCTGGCCGCGGCGCTCGCGACCGAGAGTCCGGTTTCGGTTCTGCGCCTGAGCGTCGATGATTTCATATCGCTGCGTGCCCGGAACGGAGACGAGTATGCGGACCACGTGCTGATCTGGATCGCCGATCTGCTGCGGACGAAGACCCGCAAGGGAGACCTGATATCGCGTACCGGGAGTTCGGAATTTTCCGTCATGACCCTGTCTCTCGGGCGGCTGGAGGCAGCGATGCTGTGCGAGCGCCTGCGCGCGGCAGTTTCGTCGCAGCCATTCAGGCACGATGGAATAGAGGCAGCCGTGACTATCAGTCTCGGCCTGGTCTCTTCGGGTCATGATCCCGGTGGCTCCGTGGAGGAGCTGCATAGTCTGGCCTACAAGCGCCTGAAGATGGCTGCTTCCGCCGGAGACCGCAGCTGTGTCGGCGACGATTCGGATGTTCATCGGATCGAAGAAGCGGTCATCGAGCAGCCCGGTCTCGACGAGGCCCTGAGGCTGCTTGCGCGTAATGAAATCGGACAGCTTGAGCCATACGCGCTGCAGCTTGCTGTGAGCGCCATCCCACTGCTTGAATTCTGTAATGCGAAATTTGCGCTTGAGATCGGGCAGGAGCTGAAATCCATCAAGGAAAGTCTTGCGCGCATGGACTGATGCGGACCGCACGCCCGCGCGGTTCCATCGGATTTCATGGCCTACGGCATCGCGATTGGCAGTGGTGCCGGGTCTTCAGTCCAGGTACAATTCGATGTGCAGTCCAGCCCAAGGAACCTGCCCATTGCGATTCCACTGCAGACTCATCTGTTTGTCCGAGTATTCATGAACTCCGGCAACTCGGAGGCCGAATCGGGCCGCTTTGCTCAGCGTCTGGCACTGGTGGCGCTGCATGCCCTGGGCTGGCGGGTTGAAGGAGCCGGACCCGCGATTCCGAAATACGTCCTGATCGGTGCCCCGCACACCTCCAACTGGGATTTCGTGCTTGCGCTGCTGGCCAGGTGGGCGCTGGGCATCCGCTTCCGTTGGATAGGAAAGGACAGCCTGTTTCGATGGCCGTTCGGCGGATTCATGCGGTGGCTGGGGGGTATACCGGTCAACCGCCGGACGCCGGGCAATTTCATAGACCAGATGGTGGACCAGATCCATGCAAGCCGGGAACTGGTCGTTGTCATCACGCCCGAGGGTACGCGCAGTCGCACCGAGCACTGGAGGAGCGGCTTCTACTATCTTGCGCTCCGGGCCGGTATTCCGATCGCTTTGGGCTACGTCGACTATGCGCGGAAAATCCTGGGGATCGGTCCGGTGCTCATGCCTACGGGAAACATCGAAGCGGATATGGTGCCGATACGGGAATTCTACGCCGACAAGGCCGGTCTCTATCCGCACAAGAAAGGGGAAGTGAGGATTGAGCCCCGTACCTGAAGGGCGGCATGGCGTGGTCACTCGCGGCAGTGGTGAAATCGGGCGGCGCCGGAAGCGGTCCATCGAAGGCGATGCCGGCGACGGCAGGGCGCCGTGGCGACACCGTCGCGTTCCGGCTCGGGGCGCGCAATGCCGTGTTGATCATTCCGGAACCGGGGGCTGCTTGCAATGCCGGTTGTGGATCCGTGGCGTACGCCCCCTCCGGCGTCGCAATGGTTTTGCGGTGTGATCCGGAAGGCGGGGGCCGCGTGTGTTCGCCTGAAACGCACGGTCCGGATTCATTTCCCGGTCGGCCGGTTCTCCATGCTCTGGAAGTACGTTGGCCTGCGTTGCGAACGTGCGTTTTCGTGCAGGCGTGGTTACTGGCCCATTTAAGGATCGCGTAAGCCAGGCTGCGTAGTATGCGGCCATGACGAATCAATCCTCCGTTTGGGACAGGCCAACACGTTTCCTGCACCTGGGCTTTGTCCTGACCGTGACCATCCAGCTGCTGGTGAGCCTGTTCATGGTGCCGCCGGGTAGCCATCATCCATCGACCTTCCTGGAGCATGCGGAGTTCCTCGTGCACGAGTGGGTGGGTCTGTGTGCCCTGTGTATCGTATTGGCCCACTGGACCTGGTCGATCCTGAGTTCCGGATCGGCCAGTCTCGGCCATCTGTTTCCGTTCAGCCGCGACGGCCTTCGGGGAATTGCCGTTGAGTTGCGCGAGCTTCTTTCCGGGCGGCTCGCGCGTGGCGGGCCGCGGGGTGGTCTGTCGGGGCTGGTGCACGGCCTCGGCCTGGTGGCGGTGAGTGCAATTGCCGTCACGGGCGGCATGCTGTTCGTGATGATTCCGGAGAATGGGGATCCGGGTGCGCTGGCGCACCATATCGGCGATCTGCATTCCCTGATTGCAACGCTCGTGTGGACCTACTGGTTTGGCCACATCGGGATGGCCTTGCTGCATCAATTCGCGGGAGATGATACGTTGCGACGCATGTTCAGACTTCGCTAAGCCGCTGCAGCGGCCCCTTCCGATTTCGGGGAGGAAGTGTGCCGGTCAATTAGGCTATAATTGATCCAGATACCATAATCCCGGGCTGGACGAAGGTGCGGCAAATGCATGGACGATGGAAATTTACGGGCAGCGCGATGACCATCGCGTTATTGGCAGCGCTCAGTCTGGTCAGCGCCTGTTCGACCAATCAGGTGCACTCATCCGAACTCCACAGCTCGATTTCTCTCAAAGCCGGTGATATCCGCAGTGGCGGCATTGCGTTCATCACGCCGTCGACTGCCACCGGGCACGAACAGGACAAGCAGGCGCTGGCGCTGGCCTTCGGCGATGTGCTCATGAAGGAACGGCCCCAGTACCGGGTGGTGACGCTTGCCCAGACATTGAGCGACATCAACCGTGCCGGCCTCGCTATCCAATACAAGAAAATGTATCAGGATTACCAGGATACGGGCATCTTCGACCGCTCTACGTTGCAGCAGATCGGACATGTGGTAGGGGCACGATATCTGGCGCAACTCAAGCTCGCCGGATTCAGCCAGGGCTCCAACGAACGTTTTAGCGCGCTCGGGGTTCGGCTGTTTCAGACTCTGCACGCCAATGTCCGGATGTTTCTCCAGATCTGGGACAGCAAGGATGGCACCATCGCCTGGGAGGGCGCCGAGGAGCTGAACTATGCCTATGATACCGACCGGGAAAAGCCGGTGACTTTCCGCAAGGTCGTTGAGGATGCAGCGGGCCGTTTGATCGCCAAGTTGCCGTAACGGTAGCAGAAAGCGGTTCCTTCCGCGTCCGCCACGACCGGGCCCCGGATTAGCCGGCCCCGTCGTCCTGCCGCGCTACCGAGGTTGTCCACACTGCGGGAACCGTTTGAACCCAGAAGTGATGTGTCGGCTTGCGGGTCCCCATATCGGGTCCGCAACTTCCTGATTCCGCGCATCTCGCGCCAACCCCTGGTTGCGGAAGTTCCTGGGGTGGCGAGTTCGATCGCCATTGGTTTCGGCGCACGCCGGTCAGCGTGCCTTGCGGTGCTGCCGTGTTTGCACGCAACCGCAGACCCGGGCGGATGATCTTGCCGAAGCCCGGACTTGAGTCGCGGGAAACCGAGAAGTTCGCCTCAGGTCCTGGTGCGCCGGTCCAGGTGCGGCAGGATTGCGACCAGCAGCGCCAGGACGGACAGAACGAAGAAGTAGCAGAAGTCGGCAAACGATCCGACATCCGGTCTCGCAATAAGTGCCAATGCGGCCGGAATGCTAACCCACAGACCGAGCTTGAACATGAACATAAGCCACCTCCAGCATCCGGCTGCATGCGTCCGGGACGGGACCCATCGCGTCAATCGTGCCGGAGCTTTCACCCACCAAGTCTGGTCGGCTCCTGATACGGGTTCAAGGTGTGCCGGACACAAGGTAGCGGCGTTCCGATGACCCGTGAAAGCGCACTGCGCCATTGCGGCGTGCAGCGCTGTCTGGAGGGGTTTTAAGCGTACTGGCGGCGCGCCCGGAAGGCCGGTTATCCCTCTATGTCGTACAAAAAATTGGTCAAGTCAGTATAGGTCGCGTCATCGTAGTCGCCGAACTGCAGGGCGACGCCGCGTGACTCCAGACGAACGACTCTTGCGGGTATGCGGTGCTCGATGCGCCGGCCACGATGGGTGAAGCGAAGCTCGAACTCGACCGGGCTGCCAAGCTGCAGTGTCGTGTGATCCATCCCGACGAGCGCGCCACCCAGTCCGAGGTTGATGATGTTCCAGGGCACAGAATAGGTCATGCCGCAGTTAACCAGGGTCTCGAACGGTATCTGCTTGCGCAAGCTGGTGCGGTAACCTCGCCGCTGTGCTGCCGGCATTCCGGACCACGCTGGCGCGGTGGTGTACGCTTCCGAGTATGCCCATGCACGGCCCGGCCCGCCTGCTGCCGGAATGCCCCTTATTCGAAGTTCAAGTGATTGTCCCACGTCGTTTCATCCTCATATTATTATTAGTTATACCGTTGATTGTCCGGGGAGGTAAGCCTGCGCCCATGCCATTCGGCGTGTAATTTGGCCGGTTCGTCCATTCCTCACAACGGAATCGCCATTTCCGGTCCCGCGTGGCTTGTTCCGGGGCCTGTCGCGCGGCGGCAGTCACCGCGGTCCGCGGCCGGTCGATCCGAACGGGGAGGGCGTGAACCGCACACAGACTTCCCGCGATGACCAGTTCGGGGCGAAATTCGTGTCCGGCCCGACGTGCGGCCGGCGATTTGTCTAAGAGGCTGCTCCAGTCCGGGGAATGTATGCGATGTGCCGGGCGAATCGGACGGGGGATGCGGGGCGCATTGCAGGACTGCTGGGATGCCGCAGCCCGAGGATCCGCACAGGCCCCCGCCGCGGGTGTGGGATACTTATGAACCTGGGCGCCTGTTAGCAGGTGCCCGCTGTGGATCGATTCGTGTCATCCATGGCGCAGGCTTCGCATGCAGAACTTCTTCCAGCGCCGATGCGCTGAGCGGCCGGTACATGTAGTAGCCCTGTACCATGTCGCAGCCCTCACGGCGCAACCGGACGAGCTGCTCAGGGGTTTCGACTCCCTCAGCGATCACTTTCAGCCTCAGGCTGTGGGCGAGTCCGATGATCGCGCGGGTAACGGCGGCATCATTCTCGTCGCTGGTGAGGTTGTGCACGAACGACTGGTCGATCTTGAGCCGGTCTATCGGGAAACGACGCAGATAGTTGAGCGACGAAAATCCGGTTCCGAAGTCATCGATGGACAGCCGGACTCCTATGTCTTTCAGCTGCCTGAGCGTGGCGCGTGTGTGTTCGACGTCCTGCATGGCCACGCCTTCAGTGATCTCGAGCTCGAGCATTTGCGGATCAAGACCGGTTTCCTGCAGAATGCGTCTTACGAGACCCGGAAGATCCTGCTGATGGAACTGGCGCGCGGAAATGTTCACGGCCATGGTTAGCGCCGCAAGTCCCGCACTGCTCCATGCCTTGCTTTGCGCGCACGCAGCCCGCAACGTCCATTCCCCGATCGGAACGATCATGCCGGTTTCCTCCGCGAGCGGGATGAACTCGGAAGGCATGATTACCCCACGCTCCGGATGCGTCCAGCGCAGCAGAACTTCGACGCCGGTGATTTGCCCGCTGCGCGTGTCGATTTCCGGCTGGAAATGCAGGCGCAGCTCGTTGTGCTCCATGGCGTGCCGCAGGTAATTTTCGAGTGACAGAGACTCGGCGGCGCGCGCATTCATTTCCTGGGAATAGGCCTGGAGATTGTTTCCACCAAGCTGCTTGGCCCGCTGCATTGCCGTGTCGGCATTGCGCAGCAGCGAGATGCCGTCTTCGCCGTCGACCGGATAGATGCTGACGCCGATACTGAAGGTGACGAAATATTCGCGTGTGTTCACATACAGCGGCAGCTGTATGCCGGCAAGCATCCGCTCCGCCAGATGCAGCGGGATCTGGGGCTCGGTGAATCCGGGAACGAGGATGGCGAACACATCCGCCTCGAAGCGGTAAAGCGTCGCATCGGCACTCATGGCCCGCTCCTCGACGAGCAGGTGCTCAAGGCGTGCGGTTACCGCCTGCAGCAGGCCGTCACCAACGCCGTGACCAAGACTGCGTGTGATGACGTTGAATCGGTCCAGATCCATCAGGATCACCGCCAGGCGCCGGCCGCCGGCGCTCGCCGCCAGCACCTGCTCGATGCGCTCCTGGAACTGTCTGCGGTTGGGCAGTCCGGTCAGAGTGTCGTGGTGTGCCTGGTGCGACAGCCGTGCCTCGACGCGGCTGTGACGGGTGATGTCGGTGATATAAGCGTGAAATTCGTCCTGGTCGGCGAGAAAGTGGATGCTGCAGGCAAGTACGTGATTGCTCTTGGGGTACTCCCAGACCTGTGTGGCAGAGGGCAGGGCGCGCACGGCCTCGAGGCGCTGTCGCACATCCGTCGGCAGCAGTTCGTGGATGTCTTCCTCCTTGCCGCCCAGATCCTTCAGCATTTCCCTGGCGCCGGCGTTGGAGTAGATCACCTGTCCGTCCGCAGACAGGGCCAGTACCGGATCCGGATTGCGTTCCGGGAACAGTGCAAGCCTGCGCTGCTGTGCCTGGCCGGCAGGACGCGGTAGCATGCGGAAGCCGAGTGCCGCCAGAACCGTGAAGATGCCCGCAGAAAGCGCGGCAACCGCGGTGCGCGCGGCACGCGTGGCGGAGAACGTCGCGACCGCCAACCACATCGCAAGCAGCGCGAGATAGGCGGCAATGAACCTGGTTCTGGAACGGATCGTCATGCCGATGGAAGACAGCCCTGGGTGCGATTTGAGGATGGCACCGGTTTCAGGTTGAACCGCGCGTCAGGCTATTTTACACCTGCGTGCGCGCTGCGCTAGCACGCGGACTCAGCGTGGAGCGCGGTCGCTGTGCTACAATGACTCTAAATTTCCGGGCGCCCGCCAGCCGCCAGCGGAGATGACAGGTACAATGACGCCAGCGCTGTCCATTCGCAATCTCACCAAGACCTACAAGAGCGGCTACACTGCTCTGAAGGGCATAGATCTGGATGTGAATCCTGGCGATTTTTTTGCGTTGCTGGGGCCGAACGGCGCCGGAAAGTCCACCACGATAGGCATCGTCACGTCGCTGGTGACCAAGACTGGCGGGAAGGTGTCCGTTTTCGGCCATGACATCGATACCGACTTCAGCAAGGCGAAGAGCTGCATAGGGCTGGTTCCGCAGGAGATCAACCTTAATATTTTCGAGCCGCTCATCCAGATCCTGGTGAACCAGGCCGGCTATTACGGCATCGCGCGGCGGCGTGCGCTCGAGCGTGCCGAATACTATCTCAGCCGGCTCGGCCTGTGGGACCGGCGCAACGATGCTGTGCGCACGCTGTCAGGCGGCATGAAACGGCGCATGATGATTGCCCGCGCGCTCATCCATAATCCCCGGCTCCTGATCCTGGATGAGCCCACTGCAGGCGTCGACATAGAGATCCGCCGCTCCATGTGGGAGTTCCTGCACGAGATCAATGCCGCCGGCACGACCATCATTCTTACGACGCATTATTTGGAGGAGGCCGAGAGCCTTTGCCGCCACATTGCCATCATCGACAATGGCCTGCTTGTGGAAAACACGACCATGAAGAAGCTTCTCGCCAAGCTGCATACGGAAACCTTTGTTCTCGATCTGCGCATGCCTCTGATGCAGCTTCCGCCACTGCCTGGGCATGATATCCGCATGCTCGATGACCATACCCTCGAGGTGGAAATCTCGCGCGATAGCGGCATCAACAAGCTGTTCGCCGACCTGTCGGCTCGCAACATCGAGGTGCTCAGCATGAGGAACAAGACCAACCGCCTCGAACAGCTTTTCATGAGCCTGGTGGAGGGCAGCAGGCAGCACCGCGCGGCCGGCCGGAGAAGGCAGGCGTGACGCTGGACCAGAAACTGGTTGCATTCCGTACGATCTTCTACAAGGAGGTCGTCCGTTTTTCGCGCATTTGGATCCAGACCATATTGCCCCCGGTAATCACCACTTCGCTGTATTTCGTCATATTCGGCGGACTTATCGGACGTCAGATCCATGCCATGGAAGGCGTCCGCTACATGGACTTCATCGTTCCCGGCCTGATCATGATGTCAGTCATTACCAATTCCTATTCGAACGTCGTCTCTTCGTTCTATGGCGCCAAGTTCCAGCGCAGTGTCGAGGAAATTCTGGTGTCGCCAACGCCGAACTGGATCATCCTGTCCGGGTTCATCGCGGGCGGAGTGGCTCGCGGGCTGGTGGTCGGAGGGGTGGTGACCGTGGTGTCGCTGTTCTTCAGCCGTCTGCACGTGTACAACCTTTGGGTGTCAGTGTCCGTGGTGCTGCTGACGGCGGTGCTGTTTTCGCTGGGCGGTTTCATCAACAGCATCTTCGCACGTAATTTCGACGATATCTCCATCGTGCCCACGTTCGTGCTGACCCCGCTCACCTACCTGGGCGGGATCTTCTACTCGATCCAGATGCTTCCGGAGTTCTGGCGGCGTATTTCACTCGGCAACCCGATCCTGTACATGATCAATGCCTTTCGCTACGGGTTCCTGGGCATATCGGATATCAATCTCGACCTGTCCTATGGCATCATCATAGCCTTCATCCTGGTCCTCGCCGCGATCAGTCTGTATCTTCTGGATCGTGGCTACGGGATGCGCTCCTGACCAGCGGCGACCGCGGCAATCTGTGTGCGGCGGTGCGCCCCGGGTTCGAGCCATAACATTCACCATCTTTCAATGGAGGCAGTGTGTCCGGACAGACTGAAACGCGCAACATGGCGCTGTTTTGCGACTTCGAGAACATCGCGCTCGGCGCGCGCGACGCGGAGTATGCGCGGTTCGACATCGATAAGGTTCTCGAGCGCCTGCTGCTCAAGGGCAACATCGTCGTCAAGAAGGCATACTGCGACTGGGAGCGCTACAAGGAGTTCAAGGGGCCGATGCACGAGGCTTCATTCGAACTCATCGAGATTCCACATGTTCGCATGTCCGGGAAGAACTCGGCCGATATCCGCATGGTCGTGGACGCGCTCGACCTGTGCTACACGAAATCCCACGTCGATACGTTCGTGATCATCAGCGGCGACTCCGACTTTTCTCCGCTCGTGAGCAAGCTGCGCGAAAACAACAAGGTGGTTATCGGCGTAGGGGTCAAGCAATCGTCTTCCGATCTGCTCGTGGCTAACTGCGACGAGTTCATTTTCTATGACGACCTCGTACGCGAGGAAGAGAGCAAGAAAAAAGCGCGGCGGCACGCGGCGGACAGGAAGCCCTCGACGCCCGAGAAGAAATCCGGGGAGAAGGACGAGGACCGGAAACAGCAGGCGCTCGACCTGGTTCTTGAGACGGTGGAGGCCCTGTTCAGCGAGCGCGGCAGTGAAGAGAAGGTGTGGGGTTCCATGGTCAAGCAGGCACTCAAGCGCCGCAAACCCGGTTTCAGCGAGTCTTATTACGGGTTTCGTACCTTCAGCAAATTGCTGGACGAAGCCGAGACCCGCCACCTGCTGCAACTCGAGCGCGACGAAAAATCCGGAGGGGTGGTCATCACCGGCTTTACCCACGAGTGAGTGCGCGGCGGCACTCGCCCGCCGATGGCACGAAAGCTCCATGCCCCGTGGCGGGCCGGCAGCGGGCGATTCGCTTCCGGTCGGACTTTTGACCCAAAGCCTGCCAGCCGGCCGGATGCCTTCCTCGGCTTCCGGCTTCACCTGCCTGTCTCAATCTGCTTGTCTCGGGTGTCGACCGGTGGAATCGGAAAGGCCTGCTGCATTGACACGAAGTTGTCATGCCGGACGTCGACTATACTTCTTGGGACAAGGGTCGAAGCGCCGGGCGCTCCCCGCCGGTTTGGGGCGGAGGCCGCACGCGTAGCAGTCCCCAGGCGGGAGTTCGGGAAGATATGTCGGCAGTGCGTCTATTTTTGCTGGTTTTTCTGACTGTTACTTTAGGTGTCGTGCGCGCAGGGGCGGAATCGTATTCGCCGACCCCGGACCAAAAGGGGCGTCTCGATCAGTTCGGTTACGATGTATTCCAGGCAAGCCTGCCCGGACTGATCGACCAGAGCCGCAAAGTGAGCCAGAGGATGCTGGTCGACCGGTTCGGCCAGCCCGTGCGGCGCGCGTCTGCCCTCGGCCGGTACGGCGACCGGCGCTCGGGCGAGTCGGCCGCCATTCATTGGACAACCTGGTATTTTCCGGGGCTGGCCTTTGCGATGTCGCAGGTGCCTGCGGAGCGCAATGGAGTCCGGAAGGCGAATCTGATCGTGGTCGGGGTCAGTGTCACCAGCCCGGGTTACCTCCTGAGAAACGGCCTGCGCGTGGGTGAGGCGCGCTCGCGCTTTCTGCAGGTTCTTGGGCCCCCGACCTATCAGGACCGCAAACGGCTGCGGTATGATGTCGAGAACGCCGCGCGCATCGCACCGGACGAATATGAGATAGAACCCTACCAGATCGATATGGATCTGGATGCACACGACAGGGTGCGCCGCATTGTCTGGAGCTGGTGGTCCGACTAGCACTGCTGCGGTATTTCCGTTGAAAACAACCCGTTAACCGTGGTGGTGCACCAGGAACCGGGGTGGCTTTGCTTCGCCACCAGTGCAGGACGCGCCCAAACTGTATATATTGTTGCAAGAGTAGCCAGGGTATCAGCAGCGCATAACAAGCAGGAACGGGGTATCCGCGTTGACAAAGCGGATGGCGCTGCCGGGGGTATAAAAATAATGGGCAGTAAAGATTTGGCCGACATCGGCATGCTGGGTGCCGGGGCACGCCTGTCCGCTGTTCAAAGCAGCGTGAATTCCGAACCCTTGTCCGCGCGGGCGCAGCGCCCGTCAGCCGGGCTGTGGCCTTGGAACCGGCAGCGCCGACATCGTGTCCGGTGCTGTGCGGACGATTGAGGCCGCCGCCTCCATGGACGGAAACTCCGGCAGTTTAACCAGACGGATCGAGGCCGCACTGGCACGTGGGGAGTGTGCAACGCTCGACCCGTGCATCGCAGATGCGGTCCGCCTGCCCGCCGACAGCATCAGCAGCCCGGCGCACTCCGTCGCGGCGGTGGTTTTCAGCGCGCTGTTCTTCCGCCTCCCGCATCATCCGCAGCTGGCGGTATGGGCTGAGCGAGCGCGTGACGGTCTCGATATTCTGCGGCCGCCGGCACGGCTGATCCTGGCGCGGCGGCTGCTGCGCTACGACGTCTTTTTTGGGCGACCCGCGCGCGCGGCGCTGCTCATCGACCGGTTTCAGTCTGAGGGCATCGGCCGCAGTCCATTGCCCGGGGTACAGCTCCAGTGGGCGTTGCTGCAGTCGATGCACCAGGATGCACTCGGCGCACACGCCGAATGCCTCGAGACGATACGCCAGGCCCAGTCAGTCGCTGTTCGGCATGCCGCACAGCCCTGGTCCAGGGCCCTGCAGATGATGGAGGTCAACGCCTGCCTCGGGCTCGGTGACCGGCAGGGGCTGCATCGTGCCTGGGAGGCGGTACGCAGGAACCCGGTGCAGCTGGGACTGCTGGGAGCGGCCCATCTGCATCAGCTTGCCACGCAGATCGCACTGGCCGACGGCGATCTGCCGCTGGCACTGGAGCAGGCCGAGGCTGCGCTGCGCGTGGCGAACAGCGCCGGCGCTCCACTTTTCGAAGCCCTGGCATGCCTGTCGGCGGCGGAAGTACATGTGGATCGCGGGATTCCGGAAGCAGCCGAGCCGCTGCTGCGCCGGGTGCAGGACATCGCGCGTGATTCGGGCAGCGTTCAGCTTGCCTGTCTTTGCGCTTTCGTGCGCAGCTATGGCGCGCTCAGGTTTCCGGGAAATAGTGTTTCGGAAGGCGATCTTCGCCTCGGATTTGAACTCGCCTGCCGTCATGGTTACCGGAATTTTTCGTGGTGGTCGCCGCGGATGATGACTGCGCTCTGCATCAAGGCATTGGAGCAGGGGACGCATGTCGGGTATGTCCAGGAATTGGTGAAGTTGCGGCGACTGGTGCCGGTGGCATCGCCGGTGCATGTGGAGAGCTGGCCATGGCCGGTCAAGATATACACGCTTGGGCGCTTCACGCTCCTTATCAACGACCAGTTTTCATACGCCAGACGCAAGGCGCAGCATAAGCCGCTCGAACTGCTCAAGGTGCTCATCGCGCAGGGCGGGCGCGACGTAGGCGAAGAATCGCTCACCGCGGCACTCTGGCCCGATGCCGAAGGCGATGCCGCACGCAAGGCGTTCGACACCACGCTCCACCGGCTGCGCAGGCTGCTTGGGAATGAACGGGCACTGATTCTGCGCGACCGCAAGCTCAGCCTGGACCCCCGCATCTGCTGGGTCGATAGCTGGGCGCTGGAACGACTTTTGTCGAAGGCAGAAGCGATCATGGCGGATCCGGCGGCGGATCCGGACGGTGCGGCGCTGGCTGCGCTCGCGCTGCGTGTGCGAGAGCTGTATCACGGACCTTTTCTGGGCAGGGAGTTCGAGGCGTCATGGGCGGTTTCCCTGCGCGAGCGCCTGCGCAGCCGCTTTCTGCGACATATCGTCAGCGTTGGCGCCCGCTGGCAGCAGCTTCGCCGGTGGGAACAGGCCATCGAATGCTATCGCAAGGGACTGGAAGTCGATGAGCTGGCCGAGCAGCTGCACCAGAACCTGATGCTTTGCCATCTGCGGCTCGGGCAGCGCAGCGAAGCGTTGTCGGTGTACCGGCGATGCCGGTTCATTCTTTCGGTGGTTCTGGGCATCGCCCCCTCAGCGGCGACCGAAGCCCTGTATCAGCAATTGCGCACAAGCCACTAGCCGCTTTCTTCCTGTCCGGCGGACCGAATGCCGCCCCGCGAACTCCTGTCTGAATAGGCCTCTGCCGCGAGCTGTAGCTACGTTGCGGCCGCTTCATTGCCCCACGCGGCACAGACGAAGTTTCGAATCTGTAAGCAATAAGTAAGAACATGGACTCCACCCTGTATCCGAAACTAGCGAGGCCGGTGCTACCGATGGAGAGCTATGTTATTCGTATCTACCGCCGAGAAATCGGCGAGCCGCACCGAATCGTTGGGTTGGTGGAATTTCCGGAGAGCGGAGTTACAGAGCGGTTCGGACATATGACCGAACTGATGAATATCCTGCTCTCACCCCAGGGATCGGGGATCCAGGCAGCAGCGAGCGGAAAGGGTCGTAACCAGGAGGACATGGCGTTGGCCGCCGACCCGGGCGAGATGGACGAAGAGAAACTGAAGATATTCCGCTATCGCAATAAATAGAAATCAGCGCAAAAGAACCCCTACTGAGGAGACCCCCATGCATACCCCTGAACCGATCACCCGCAGCATCCTGAACCGGCCGGAGCGGGCAGGCAGCGCACCCCCTGCAGCGCGCGCGCCAGCGCGGCGCACGCTGCTGTGCGCCGCGCTGCTGTGCGCCGGCACCGCCCTCGCCGCCACGGCCCAGGCCGCCCTCATCGCCCCCGGGTCGAGCGCCCTGCTCTCCGGCACCTCGGTGGCACTCGATCCTGCCCTCTCGGGCACGGTGGTTCAGGATGTGCTCGAGCCCTTTACGATCGACCTCGGGGCAGGCAGCGCCATAAACGGCTATATCCAGGACCGGGTGGTACGCGAAAGCGGCAGCGGAACGCTTGATTTCTACTACCGCCTCTTTAA
>JAKASJ010000021.1 GCA_021819085.1 Pseudomonadota bacterium | reverse complement strand
CGGTCGTCATTGCCGTGTCTCCTCGTTGCTGATTCAGTGTGCGACGAGAGTACGCGACCCTGGGAGATATTAAAGAACGGCCTAGTTTGACCGGTTACGTTCAACCAGATCCTCCGCCCGCAGATGCGTGTACCGCTTCAACATTTGCAAAGTCTTGTGGCCGGTGATGGACGCCCCTTCCATCGGGTTGAGGCCCTTCTCGAAGAGGCGCGAGGTGGCCTCGTGGCGCTGAACGTCGCGGACCCAGATCCGGGGCATATCAGCCCCAGGAGGACATGGGCATCGGACCAGGCGGTACCGGGCCGCGGGGAGCCTGTCCTTACCTTAAAAAGCGGGCTATGGGTCCCGATCTAGGTGGCGCCGTAGGAAGTTGCCCGAAAGCTCGAATGCGCGGCGTTTATAGGGATTTCGGACTTCTAACTCGTCCTCATTGCGCCAACATGTCAGCTTGGGTCGATCCCTTTTTGGGACAATAAAACTGACATAAGCTATGCTTTAAGAGCATTCCCTGACAAAATTCAATTCACAGCTTGAAAAGCAAGTGGAGGGGGCGGTGTCCGGTGTCGTTATAGATGCAGGCGGCCAGAACGACAACAGAAGTATTCCCTTAGCCACAAGGCAAGGTAACTGGATCAGAAATGTCCGGAAGATGGAGCGAGCTCCGGAGTCAATGCGCGCTGCTGAAATAGCAGCGCATAGGCTTTGTCCTGGGATCATTACAAGGTCGCTTTCAGGAAAATATAACTGTTACGGCATGGTGTTTGCGAGCCGTCGAGTCGTGATTGAGCATCCGGAAGATGTTGAGCAGATTCTGCGTGACGATGGTTATAACAGAGTGCATCAAAATGATGTAAAGATAGGCGACGTAATTATTTATCGAAAGGCGCCGAACGAAGAAGTCCAGCATGTCGGTTTGATTGTTGAAGTTGGGCGAAACATTGAAGCTGCGCGAATTGACTTGATGATCCTGAGTCAATTTGGGTTTGACGGCGAGTATTTTCACCCAGAGCATCTGGTTCCGCCTCAATATGGTACGCATCGCGATTATTACACCGAGCGAGGGAGACGTTAAAGATGGCATGGCAAGAACTTCAGAGGAAAATTGAGTCCGAAGAGTTTACGGCAATGCTCAATGTTGCGAGTACGAGCAAGGCGTATCTTACGGGGCTTAATGAGCAACCCGCATTCAAAGAATTAACCCAGTTGTTGCGGGACTCCTTCGCAGACGTTAATGAGGTGGTACGTCGAATACGCGCGTTGGCCACGGTGGAAATTGACCCTCATTATGAGAACCCATACGACTCGGCACTCGCTGCCTATGTGTGGGCGCTGGCGGTAACGCGTCCGAACATTGCACGCGTCGCGGCAGTTGCCGCTGTCTCGGCTCGCCAAACATGGTGGGGCAGAGAAGTAGCCACGCAAGTGCTCGACACGATACCTACATCTCTGGTCAATCGAGAAACCGAAAACGCTGTTTTCTGTTTTGTTTCCACCGAACCGGAGTTACGGGCAACAACAGCAAGTACGAGTGTTCAGGGGTGGGTGCTGTCAGGAGCGATGAAAATAGAGCACCCTCCTGAGGTCACACTAAACAGTATGGTCATTCTTAACGATTCCATATCCGTTTCTTATTACAATCAACAATTCTTGCCTGGTGTTATCAGAAAAAATGAACGTATGTCAACCGAGACTCAACGTATTGAGTGGACACATTGATGGCTACACTTCTGTGGACAATGCTGTGTAGCAAAGTAACGGTCGACCAGCGAACGAATACGGTGAGTCTTATTGATGTAATCGAGGAAATCACAATAAGCGGGCAGGTATCGTTCGTCGCACCGACTCAAGGGATAGCAATGATGCAATCCCTGGGTGGGTCGCCGGTTCCGGCTGAAATGTCACTTTCGCCTGGAGTGGCGCTTCCTGCTGGGGCACAGCCTATACCAAAAAATAGCGTAATTTTACCATTCGAGATGGACGTAGTGGTGGCGGCGGCTCGTTCCCATGAGGGTACCCCTGAGACGACCACCGGCAAGCTTTCTCTAATTTTCCCCGATCAGACTACAGTCGCATTCGAGAGTGCATTCGATTTAAGGCTAGGAGAGCATCTTCGTGCACGGATAATTACTCATATCGGTGGCTTGCCAATCCGTGATGCCGGTACTTACTATTTTCGCGTAGCTTTCCAAGAGGAAGGCAGTGAAACTTGGCGGGATGCGGGGAAGGTTCCATTCATCGTGCGGTTCCAAAATCCTGGTGGTTAAGAAATCAGTCGCTATGGGCAGGTGTTCGGTCGCTGGAGGGAACTTCTTAAGAAGAGGGGCGATGATGGATAACACAGATGGCGCCGTGGCTGCGTTCGCTTTACTCGTTTGCTTGCTGACGGTAACCCCTGTTCAAGCGGAAACCATCATTGACACCGGCTCACCCGCGACAACCGAAAACGGGGCGGTTTCTGTTTGCGGTGGCTTTACTCCCGGATCGTTCGGCTACGGTTGCACGCAGTCGGTGGCACTGAAATTTTCGCTCGCTAATTCGTACGACATTACGTCCGTGCAAGGCTACCTGTGGAGCGGGCAGTCCTATCTTGCCGCTACTCCTCCGGACGGGACTCTGACCATCGCAATCTATCACGATGCAAACGGTTTCCCAGGACAAGATCTCTATAATGGCCAAGTAACGATACCGGGCCAACTTGTGACACCGCCCGGTGGTACCTTGATGGGTGTTCAAGACACCAAATGGCTTCTATCTGCAGGTAATTACTGGGCGTCATTTGAAGTACGCAGCGGACAATCCTTCTACGGGGCACTTCCGTTTCCGGCTCCGATCAAACTACCGGCAGATGTGAACAATCCATATTTTGGGACTTGGACAAACAGCGGGGGTGGAGCAGGTGGTGGACTGGTTATTACTGGCGACCTCGTTGCGCCTGTTCCCACGCCATCCAGCTACGCGCTTATGCTATCGGGCCTAGGCGTTCTGGGCGTGATGGCTCGCAAGCAAAAACGCATGGGCGTCGATAGTCCGCGTTGCTAAGATCTTTATATCAGTCACGCTAGTTGAAGCGGCATGGCTCGGTGAGGGAGGAGGTGGATGCTGGGACTTGGACCGTGCACTATGTTATCAATTGAAGTGCTATCCCAGCCGCTCCACCAGATCCTCCGCCCGCAGATGCGTGTAGCGCTTCAACATCTGCAAAGTCTTGTGACCGGTGATCGCGGCAACCTCCATGGGGTTCAGTCCGCGCTCGAAGAGGCGCGAGGTGGCCTCGTGGCGAAGGTCGTGGAAGGTCAGGCCCGCGATGCCGGCGGCGACGCAAACGCGTTCGAAGGCTTGGCTGATGGAAGCCGGACGCATCGACCAGACCCGGCCATCGAGCCGGCGAAGCAGGGCGTCCAGCACCGCAAGAGCCCGGCTTGACAGCGGCACCCGCCGGGGCGTGCCGGTTTTGGTTTCTGGGATGAGTATCACCCGCGCACGACGGTCCACGCACTCCCAGCGCATGGCGGCGATCTCGCCCCGACGCATGGCGGTTTCGATGGCCCAGGTGATAATCGGACCAATCTCGCCGCCGTAGGTTTTGGCGGAGGACAGGAGCAGGGATTCCTCGCCCTCTACCAGGCGACGGGTCCGGGCATTCGGGGCGGAGGGGCGGCGCACATCGCGAACCGGGTTCGTGATTGCGAGCCCCCACTCTTTGTGCGCGGTCTCGAACACATGCCCGATGATGTTCATCTCGCGCCCGACCGTCGCAGGCGACACGGCTTTCAGCCTGCTGTCGCGCCAGAACGCAATGTCGACTCCACGAATGGAGGCAACAGGGCGAAGAGCGAGGGGATCCTTGCGGAATTGCGCGATCCGGATGCTCTCGATCTGCCCGCCGCGCTTTTCGCGCGAGATCTCGCGTTCGTACCGATCCAGAAGGTCGCCGAGGGTCGTGATCTCAGCCTCGGCGCGGCTGACGAACACGCCGCGGTCCATCTCACCTTCGATGTCCCGAGCCCAGGCTTCCGCGTCGGACTTTTTATTGAATGTACGGGTCTGCTGCCGGTAGCCGCTGCGGCGGATCAAGGCCTGCCAGGCGGGTTTTCCTTTCGGTCCAGGTCGCTTCACGAAAGTCGCCATGCTGCCCCTTTTTTTGTGGGTGTCGCAGGATTGTCGCAAAGTCGGGGGAAGGCTGGCTAGAGATTTCGCTAAGTGCTTGATTTTATGGTGGGCGATAGTGGGTTCGAACCACTGACCCCTGCCGTGTGAAGGCAGTGCTCTACCGCTGAGCTAATCGCCCATTATTTGAATATCAAGTCTATCTGCAAACGTCAGCAGATTGATATCCCTGTCCGACTGGGGAAGTTTCCGCAGGGACTTAAAAGCTACCGGGCATGTGACTGGCGTACGCTTCCATGGATTTTCCATGACGAGCGCCAGACTAATCTTTCCGACTTGTTCCAGGTCGAATTGTGCCTCTGCCCTAGGATAGACCATCAGGGACGGCGCGTATTATAAAACGGCGTACGTGTTCGCGCTATCTTTATCAGTCCGAATCGGATCACGGCTGATTTTCCGGGCGGTTTTCATTACCATTACGTTACTTCTACCTCCCGGCGGCAATCTCATGACAATCCGTACCCGCTTTGCGCCAAGCCCAACCGGCTATCTTCATGTGGGCGGTGCACGCACCGCACTTTTTTCGTGGCTGTATGCCCGCAAGCACGGCGGTGCGTTTATTCTGAGGATTGAAGACACTGATCTCGAACGTTCCACGGCAGAGTCGGTGAATGCAATCCTGGAAGGTATGACCTGGCTTGGGCTGGAATATGACGAAGGACCGTTTTTCCAGACCCATAGATTTGATCGATACAAGGAAGTTATCCAGAATCTGCTAAAGGAAGGCAACGCTTACCACTGCTATTGCTCGAAAGAGCGTCTGGATGTCCTGCGTGCGGAGCAGATGGCACGCAAGGAAAAGCCACGCTATGACGGACACTGTCGCCATTGGGGGGCGGAGCCCCCGCCCGGGGTGACGCCGGTGGTACGTTTCAAGAATCCTTTGGACGGAGCCGTCGTTGTTGAGGACATGATTCACGGGCGTGTCGTATTCCAGAACTGCGAGCTCGATGATCTCATCATTGCGAGATCCGACGGCAGCCCGACATACAACTTCACGGTGGTGGTCGATGACATGGACATGCGGGTGACCCATGTCATTCGTGGTGACGACCATCTCAACAATACTCCGCGCCAGATCAACATGCTGGCCGCGCTCGGCGCAACGCCGCCGGTGTACGCGCATGTGCCCATGATTCTGGGCCACGATGGCAGCCGCCTATCAAAACGACACGGTGCTGTCAGTGTTATGCAGTACAGGGAGGACGGATTTTTGCCGGAGGCGCTGCTCAACTACCTCGTGCGTTTGGGGTGGTCACACGGCGACAAGGAGATCTTTTCGATCGAAGAAATGATCGAGATGTTCGACATCAATGATGTGCACAGCTCCGCCGCCGCGTTCAATCCCGAAAAGCTGCTCTGGCTCAACCAGCACTATATTAAGTCCAGCGATCCTGAGCATATCGCACATCATCTGAGCTGGCATTTGGGACGGCTGGGAATTGATCCGGCTTCGGGGCCCGACCTGCATGAAGTGATAAAAGTTCAACGTGAGCGCGCCAAGACCCTGTCGGAAATGGCTGCCAACAGTGTGTTTTTCTACAGGGATTTCGAGATCTATGATGAAAAGGCCGCCGCCAAGCACCTCAAGGCAGAAAGTCTGCCCGTCTTGCAGGCTTTGCGCGACGCCCTGTTCGGCCTCGCTGATTGGGTGCCGGCTACCATCCATGGCGTTGTGCACCAGGTTGCCGAAGCACACGGGCTGAATCTTGGAAAGCTCGCACAACCCTTGCGCGTGGTCGTTACCGGCAGGGATGTGTCGCCGCCAATCGACCAGACTCTGGCGTTGCTGGGCCGTGATCGAACGCTGAAGCGTCTGGACCGGGGTCTAAAGTATTTTCATGAAAAGGAGGGCGTGCCGGCGTCGGCAATTTCCAGCCCAAAGGCCGGCCGGGAAAGCAAAAGCTGATTCGGGTGCGGGTACCTGAAATTGCGGGCCCGGTATGGACACCATTCCATGATTATCTCGTAATGTGGGTTGGGCTGAATACCGCGTGGGTACCCCGGTCTTGGTCTTAGGCAATCCGCCGTCGCCGAACCAGGAGTGTTGCCGGGGAATGCGACGTGGCGGGCAGGGCGTTGGCCCCCCATCGCTTGCTCCCGATGTCTGTTTGGATGCTGTAGAATCACGGTGAACAGGCTTGCGGACGCCACTTTGGGATTGGGCAGATCCAGCTCCCGCTTAACAGGTTGATTCGGTATTGCGAAGGGCACGGTTTACCTCGGCAACGGCTTGACCGCACGGCCTGTAGCACGTAAAGTACCGCTCCTTTCGGGGCCATAGCTCAGCTGGGAGAGCGCCTGCATGGCATGCAGGAGGTCGGCGGTTCGATCCCGCCTGGCTCCACCATCCCCATTTCTGCTGTTTTTTCTGCCGGAATCCCCCCTGCGGAAGCGGCGGGTAGCGTCACCGAAAGGTTCCAATGAGTTTGCACAAGTCAGGATCGGGCATCGACCCGAGTCTTGACCAGGCTTGGATTGATTCCCCGGTCTCGATCATTGCGGATCAACTGGCGCAATCGGCGTCTGGGTTGTGCGATCGGTTCAGCCGAGAGGCGAAGAAGAGTGCTGCAGGCGAGATTTGCGGCTTTTTCGCTCCAGCGCGAGATAAATGATCGGCGTCGTATAGAGCGTCAGGGCCTGCGACACGATCAGGCCGCCGATCACGGATACCCCCAGCGGCTGTCGAAGATTGTGTCCCGTACCTACCGCCAGAGCGAGTGGCAGGGCGCCCAGAATCGCAGCGAGCGTGGTCATCATGATGGGACGAAAGCGCTCTAGGCAGGCGGCCCGGATCGCAGCCTCCGGGTTCAGACCACGTTTCCTTTCGGCTTCGAGCGCAAAATCCACTAGCATGATGCCGTTCTTCTTGACGATACCCATAAGCAGGAAGATTCCTATGACTCCGATCACGGACAGCGGTATGCCCGTGATCAGCAGCGCCAGCAGTGCCCCGACTCCAGCGGACGGCAGCGTGGAGAGAATCGTCAGCGGCTGTGTCAGGCTTTCGTAGAGGACACCGAGCACGACATAGATCGCCAGCAGCGCCGCCAGGATCAGCAGCGGCTCGGCTGACAGAGACTCAAGAAAATATTTTGCATTGCTGGAAAACGTAATGCGGACGCCATCCGGCAGTTCCATGCCTGCCACGGCATTCTTGATCTGCTCGACCGCCGGGCCCAGTGCTACACCATGCGCGAGATTGAAGCTGATCGTTCCGGCGGGTAACTGTCCGTCATGGCGCACCGACAGCGGCGCTGCGCTGCGTTCGAAGTGCGCCACGGACCGGAGAGGGACGGGACCATTGGCGCCTGGAACATACAGGCGGTCCAGCTGGTTCGGAGACTCCTGTAGAGCCGTGCCCACCTTAAGTATGACCTGGTACTGATTCTGCGCCTCGTAGATGCGCGAAATCTGGCGCTGCGCGTAAGCGTTGTTGAGCGCCGCATCGATTGCCGCAACTGAAACTCCGAGTCTGGCCGCAGTTGCCCGATCGATATCTACTGTTATCTGCGGTGCACTCTGGTCCTGATCCGAGGAAATGTCGGTGATCGCCGTTAGCTGGTGCAGCCGTGCCTCGATTTTTGGCACTATCCTGTCAAGGTCGGAGATGGACGGGTCGAGCACCGTAAACTGATATTCGCCGTTTCCGGCGCGACCGCCGATGAAGATGTCCTGAGCCGCCTGCAGATAGGTCTCGATACCGGTGATGTGTGCAAGCCTTGACCTGAGGCGCGCAATGACTTCCTGAGCGGATACGTTGCGCCGGTCCCTTGGTTTGAGTTCTATGAACAGTTTCCCGCGGTTTGCTGTCGAAAATCCGTTGACCACGCCGACACTCGAACTCACATTCGCAATCGCTGGATCACGCAACAGCACGGACACCACTTTGCGCTGCAACCTCTTCATCGAGTCAAAAGATATGCCGGGGGTCGCAATGGTATTCCCGATGATCAGGCCGGTATCCTCTTCCGGCAGGAAACTCTTCGGAACCTTTATGTACAGTACCACCGTCATCACCACGGTGAGCAGCGTGAGGCCGAGCATGAGCAAACGGTGGGCCAGTGCCCAGTCCAGGCTCCGAGCATATGCATCGACCGTTTTCTGGTAGGAAATATCAAACAGTGCCGTGATCCGCGAGCGATGCTGTTTCGATTCCCTGCGTCGCATGAAGTGGGCGCAAATCATGGGTGTGACGGTCAGAGAAACAAGCGCGGATACCGCGATCGCGACGGTCAGGGTCACAGCAAACTCGTGGAACAATCTTCCGACAAGCCCCGGCATGAGCGTCAGCGGAATGAACACCGCAATCAGGGACAAGGTGATCGACATGACGGTAAAGCCGATCTGCTGTGCGCCTTTGATTGCCGCCTCCACGGGTGGCGTGCCACGATCGATCTGAGTGACGATGTTCTCGATCATAACGATCGCGTCATCGACAACGAAGCCTACCGAAATGGTCAGCGCGAGCAACGAAAAATTATCCAGGGAAAATCCGAGCGCCCACATGGCCGCAAGAGATCCAGCGAGCGACAGCGGAAGGGTGATAGCCGCCGCAACGGTCGGAGCACCCCGTTGCATGAACATCCAGACCACCGCCAGCACAAGAATCAGGGTAATGCCCAGGGTCACCTCCATATCGGCGATGCTGGCGCGGATGGTAACGGTACGATCCGTCAGTATCGACAGATTCACGTCCGGAGGCAGCCAGTGCCGGATCTCCGGAAGAAGGGCCTTGATCTGATCAACAGTAGCGATAACGTTGGCTTCCGGCGTCTTGGTGACGGTGATGAGTACCGCAGGCGTTGTATCTTCCCATGCAGCGAGCTGGGCGTTGCTGGTGCCATCGATCACAGATGCGACTTCGCTCAGACGGACGAGTGAAGGGCCGTCTGCTTTCAGAATGATGTTGCGGTACTCGGCGGCGGTCTGTAGCTGCCCGTTTATAGCCAGGAAATCGGACACATGTCTGCCGTCCAGTTCTCCGATCGGCATGAGGTTGTTTGCGTCTTTTACCGCGGTATATACATTTGCCGCTGTCAGTCCGGCGCGTGCCAGCGCTCCCGGCCGCGTGCGTATGCGTACCGCCGGCGATTGTGCGCCATCGAGCTGAACCTGGGCGACGCCGGATATCTGCGAGAGCCGCTGCACGAGAATCGTGTCCGCAGCATCGAAGAGGGAACCCATGGTACGGTTGGGCGACGTCAGCGACATGGTCAGGATCGGTCTAGAGGCTGGGTTGAATTCCCGGTAAAACGGACGGCTCGGCAGGTCGGATGGAAGGTTGGGCAAGGCGCTATTGATGGCCGCCTGAACGTCATAGGCGGCGCCAACAGGGTCTCGGTTTACCGAGAACAGAAGGATGATGGAACTTGCGCCCGTAGAATTGATGGAAAACATCTGGGAGACGCCAGGGATGTGGCCCAGTGTGCTTTCCAGCGGTGCCGCAATCGTGCTGGCCATAGTCTTGGGTGCGGCGCCTGGTTCGTTCGCAAACACCACGAAGGCCGGCATCGGGATGCTCGGGACTGCTGCGACCGGCAGTAGGTGATAGGCGATGATCCCCGCCAGCAGCAGCCCGAGTGCAAGCAGCGTGGTGCCGATCGGACGGCGGATGAAAGGGGTCGAAAAACCCATCGATTATTCCGTCGGCACGGGGGCGGGAACCGTTCGCGGTCGAAACCTGTCGAGAGCGAGGTAGATGACAGGTGTCGTGAACAGTGTCAGTAGCTGGCTCAGAAGCAGTCCGCCGATGATGGTGATGCCCAGCGGAACCCGGAGCTCGGCACCTGCCCCGCGCTCGAGAACGAGCGGTATCGCGCCAAACAGGGCCGCCATGGTCGTCATCATTATCGGACGGAACCGCAGCAGGCAGGCTTCCATGATTGCATCCTCCGGGGCCAGGCCGCGCGTTCGCTCGGCCTCGATCGCAAAATCCACCATGATGATGCCGTTCTTCTTGACGATACCCATGAGCAGCACGATGCCGACGAGCGCCACGATGGTGAATTGTGTTCCGGAGAGCATCAGCGCGAGCAGTGCGCCAATCCCGGCCGAAGGCAGAGTCGAAAGAATCGTTACAGGGTGGATTGTGCTTTCGTACAGAACCCCGAGCACGATATAGATCACAACCAGGGTGGCGACGATAAGCCACGGGTTTGAGGCGAGTGCGGACTCGAACTGCGCGGCGGCGCCGGAGAACGTTCCACTAATGCCCGAAGGCATCCTCAGGGTGCGATCCGCCGTCCGGATAGAGCTTTCGGCCTTATCAAGGGATACGCCCGGTGCGAGATTGAAGCTGATCGTGATCGATGGGAATTGGTTTTCTCGCGCGATGGCCAGCGGTGCGTATTTCCGTTCGATCGAAGCAATCTGATAGAGCGGGATCTGAACGTTGTTGGCGCCGGGCACATAGAGTCCAGCGAGATCGGACGGTGACTGGGCAGCGGCCGCGTCGACACCCAGCACCACGCGATATTGCCCGTTTTGCGCGTAAATGGTCGAAATCTGGCGCTGGCCGTAGGCGTCATAAAGCACATTCTCGATTGCCAGCATATTGACGCCGAGCCGCTCGGCGACCGAGCGGTCGACGTCAATGTAAGTCTCATTTCCACGTTCTTCGGCGTCGCTCGCGACATCTTGCAGTTCCGGAAGCATGCGCAGTTTCCGGGTCAGCTGCGGTGTCCAGGAATTGAGCTGTGCCTGGTTGGTATCGACGAGCGTGTACTGGTACTGAGTGGCCGAAACGCGCGAGGACAGTGTGATGTCCTGGACCGGCTGCATGTAGAGTGACAGCCCCGGGATTGCCCGCAGCGCCTGTTGAAGCTGCGCCATTACCGAGCTCAGCGGCGGGCGCGTACCGATGGGTTTGAGCGTTATTGTCAGGCGGCCGGTGTTCGGCGTCGGATTGGTAACACCTGCTCCCAGCAGGGAGGTGACACCTGCCACCGCCTTGTTCTGCAGGATGATGGCGATTGCCTGGTCTTCAAGGCGGGTGAGGGCAGTGAGCGATATTCCTCCGCGGCTCTGCGTAACGGCAATGATCTGCCCGGTATCTTCCTGAGGCAATAGACCTTTTGGGATCGCAATATAGAGCACGACCGTTCCGAGAATCGTTGCGGCGAACAGCCAAAGGACAGCACCACGGTGATCGAGGGTTGTCCGAAGCGCCCGGCCATAGGCGTCCCGAACCCGGTGCAGACCACGCTCGACTGCTGCAGCCAGGCCCCGCGGAGCCTGTTCACCGACCGGTTTGAGCAGACGCCCGCACATCATAGGAGTGAGCGTGAGAGAGATCGCGGCGGAGATGACGACTGCGACCGCCAGAGTTACTGAAAACTCTCCGAATAGCCGCCCGACCACGCCGGGCATGAACAGCAATGGAATGAATACTGCGAGCAGCGAAACTGTCAGAGATATGATGGTGAAACCGATCTGCTTAGCCCCGCTATAGGCTGCTGCCAGCGGGGGCATTCCATCCTCGATGAAGCGAACGATGTTTTCAATCATCACGATGGCATCGTCTACGACGAATCCCGATGCCACCGTGAGCGCCATCAGAGACAGGTTATCCAGGCTGAAGCCGAGCACATTCATGACCGCGAATGCGGCCACCAGGGAGAGTGGCAGCGTTACCGCGGGGATGATGGCTGCCTGCAGTGTCGGCAAAAATAGGAAGATGACCAGGATGACGAGGGCGGCCGACGTCAGCAGGGTGATTTGCACGTCCCGTACCGAGGCCCGAATCGTCTGGGTCCGGTCCGCGACGACCTGTGTGCGGATACCGGACGGCAGCGAGCGGGTCAGCTCCGGCAACGCAGAGCGGATTTCCGAAACTGTCTTGACGATGTTGGCTCCCGGCTGGCGCTGGATATCCAGTATGACCGCCGGTACGCCGTTGTAGCTTGCTTCGGCGGCGTCATTTTCGAGGCCGTCCCTGACACTGCCGACATCGGCAAGGCGCACTGCGGCACCGGCATGGTAGGCGATGATGATGTGTCGATAGGACTGCGCGTCCGGCAATTGATCGTTAGCGGCAAGCAGGAATGACTGCTTGGTTCCGTTGAATTCTCCTTTGGCACCGTTCTGGTTGGCATTGGCAACCGCATTACGGACATCCTCCATGGATAACCCATAGGCAGCGAGGCGCGTCGGGTCGACCGTAACCCGGATTGCCGGCTTAAGACCACCCTCCACGGTGACCTTGCCCACGCCGTTGATCTGGCTGAGTTTGGGCTGTATCAGCGTCTCGGCGGCGCCGGATACTTCGAATAACGGGAGCGTGCGCGAGGTCAGAGCAAGTGTCAGAATCGGAGCGTCTGCCGGATTTACCTTGGTGTAAATCGGAGGGTAGGGAAGATTGAGCGGCAGGGTAGCAGCCGCGGCATTGATTGCAGCCTGTACGTCCTGAGCCGCCGAATCGATCGATTTCTTAAGCGCAAAGCGGAGAGTAATGGCGCTAGTGCCCGCAGAGCTGATCGAGCTCATGGCATCGAGGCCCGAGATCTCTCCGAACTGGCGTTCGAGCGGGGAGGTAACGAGTTTCGATATCGTGTCCGGGCTTGCGCCAGGAAGCTTCGTGGTGACCAGAATCGTCGGAAAGTCTACGCTCGGTAGAGAGGCCACGGGCAGTGCTCGGTAGCCAAGCACGCCCATGAGGAACAGTGCGATCGCAAGCAAAGACGTCGCGATCGGTCTCGCAATAAACGGCTTGGAAATGTTCATGGGGAGCGCTGCAGCCGCTTCTAGCTTCGCCGCCGCAGTCGCGCAGCTTTGTCCGGCGCGTGCGCGGCGGAACGACCGGTGGCCGGCTTGGGGTTCTGTTCAATACGGATCAGCGATCCGTCGCGCAGGCGTGATCCGCCTTCGGTCACTACCCGGTCGCCCGCTGCGAGTCCCGTGTCAATCTCGGCGATGCTTTGATTGCTGTAGGCGACGTGAACGGCGCGGACGACGACATGTTCTTCTCCCGGCGCCGGAGCAGCGCCTTTAGGCGCGATCGCGGAAGGAGTGCGGGTCGACGGGCCGGAAGCTACCAGATAAACGAACGAGCCGTTGGGACCCTGCCGCACTGCAACGGCTGGCACGGTGATAACATTTTTATCCGTGCGCGCCATCAGCTTGATGTCTACGAAGGCGCCCGGCCATAACGCAAAATCCGGGTTGGGGAATCGGGCCCGCATGGTCAGCGTGCCCGTACTGGAGTTTACCTGGTTGTCGAGGACAGCGAGGACTCCGCGGTCGATAGGTGCGCCATGCCGGTTCACGGCGATTACATCGGGAGATCCACTTGAGATCGCTTTTTGCACAGCGGAAAGATCCTGCTGCGGCAGACTGAAGGAAACGTAAATAGGCCGCAATGTATTGATCACCACAATGCCGGTGCTGAGGCTGGGTGTGACGATGTTGCCGGCATTGACCTGCAGAATGCCTGTGCGCCCGCTGATCGGAGCGCGAATCTGGGTGTAACTGAGGTTGGTCCGTGCCGTTTCCACCGCCGCCTGGTCCTGTTTGACCAGTGCGGCATCTTCGGAAACCGTTGCTGCCTGATCAGAGACCTGCTGGGCAGATGCATATTTCTGCGCGATCAGCATCTGATACCGCTTCAGATTCACCCGTGCCTCAGCCAGGGTAACTTCGTCTTGCGCCTGCTTGGCGAGCGTCTGGTCAAGGGCGGCGCGGTAGGGCCGCGGATCGATTTTGGCCAGCAACTGGCCTTTCCGCACATCTTGTCCTTCATGGAATTCGACCGACACAAGCGGGCCGCTGATCATCGGCTGTACGACCACGGTGCGATATGCCTGAATCGTCCCGAGGGCATCGAGATAGATGGGCACATTCTTGCGCACGGCGGTGGCGACGTTGACGGGGATCGGCTGTTCTCTGCCGGTCGGTCTGCCCGCCCGCCGGTGGCTGAACAGGCGGTAGCCAATCAGGATTACACCCAGAGTTATTACGATGATAACGACATGGCGTCTATTTACCGACACGGTGTTTATCCTCCCACCAGCAGGGATTGAGTGGGGGCTTGCCAGCCGCCGCCCAGTGCCTCGTAGAGATTGACTGCTGCCAGAAACCGCGCGAGCCGCGCCTGTTCCAGCGTATTCTGGTCACCGAGCAGTGTCTGCTGTGCTGTCAGTACCGATCCTATGGATACCGTACCGGCGTTGAGCTGCGCCTCGACGGCAGCAAGGGCGATTGCTGCGCGACCTACCGCTATCTGTTCTTCGCGTTCCTGCTCGGTCGCGAAATGCAGTGCGGTCAGCGCCGTTTCGACGTCGCTAAAGGCTTTGACAGTGGCCTGCTCGTAGAGCGCCACGTCCTGCCGGTATGCCGCGCGACTGACCGCAAGCTGCCCGGAAAGGGCACCACCCTCAAATAGGGGCTGGGCAAGTGATGCCGCGGCGCTGAGCAGTTCAGAGCCGGGAGTAAACAGGCCATTCAGCGCCGTGCTTTGCCAGCCACCCGATCCGGTAAGGCTGATAGACGGAAAATAAGCGGCAATTGCGCCGCGGACATTGGCGTTGGCGGCAATCAGTGTTGCTTCCGCCTGTGCGATATCCGGGCGACGGGTCAGCAAGGCGGACGGCAATCCCGGCATTAGGGTCGGAACGTGCAACGTATCGAGCGATGCGGGCATCAGTTTCAGCATCTCGGGCGGCTTGCCGACGAGGATGCCGAGTGCGATCTCCAGCTGGCGCAGTTGCGACTGGAGGCTGGGGATCGTTGCCCGCTCTCCCGCGACCAGGGCAGCCTGCTGCGCAACAGTTCCGGCATTCACAATGCCCGCGCGCAGTTGTGCCCTAAGTTGTGCAAGCAGGCCTTCGGCTGCCGCAAGATTCCTCTTCGCTATCGACAGTACGTCCCGGTCGGCGAGGATCTGGAACCAGGTTGTGGCAACGGCGCTGACCGCCGTCAGTGCGACCGTGTCGCGGTTGAAGCGTGAAGCGGCCGCGTTCGCCTCGGCGGCACGCAATGCATCACGGTTCTTGCCCCAGAAATCGAGCTCGTAGGAAACGCCCAGCGATGCAGCGAACTGATGGGAACTGATGGTGCCTGCCGGCACACCCGATACGACGACCCTGCTGCCATACCGCTGGTCAGTGGCACTTGCGTTGGCGCCGAGCGAGGGAAGTAGCGGGGCACCGGCGATCCGAGCTTCTGCATTGGCCGCCTGGAGCTGGGCGACGGCAATGCGGATGCTGAAATTATGAGCCTCGGCCTCGGTAATCAGCCGGTCGAGATCCGGGGAGCCGAACTTGCGCCACCAGTCTCGGCTCGGCCATTCCGGCGGAGCGTTTTCCGGGGCTGCCGCGAAGCGTGCCGGCACGGCAGTCTGCGGTGGCACAAATCTCGGTCCGATGACGCAAGCCGATAGCAGGGTGCACAGCAGGGATGCCCGCAAAGCGCGGTAGAATGGAAGTCCCTGCAGTCCGCAGGGTTTGCAACACGCCCGGGCGACGGGCGCGTCCGCCACCGGCAAGTATTCACTTACGATGGTGCTGATGTGGCGGTTTATCGCCCGAAGAAGGGTCCGTACGGGGTGCATCATCGACACTGTACCGGTAGAGACGTCGCGACCGGAACCCGAAAAGTGTGACGAATCGTTACGGGGTTGTATGGGGGTTGTTCAGTGAACACAGGCCGCTGTCTTCGATAAAAGGATGTTATTGTCACAGTTTGTCATAAATGGATGCTCTCAGCGTAGCGTGTGACGCGTCTAGTATGGTCGCAGTCGACAGCCGTTATGTGCACCGCTACGATGCAATTATGAACTATCCAGCTCTTGTCGCGAAGCGCGCAGGGTCTTTATTGAAAGGCATCCTGCCGTGCTGGTTTGCGACAAAGCCCCACTGTCTGGACAGTGCAAAAAGCACTGTTGCCCGCATCAGGCCGAAGCGGCCGGATTTGACGCGGCGGCACCTCTAGCCGCGAAGTCATAACGTGAGCGCCATGGCGACGGTCAAAGTCCTTGTGGTCGAAGACGATGCCCGCTTGCGGAGCATGCTGAGGCGATATCTGCGTGAACATGAAATGGAAGTTGGCGATGCCGCTGATGGCCACCACATGCAGCGTCTTCTTTTGCGGGAACGGTATGATTGCATCGTCCTGGATCTGATGCTTCCGGGACGAGACGGACTCGCAATCTGCCGCACGCTGCGCGCTGAAGGCTGCCCGATTCCAATCATCATGCTGACCGCAAAAGGTGCGTTGACCGACAAAATCGCCGGGCTGGAAAGCGGTGCTGATGACTACATGGCAAAGCCGTTCGAGCCCTCCGAACTGGTAGCTCGCATTCGTGCTGTAGTCCGCAGACAGCAGGCCCCGACAGAGTTCGCGACGGATCCGTGCCAAACGAAGGTCCGCCTCGGGGACCTTGAGTTCGATCCGGCAGCACGGCGGCTTACGCGTGGTGAGGCCGTTCTGCCTCTTGGAGACCGCGAATATGCGTTGCTCGTCTGTTTTGTCACGCATCCCCGTCGGCCCCTGTCGCGCGAGCATCTGGCCGTGGCAGCGCTTGGTGGTCGCGACAAAGCCTCACTGCGAAGCATTGATGTCTATGTGCATCGGCTGAGGCGCAATATCGAATCCGACCCGCGACATCCCCGATACATTCAGCGGGTATGGGGTATCGGATATGTGTTTATCCCCGATCCCCCCTGAACACCGGATATGCGCCTTCCTGACTCCCTGTTTGGCCGGCTGGTAATCGTGATCGCATTGGTCATAGCCGCCAATCAATTGGCGTTGTACCTGTTCGTCCGGCATACGCTCGGGGCAGCGCGTGCGCAACGGATGGGAGATCTCTTTGCCGGGCAGATCCAGTTGGTGCGTGAGATACGGGGCCACGCGTCGGTACTGCCGGACACGCGTGCCGGCGCGCTTCCCTTGGTCCCGGGGGCGGCTTCGGGTACGCCACCGCCCGCGGGCAGCGATCTGGCGCAGGCCGAGCGGACTCTGCAGGCGCGCCTCGGGCCGCGCGCCTCGTTGCGCCTCGCCGGGAACGACCGGCTGTGGCTTGAATGGCAAGGGAAGCACCCATTCAGCCTGTCTTTGCCGTCGTATTCCTGGCGTTCTGTCAAGTTGCTGTTTCTGTATTGGAAATTTATCACTATCGCCATGCTCGCATTTATCGGAGCGCTGCTGGCGCTGCGGCAGATCAACCGACCATTGTCGCGTCTGTTCGCCGCGATGGAGGAACGCGGCTCGCACGGCCTGCCAATGACGGCGCCGATGGCGGGACCGCGTGAGATCCGGCGTCTGATTCAGCATTACAACAGGATGCTGTCCGATCTACGTGCATTGCTGGACGAGCGGGATCTGGTCCTGGTTGGTATTTCACACGACTTGCGTACCCCTCTCACGCGCTTGCGTCTGGGATGCGAATTTCTGCCGGATTCGGCACGAAGCGCCCGGGAGGAACTCATCAGGGATATCCAGGAACTCGATGCTATTCTGGATCAATTCATTGCGTTTTCGCGACGCGGGCAGGGCGAGGACTGGGTGCTCTGTCAGCTCAACGACATCGTAGACGAGGTGGTTCAGCGGTTTACGAAGCCGGTACTCGGTTTGCGCGTAATCAGCGATTGCACGCCGTTGCCTGAGGCGCTGATGCAACCGCTCGGCATGCGTCGCCTGCTCGACAACCTAATGGATAATGCGCGGCGATATGCGCCGGGGGAAATCGCAGTCCGGACACGGATGGTCGGCAGGATGATCGAGTTGATCGTCGAGGACCAAGGACCCGGCATTCCGAAGTCGCTTCGACCGCAGCTCGGCCGACCGTTTGCGGGGGTCAGTCAGGGAGTTTCAGGAACCGGGCTGGGCATCGCGATCGTGTGGACCATTGCTCGGGCGCATGACGGAGAGGTGCTGTTTGAAGACCGCCCTGATGGTGGTCTGCGTGTTGTTGTGCGCTTCCCGCAGAACCAGGAGCCACAAGCGCAGAAGACGTAAAACGAGGTTGCAAATGATACTTTGTGCCTGTTCCACACTACCGGACAGCTACCTCGCTAAACTGGCCGCATGGAATTGCTCTGTCCTCCGGGTGTTGCGAGGCTCATTCTTAGGAAATGCCATTTTCCAGACAAGGACCGGCTGCCTGGGATAGTTTAGGCCGCGATGACGGTAGCGTTTCAGCCATGGTCCCGCAGCGGATTTGCCCTTTGTTCTTGATTTTGCTGGTTCAGACACGTAGAGTACCGGCGCCTCGTGGTCCAGTTGGCCACCGTGACCCATTTCTCTGTCCCCATCGTCTAGAGGCCTAGGACATCGCCCTTTCACGGCGGTAACACCGGTTCGAATCCGGTTGGGGACGCCAACCTTATGCGAGTTATTGACGGCTCGGCCGCAAACAGCGGCCCGATCCGTGTCTGTCCCTCCAACCGGTATCCGGATCCGTCCAATTTAAAGGTAATCGGCCCGGCGAGGAGGAGCTTAAGGGCTTCCCGCGCCTGGGCTACGTTGGTATGAAGCGTGGCATGTAAGCCCTTGGCGCGCGTGGTTGCCAGTTCGCGGATTCTGACGGCATCGATCCGGGGGGAGGCAGTTTTCAGCTGTGTCAGCTCGCTTTCCAGGTCCTTGAGCCGGGATTCCCGCGTCGCTATCTCCTCCAGCACCCGCTCGGGTGCTTTGCCGCCGGCGATGAGCGCGATGAACCGGTCCAGCTCGCCTCGCAGGCGCCGGAGTTCCGTTTCCAGCTGTTTGGCACGATTCGGCCCCGTGGCCCGTTGCGCCCGGACCGCATCGACCACCCGGTCGACCAGGTAGTCGAGGGCCGCAGGGGTCAAGACGGTGCGTTCGATCGCCTCAATCACCCGGGCATCGGCCTCGCTCAGGCGTGCCCCGCGGCGATTCTCGCACACCGTGTTCCCGCGGTTGTGATGGTAGCTGCACAGGTAATAGGGTTCGCGGTGGCGGGTGGCGCCGCTGCCATGGGCAATGGTCGTTGTCACCATAGGCCCGTGGCAGCAGCCGCAGTGCATCAGCCCCGAGAGGAGATAACGCGAGGTGCGGTGCGTCGCCTCGGTAGGCTTCGGGCACTTGTCCCGGCGGGCGGCTAGGTACGCTTTGCGATTGACACGCAGGCATGTCTGCACTCTTTCCCAGAGTGCCTCGTCGATGATCCGAAGGTCCGGGCGGTCAAAAAGCAGATAGCGGTCCTGTTTTTCGCGGGCGCGCGAGCCCGCACGCATGACTTTGCGGTATTCACCGAATGGGATCTTACCCAGGTACCGCTGCCGGTAGAGCATTTCCCGGATGCGCGTGGGCGACCAGGAGCCGGTGCGGGGAGGCTGCGGTGCGTGGCCGCCGAAATAGCGGTTCAGATAGTCTGTATATGCGGGATCGGCATTGAGCGTCCAGGCGATCGCTTTCATTCCGCGGCCGTCGGCGTACATGCGAAAGATCGCACGCACGACGCTGGCCTCCTCGGGGTTGATGCGGTAGTCGGTGTGTGACTTGACCTCCTGGCCGTTGGCGCATTGGGCGTATACCGGCACGTTGTCATAGCCGTAGACCCGCCCGCCGGTATTGAAGCCGCGCTCGGCTTTGCGAAGCAGTGCATCGCGGGCGCGCTGGCTCGCTTTCTCGCGTTCAAGTTCGGCAGCGAAGGAGACCGCAGAAACCATGAATTTGTCAGTCGCGCTATCGAACTTGAGTTCTTCGTCGGTCAGGTAGTGCCAGACCCGGACGTTCGCGGCCCGGATCTGGCCGAGGACCGTCGCGGTGTTCGCCATCTCGCGCCCGAGGCGCGAGAGTTCCGACATGATAATGATGTCGAACTCGCGAAGGCGATTGAGCATGCGAAGGAGGGCGGGGCGGTTTCGAAACTCGGCACCGCTGATCCCGTCATCGACATAGATATGCTCCTCGGCGATGGTCCAGCCGCGCGCGGCAGCGTAGGCGCGGGCACGGTCCACCTGGCGCGTGACGGACTTGTTGTCGGGGTTTTTGTCGTTATCGTCGGTGGACTTCCGGGCGTAGATCGCGGCTCTCATGGTTTTCGTCCTGTTCCTTTTCGGCTTCCAGGATGGCGCGCGCGATGATTGTCGCGAGGGCATCGAGGAACGGTTGGGCAGCCTTGCTCAACGACGGTCTATTGTCCTGCGTACGCGGGGATTTGACAATGCGGGAAGCCATCGCGTGTGGTCTCTGTAAATATTCATGGGCCAAGACCCGGTCGGAGGAGCGAGCAATAGCGCCGCTGGCATCGGTATTGCACGCATCGGTGTGGGGCAGGGCGCAGGGACCTACAGGCGCCAGTGCGGCCTATTTCGGGTCATACCGAGTCTTGCGGTCGATCATCCGAAATCAGCCGGCGGGGAAGTGGGGCGGCCGGATTTTCAGTAAGCGCTACTGCTAATGGCGCCGTTGGCCCACAGCACCCCTGCTGGAACACAGATGGAACCAAAGCGGAACAGTAGTGCGCAACCAAAGCGGCACAGGCGCGCGATCCCTCCCAGAATCGGTCCCGACGCGGCAGATTCCGGCAGACAATTCAAACCCTGGCAGACTCCGACAGATTCCGGGGAACGACTGGAGAAAACCGCCGACAAGCGAACCGATCCGTCCTCAACGCGTGACTCAGGCGGTACCAAAGTGAAGTGGTCCCTACGCTACGGACCTCAAGAACGCCGGCATTTCTGCTCTTCGGCCAGAGCTGACGTTCGGCAGGCTGGCCGTCTTGGTCAGCAATGCCCAGTTATCCGCCGTTCGTGCGACGTATACTACGTATAACTGCTGCCTCGCGCACGAAGGTGTTATCGCGACCCGTTGTTGATTTTCAATCCGGCTCTGGCTGAAAGGCCGAGAATCAAGTGTAGCGCCGCAAATCGAGCGTGTAGTTGCCGTCCTCGTCAAAATAGGGCGAGGCCGCTAGCCCAGCTGCGTTTGCAAGATGCGTGAGGATCGGCTTTAGCGCTTGGGCAGTCGCGCGGTCGTCATGGGGAATAGACTCGAGAATGACCTGCCCGAAGAGAAGCCGATCCCGGTTAAGTCGACCGCACGGAATGTCTTCGACAAAGGCGGTCCCCTTGAAATCTTGCAAGAGATGGACCCCTTCCATGTCGATGAGGCTAACCAAAACTGCAAAGGGCGGCGCTACGCCGAAGCGATTTGCGGCCTTGACGTAATCCGTGACACTCCGAATGATGAGAGCCTGAAGGTGCGGCAGCTCTACCCACCGTGTACCGTGGCCAGCGGCGAGCGAAGACCTGACCGCCTCGATTGTGCCAGTCCTATTGATCTTGACGTAGGCCCGCTGTGACTCACCGCAGCCCAGCGTGTTCGATCCGAGCAGCACGCCGTCATAGTCGATCTGACTGTCTCTCACCGTTCCTTTGATCAGCGGGAAAAGCTCGTAGTGGCGCGCAAGCTCGTCATATGCCGCCACGACCGTGCCTTCCACGATGGCATAAGGTAGGATGTGAAGGACGAGCATGCCGCCGTCCTTGACGGCGGTCGGCCCCTTCCCTGTTGCGATGTGTTCCGTCTGGTGGGCATGAAACGCTGTGGCGAGCTCGCTCAGCCGGCGCAGATCGGCAGGTGCTGCCGGCGGTACAAGCGCACTCGGATTTTGGCTCGCATCTCGCCGAATTGCTCGCAGTAGCTCGCTCACGACGTGATCGAGTCCTTTTTCCATTTTGACGGCCAATCGTCCCGCCAACGTCGGCGAGTGTGCTCGAACAGCTGCCTCATCGACTCCATGCCAGACCGGAAGGATAACCTTGGCGCCCGCCGCCTCACGGGCGGCTAGGCCGTCCAACTCGCGTTGCGGCCAATGTTTTTGTAGAAATCCGGGACTGATGATGACGATGCCGAAACGCGACCCAGCAAGCCCACGGTCAATGGACTGGCGTAAACTATCACCGACGGTCAGTTCGAAACTATCAAGCCAAACTCGAAGTTTTTCTGCCTGCAGGCGCTCGGCGAGCGGCAACGCCACCTCCGCCTTGTCTTCGCTGGCATGGCTAATGAAAACGTCCCACACCGCAGAATTTTTGATCATTGAATCCACCGTAGCGCCTCATTCAGCAGGCGCTGCTTTCGTACGCTCTCAACTTCGCGCACTAGCCAAATACTGCGATCGTCGCTGGGAGTCGTCGTCTCCATCAGCAACTGCAATACCTCATGGCGGGAATAACTTCTAAGCATGCCAGCTATGTATCGGCAGTGATGCAGATTCATATCCTCGTTCAGAACCCATTTGATCAGCTCCACGTGAACTGGCTTGTGCAAAGGGTTGCTGGCCGCGCTTAATCGCCACAACAGCATATTCTTATCGACGTGCTCCGAGTGCACGAGTTTAATGAGATCGCTTTCAGGAAAGGTATCCAGGCACTCTATGAACACCTCCGGAATCAGGGCGGCCAGCTTTGGCACACCGATCATCCTCTGAAACAGGCTGGCGCAGTAACTCCGAATTCCCTTGACCTCCCGCAGCACAGCCTCGGCCTTTGCATTGTCGGCACCGAACTGATTGAGCACGATCTCGGTTGCCATTTCAGGATACTTCGAAAGCAAGTGTGGTGTGAAGTGATCTTCCCACCTCGCCGCGCTGAATGCAGTGGCCCAGGCGGGATAGGGCATGGTTCCGTGCGACGTCGAAACCAGGATGTCTTGGGAAGTGGCCTGGTGCCAGGTCTCGTAAAGTCGAATAGATACGTGGACGTGGTATGCCGGCATCTGGCCGGACAGTGTGACGACGCAGTTCACAATCGCGAGCATTCCGGGCAGGTTCGCCGTTGCAAGTGCCTCGAGTACGTGCTCCGTCGCCATTGGCTGCATATTACCGCGCACGCGTTTCATGATTTCCGGGATGATCGTTGCCGGCGCGTCTCGAAGATAGCGCATGTTCGCAAGGGCGCTGATGTAGTGCTGGTCGCTGAACGAGTCGGGTAGCGCAGCAACCAACTCTGGAAGGATGGCATTGCCGTGACGCCCGATCAGTACGCGCCAGCCTTCATTATCGTAGCCGTCTGCGATCCACTGCCGCGCAGTGGCATCGTCGATCTCGGCCGCAAACACTTTGCTCAATTTATGAAACGGATAGTCCATGCGGGTTTTCTTGCGCGATGCAAAGGCGACCTTTTGAAACTTCCCTATCCAGGGGGCGCCGCGGTCAGTCACAGCGTAGCACAGCAGCTCCTGAGATCTGCTAGACATCCCGATGAACCGATCCAACAGCGCCTGGAAGACCGCGTCATCCCCGCAAGCGACCAGCAGCTTGTTGAGGTGCCACCAGCCTCCGGAGCCCGGATCGCCACCCCGAACGATATCGTCGTAGTGTTGTGCGAGCCACTGTGCCAATTCCAGGTTGGAGGCCCTTTCGGCAGCTAGCCGCAAAAGCCATGGTTTGGATTTTGCCAGTGCGTCGAGGTGTTTGTAAGCCCAGTGCGGCACCGACGGTGAACAGGCCAAGGCCGTGGCCACAGCCTCGCCGGGATCGACTCGCTGCGCGACCACCAAGTTCTCAATCCAAGGCAGCCACTTCGTTCCACCTGTTCTTCCGATGATCTCGAGCATGGATGCAGTGCCGGGTGACCCGATCCACTCTGCCAGCGTCCCGCGGTTCGCCCACAGATCCTCCGGCGTTACCGCCTCCGCCCACTCCGGCATGTAATGTCTAGCCATGTTTACTTCGCTGAAGATTGAAAGCGCGCGCTTCAGATATTCCGGTCGTTTGCTCACCAGTCCGGCGAGTCCGGCGCGGCTGCGAACTGACAGTCGCGGATCGCCAAGACCTCGCTCAATCGCAGCCGAGAGGTCTGAATGAAACGCCGGCGACTGCCGGCTGGCCTCGATCTCGGCCGCCAGAATTATGTCTTGCTCGGCAACTTGCGAGACCGTCTTGGCTTCGGCGTATTGGCCGGACTGCAGGGCAAGAGTCAGGCTCTCCGACGTATTAATGTGGCAGGCGGCTATCGCGACCTGGTCCTCTATCAACAGGCCGCATCCGACCAGCCAGCTCCAATATAAATCGTGAACCGGCATAATTTTCCCACCACGATTGACGATGGTGCCTAATTGCTCGAGCAGTTGCCCAGCATCGGAGATGTCGGACGCGGCGGCGCGATGTCGCGTTTCGGACAGAAAGCGCTGATAGGAGTTATCGGAAGCCAAGGCTGTTTTGGATGCAGCCACGCAGAGCGCATAGAAGAAGCTCTCGGGGAGAGCCTTGGCCAGATGGTCGTGGAACTGACGAAGCAGTTCTCCGGGGCGGGTAGCGTCGGACTCGGACAGCAGGAACAAGGAAAGCAACAAGGGCAGCCGCAGTAGATCGAGCAGCTCAGGCGCCGGCACTAGATTGTCAGGGCGCGCCAGCTTTATTGCTTGCTGCACTGCATCGGGCGGTAATTTCTCGAGGGTCCACACAGTGAAGCTCGAGTCCCCCTCGTCAGGCTGCCTAGCGCTCGCAATGACCCTTGCTCCGGAGAGAACGCGGATGGCCCTAGCTCTCTCGGCCAGGTGCACGCCGGTCGCAAACTCGGACCACCCGTCCAACAGCACGCAGACCCTCGGATCCCGCAGCAAGCCCTCTGGTTCGCAGGACGGGCAAACGTCGGAGATGATCGTCAAGACCTGCTGCCAGGTTTCCAGCGTCCCAATTGGAAGAAACAAGGGGACGAGGTCCGAATGAGCCAGCAGTTCATCGGCCAGCTGCCGCAGCGAGAATGTCTTTCCACTCCCCGGAACTGCCGTGATCAGGTGCCTTCGATCGTCACTGCTCGCCAGGGCTCTGACGGCCAGTTTCCGAGGCGCGTCTCTCCCTCCAGTCTTAGCAGGCTCGACGACGAATCGGTCAACCCCGTTAATGGAGTGCCAGGCTGCCAGGGATGATCCCTTTGCATCTGGAAAGAGATTCTGGATACTGGGTGGCACTCCTGTATCCAGCAGGGTTCTAGCCAACCTCTTCAGGGTGTCGTCGTCCAGCCGGTGCGCAGAGCTGGCATCCTCGACAGTTAGATCTTCGAGCTTGTCCATCACGATCTGCGACGGAACCCCAATGCTCGTGGCGCTCTGAAAGCACTCAATGAACGCAAGCTTATCCAGCTTCCGCGTCGGCGACGACACGATGGTTCCAATGACCTCAGAAAGAATCGAGTCATACGCTTTGCGCGCCATGTCGATCGACGAGCGAACTTCGTCGCGCCTTCTCACAAGTGTCTCGCGGTTCCTGGATTCGATTTCGGTACAGTCCTGCTCGCCGCAGACGAAATTCAGCGCGGAAAGGATCTGACTCCGGAGTCGCTCATCCGGGCTCGATGTCAGGAATTGGTGGATCGGACCACTGGGAAATCGCAAAACGAGCGCATCACGGATTTCCGTAACGTCTCCCCCGGCAGCCGCAAATTGCCAGGCCTCAAGGCCAGGTCGTCCAGATGGCAACGGCAATTTCCTCTCGCGTCCGACCGGTGAAGTCGTGAGGAAGGTCAAAACGATAGTGCGCCCCGGATTGCTTTCCTGTAGATCGAAAAGGTGTTGAATTGCGTCCAGGACGTCGCCGGAGTTCAGCGTGAGTGAGCCCGACTCACGCGTTTCCTTGACTTGCGTGGCATGAAGGATATCGTCGAGCCCACTGGGGTTTCTCGCAATCTCGGAAAAATCCTCGGCCACCTCCAGATAAAGCAGGTGGTCGTCGGCCAGATTGATCCAGGCCTCCGCGGTCCGATGAAACTGATAGATGTACCCGCGGATCGCCGGAATTGCTTGCCGTGCCTGGTGTCGCGGAGGCAGGACCCAGTCTTGACCAGGCTTACCAAAGCTCGAAATTTCGTCCGTCCGCACCATCAGGCCCTTTCCGCCTGCTAAGATTTTCCGGTCAATTCCGTCTGATTTCTCAGTCAGGTGTTACTAGTACGCCCCGTCAAAGCGTTCTCCCGGCAAGTCTACCATGTCAAGTTGGTATCAGGGGCCACAGCTCGCAGGCTTAGTACTCCGAAAAAGGGAGGTCCCTCAAGGGAGCCATTTTCTCGGGAATTACATTGTCCGAAAACTGCCGGGCAGGTCACATCAGCCGATGGGGGTTAAACCAGGACACCCATTTCTGCATGGGCCCGCTCAACGAATCACCTAGGAGCGGCCGACCCCAAATGTCAGATTCTCTGATCGCTCCACCCTATAGCAAGACAATAATATCAAGCTGTAGGCCCCGTTTTCTACCCGTTTCTCCCCTTGGCAGCGTGCTAATCTCTAAATATGCAGTACCGTGTCTCCATGACGAGAAGAGGAAGGGCTATGCCAAGAAAGGCCAAGGACGAAGGGAAAAGGTTGAAGGTGACAGTGTTCTTAATCAAGGCGGAATATTTGCAGGTAGATGATTTTCTTGACCTGGATGGCAAATTTGAGAGGCTCACTGTTCACACTGACAACGCTGTCGGGGAGCTTTTATACAAGGGTGGAGTGCGTTCCGAACCGGATTGGGCGAAGCTGTTTGAGGACATAAAAGGTTTCAAGAAAGCTGAAATCTTCAATCTCTCATGTCGCGGCTTGTACGTGACGATGCATGAAAACCGGTTCTTTTGCTTTACATTCGGGCACGCCAGACATCTGATTGATCAGTTGGCCTATGAACGGAATTTCGGATTGATCGTTACGCTAAATGTCAGCAACCCCGCCAACATTCGTTCACTCGACAAGACCAACATCAGTCACATCGCCCTGCATTCAAGGGAACAGGCGACAAAAAATCTCGAGATCGGAGAATTCGAATTCGACCACGACATCGATATTCTTAAATCGATTACCGCGCGCGTCGAAAAGAAAGCCGAAGAGGACGATACCGAAACTGTCTCCGGCAGGGATTCCGTTTCTATATATACAAGAACCGATCTCGCATCGTTCCGGCGAGTCGCCGCAGAACTATACACCGCCTACAAAAGCAACCGCTACAAGAACCTTTATCCATGGTTCGAGTTCATCCAAGAAGAGCGGGACAAAATAATCGTCGAGGCATTGGACTCAGCGCTTGTCAAAAAGATCATCGACAAGAAGTTCCACGACGTGTGGATGGCAATCCCTGAAATTGTTGAGTGGGTAGATATAAAAGGATTTGCAAACAAGAAGCGCGATGCCGGGCCAGTGACACGGCTGGATTTGGATATGGAGACTTGGGCTCAAGAACGCAAGATCGATGAAACTTTAACTCCCGAGACACTCAGGAAGATGAGCGTGTACATGTACTGGACCGACGACCGGCCGCCAAAACCTTGGAAGGTGTATCGGTGCCTTAACGCGGAAATCGATCTTAAAGGAAAAAAGTATGTTCTCAATGATGGTGCTTGGTATCACATTGCCAAGAAATACGTTGCCGAGATAAATGAGTTTTACGACTCCGTGGAAAATTCTTCGCACGTGTTGCCACCCTACGGTGCAATGAAAGAACCAGAATATCTTAAGTCACTGACAGCAAATGATCACTCTTATGCCTTGATGGACAGGAAGTTGATTTCGTACGGTGGTGGCCGGAGCAAAGTTGAGTTTTGCGATTTGTTATCGAAAGACGGTGATATCATCCACGTCAAGAAATATGCAGGTTCCAGCGTACTGAGTCACCTATTTCAGCAAGCCCTTGTGTCTGGCGATTCCTTCTTGCATGACGAGGAATTTCGGAACAAATTGAATAAGGAGTTGCCGAAGAATTGCAAACTCAAAGACACGAAAACGACGCCCTCAACCAAGAACTACCGCATCTGTCTCGCGATCATGAGCGACAAACCGGGCGCGCTGGATCTGCCGTTCTTTAGCAAGGTGAGTCTCAAGTATGCCGTTAAGCAGCTAAGAAAGTTTGGTTATCAAGTATCGAAACTAAAGATAAGTAGATGACGCGAGGTCTTAGGCCCGCGCAGTTCAATCGCCAAGCAGGTCGTTGCGCCAGGCGTTGGCATTCAGCGTCGTCACGTCGGAAAATGTGACCGACTTGCGTAAACGTCAGGATTTAAGGGTAGCCCGATGATCTCGGAGATCGCGAGACACCCCATGCTTCGGCAGTGATTCCCAAGCTTGATGGGCACGCTGCCGTCCCGTCTCCCCGGCGCCGCGGGCGCCCCAAAAAAAGCCGCGTCCTGGAAGCGGTGTCCGAAACTTCATTGTTTTCCGGACCGTGCAGCGCTCAGCCGGTTCACGTCCCTCTGGTCCTTTTCCCCGTCTGCCGATTCATCTCAGGCGAATCCGGGAGACGCACATGGCGATCAGCAAAAAGGAGCTGCTTGCGGGACTCGTGGAACGCGTGCAGCGGATTCTGGAGTCGGGCGGGCTTCCGCCCTGGCAGAAGCCCTGGAATCCGGAGTTCGGGGATCATTCCGCGCCGTTCAATCCGGTCACCGGCCGTGCCTATGCGGGGCTCAATCGCCTGGATCTCGCCGTATCGGGTGCGCTCGCGGGCTACGCCGATTCGCGCTGGATGGGCTACGGCCAAGCCGCCGCGCAGGGCTGGCGGGTACGCCAGGGAGAACGGGCCTCTTATATCCACCTGCCGGTCGAGATCCATCGCGAAGCGGACCGCTCGGGTGCCGGTGCGGATCCGGAGGCGGCGCCAGACGCGCGCAGCGGACGCACACTGCTGGTGTTCAAGCGGGTTCCGGTGTTCAACGCCGCCCAGATCGACGGACTGCCGCCGCTAGAGCGGGTTCCGCCCGAACAGCACCCGTCCCGGTCCGGTGAGCTCGATGCGATCGCCAGCCACATGGGAGTGCCGATTCAGGAACTGCCGTGCGATCGGGCGGTGTATGTGCCGGCCCACGACCGTATCGAACTCCCCCCGCGCACTGCGTTCTCCGATCAATATGGGTATGACAGCACCCGCGCCCACGAGCTGGCGCATGCGACCGGTCACGCGAAGCGCCTGAACCGCGATCTCGGTGGCGCGTTCGGAACGGCGCGCTATGCCGCCGAGGAAGTCACCGCCGAAATCGGCAGCTTTCTGATGTGCCAGGAACTTGCGATTCCGTATCAGGGAGGCAACCCGGATCTCACGGCCGACCAGCATGCGGCCTATCTTGCCTCCTGGGCGACGGCCCTCGGACAGGATCCGAAGGTGTTGGGGCAGGCGATCAATGAGGGTGCCCGGGCCGCAACCTATCTCTCGCGGCAGCTGACGCAAGCGCGCGAGCAGGCGCTGACGCCCGAACGGGACGAGCCTCCGCCGCCGCCCCGCGGCCGGGATGCCGGCGTCGGTCGCCCGGATTCTGACATCGCGTTGGGACCCGAGCGGTGAGCGCCATGGATGAGGACAGAGCCGGACGGGCGACGCCGGAATCGGGACCGGCGCAGACGGTAGTAGCCACTCCAGTCACGAAAGATTCCGAGGCATCGGCGGAGTGCGTGGTCCTCGGCGTCACGGCACCGCTGCGGACCCTTGCCGTGCGCGGCGGGATGGTCGGGGCGGGCGATGGCTTAAGCATGCCGGCGGACCGCTACATGGCGGCGGCCCACCGGCTCGTGCACGAGTGGTCCCGGATCGTCCCCGCCGCGATCGCGATCCACAAGTCGCTGGCCGCTGGAGTGGAGTGGCCGGCCACGCTCACCCCGGAACTCCTGGATGTGCTGCTGGTGCACGATCATGAATGTCTGCTGGCGCGCGAGCGTTTACGGGCGAAGGAGGTCGCGTGGGAACAGACGCAGCAGGCGTTGCGCACCCGCAACGCGGATCTGGATCTCGATGCCGAGGTGCATCGGGCCGTCCGTCCGGAGGGTGTTGAGCCCGCCCCGGCCGGGTCCGGCGCGGCCAACCGGGAGGAATCCGGGCGGTCCGGAGCGCCGCAAGACCGGGAAGACCGATCGGAATCTATAGAGTGGGACCGATGAGGCGCACGCCGGTGAGGCCTGCGGACACGCTGGTCCACATCCCCGCGGTCCAGGCCGATCTGACGCGGGTGGTCTGGCCGGCGCTCGGACTCTTTGTCCTGATCACGCTGCTCGGGTTCTGGAGCGCGAGCGAGACAATTGCGTGGGCGCTGCGGTGGTCGCCGGCGCTGGGGCCTGCTGTGTTCAAGCGGCTGTATGCGCCCTGGCAGATCATCCCCTGGTCCATGCGCTTCGACCGGCCGGTCTACGGGCGGGCGGTCGTGACACTGTTCGCCCGGGTGCATGCGTGCCTGGGCGCCACCGGGCTCGTGGCGCTGCTCGTGCCGATCGCGACCAGCTACCGCCGGACCCGGCAGCTTGCCTCGGAGCGCAACGATCTGCATGGTTCCGCGCATTGGGCCACCGATGCGGAGGTGGCCGCGACGGGTCTGCTGCCCGGTGCTTCGAATGCCGGGGGCGTTTATCTCGGGATGCATCGGGGGGCTGCGGGTCATTCCCGGTATCTGCGCCATGCGGGTCCGGAACACATCATGGCGTTCGCGCCGACCCGCTCAGGCAAGGGGGTCGGGCTCGTGGTGCCGACGCTCCTGAGCTGGCGCGAAAGCGTGCTTGTGCACGACATCAAGGGGGAGAACTGGCACCTGACCGCGGGGTTCCGGAAGACGCGCCTCGCGCAGCGGACGATCCGGTTCGATCCGACCCATCCGGACTCAGCCCGGTTCAATCCGCTGATGGAGATCCGGATCGGGACCGCGCATCTCGTCAAGGACGTGCAGAACATCGCCACCATGATCGTCGACCCGGATGGCCGGGGGCTGAACGACCACTGGGCCAAGACCGGCTTCGATCTGCTGGTCGGGGTGCTCCTGCATGTGCTGCTCGATCCGCAGGAGTCCGACCGCAGCCTCGCGCGGGTGCAGGAGATCCTGTCGGCGGGCGATGCCGATGTGGTCGATAGCAGAACCGGAGAGGCGAAGGAGCGCCCGGCGGAAGCCGGATTCCGGGCGGTCATGCTGGCGATCCGGGACCGGAACCTGCATCCGGTGATCCGGCAGGCGGCGCAATCGTTTCTCAACAAGGCGCCCAATGAAGCCTCCGGTGTGCTGTCGACGGCGCTCTCGTTTCTGTCGCTCTACCGGGATCCGATCGTGGCGGCGAATACGCGAGTGAGCGATTTCACCCTGGAAAGCCTGATGCAGACGCCGACGAGCCTCTATCTCGTCGTGCCGCCATCGGACAAGGACCGCCTGAAGCCGCTCACGCGCCTCATCGTCAACCAGACGGTGCGCCGGCTCACCGAGGGCATGGACTTCGATCGGGACGGACAGAGCAAGAGCCGCTATCCGCACCGCCTGCTGCTGATGCTCGATGAGTTCTCGAGCCTCGGCAAGCTCGAGATCTTTCAGGAGGCGCTGGCGTTCATGGCCGGCTACGGATTGAAGGCCTTTCTCATCGTGCAGGACCTGGCCCAGCTCTTCGGGGCCTACGGCCAGGACGAGAGCATCCTCAGCAACTGCCACATCCGGGTGGCGTTCGCGCCGAACAAGATCGAGACTGCGGCGCTGCTTTCGAAGATGAGCGGCCAGGCCACCGTGCGGTATACGCAGCGGCAGTACTCGGGCTCGCGCCTGGCGGTGCTGCTCCAGCACGTGAACACCAACGAGCAGATCGTCGAGCGTCCGCTGCTGACGCCGGACGAGGCTCTGCGCCTGCCGGCGGAGGACGAAATCCTGTTCGTCGCCGGACACGCGCCGATTTATTGCCGCAAGATCCAGTACTACGCCGATCCGGCCTTCCAGGCGCGGGCGATGATGCCGCCGCCGGCGGAGACCGGGCGCGAGGCCGGGCCGCTGCTTCAGCGGGACACGGTGCCGCAGACCGCGGCGGGGAGCCTCCGATCGTGAGGGCGACATCATCCTGGATGCGTTGGCGGCAACGGCCGCGCGCGTGGCGGCGGTATGCACCGGCCGGGGTCCTCATGATGCTGGTCGGCGGGGCGGTGCTCGCCCTGTCCGCCGGGGTCCGGATCAACCTGAGCCCGAGCGAGCCGCTCGGCCTCTGGCGCGTGGTGCCGGTCCGGGCTTTGAGGCGCGGCGACGACGTGGGATTCTGTCCGCCGGTGCGCCGCTATCCGTTTCTGGAGCCGGGGACCTGCCGCAGTGGACTGATGCCGTTCGTGAAGCAGATCGTGGGCCTGCCCGGCGACCAGATCACTGAGACCGATCGCGGGGTGACCGTCGACGGACACCGGCTGCCGCACAGTCGGCCGCGCCGGCGGTCACTCCGCGGCGGCATCCGGCTGCCGCAGTGGCGCGGGCGCATGACGCTCGCCCCGGGCGTGTACTGGACCTATGGCGCCAACGACCCGGGGCTGTCGTTCGACTCCCGGTACTGGGGGCCGCTCCAGCGGGCGCGCATCCGGTTCATCGTGCGGCCGCTGCTCACCTGGGAGATACGATGATGGTTTTGACCGCGAAGGAGGTGCTGGAGCGCTACGGTGTACGGGATTACCGGATCCGCTATCGGGCCGCCGGGGTTACTCCGGACACCGGATCCTTGGCGCATGCCCGGTTCGTCGTCGAGTGTGCGCCGGGGGATCTGGTCGCCGATCCGCTCGGGCAGCCGCTGCTGTTCGAGACTGAGGCGCAGGCGTTCGCCTATCGCCGGCGGCTGGGCATCCCGTTTCCGGTGCTCGTGTTCTATGAGGCGGGTAAGGAACCGGAGTACGCGGAGTACGATGCGGCGCTGCACGGCCCACTGGCGGATGAGCCGCGCATCGATGCCTATGCCGACGGAGACCCCTGAAATGGATTCCGGGTCGACGGCGGTTCAGGCGGCTCGCGCCCGTCAGCTCGAGGCGCTGCGGCGCAATCTCGGGGCCGAGGTGCTGCGCTGGCTTGAGGAGCCGTCCGTGGTGGAGGTCATGCTGAACCCGGATGGGGCGCTGTGGGTCGAGCGTCTGGGGCAGGACATGACTTGTGAAGGCAGGATGGACGAGGTCCAGGCGCTTGCGCTCATCCAGAGCGTTGCGGCGCTGCGGGAATCGGTGGTGACTGCGGAGGCGCCGATCCTGGAGTGCGAACTGCCGCTGGACGGGTCCCGGTTCGAGGCACTCGTTCCGCCGATCACGGAGCGGCCGGTGTTTACGCTGCGCAAGAAGGCGCTGCGGATCTTCACCCTGGCGGACTATGTGGCCCAGGGCATCCTGACTGCCGGCCAGCGGGACGTACTGCGGGAAGCCGTGCGCCAACGGCAGAACATTCTCGTGAGCGGGGGTACGGGCAGCGGCAAAAGCACGCTCCTCAACGCAATCCTCGATGCCGTGAGTCAGGAGACGCCCGATCACCGACTGGTGGTGATCGAGGACACCCGCGAGCTGCAGTGCGCGGCGCCGAATGCGGTATTTCTGCGGACCTCGGAGTCGATCGACATGACCCAGCTGTTGCGGGCCACATTGCGGCTGCGGCCGGACCGCATCATCGTCGGCGAGGTGCGGGGTGCGGAGGCGCTGGCACTGCTGAAGGCGTGGAATACGGGTCATCCTGGAGGCGTGGGGACGGTGCACGCCAACGACGCAATGGGCGCGCTGATCCGGCTCGGGCAGATGATCCAGGAGGCGGGAGTGCCGCCGCAGCCGGAGCTGATCGCCCAGGCAGTACAAGTAGTGGTCAATATCCGGCGGTTGAACGAGAGTCCGGGACGCCGGGCAGAGGAGATCGTTCGGGTGGCTGGGTACGCGCACGGGCGGTTTCAGGTTGAGCACATTCAAGAATAGTTTTGACTGGCGCTAGAGAAGGCCATTTTTGTGCACTTTCGTGCGCACGGCTGTGCCTAACCACATGAATAAATTTGCCCTACTATGCGCCCGGCCCAAACACACCTAGACGCACCTGACTGCAATGCGATTGCAGCAGGATTACAGAACAGATCAGATGACCTGCCGCCAGCGGCATACCCCACTGTCCGCCACAAATTGAGCCAAACCTCTGACCGCGGACCATCAGCGCCGGCGCTCACGTGACCGTGCAAGCGGTTGCGTTTTATATCCGAACGGGTATACTTTAAATAATTGAAAAATGTAAGCTCCTGTACTGGAAGGGCTCCTCGAAGAAGGACTTTTAATGAATTTCCTGTTCCCGTCCAGAAGGACATGGGGGCGCATGTGCTGTTTGTTGCGCAGTTGGGTCAGCCCCCCGAGTCGGCTAAACCTTGGAAGGGGCTGGGTTCGGGTGTCTGTGAACTAGTGGAGGATCATCGGGGCGATACCTTCCGTGTGGTTTACACCGTGCGCACCGGCGGCTCGGCGCACGTACTGCATGTGTTTCAGAACAAGTCCAAGTCCGGTATTGCCACACTACAGCCGGACGTTGAGTTGATCGAGAGGCGGTTGAAGGCAGTGTTCGCCCGTTACGGCGGGAGCGGGAGATCGCGATGACGCGCAAAGACCATGCTCAAGGCACCGAAAACCTTCTGGCTGACCTCGGGTTTAACGATGCGGAAGATCTGTCGGCAAAGACCATCCTTGCGGTCAAGCTTAACGATCTGATCGACCAGCGCAGCCTCAGCCAAATAGAGGCCGCCCACATCACCGGCATGACGCAGCCCAAGGTGTCCCAGGTGCGGCGCTACAAGCTGCAGAACATCTCACTCGAGCGCCTGATGCAGGCACTGGTGTCGCTCGATCAGCATGTCGAGATCATCGTTCGGCCGGCGCGGCGTGCGCATGCGGCCGGTATCACAGTCGCGGCGTGACGAGTCGATCGAGCAAGATGGGACCGCAATGAAATTCGCCTACGAAGACCTCAGTGATGGCCAGTTCGAGACCCTGATCGTGCTCCTGTGCCAGCGGCTGCTTGGGGTCTCAGTGCAGGCCTTTGCAAAAGGGCCTGATGGCGGACGCGATGCCAAGTTCGTGGGCACGGCCGAATTGCACCCGAGTATGACAGCGCCGTGGGTCGGTACGACCATTGTCCAAGCCAAGCACACCAACGGCTACAACCGCAATTTCTCCGAGTCCGACTTCTTCAGCACATCCGCCGCGAGCACCGTGCTAGGCAAAGAGATTCCACGCATCAAGAAGCTGCGCGAAGCCAAGCAGCTCGATCATTACATGCTGTTCGCCAACCGGCGCTTGGCCGGCAACGCCGAAACGGAGATACGTGAATACATGGCGTCGCGGTGCGGCATTCCGACCTCGTCGATTTACCTTTGTGGGTTGGAACAACTGGAGAACTGGCTGAAGCGCTTTCCGGAGGTTGCGAACGAAGCAGACCTCGATCCGGTTGATTCGCCGCTAATCGTCAGTTCCGACCACTTGGCAGAAGTGGTGCAAGCACTGGCCCGGCATAAAGACAGCGCGGCGGCACTGCTCGACGATCCACCAACCCCGCGCGTGACCTACGAGCGGAAGAATGCACTCAACAACATGAGCGCCGATTACGCCAAGGTGCAGCGGCGGAAGTACCTGAAGGAGACTGCTCAGGTTCGGGTCTTCCTGGCGGCGCCGGAAAACCTCGATCTGCTGCGCATGTACGAGTCGGTGGTCGATGAGTTCCAGCTTAAGATCGTCGCTAAACGCAAAGACTACCAGGCGTTCGACGAGGTCATGGAGTATCTGGTGAACCTGCTGGTCAATCGCGATCCTGTCTTGCGGCAGCACGCCCACAAGCGCTTGATGCGCGCTGTGCTGTTCTACATGTACTGGAACTGCGATATTGGGGAGGTGGGCGATGCTTCAGCCGACTAAGCACTCTCATCCTGATCGCACGGTCATCAACGTCTCGTTGCTGCTGCTGGCCCATCTGAAGGCCCGCCGAGTGGATGAGTACGACGTGCTGCGAAAGTTTGCAAAGAAAAGCGTGGTCGGCGGCGACGTGCTGTTTCTGCCGGCGCTGAACTTCCTGTATCTCATGGGCCTGATTGAATATCGCCCAAAGACCGACGCCGTGGAGTACATGGGGCCCAATGAAGCTGTCTAGACTTTATTCCAACAAGCCAGATTTGTTCGAGCCCGTGGAGTTCGTCCAGAGCCTGAACGTCGTTATGGCTGAAATCCGCTTGCCGGAAAACCGAAACAAAGATACCCATAATCTCGGCAAGACCACGCTTGGGCGATTGCTCGACTTTGGCTTTCTGGCCAAGCGCGATCCCAAGTTCTTTCTTTTCAAGCACGTCGACCTTTTCAAAGAATTCATCTTCTTCCTTGAAATCGAGCTGGAAGATGCTTCGTTCGTGACGATCCGGCGTGGTGTGGAAGAGGCCACGAAAATCAGCTTCAAGCGCCATGAGGCGGGGCATCAGAACCTGTCAAGGCTGCCGCCGGCAGAGTGGGATCACCAGGACATGCCCTTCGAGCGGGCGCGCGACCTGTTGGATGGATTGCTCGACTGGCGTGCGCTCAAGCCTTGGGCATTCCGGAAAGGCTTGGGTTATCTATTGCGTTCCCAGGACGATTTCCGCGACGTGTTTCATCTGCGCAAGTTCGCGGCCGCACATTCGGACTGGAAGCCCTTTCTGGCCCACGTCCTCGGTTTTGACGCTCATCTTGTGGTTCAGCACTATGAGAAGGAAGAGCAGCTCGCGGAAAGGCAGTCCACCGCGCAGACCATCAAGAACGAGCTGGGTGGGTCCATCGAGGACATCAGCAAGATCGAGGGCATCCTGTTGCTCAAGCAGAAGGAGGCCGAGAAGAAGCAGAAGCTGCTCGACGCCTTCGACTTCCGCGCGCAGGACAAGGACCGCACCAAACAGTTGGTCGATGACATCGACGAACGCATTGCGTCCCTCAATGCCGAGCGCTACTCGCTCAACCAGAACAAGAAGAAGATCCTAGCCTCGCTGGAGGAGGACCAGATCCTCTTCAACCCTGACGAGGCCCAGCGTCTTTTCGAGGAAGCGGGTGTCCTGTTTAAGGGGCAGATTAAGAAGGACTTCCAGCAGTTGATTGCATTCAATCGGGCGATCACTGACGAGCGCCGCGGCTATTTGCAGGAAGAACGCGCGGAGGTCGAAGTCGAACTCAAGCGCATCAATGCGGAACTGAATGCCCAGGGAAAGAAGCGCTCGGACATGCTGTCGTTCCTTAGCGGCACCGACATCTTCGGCAAGTACAAGCAGGTCTCGGACGAGATGGTGACGCTGCGCGCCGACATCACTTCGCTGGAGCGTCAGCGCGGCTTCCTGCATGGCCTACAGGAGCTGCGTACCGAAATCAGGGCATTAACCGAAGAGTGTGGCAATTTGCAGACCCAGATCGAGGCGGATGTCGAGAAGCAGAACTCCGATCAGAACAGCCTATTCTCGGCGATCCGGGTGTTCTTTAGCGAGATTGTCGAGGAGGTGGTCGACCGCAAGGCGCTACTGAGTGTGTCGCCGAACCAAGCCGGGCATCTGGAGTTCAAGGCAGAAATCCTCGACGAGTCAGGCAACGCGACTAGCGCCGACCTAGGGCATACGTATCGCAAGCTGCTGTGCATAGCCTTCGACTTGGCCATACTGCGCGCACATCTGGACGACAAGTTCCCACGTTTCGTCTATCACGACGGTGTGTTCGAGTCCCTAGATGATCGCAAGAAGGAGAACCTGTTGACTATCATTCGCCGGTACGCCGAACTGGGGCTGCAACCGATCATCACGCTGATCGATTCGGACTTGCCGGCGCGTGCCAGTGAGGGCGAGCCCGTTTTCTCTCCCGACGAGATCGTGGTCACATTGCACGACGAGGGTGAGCAGGGAAAGCTTTTCAAGATGAAGGCGTGGTAGTGGCCGAAATGACCTCGTCCAAATCTGCTTATCGCCTTCTCTCAGATGGGCAGGAGTGAAAGACTCCTACTTCATCCATGATTTTCTTTATTCCCTTTTCGTTGCATTGTCCATGTTCACTCCTGTTCCTAGTTAGTTTTACACACAGATGCCGTTCGCTGACAAATTGGCGGTGTTAGCCGATCAATCCCGCAAGCTCGATGCCTTAATTCGCTGGAATGCTTACCCTTTTGGAAACGTCACCAGTAGCATTGGGCGGATTTTATTATGATCGTAGCTGACCGTGACGTGCGCCAAGGGCTCAGAAAAGCGCAGTCCGCTTGAAATATCGTAGAGGGTAACGACATGGCCCGTACACGCCTCGATGCGACATTCCCGGCTTTCGCGGTAGGCACCTCCAAGGGGTTTATTACTGCCGAGCTTGTAGCCGATGCCAAGCACCGTGCATAGTTGATTTTTGTACTTGACGACTTCGCGGGCCTTGTCGCAGCGACTGAGGATCAGATCCTCGTACTGCTGCGGCGATGCCTTGGGGCTTTCGGAGCCAACACGCACATACGCAGGGCCAGTGAAATGTGGTTTGGAGTTGCTCGGCGGAATGACAACAGCGACAACCTTTTTGTCATCGATGGACAACACTTCCGATCTGCAATCGATTGCCGGATAGCAATCATTCTGACATACGTCGCGGACGCGCTTCTGTAGTTGGTCGGTATTGCCGACCCCTAGAATTTCTCCGGTCTTATCGTGAAGCCCGATGAAGAGCACGGCGTGACGACCTTCCGTCACCGTATTCGCAAAGGCGCTAACAGTCTGGCGCAGTTCGGCGTTCGTTACACCCTCCAGCTTTCGTTCGATGAAGTTGTCTTCATGGTCGCCGATCTTGTTTAATAGGTCATCGCGAGTCATCGAACCGATTACCCAAGTCGGGATGCTACCGCCGCGATGTGTCCGGCGAGTGCCGAGACAAAAGTCTTGAGGCTCGTCATCGACGACATCTCCGAGAACCCGCCGGTCTTGGCCGCACTGCGGGGCGACGTAATGAGGGCCGCAGTTGTGTAAAGCTGTTCCTGGACCAGTTTCTGGCACAGCAGGTCATAGCGCTTGAGGTACGACGCTCCGTTGAATTCCTCGAAAACCGGGAAGTGCGGCGAGGCGTCTCTGACCGGCGATCTGGATTTCGGAGCATCCTCGACGATCATCATCCATCCGACGAAAGGGCGCGACTGCTTGCCGAAGGCCTCTTCCCGGTAGGCCGTCCAGAGGTCGTGCGCGGTGCCGATCGCCTCTTCGGCGCGGTTGTTGAAATTGTTGCCGAACGAAGGGCCGACCTGGCTCTTGAGTTCGATCGCTGCGATCAGCTCGCCCTTGTGCGTGACCACAATATCCCAGAGTTTCGTCGGTCGAAAATAGCCAGGCAGAGTCAGAACGGCCCGCTTTTGGTGGATCTGGGCATGGGCCAATCCATTGGCCCGCACAATGTCGAGCACCAAAGCCACGAAGCCGTCCAGATTCTTGCCGGCGGTGACGCTGGCGCGTTCACCCTGGTCAGCTTTCCCGGACTCGATCTGCTTTTGCCTCGCCGCTTCCCGATTCCCCCAAAACGCCTTCACGGCCTCACGGGCCTTCCGTTCGTAATCGGCAAGATCTAGGGCCATTTATTGATCTATTGCCTCAAGGGAAGATCGTTCTTCGGGGCTCAGGCCATACAGTTCAAATACGGCACGGCTGCATTTCTGCACGTCCCGCTTCGTGGCCGCATCGATGAGCCTCTTCCGAAGGGGTGAAGGAACGCGCTCCCAGTGTGGGAGGCGAATACGGCGGAGGTACTGTGCCTGAAACCGGAAGAATCCCCCGCGCATCTTGGTGGAATAGGTCGCCACAAAAAGGCGGGTGACGGCCGAAAGCAGGACGGCCTGCAGCGCCCGCAGATCCCACGTCTCGGAGGTGACGTAGTAGAGGTTGTGGTGCGGGTACAGGGCTCCGCCCTCGAAGACAATGTGGGCCTCGCCTTTGATGTCGGGGATCAGCAGCTTCGGTGTGGATGCCAGCGCCGGGGTAATGCGGTCAATCGTGCGATACCAGTGAGCCGGTGCCTTTTGGGCGCAGTGGCGGCCGGCAATGATCTCCTGCCGCGCCTCCAGGTAGCGGCGCAGACGCGGATAATCCTGAAGGTCGACCAGGCTGCCGTCCTCGGCAAACGGATTGATGACGCCGTATCCGCGCCAGCGCACCTCGCCGGACTGGATGTCGCGGGTGGTCGCGAGCGGCAGCTTGCGGTCGGGCTCAACATCCAGGGCGTCGAAGTCACCGATGAATACCTTATCCGCTCCGGTCGCCACACCGATACCGACCTTGCAGCCCGCCTCTTCAAGCGTCGGAAACGTCTGTTCCAGGCGGCGCACCAGGGCCGTCTCGGCGGAGGATTCGAGAAGCCAGGGTTCCATACCGGTCGCGACCTGGTTCATCTCGTGTACCGAGCGCTCGCCCTCCGGTAAGTGCGGTGCGGTCAGGCGGGCGCAGAGCGTCGTGAGCGCCGCCGCCTCGATGGGGGGGCGGCGTGCCACACGGGTTGCCCCCGGTGCTTCGCGGGCAATAATGGTGATCGCTGGATAAGCCATCACGTCTGTCCGAAAGGCCGGCGTGTCGGTCATGTCCACATAGGCTCTGAGATGAAATTCTTCGGCGATGAGTGCGCGCAGGGGCCCGCCGTAGCGATTTTTCATCCAGCGGTCCGCACAGATGAAGCCGAGCACTCCCTCCGGCGCAAGGCTTCGCAGCGAGCGCTCGATAAACGGGATGTAGAGATCGGCGCGGTCATAAATCGTGCTGTAGCGGCGGCGATATTCGGCCATGAGGATGTCGGGGATCAGTTCCTGCCGCACATAGGGCGGATTGCCGATCACCACATTGAAATCGCTCGGGAGGTCGACCAGGAGAAAATCTCCAGAGACTAGCCACTGATCGGCAAGGGCTTCCGCGACATCCGCCGAAATGCCGCTGCCGATCAACTGACCGACCACCTCGGCACGGGTCCGGGTGAAGGTCTCGCGATGAACCTCCACGCCGCGAATACATGGCCCGAGGCTTGCCAGAGGGGGTACCGTATCCTTCGATCGCCGCCAGGCTTCAAGCAGCCGCTCGATGGCCGGAAGCAGAAAATCGCCGTGCCCGAAGCTCGGTTCAAGAAGGCGGTAATGATGCAGTGGCCGATCAGCCGTATAGCCGACCAGGTCGAGAATGAAGTCGACGACTTCCCGGCGGGTGAACACAGCGCCGCGCTCTCCCGCGTCCTCATTGATGGCCAGGGACTCAACCGCGGCTGCCAGAGGACAAAAACCAGGCAGTGAAGGCTGTATGAACCGGGGATTCGAGGACATGGCGCGAGGATATCAGATCCGATTCCGGTGCGCGATTACAGGGATGGTTACGCTAGCTGCCCCAGCAGATCGTCGGCCCGCAGGCGCGTGTACCGTTTCAGCATTTGAAAGACCAGCGGTGTCACAGAGGCCCGATTATTCCGGTCCAGCCCCCTTAGGTCGAAAGATTTGCCCCGGAACTGGGTCGACCGTCGATCAAGGCCCCGGGACGAAGCTCAAACGCCCGGGCGATCTTCGCGAGCTGCACCACGCTGACATGGATCTCACCGCGCTCGACGTGCCCGATGTAGTTGCGGTGGAGTCCGGCAAGCTCCGCCAGGACCTCCTGGCTCCAGCCACGCTCGGTGCGCAGCAGGCGGATGCGGCAGCCAATGTCCCGCGTCAGGTTGTCCGGGGCCGCGTTCGAGTATTCATCGTCATCGTGCATCGCCCACCTCCTTGTCCCGATGCGATCCGGGGTAGGGCAAGATCGTCCTGCAGGGGTACAAGTTTAACTTTGTTATTCTCCTGGGTCAAAACCCCTACGATACGGTTTTTCCTCGCCGGGAGCGCTCATGGCGCGGCTCAAAACGCAGTTTGGGAAACGCCTGCAGCGGCTACGCCGACGGGCCGGGATCAGCCAGGAGGGCCTTGCCGATGCTATCGGTGTGACGGTCCAGTCGGTCAGCAACATGGAGCGGGGGGTCTTCGGCCCAAGGTTCGATAATCTGGAAAAGATTGCCCGGGTCTTGAAGGTCCCGATCAAAGCCCTGTTCGAGTTCGGCAAGGAATAACCCATGCCCACGCGGGATACCGGCGGCGGGCTAGCGCTTATCCTGCATTGGGTGATGCGGGACCAATTCGATTACCGCACGAGCAATACGCGCGCCGCGGGCCTCATCCCGATCTGACCGCGCAGCATAATGGTCTTCCTTATGCTGGAAGTCATTCTTGCATATTTTTTGACTTCCGTTATCATCCATTTTGACTTCCACGGACGAGGAATAATACATGGCCAAAAACAACGGATTTAGCCATTCTTTCCCGGCGATCCGGGGTATCCAAGCCGGGCGAGCTTTCTATATTGCCATGTGCCCCATGAAGATTATCCCCAAAATCTTCGTGTTCGATGAGGAAGAAGTCCCTCCAGATCTGAGGGCGCAACGAACTCTTAACCGCGGGCGGATCCCAGAAATCGCCTCATATCTTGTTAACAATCCAGACGACTACATTTTGTCGGCGCTAACGGCCTCAATTGACGCTGCCGTTGAATTTGATCCAGGTGGCGATGTCGGTCAAGCCTCCAATATGGGGACATTAAACATACCCATGGATGCTCGAATGCTTATAAACGACGGGCAACATCGGCGAGCAGCGATTGAGGAGGCTGTAAAAGAGAACCCTGCTATGGGACATGATAATATTCCTGTCTTATTTTTTGTTGATACGGGGCTCAAGCGCAGCCAACAAATGTTTGCTGATTTAAACAAGTATGCAATTCGTCCGAGCACCTCACTCAGCACCTTGTATGACCATCGCGATTCGCTTGCTGAATTGGCTCGCTACCTCTCCGAATCCGTAAAGGTATTTAAGCACCTGACGGAAAAAGAGAGATCCACGATTTCAAACCGCTCAACAAAATTGTTCACTTTAAGCAGTATTAAGAATGCAAACCGGGAGCTATTGCGAAAGCCTGTAAAGGCACCTATTAGCGAAGAAGACAAAAAATTGGCCCAGAATTATTGGGATGCTATCGCCGAACACATTGCGGAATGGCAGATGGCTTTAGACCGTAAAGTGCCTACGGCCGAACTTCGAATGAATTTTATTCACGCCCACGGCATTGCCCTTCATGCGCTTGGTGTAGCCGGCGCGGAATTGCTTGCGAAACATCCCAAAGACTGGAAAGAAAAATTGAAGAAAATCCGGCAAATAGATTGGTCGCGTACCAACACTACGCTATGGGAAGGCCGCGCCATGGTCCATGGCCGGATCAGCAAAGCCCGTTCTAATATACTGTTGACCGCTAACGTCATAAAGAAAACATTGGGACTCCGGCTAACACCAGAAGAGATGGTGCTCGAAAAATCGATTGCGTCTAATGCGGGCTGGGGGTGAGCATGGAAAACACCGTTGAACCCATTGATGCCAAAAGTACCATCGGCGGTAAAAGCCTCAGTGAGCTAATCAACGAAATCCAGGCCGTATATCTTGGCGACGCGCGTCCTTGGGTCATTGGCTTCAGTGGTGGAAAGGATTCAACTTCCGTTTTGCGCCTGGTCTACACGGCCCTACTCGCGCTCAAACCATCAGAACGTCGTAAACCAATCTTTCTGGTTTCCTCCGATACGCTGGTCGAGACACCAATGGTAATCGACCTTATTACCAATACACTGAAAAAGGTTGAAACTGACGCTCAGAAAAGAGGACTCTCCGTATCCGTGGCGCAAGTTACTCCTGATATGACGGATACCTTTTGGGTCAATATCTTGGGCCGTGGTTATCCAGCACCGACAAAGCAATTCCGCTGGTGTACTGACCGCATGAAAATTGATCCCGTAAGTCGGTTTATCCAGCAACAAGTTGCGGCCTTTGGCGAAGTGGTCGTGGTCCTCGGCTCACGGATATCGGAGAGTATGACCCGTGCGCAAGTGATCAAAAATCACAAAATTGAGGGCCAGAGACTGGCACGACACGGCTCCCTCCCTAGCGCTTACGTGTACACCCCGATCGAAAACTGGTCGACGGATGATGTGTGGGAATACTTGTTCTCGGGCCCAGCACCTTGGGGCGATGATCATAAATTGTTGATTGAGCTGTACCGCGATTCCAACGCCGGCGAGTGCCCGTTGGTTGTGGATACCAGCACCCCCTCCTGCGGCAATTCCCGGTTTGGTTGCTGGGTCTGCACAGTGGTAACGGAAGACAAGACTATGAAGGGACTGATTGCCAGTGGCGAGACCTGGCTTCACCCCCTCCATGAATTTCGAGAATTGCTAGCCAAAACTACAAAGCCAGAAAATAAGAATGAGTACCGCAATTTCAAACGGCGAACTGGCCAGGTTCATCTTTCCAAGGGGGGCGAAAGCTATATTCCCGGTCCCTATAAGATTCACTACCGGAAGGAATTTCTACGCAAGCTCCTCAATGCTCAGAGGGCCATTGCGGAAAATGGAAGGGACTTTGAGTTAATCAAAGAAGTCGAGCTCCAAGAGATCCGTAAACATTGGATTCAAGACCCTATTGAACCGGACTGGGAAGATTCGTTACCGCGTATTTATCGTGACGTCATGGGGAAAGACCTCGATTGGGCTGAAAGCGATGCCGGTGTATTCACCAAACACGATTCGGATTTGCTGCGCGAACTTGGTAAAAAATATGAGGTATCACCTGAACTGGTTATGAAACTCCTTGAAGTGGAGTTGTCATTAGATGGCCTGAGTAAACGCGCCGGATTATTAAACCGCATAGATCAAGTCCTTACCCAAGAATGGGGCACGCTGCCTGATGCCATGAGTAAACATAGAGAAGCTGGAGAGACGATGAGTGTCTACGCTGAACGTGACGCGGTTCTTCGCGCTGTCCACGAGAAATTGCGCGCATGATTATTGAGCGGCTGCGTATCTGTGATTTTGGCGTGTTTCGTGCGGAACATGTCTTTGAGCTTAGTCCCCGCAAGAAATACGGAACCAAACGACCCATCGTTCTATTTGGCGGGCTGAATGGCTCGGGAAAGACCACCATACTTACCGCCGTCCGTCTTGCATTGTATGGGAAACAGGCGCTTGGACGTGCAACAAGCCAAAAGAAATATGAAGATTATCTGCGGGAAAGCATTCACAGAAATGTTAGCTCACTTGTGAACTCTGATTCAGCAAGCGTCGCCCTGGAATTCCAATATTCGAATCTTGGGGAATTGTCCCGCTACCATGTAGTTCGGTCGTGGATGGTAACAGGGACGTTACTCAAAGAAACCCTGACGATCTCACGTGACGGGGTTGCATTACCGGAAGTTTCATCTGAACAATGCCAAGGATTTTTGAATGAGCTAATTCCCATTGGGGTGTCCGATCTTTTCTTCTTCGATGGGGAAAAGATCGCAGAATTGGCAGAAGAAGAAGGAAACTCTGCGCTTGCAGATGCCATCAAGCGCCTCCTGGGCCTCGATTTGATTGAGCGGCTCGCTAGCGACTTGAATGTGTATCTTCGTCGGCAACGCACGGCTTCCCTGCCGAAAGATACGAGACTAAAACTCGAACAATATGATGCACAGTTCACCGAACTAGAAAAACAACGGGATGACGAACTTGTCGAAATCGGAGCAATTTCGGATGAAATTAAATGGCACGAAACACAACTCGCGAAGTTAGAAGATACGTTAACCACGAAAGGCGGGGCATGGGCCTCACAGCGAGAGGCCCTTAAAGTTAGGCAGCTAGTCCTCGAACACGAAAAAAATGAAATCGAGAGCCAGCTGCGTGACGCCCTGGCGGATCTTTATCCAGTATCCCTCGCCCCAACCCTTCTAAAGCAGTTGCGGGCGCAATTGGAGAGCGAGTCTTCTCTTAGACAGTGGGAGCTGGCAACCGAGATCATGCGGGACCACATTCCAAAATTAACAGGGGCACTGTACAAGGTTCTGCCAGATGATTTGCACGAGAAAGTGGCTAATACGGTCGACCATGTTTTGGTAGACCTAGCAAGCCCTCCAAAGCATCTTGAGAAAGTCCGTATTGTTCATGATCTTGCGAAGAGCAGCCATCATCAGGTTATCGGCTGGATCGATGAGGCACTGCACAAGGCAAGAGGTATCGTGGAAGAACTAAAAAACAAGATTGAAACAATAGAAGGGGAGCTCGCGCAAGTATCGCTGCAGATCGATCGTGCGCCTGATGTGGACACGATAAAAAATGATCTAGATGCTATACGAATGGAGCATTCAACCATTGGGACACTTCACGAAAAAATAGCCAGTCACAAGGAAAAGGCAAAAAAATATATTTGGGAGGCGATGGAATTAAATCGCACGATGGAAAAATTGCAGGAAGGGTTGAGAAATTCCTTTCAAAACACTACGGCGCTGGAATTGGCCTCGGCCACACGCGGGTTACTAAAGGAATTTTCGGAAGAATTGAAAAACAGGAAGCTACATCAATTGGAGAAGGAGTTCGAAAAGGCATTTGCCCAATTGGCGCGCAAGGAAGATATCGTAGTCGGTGCTTCAATTGACGTCCGCACATTTGATGTCAATATTGTGGGTCGTAGCAACAACATAATCCAGAAAAAACAGTTGTCCGCGGGAGAGAAGCAGATATACGCAATCGCGATGTTGCAGGCGTTAGCGAGAACGTCTGGACGGAAATTACCGATGATTATTGATACTCCGCTTGGCCGGCTCGACAGTCACCATCGCAATAAGCTTGTACAGCACTATTTCCCGACCGCCAGCCACCAAGTGATTATTCTTTCCACGGACACGGAGGTTGATAAACATTTTTATAGTGAGCTTGCTCCGTATATTTCACATGCTTTCCATATTGCGTATGACAAGAACGAAGGCGGGTCGGATGTTACTGAGGGATATTTCTGGAAAATAAGTGAAGAGGAGCTCAGCGATGTTTCCTAACAGGATTAGGATATCGAAAGGCGCGTCAGATCAGCTAAAGCTCATCAAGCAAAGAACGGGCGTTACTCCAAACGTTCTGTGTCGGATGGCAATTATGTTGTCCTTAAAGCGGGACTCTGTTATCAAAAGATCTGATACGAAACTTGATGGACTCGAATTTAATATAAGCACTCTTTTTGGGGAGTACGTGCCACTCTATGAGTGTCTGCTAAGACAGTTTCATGGAGCACTGGAACAGAAGGAGTTTGAAGTGCTATTGGCAGCGCATGTAGATGACGGAATTATGGTGCTAAAAGCCGCACGGTCGCTTTCTGATCTTACTCACCTACGTTAGGATTCCCATAGCCTTTACGCAATGCGAATAAATCTTCCGCGCTATTCGACCTGCATATAACTAAGCAAAGATAGACTTATGGAATTGGATAGAAACCCAGTGACCATATTGCAGATGGTCAACAGATCCTGTGGCTGCGTTATCCGGCGCCATTTACAGACGTGGCAGCAGACATCCGACTAACCAATCGATGCGCTCTTCAGCGATAGGTGGAGTAGCCAGTGGCTGTAGACGTTCCATCTGGTCAAGGAATGCTCCGTATTTGGCCTGATTGTTCACCAACCATTGCACATATGGGTGCACCCGAGAATCGTTCATGACCTCATTAGAATAGGTGCCGCCTGCGGCTAGTTTCCCAGCACAAGTGAGATTGCTTTGTGCGACGTTGGCGCTACGACGGACCGGCACGAAATTGCGAAGAGTTCTCGCTTCTAGCTCACCTGGTTCATTAGGGTTCGTGTCAATGAAGGACTCGGGAATCATGTGATCAACTTGATAAACATTCCCCTTTCGTCCGTAAATGTGTGGATCGAACCCGCCACCAGGGGTTGTTGCTTGTGGCAGCAGGCAAGCATTGAAGACTCGCGCCGCCCGCGACTGATCTGTGGTCTTCAAGGAAGCGGCAAGCCAAGCTCGATCAACCGCGCTGCTGAGCGCGTGCCCGGACGCAGCCATCGAAATATCATCAGCGATTTGGAGAAGTGTGGCAGAGGTGTGTAGCAATTTTTCCGAAAATGGTCGCGTGCGACCGATTTGGCCAGCAATAAGCATGCGGTAATTGGCACGCAGATATGCGTGGAGTTCTGAATCCTCGTTGGTTCCACCGCTAAGAAAAGACGGAAGATTGCCAGATGTTAGAAACAGGCGATAGTAGTAGGCTAAACAACCGGCAAAGGGAAGTTTTCCGCATTGCCGGAGTTCCCGAAAATACGCGTTATCCGTCTGCATCTTGAGTTTTTCAACGAAATCGAGGAATCGGTTGACCTCTGGTGCTGCAAGGCCAGCGGTCCAGGATGGAAAGACCGCCTCTGCTCGTGTTGGATCGGAATTGTTCAAGCTATCAAGGATAATTGCGGCGAATGGCAATAACTCGGGTTCTGGGGTAGTGCCACGCGTAAATACATCAGTAAATCGATTATCAATATCGGCCAGGGTAGATGCGCTCCAATTCGAAGCGCTTCCGCGGTCAACGATGATCGATCGGAGCCAGTCCACGTTATTGAGCTGCACGCGGATAGTATTAAGTCCAATAAACGTGCTTGTAACATCGAAAACAGACTTAAACCCATGGTAGGTATCAGGGGCAATTTGCCGAATGAGAAATAGGTGCTGTACTTTTTTGGCAAGTTCCGATGCGCGTCCCTGGTCGAACTCATTACCAACCCAATTCGCAAGCGTTTGGCGAAACTCAACGTAACTTACGCGTACCGCCGTTCGATGGTGGTGTTGAAGCTCACTATCGTTGTGCTCATAAATGGTGGCCCACGCCATTGTCTGTGCACGGAGGGCAGCGAAGTGGGAAACTTCGCCAGCCTTCAACGGATGATCGGCCAAAACGTGTGTGTGTAAGATATTGAGCAAAGCCGTACCGATGGCAAATCTCTGTAAGCCATCGATGAGAATTGCATAGTCCGTTACGGCGGAGGGGATTTGAGAAAAATCTGAGTTCCTAGGGTTTGGTAAGGGGAACGAACCAAGGATTGCATTGCCAAGGAACGCCGACTTGCTGTTAAGAAGTTCTTCGAATGTCTCTTCATCCCATACCAAGCCACGCTGGTATGCAGGAATGTCAATCCATTGAAAATTGTATTGCGTCAGTTGGACGAATTGTGGCGTAGGTGTAGTTGATCGAGGTATCAGGGCCTGTTTAGTAACGTATTCCAAAAACTGAGGGCAAGCACCAGTACGAGATATTGTCATTCATTAACTCCTTTCAACATACAGATTACTTTGCGGCATCTATCAGTAATTGTGCCAGATCTACGTGAAACTCCTCTGGCGTCGTGGCGGTTAGCTTTGCCACAAGTTCCTTTAAGCCGAATGCAGCATAATTCTCAACAATCCTCGCGAGTTGCTCTTCATCTCGTACAACTTCACGGCTCTTCGCGGTAACCAAACCAAGTAACAAAATGAGTGGGTAAAGCTGTTGTCCAGAGTTCTTAAACACGCTCAAATCGATAGGGTAGGGTTGACGATCATCGATAAACGCGTGGCAAGATGGCGCTGACGTGCCGTGCAGTTCCCGGAACCCAAAACCTGCGGCGAAGATAATGAGATCTGCGTATGTATTGAAACATGCAGTAGGCATCCGGCGAGACCACGGCTTACAAAATGGAAGAAGAGGTTCAGCCACTTCAGGTACGCGTATATGAGGCATTACTTGACTTCCTGGATGATGGAAAATGGTTCTTCATCAATTGGAATTCTAGTAAATAGATTCAGGTGCTTTTCCTTGAAAGAAAATTCATATTCTTCCGCCGGACGATCTTGATTATTGCTATGCAGTCGCATTACAAACAATTTATTTACGTGTGGTTCGATCGCAGACTGAATCTGCTCATACCACTGTTGCTGCGCAACAAGAAGCACTATCTGACGAGCCTTTCCAGGCAGAAATTCCGCGATGTCATGCGCATACGCCTTATCGCATGGGGCGAAAATTGAGTCTAAGAAGAATGATTGGTCGTCGAGCTTTCCGGTCTTGATTCCCAGTTCATCAAGCTGGGTGTGCAGGTCACGGCGTAATTCCGCCAATGAAATAATGTGAGCTAGCACGAGCATCTGCCGTTGACCACCACCTAGCGCGTGCAGTACTTTGCCGTTACGTCTAATGGATGGAAGCAATGTCTTGGGATCAATAAATGCCTGTGAGTTATCGTTGGCCTTAGGGTTGTAGTATTTCGCAACGGACCGTTGCAGCAGTGTGTGGAAAGAATTTTTTAGCAAGTTCAGTGATTGCTCTATAAGATTCTGGAGATCGTTGGCACGCTCGCGCATGGCATTCAACTTGTGAATATGCGGGACAGCGCTATGTCGATCCATCTCATCTAGTTCGCGCCTAAGTTGTTTTTCCTGTGCGTCAAGGTTCCTGATTTGCATCTCAAGTTCCGTCCTTTTTCGGATAGAGAGAGTAATGTTTTGCTGAGCGTCTCTCTGTCTAGCTTGTTGTTTGACCATTTCATCAATATTGGACGTCGCCCTCTTTTCCTCCAGATCCTTGATGGTTTCGGCAAGATCGTGCTGATGGATAATCGTTTCGCTGCGCTTATTTAGAAATGATGGACCCTCTTCGCGAATTGCATCGATTTGCCGTGGGAAGTTGTGATCGAGCTGGTTGAGTAGCGAAAGCAGGCCGGCATTGAGGTCAACTGTGAGCGTGCGCTTGCGATATTCCTCGATGCACAAACGTTCAGGTAGGAATTCTGTATCGGGGGTTAGTGGACGGCCACAGATACAATGGGTACCGCTTAGCAAGCGAGACACAAAGCCATCAGACACGTCCGCGGGCAAAAGGTTATCTTGCCTCATTTTTTCTAAATGCTGCAATGCCGGCTCAAATGCATCTTTGAAGAATGGAAGACCCTTAGAGTCGGATACTATGGCGCTGATTCTTCCGTCGAGTTGTGTGAATTGCACGTCGGTTTGCCGGGCATCTTGGCGTTTCCGGTTCAGTTCGTCCGTGACAGCCTGATGCCCATGTGTTGTGCCAAGCGATTTTATCTGTTTCTCTGCATCGTCGTAATCGAGCTGCGCTTGTGCTTCCTGATCTTGGTAGTCTTTGATAGCGGATTGAGCAGTGCGAATCCGTTCCTTAACCTTTTCTCGGGCAGAATCCTTCTCTTGATATGCCTTGTTGGCGGCAGTTAACTCTTGAATGTCGTTGGAGAATTGACGACGTACCTTGTCGACAGAGTGTATGGCCTCTTCCCACTTGTCTTCGTGCAGGAGGGTTGCGAGCCCTTTTGGGATTGCTTGGTCGCCGCTACCTTGAACAAGTTGTTGGGCCAAAGTCTCTCCCTGAAAGTAGAAGTAATCGAAAAGGGACTGGGGGACAAGATGATCGAGCGTTCGCTGAATGCGGCCTTCGTCAGTTTTAAACATATCCCCCTTGCTGGTGTGTACAGTTTTTTCGAGTACTACTTTTGCTTGTGACGGTGAGGGGGTCCGGCGCGTTTCGATTCGGCGACGGATGGTAAAGACTTCACCGGCAATCTCAATTTTTGCTAGCACCCACGCCTGCATCAGACTATTTATTGGTGCTGATTTCATGTAGGACTTATTGATAAAATCATCCATCGTCGCTGGCATCTCACGGCGCAAGCGCCCATATAGAAGGAACTCGAGGCCACGAATGATAGACGTCTTGCCGCCGCTGTTGGGGGCAAGAACCAGAACCAATGATGACTTGATCTTGTCAGGAGAGGGAAATGTGAGGCGGTTCTCTCCTTTGAAAACCAAGAAGTCTTTGAAAATTAATTCCCGGAAGAGCATCGCGTTCTGATCTTATGGTTTCTGGGCCTACTTGCTCAAGGATTTCTCTATTTCGTTCCGAACCGCATCAACTAGCTGTTTCGGCGATCGTTCCTGTATTTGGTAGCCAGCATGAAGATTCATGACTCTAATAAAAAGGTCTTTTGTATTCTCATCCACGCTGTCCAAAAGCACTTCCAGGGATGTTGATTCTTGGTCCACGTTGCTTTTGTTAGGCATATTCAGGTTGAGGATTCTGTTGTGAGTTGTGAGTGGCGATTGCCAAAGCGGCAGAAATCGCGTGATCGGCCTCATCGCGGTTCAAGGCTAGCATGGCAAACTGTCGGTAGCGGCGCAGCTCTTTGTTGAGAAGCGCTTCCGCCTGCGCGGCGGGCATCATCGATCCTTGTGGCAAAACTACGATATCGTAAATCTCCGCGACCTTTCGCTGATCACCTATCGGTTGACGAAGGATGCGTCCACGACGTTGGATAAATTGCTTCTCGCGGTCAATGCTGTAAAGAACAATTGCGCGTTGTATAGAAGGAACATCGACACCTTCGTCAAGACAACCGATTGCACATAGAGCGTTAACTCTACCATCGGCGAATCGACGCAAATTCTGGGTGCGGTCCTCGGCGGACGTTTCACCGAGGATCGATACTGGCGATAAGCCGTTCTCGCGGAGCACTTCTATAACTTCCTCTATTAGGCGTCGTTCGCCGACATCAGTGTCGATCTCGTCTGACACTTCACGGCGGTAGGTTCCATAGCCAGGGGGGCAATAGATAAGTGTGTGATGAAAATCGGGTGAAGAATGCAACAGATCCTGCAGGAGATCGCGGAATCTAGCGACCTGCACTCCGGAGGTACGGACCAGATCCCTTGTTTCGCGATAAAGATTCATCTGTGGAGCAGATCCAGCTCTGGATGTGTCAATGTCCCGCAAAAGAGTGAGGTATTTTTCAGCAAGTTCCGGCGCGAGATAGGCTGGGACAGGGTAGTAGCGATATGGGCATAGAACGCCGTCGCGGATGCCATCAGAGAGTTCGTACGAAGCACAGATATTGCCAAAGTAGCCCAACAGTTGCTCAGTTGCGGCCAAATCACCTTCGATTTCCGGAGTTGCACTAAGACCCAGTCTGAAAGGGAAGACACCTCCTACCTGCTTCATTGCTTCTCGAAGTCGCGGGGAAGAAAGATTATGCATCTCATCGGCGATCCACAATGCTTCCACGCCTGAGTCGCTTGCGCGCTTGAGCTTAGCGACAAAGCGTGCGTCGGCCAAAGTGCGATAAGTCGTGACAACAAATCTGGGCTGGTCACCGGATTGTGAACGTAAAGTGGGTTCGAGTAACTGGCTCCATTGTTCAAAGGCGTTATACGCAGGAATAACTGAGCGAAATCCGAAACGTTTGATTTCACGAATCCATTGGTCGGCCAGCACCCGGGTGGGAACCGAGATGAGGACTGGAGGAGTTTTCTGTGAAGCGTCCACCCTTTGTTTGGAAAGCGCATGAACACCAGCCAGTGCGCTGATGGTCTTACCTGCACCAGTGCACATTTTGAACACCCCTCTAAAGTTCCGATTCATCCAAGCTTCAACCGCGTTCTGTTGATGCGGAAAAAGTTGAAGAGTGGTTACTCCACTTCGGAGTAAGATTGGGGTTTGTTCAAGATGCAGAAGAATAGTGAGGAGTGTCAGCTTAATATCATTAGTGGCTAATGTGCTATCACTGTCATTCCATAAGGCCTCGAACTTTTCGATGCCTTTCCGAACTCTAAACTGGGGATCACCCCATGACCACGATGCAGTCAAGCCAGACTGGCTTTCATTTTCGGAAATCAGTGACCAATCGGCCTGATACGACACAGATGCGCCAGTGCCATCAGTGAAAAAACCAACCGTCGCTGACGGCGATTCTGTGTCAAGCACAAAATCCTGATTGGGAGAGACAATCTTTACCTCAATCTGCGTGGCGAAAGCGGTGAGATCAGGAAAAGCTTTCTCGTCAAAGTCAGGAGCAATGGATCTGAGCTGGCTATGTAGGTCAGGCGGTGCAAAGCTTGAGGCGAGCGGGGCGCTAGACCCAGTTTTTGCTGATGCCGGGGACCTAGGGAGCGCGATCATCAATCGAATTTTGTTGCCAGTAGCAAGAAATCGCGACAGGCCCAAAGAAATTGGCAATAAGCTCGCGCGGCCTAAAAGAGGTATACGCGCACGTAGCTGACAAGAGACTGCGGTGACCGGTTCGAAGAACTCATGCACGAAACTAGCAGGCGTGCCCTCGTAACGTACCTGAAGACAGATTTCCTTAAGTTGATTCATACGCTATCGCCATTGACTAGGTTTAGTAGGCCAAGAGGCAAGGACTCCTCCACCATCGGTAGTCAAGTCTTTGAAATGCAGAAATTGCCAATGCTGCGACGCAGAGAGTCTCCATCGCCTTGGTCAGCAGGTAGTCAGCCTTTTTTCGTGCTTGTTGTTCCAGTGCCGGAGCCAACTCACCGCCCCCGATTTGTTTTTTATGTTATAGAGTCTTAAAAAGACCTCAAATTATTTTTGCGATTCTTATTTGAAAACTAATGGTACCCACCACCGACCCCAGACCAACCCCACCTGTCCCCAGCCGGACCAAAAATTTTGAAAGCGTCATCCCACCCGTGAATTATCTATTGGAATGCTACCACTTCCATCCCCGCCCATACCATGCCGCAATGATTGTCGCTCAAAACGACGATAGGCCCAGATTCGGCAGCTGATATCAACAATGACTCCTATCCAGCGAATTTCGTTGAGATTTCCACCGTACTTTAGTTTACCAGCTTGATGAAAATATGTTTGTGTACGGAGGGGTATATATAATTCCGTTGTCCATGCAGTTCGACTTCAGCTGCCAGATTTAGGACAACGGGTATCGCAGTTTTACCTGCGGCGGTTTCTGCGAGCGCCCCGCAAATCACCAGAGTTGGCGAACTATTAGTGAAAAAAAGCAGCCGCTACTCAGGCGACCTGCAATTACTCAGCAGCCAGCAATATAGGTGACACTCGGATGACGAAAGAACGACCGGACTGAGCCGGAATTGCGCTTGATGGCGTTCAGCGCAGCATCGATCTTGTCCGCAAGCGCCTCGGCGGTCTTCAACGGGCGGCGCGCGGTGCGTAATTGTCGTTGCGAGTAAGTTCGAGCGTGATAAATGCCGATTTACCCGTTTCCCAGTCCTCTGATTGGAGGATGGACGCATCCTCTTCGGAGATCAACATGAAACGGATAGATCGCAACAAAAGGCGAGTCGCCAGCATCGCAATCCTGGCCTTGATGCATGCCGGCGCCGTGCTGGCGGCGACGAGCGGCGGCTTGCCCTGGGACGGCCCAGTGCAGACCCTGCAGAATGACCTGACCGGCCCCGTTGCGACCGGAATCTCCGTGGTGGCGTTTCTGGCGGCCGGTGCGGCCCTGGTGTTTGGCGAGGAGCTGGGCGGCATCGCCAAGAAGGCGCTGTTCGTGGTCATGGGGGTCGCGATGATCGTGCTCGGGAACGGATTTCTGTCGGCCCTGGGTCTCTCTGGCGCGATCATCTAAACGGAGCCGATGCGGTGACGGACACCGGACGCCAGGAAGTCCCCATCCACGAATCGCTCAACCGGCCGCTGCTCGTGCTGGGCGGCGAGCGGAACCTGGTGCTCATGCTCGGGGTCATCGCCGGCGTATTCATGTTCTCGCTTGCCCAGCTGTGGGCGTTCGTGACCGGTGTGGTGCTCTGGCTCACCGGGCAGTGGGCGCTGGCGCAGGCGGCCAAGTACGATCCGCTGCTCTCCCAAGTCGGTCCGCGGCATGTCCGCTACCGCCGGCATTATCCGGCGGCAGCCTCTCCGTATGCCCCGCACCGGGAGATCTCCTGAATGCGGGCGCTGAAAGAATTCCGCACGAAGGCGTATGGGCTGCCCGATCTGCTGCCATGGGCGGCGCTGGTGGACCCGGGCGTGGTGCTGACCAAGGCCGGCGGGCTGCTTGCGGGCTGGAGCTATCGGGGGCCGGATCTCGATTCGGCAACCGAGACGGAGCTCGCGGTAATGGCGGCGCGCCTCAATGCGGCGCTGTGTCTCGGGGACGGCTGGGTGCTCAACTGCGATGCGCTGCGCACGCCGGCGCCCGGCTACGCCGGGCCCGGTGCCTTTCCGGACCGCACGACCCGGCTGATCGATGAGGTCCGCCGCGCCCGCTACGTGGATGAGGCCACGCACTACATCACCCGGTACGTGCTGACGCTCACCTGGTTTCCGCCCCCGGACGCGGCCAGAAAAACCGCAGCCCTGTTCCTGGAAGGCGGAAAGCCCGGATCGGCGGCGCAGCAGGTGGCGCGCTTCCAGGAACGGATCCGGGAAATCGAGGGGCGACTGGGCGCATTCCTGGAGCTGCGGCGGCTCGTGGATCGTCCGGATGGAGACGGGGGCCTGGAAAGCGAACTCCTGGGTTATCTGGAGGAGTGCGTGAGTTTCCGGGCGCGCCCGTTCCGTTTAGGGCTGGTCCCGGCGTATCTCGATGCGGTGCTCGGGCGGCATGATCTGGTGACGGGCTTCATCCCGCGGGTCGGAGACCAGCACATCGCCTGCCTCGCGATCGAGGGGTTCCCGGCGGTGAGTTTTCCGGGGATCCTGGATGTTTTGTCGCGGCTGCCGGTCGCGGCGCGCTGGTCGAACCGCTTCCTCTTCCTCGATCCGGAGCAGGCCGAGAAGCGGATCAATCGCCACCGGTCGCGCTGGAGCCAGAAGCGCAAGAGCCTGATGAACGTGATGCGCGAGCAGGGCGGCGGCCAGGCGACGCACATCAACCTCGACATGGATGCCCTGACGCAGGATGCGGTCGCGGCACTCGCCGAGGCCTCCAGCGGCGCGGTGCGCTTCGGGTACTACACGAGCGTCGTCCTGCTGGCCCATGAAGACGAGGGCGTGCTGGCGGAAACCGCGCACGAGGTCCGCAAGGTCATCGAGCAGCACGGGTTCGGGGTACGGATCGAGGACCTGAACGCGGTCGAGGCGTATCTCGGTTCCGTTCCGGGCAATACCTGGGCGAACGTGCGCCGGCCCCTGATCAATACGATGAATCTCGCGCATCTCCTGCCGTTCACCAGCGTCTATCCGGGGCCTGCGGTCCACCCGTGTCCGTTCTACCCGCCCGGCAGTCCGCCGCTGGTGTGGGCCTCTACGGACGGTGCGACGCCGTTCCGGTTGTGCCTGCATGAGGGGGATGTGGGGCATACGGCTATCCTCGGTCCGACGGGGGCGGGCAAGAGCACGCTGCTGGGCCTGCTGATGGCGCAGCAGTTCCGGTACCCACAAGCCCAGGTGTTCGCCTTCGACAAGGGGTACTCGGCGCAGCCGCTCGTGTGGGCGGCGGGCGGCGAGCACTACGACATCGCCGGGGGCGACACGGAACTGGCCTTCTGCCCGCTGGCGCACATCGATGAGTCCCCGGAACAATCATGGGCGGCGGAATGGCTCGAAAGTCTGGTGGCACTGCAGGGCATGGCGGTGACTCCGCGGATGCGGGATGAACTTTATCAGGCGCTGGTGCAGCTCGGGGCGTCGACCGCGGACGCCGCCCAGCGCACGCTGACGCATTACCTGCAGCGGCTGCAGTCCCTGGTATTGCGCGAGGCGCTCAAGGCATACGCGCTCGGGGGCGCGCTCGGGCATCTGCTGGATGCCGAACGCGACGGACTGGGGGCGGACCGCTTCCAGGTGTTCGAGATGGAACCGCTCATGCAGCTGGGGGACAAGGCGCTGCTGCCGGTGCTGACCTATCTCTTTCATCGCCTGGAACAGCGCTTTCAGGGGGCGCCGACGCTGCTCGTGCTGGATGAGGCCTGGGTGATGCTCGGACATCCGGCGTTCCGGGCGAAGATCCGGGAATGGCTCAAGGTGCTGCGCAAGGCCAACGTGGCGGTGGTCTTCGCGACCCAGAGTCTTTCGGATCTCGCACGTTCCGGCATTGCCGACGTGGTGTTCGAGTCCTGCGCCACCAAGCTGCTGCTGCCGAATCCGGAGGCGATGACGGAAATGGGCCGTCCGTTCTACGCCGAGATCGGTCTCAACAGCCGTCAGCGGGACATCGTGGCGGCGGCGATCCCCAAGCGCCAGTATTACCTGATGCAGCCGGGCGGGCGGCGGCTGTTCGAACTCGGATTGTCGGTGCCGGAGCTCGCGTTTGTCGGCGTGAACAGCAAGGATGATCTCACGCGCATCCGGGAACTGCGGGCCACGCAAGGAGAGGCGTGGCCCGCAGCGTGGCTGACGGAGCGGGGCGCAGGTGCCTGGGCCGAAGTTTGGGAGCGCTTTTAGGAATTTCTCGTCCGCGGCGATGGAACAATGACGACGCGGGCGCCTGTGTCATATTACCCGGCAGTTTGGCAGGCCTTGCTCGCACCAATTTATCCGGAGGCCTGTTGAAAGTTCAGGGGAGTTTCGAAAGGTGAGTGTTGGCGAAGGCGTGACCGACGACGAGATCCATACCATCGAAGTTGCGATCTGAAATTGCGCTTAATTACCTGGAGAACAACCAAGGCCCGCTGCGAGCCTAGCCGTTAAGTTAAAGTGTGTAAGGCGATGAGAGTCCGCATAACAATACTCGCCGCATTAAATCTGAGCTTCAACTCATGGCCGAGTTAAAGGCCCGCAAGGAGCCGTGCGACCGCGTGAACCGATGTGGTTGAGCAGTATGTCGCGTACCGCTCTGCCACGAACTGGCTTGCCTTGCGGTACCCCGGATCGGCAAGCGCACGGTTTATCGTACGGGCGATGCTGGATCCGTCCCTTTCCCTCCCGATGAGCAGGCCCGCATCCGCATCCTGTATTCGTTTACCCCCCAGATACTGCTCGGCGTTTTTTGGCATGACGACCTGGGGAATGCCCGCCAGGAGGAATTGGCTCAGGGTGCCGCTGCCGCCGTAAGAAACGCCGAGGGCACAATCCTTGAGCAGCGGCTTGATCTCGACCAAATCAGCATGGATTGCCAATCGTGCGTTCGCATGGCGCGCGATCCATGCCGCCGGCGCATTGGGCACCACGAGGATGGCCGGGCCGGCTTGAGCGACGAGGGCATTGACCATCGCCTCGAAGCCGGGGACGTCGGCACGCAGATAGGCGAGTATGCGCTTGCCGTCCCCCGCGGGCCACGCCACTTTCGCGCCGCCCAGGGCAGCATAGATCGGGCCAAAGTACCGCTCGCCGGGGCGCTCGCCGTAGTGATCGAGTTCCGGTAGCGTGACAAGTGCCTTGCGTGCGCCCTGAAATAATTCATGCAGCGTGCCTTGCTCCGGCTGCCCATGGATCTTGCAAACGGCGTTGATGTTGGCCAGCGCCCGGCGGTCGGAATTCGCCAGGCGCTCGGCGGGGATGGATTCCCAGACGCGGAAGCAGGGATACGGCGTCCGCTCAGGGGGAATCTCGAATCCCGTGCCGAACACCGTGCGCGATAACCCGGCAAGGCGCGCCGCCAGCAGGGCCGTTGGCGCATGGTCAAGGAGCAGTGCATCGGGTTGAACGATCTCGAAAAGAGTGAGCCACGCGCGCACGCGGCCGGTCAAGGCCACGGGGTCCCCGAATCCCTCGGCGAGCAGGAGTTCGCCGTAGTTGGCGGGGGGAACCGGCGGTTGCGGCTTGTTGTGAACCGTCGGCGCCTGAAGGAAGCGGAAACCATGCGGGGTCAGCAGCGTCTCGGCGATTCTTGTGTCTGCTACCGCGAATACCGGTTGGTGTCCATCTTCCCGCAGTCTAAGCGCGATGGGGATGTGCCGCACCAGGTGCCCGAAATTGGAGCCGAGCTCCCACGCCAGGAGGATTTTCATGTACGCTCAGTTGTATCGTGTCTTGGCGATGCGAAAGGCCGATGATGCCCATCCCGCGCGAGGAATTTCGGCACAGCCCCGGCACACCTCCGGCACTTCGCCCGCCCTCATGCGCTGCCGCAGATCCGTAATCCCCGCATACCCGCTTGCGTCCTTGATGAAGCAGCAGGGAAACTCGAGGCCCTCGATATTGAAGAATCGCATGAAATTCCCCACAAGGTAGCGGCAGGGGCCTGCGGCCGCGACGGGCCGCGTGGCTTCAGGCACAAGACCGGGATAGAGGCGGGCGTAGTCCTCCTTGCGCTGCAGGGGCTGGATGATATGGCGCAGGCCGCGGACACGGGCAAAACTTCTGACGGGCGAGAGATCCTGCCCGTAGTCCACCGTGTGGAGAACGATGCGGCCTGGCCCCATGAGGCGTACCAGGTCGTCGAGATTCGCGAGCATCTCGGGAAGTTTCAGGCGGCCGATGCGCTGCGCCTCGGCTGCGTTGAGCGTATCGAGCGACACCCCGAGACGGGGAAATCGCCGATGCGCCAGCTCAGGCTCGATGAGGCTGCCGTTGGTGATCGTGTAGGGAATATGGCCGCGCCGGGCGACTTGATCGACGAATGACCAGAAGCGCGGATGCACCGTGGGCTCGCCCTCGCCCTGGAGCGAGACGGTATGACGCCCCGGAGGAATACGGTCCAGGATCCCGTCGAAGAGGGCCTCATCCATATGCCGCTGGCGCATCTGCCGCCCGGCGCAATAGAAGCAGCGGTAGTTGCACTTGGTGGTAATCTCGATCTGGAAGAACATGCCGCCCCGCAGGCTCATTCCTGAAGCGCTTCGATGAGCGGTCCGAGGTGCCGTTCGTAGTGTTTCCATCTCCCGATGGAGCGGGTGTACATGGGCTGCCGGACCTGATCGTAGCTTGGCGTATTGACGTCGCGCTCGGTGTCGTAAAAGCGCAGACACCGTTCATTCCATTCGAGGCCGCAGAACGCGACCATCTTCCGGATGTGGCGCTCGGGATCGGTGGCGAGCGCTTCGTACTGGACTTCGAGTATGGGGATGGCGAGCGCCTCGCGCCAGTAGCGCATGAGGTCGCGGTAGGCGCGGTAGTGGGCGCCGAGATCCTTGAGCTCGAAGGCGTAGGCGCTGGTGGTGTTGAACTTCTGGAAATAGATGGAAAGACAGGTGTCGAGCGGGTCGCGTACCATGTGGATGACGCGTGCCTTCGGAAAGAGGAGCGAAATGAGCCCCAGGCGCTGGAAATTCCCCGGCATCTTATCGATGACCCGCAAGGCCGTGGGCGAGAGCGTGTCGAGGTGCTCGAGATAGCGCTTCGCCATGGCATTGAGAGCCTCGGCGCTTGCCTTGGAGAGGCACAGGGGATAGCCGCCCCCATCGGCGAGCCCGGCTTGCCGCGTTTTGGCGATTTCGCCGAGGTTCTTGAGCTCGCCGGCGCCATGGACGGCCGGATGGCTTGCGAGAATCTGTTCGGCGAGCGTGGTCCCGGAGCGCTGCATGCCGACGATAAACACGGGACGCTCATCAATGTGGGTGGCGCGCGGCAGGGACGCCCAGAAACCCTCGGGCACCTCCATCCAGGCGCCTATCTGCCGTGTCTGGGTGCGTGCACCGCGGCGGCGGAACGTCTCCGCCTCAATCTCGCGCGTCTTGCGCTTCGCGAGATCGTAGTGCCGGAATGCTTTGTCGTAATCGCCCAGGCGGTCGTAGAGCTTGCCGAGGGCGTAGTGAAGATGCAGCGTGCCGATGAGATCG
>JAKASJ010000056.1 GCA_021819085.1 Pseudomonadota bacterium | reverse complement strand
AAGATTTTGATGATATCGCTGATCGCTGCGAGCGCACCGCGCGGCTGCTGGATCTCGCGAGCGATTCTCTTGCTCAGGGTGCTTGGCACTCGGCCCGGCGGTTCGTCCGGCTTGCCGCCGGCACCGGGGGCGGCGCGCTGCTTGCATTCGCCCGCGCCCGGCCGGCAAGCGATGCCAAGGCGATTGAAATCATGGCCCGGACTCACAATCTTGCCCGCGCCTTGCGCCGCGATGCGGAAGCCTGGCGCGAGATTGCGCGGGAAGAATCACTGCGGGCCATGCACTGATGACCAAAGACTGGGCGGCGCTGATGGACCGCACGCAGCGCGAGGCGGATGCCTTCCTGGCGGCGGCCGAAGCCGCGCACCGGTGCGACTGGGCCACGGTGGAGCGGCGGATCCGGGAGATTCCGGATCCGCACCGCTGCGGATCGATGCTCGACTGGTATCGGCCATACATCTCGGATCCGTCAGCAACGGACGACTGGGCAGCACTCGAGGCGCTGCTGTGCGCGGCCGCGGAAGACGCCCTGATCGCCCTCAAGGACCTGAGGGCTCGGGCGGCCCGAGTTTCCGCTAACGCGGATTAGCAGAGGTCGCATTCGGCGGCCTCATCGGAGGGCAATATGGAAAACAATCTCGACCTGAAAATCATCCACGACCGACTTTTGGCCGAGTTCGGTCCGGGCGGGCGAATCCGCAAAGCGGATCTGTTCCGCGTCATCTTTCCCGACCGGCGAATCCGCGTCGCGTTTGATCAGCATGCCGACGAGCTCGCACGCATCGCCGAGGCGATGGCGCACGCTGGCATGCTCGTCCCAAGCGTCGGTCCTCGAGGTGGAGCGGGCTGGATGCTCCAAGTCAGCGGCTGAAAGCGCGCGCACTGAGGACCCCCGGAGGAAGGGCGCGATGCGCCCCTTTTACGGCGAGGTCTTTTCGTAGGCATCCGCGCCCGTTCTTTATTCCGTCTCCTTGGTCCTGCATGCCTCACCTTTCGCCCCCAAGCCGCTTGCGCTCGCGGCTCCCTACGCATGCCCCGCGCCAGGCGCGAAACCGGCGCCTGTCACGGTTCATGCCGGTCGCAAACCGCTCGCTGACGCGGCTAACCGTGAGGGGCGAAAGCCGAGGCAAGACGCAGGACCAAAACAGGAGACAGCCATGAATACGAACGATCGCAAGCCGGATGCCAGAACCCAAGTCAACACCGAGGGGCTCAAGCCTCAGCAATCCGCAGGGGGTGACCTCCACCAGCAGATCACCGACCGGATCCTCGAAGCGATGGAAACCGCCCAGGCGACCGGCAAGCGGCTGTGGGGCAGTCAGCCGAGCCTTCCCCTCAACTTCGCCACCGGCAAGCCCTATACGGGCATCAATACCCTGATCCTGTGGGCCGCAGGCCTCAAGCACGGCTACGCCTCTCCCTACTGGCTCACTTACAAGCAGGCTGCCGAGCAGGGTGGACAGGTCCGCAAGGGCGAGCATGGCGAACTGTGCGTCTTCTACAAGCCCTGGGAAACCGAGCAGACCAACGACACCGGTGAGACCGAGACCAAGCGCGGCGCAGTACTCAAGAGTTTCCGCGTCTTCAACCTCGACCAGATCGACGGCATCACAGCCCCGGCCAGGGAAGAACGTCCGGCCTTTGTCGCACTGCAGGAAGCCGAGCGGATCCTGGCCGCGAGTCCGGCACCCATCCACCTGGGCGGCACGCAGGCCTACTACCATCTAGCCACCGACACGATCCATCTGCCGGAGCGGGAACGCTTTACCTCTCCCGAAGCCTTCTACAGCGTTGCCCTGCACGAACTGACCCACAGCAGCGGCCACCCCAGCCGGCTGGATCGGACCTTTGGCAAGCGCTTCGGGGATGAAGCCTACGCCATGGAAGAACTGGTCGCCGAGATGGGCAGCGCGTTCCTCAATGCCGAGCTGGGCATCATCAACGCGACCTTGGAAGACCACGCCGATTACCTCGCGTCCTGGGTCAAGATCTTGAAGTCCGACCGTAAGGCAATCCTGACCGCCGCGGCCCAGGCCGCCAAGGCGCAGGCATTTATCCGGGGGCTGGCCGCCCCCGCAGCGCAGCACGCGGCCTGATGCAATCGAATTTCCGACGTACAACAACCGGAGGGTATGACCGATGAAAAAGCACGATGACACCAGCCACACGGACCACCTGCTGGCGCTCGATGCGCTGGGCAAGGCCATAGAGCGCTGCGGCGATGATGGGGCGGAGCCCTGGGAGATCACCGGCCTGGGGGTGGCGGTGCGGCTGCTCGCGGTGCAGCTCGTGCCGGAGCCGGACACCGCCGGGGAGTGAATTTCCACGGCGCGGCATAGATGAGGGGTCGGCAAATCCGCCGGCCCCCTCAACACAAAGGAGTAGCAGAGATGTTCAAAGACATGAAAGCAATGTGGGACGGGAAGGCGACGGCGGCAGCCATCGCAATTGTTGTGATCATCGCCCTGTCATTCATGGGCGGGGAGCTGGTGGGATGGATCGTCTTCGGGGGGATCGTGTTCTTTTTTCTGGCCAACATGTACCACAATCGGGTGGAGCGGCTTGAAATGGAATGGGACATGCGGAGGCAGCGCCGGATCGCGCGCAAGCTCGATGAAGAGGAACGTCGCGAGGCGGAGAAGAAGGCCGCTCCCGGCGGCCGTCCGATGGATGATTGAGCGATGAGTCCTGATAAGGAGGGTGAGGACGACCGCGGCGCAACGCTGCCGCCCCTGGTCGGCTCCGACAAGCAGGTGGCGTGGGCGCTGGAGATCCGCAATGCCCGGGCCGCGGAAGCGGCTCTGATGCGTTCGGGGTGGACCTGGCGGGTGCCGCGCGAGCAGGCGGAGGCCTACCTCAAGAGCCTGCCGATTCGCACCCTTGCCCACTGGTGGATCGAGACGCGCCACCTGCCGATCCAGCAGTTCCTGCTCGCGGCCAACGAGCCGCGCATTGAGCCGCCCTATGTGCGGCCGGCTGCGCCGTCCGAGCAGGCGCAGGCGGTGATGGCGGAGGCGACCCTCGTCCCAGGCAAAGTCACGGGGCCGACCGCGGAGATTTCGTTGGCAAACGGCCTGGCTCGGGTGATGCTGTCCGATTTCGACAAGGACGCCAACGCCGTGCTCAAGAGCGGTGGTTACCGCTGGGACAAGCCGGCGTGGGTGCGCGCCGTGCCCGATGACGTTGCGGCACATCGCGCGGTGGAGATCGCGGTCCGCCTGCTGGCCTACGGTTGCCCCGTTTGCATATTTGATGAAGCGCTCCGCCAGCGGGTCGTGAACCACGACTATGAACCGGAATCGCCGCGGCGCGTGGAGGTCTCGACCAACCCGAAATATTCGCGCAAATTCCGGCTGACCTGGGCGCTCGACACCGAGGCGCCACAATGCATGCAGGCAGCACGCGACCTCCATGGCGCCAGAGTGTTTGACGACGCCGCCTATGTGAGCGCCAGCCACTTCGAGGATATCGAGGATTTCGCGCGACGCAACGGCTTTGCCATCACCCCCGAGGCGCAAGCGCTGATCGACGCGCAGCGCCAAAATCTCCTGGGGGCCATCACGGTCAGCGCCAGCCCCAAGGTCGCGCCGGGGATCCCGGCGAAGCCACGTCGCGGGGCGGCGACGGGAGTCATCGATGACGACCTGCGCGACGAGTGACACACCCCCCACGCGCCAGCCGTGGGGTGTCACCACGCAGATGCTCAGGCACCAGGCCGAGGCCGTCGCCAAGATGCTGCCGACACGGGTGGGCGGGATCTTCATGGAAATGGGCACCGGCAAGTCCCGCACCGCGGTGGAGCTCGCCCGGTTGCGCCAGCAGAAGATCGACCGGGTGGTCTGGTTCTGTCCGGTTGGCCTCAAGGTGACCGTGGCCCGAGAGATCCGCAAACACACCGACTGTGGCGATGCGATGATCTATGTGTTCGACCACAAGACACGCGAGGACACGCTGCCGCTCGACCGCTTCTGGTACGTGGTCGGCATCGAGAGCATGAGCCTCGGCTCGCGCGCGCTGCACAGCATCATGCAGGTCATCGACGAGCGCACCATGGTGGTGGTCGATGAGAGCACCTACATCAAGGGCCATTGGGCAAAGCGCACCCGGCGCGTGACGCACATCTGTGCCAAGGCGCGCTACCGGCTGATCCTGACCGGGACGCCGATCACCCAGGGCGTGGTCGATCTCTATGCCCAGATGCGCTTTCTCAGCCCGAAGATCCTGGGCTACGACAGCTTCTATAGCTTCGCCTCGAACCATCTGGTCTACAGCACGCGCCATCGCGGCCAGATCGTGCGCACGCTGGGCTATGAATGGATCATCGAGCGCATCCGTCCCTACGTCTATCAAGTGACCAAAGACGAATGCCTGGACCTGCCTCGCAAGCGCCACGTCGATCGCTACTGCGATCTTACGGACGCGCAACAAGCGGCCTACCAGAAGGCCAAGGAAGACTTCGCCGAGGATCTGCTCACCTATGTGGACGAGGACAGCAGCTTGAGCAACGGCATCGCGATTTTCCGGCTGTTTTCCCGGCTGCAGGCCATCGCCTGCGGTTTTCGGGACGGCGAGCCGATTGCGCAGCGCCGGCTGGGTCTGCTTTCCGCCGTCCTGAGCGAAATCGGGCCGGAACCGGTGGTGATCTGGGCCAAGTACCGAGACAGCGTGCGGCAGATCGTCGAGCGCATCCGCGCCGAGGGTGGCACAGCCTGGGGCTACGATGGCACGGTGCCTGAAGGCAAGCGGCAGGTCGTGCTCGATGCGTGGCGACGCGAAGGCGGCTGCCTCGTCGCTACACAGAGCCTGGGCGGCCATGGGCTGGACCTCACCAATGCCTCGACAGTCATCTTCTATGCGCGGGGCTTCAAGTATTCCGAGAACATCCAGGCCGAAGACCGCTGCCATCGCATCGGCCAGCCCTGGCCCGTGACCTACATCAGCCTGTGGGCGGACTGCGGCATCGAGGACCGCATTGCCGCGGCGCACGCCCACAAAGGCAACGCCCTGCAGCGGCTGCGCGAGGAAATCGACAAGATCAAGGCGAGCGGCAAGGACAGACTGCGTGCCTTTGTACTGTCACTATAAGGACAGGATGGCCCGGCTCCAGGGTGTTGCCCTTAATATTATCTCGAAGAACTTGACACCATAGCCGGATATGGTATCTTCATTATATATGAGCAAAACCTATCTCGACCTCGATGTCTACAGCGCCGCGCGCCAGAGGATGGAGCGGGTGTTCGATGACTTCCGGCACGTGTATGTCGCATTCTCGGCCGGCAAGGACTCGGGCGCGATGCTGAACCTCGCCCTCGAGGTGGCGCGGGAGCGTGGCCGGCTTCCGCTCGATGTGTTGATTCTCGATCTCGAGGCGCAGTACCAGCACACGGCCGATTACATCCGCCGCGTGGCCGATCATCCCGATGTGCACCTCTACTGGTGCTGCCTGCCGATCCATCTGCGCAACGCCGTGAGCCAGATCCAGCCGCACTGGGTCTGCTGGCACCCGGATGAGAAAGACCGCTGGGTGCGGGCGATGCCGCAGCACCCGAGGGTCATTGCGGATGAATCCTTCTTTCCCTTTTTCCGCCGCGGGATGGAGTTCGAGGAATTCGTGCCGGCCTTTGGCGAATGGTATTCTCAGCAGCACGGCTTTGATCGCTGCGCCTGCCTGGTCGGCATCCGCAGCGCCGAGAGCCTGAACCGGTATCGCACGATCAAGAGCGAGACCAAGACCCGCTGGCAGGATCTGGGCTGGACCACCCTCACCACGGACCATGTGTACAACTGCTACCCCCTCTATGACTGGACGGTGGAAGACATCTGGACCGCGAACGGGCGGTTCGGCTGGGACTACAACAGGATCTATGACCTGATGCATCTCGCCGGCGTCTCGATCCATGAGATGCGGCTCTGCCAGCCCTTTGGGGACGACCAGCGCCAGGGCCTGTGGCTGTTCAAGATCCTCGAGCCCGAGACCTGGAGCAAGCTGGTCAACCGGGTGGCCGGCGCGAACTTCGGCAACCGGCACGTCGAGGAAATAGGCAATGTGCTCGGCAACATCCGCGTCCGGCTTCCCGAAGGCTACACCTGGAAGCGCTATGCCAAGTTCCTGCTGGCGACCATGCCGCCGTACCTCGCCGAGCATTACCGCAAAAAGATTGCCAAGTTCCTTAAGGTCTGGCGCAAGGACATCCGCGCCCATAAATATCCCGGCGTCGAGCGCATCTATGATGCCGCGGACCCGAGGATCGAGGCGGCCCGGAAAGTGCCGAGCTGGCGGCGGATCTGCAAGGTGCTGCTCAAGAACGACTACTGGTGCAAGGGCCTGTCCTTCTCCCAGACCACGAGGGAGATGGACCGGCAGCTTGCGCTCATCACGAAGTACCTGGACCTCTGAGAGGACTGCGATGGACCTACTCGTTTTGACCCACGACGCGCCGGGATCGCCCGGGACCCGCAAACTGTTCGCCCTGGTAGGTGAATACTGCGCCGACGCCTCGCTTCGGGCTGACCTGGGCACCCCCATCAGCAGCGCCCCCGGCGACGCCTGGCTGATTGCCCGTGATGGCGAGGCCGTGGCCGGGTTCTGCGTGGTGTCTTCACAGAAGAATGGCCGCGCCAAGCTGCATGCGCTGCATGCCCCAACCGCCGCGCTCTCCGGCACGCTGCGCCGCGCTGCCATCAAGCATGCCAAGGCCGGCGGCGCCAAGGAGATTGCGTACACCGCCGCGCCCTCTGAGGCCGCAGCGCTGCGCAAGGACGGCTGGGCCAGGGGACAAGAACGCGGACAGTACATCACCTTTACCAAGGAGCTTTGATCATGACCACCAAGACCAAGAAACCCAAAGCCGCGAAGGCGGCGGTGCCGAACATGCCGGCAGCAGCGAAAGATCCCGGCTCGATCGACGCGCTCTTGAACCAATTGCAAGCCGCGCTGGCCAGCGTGGCGAGCGATCCGATCGCTGCGCGCGTGGAGCGCTACAACTCTCTTGTGGCAATGGCGGCGGCGCATGTGGCGCTGCCCCATCCAGCGCTTGCGGTGCAGCTCGTGCCGGTCGAATCCGTGGAGGGCAACGACTACAACCCCAACAAGGTCGCCCCGCCCGAGATGCGGCTCCTGCAGCTTTCGATCGCCAAGGATGGCGTCACGATGCCGGTGGTGGTGGCCGATGAGCCAGGGACGGAGGGACATGTGGTGGTGGACGGCTTTCACCGCACCACGGTCGTGAAGACGGTCAAGAAGGTGCGGGACAGCCTCGCGGGCTACCTGCCGGTGGTGAAGCTCAACAAAAGCGTCGAGGATCGCATCACTGCCACCGTGCGCCACAACATGGCGCGGGGCACGCACCAGGTCGAACTCTCCGCCAGGCTCGTCACTGCACTCAAGAAGCACAACTGGACCAACGAGCGCATCGGCATGGAACTCGGCATGGATCCCGATGAGGTGCTGCGCCTGAAGCAGATCACAGGACTTGCTGAAGCCTTCGCCGACAAGGAATTCTCGCGGGCCTGGCAATGACGAACCGCTATGTGACAGAGAGGGAAAAGGTCGGGCTCAAGCGGCGCGTGGATCGCTACCTCTCCCGCCTGGAAGCCGCCGGCATCCGGCGCCGTCAGGTCCTGCTGACCGACGCCGAGCTTGCCCGCATCAAGGAGATCGTGGCCTGCTGGCGGGGCGAACCATGTGAATTGAGCGCGCCAGAGATCGCCGCGTCCAAGCTACTCAAGCCGGACTGACTCCGGCCGCCGCAGCACGCATCCGATGGATGATTGATCGCCGCAACAAGCTATAATGTTACCGGGTAACGGAATAGGGAGATAGGACAATGCGACGCAAACCTAAGCCGGCAGGCACCGGCAGGCCTCGGCTCTACCGGTCCGCATCCGAGCGTCAAGCCGCGTTCCGGGCGCGGGCTATGCGCGGGGAGGGCGGCATCGCGCTCCGCGCATCTGATCCCGGGCAAGGTGCACGGCGGGTCGATCTGTTCCTGCCGACGGGGGCGGCGCTGGCGTTGCGCCGCCTGGCGCGCCACAAGGGCATGAGCCAGGCACAGGTCCTGGCGGACCTGATCGTGCAGGCGGATTCGCGGGTGGCGAGCCGGATGGATGATGCGGAGATGGATGAGTACGTTACCGGGTAACAAAACGAAGCCTGGTAGATAACGCCACGCCTTGGTCTATCGCCATTCTGATGCTCCGGATTTTGGTCCAAATTTGGTCCACTCGGTCCAAATTTTTAGCTAAAACAGGCTAACTCAGGCTAAACTCCGCTAACGTCATTTCACAACAAAATCATAGCGTTAGTGGATACTTCAGCGGAACCCCGCATGGGCGCTAGACCCCCGGATTCGATTCGTAATCAGTAGGTCATCGGTTCGACTCCGGTCACCGGCACCATTAATCAATAACTTAGTGCATATCAATCCCTCAGACCCCGCCTTTTGTTGTAACTATGCTGTAATTCGGCGTAGACTTTCCTTGGGTTTCGGGTCCAAGGAAGGGAGGTGGCATATGGCGAGCTTTATTCAGCGGCGAGGGCCAAACGGCAAACGCGTCTGGCAGGCGCACATTCGCCGGCGCGGATATCAAGCTCAGGTCCGCACGTTTGACACCAAGGCCGAAGCTCAGGCCTGGGCGGCAACGATCGAATCCGAGATCGTTCGCGGCGTTTTTGTATCTCGTGCCGAAGCTGAGCGTACCACGCTCGATGAAGCGCTCGTAAGGTATCAAACTGAGATCACACCGCGCAAAAAAAGTATTGGCGAGCGCGGTTTCGTTCGCCGGTGGCGAGCCCATCCATTGGCCCAGCGAACCCTGGCTTCTATACGAGGAAAGGATATCGCCGAATTCATTCGCACGCGCGAAGCCGACGAGGTGGGGGGCAACACAATCCGTCTTGAGCTGGCGCTGCTCTCGCACCTGTTCAATACTGCACGCTCGGCATGGGGTATGGAATCACTCACCAACCCAATTGAGTTGGTCAAAGGTCAACGCCCAAAACTTCCCCAAGGTCGGGACCGCCGCCTGGTCGGTGACGAGGAAACCCGACTGCTCGACGCAGCCAGGACTTACGGTGGCGAAATCGGCCCGATCATCACCTGGGCGATTGAGACCGCCATGCGTCGTGGTGAGATCGCTGCCATGCGCTGGGAACATGTCGACCAGAAGGCGCGTGTCCTGTTGGTACCCGAAACCAAAACCGGCACACCGCGGCGAGTACCGCTCTCAAGCCGAGCACTCGCGATCTTGGACGGTCCAGTCTGTCGCATCGATGGGCGGGTGTGGGGCATGAAACCGGATTCGATCAGCCAGGCGTTCGAACGCATCTGCTCTACCGCCGGCATCGAGGGGCTAACCTTCCACGACCTGCGTCACGAGGCGACCAGTCGACTCTTTGAGAAGGGACTGAACCCCATGGAAGTTGCGGCCATCACCGGGCACAAAACATTGCAGATGCTGAAGCGATACACGCACCTGCGGGCGGAAGATCTGGTGGAAAGGCTAGGGTAGGCGCTCGTTTCCTTATTGCACCACAGACCTGACCCAATCACTTACACCCTCATCCGCTGAACCCGATCGTCAACCGCACTCGACACGACCGCCGGTAGTGCTGCGGGCTCCGGTGTGGGCACCCCGTTTGCGGCCGCCGCCGCCACGAACGGCCGGCACACCGCCGCCCGCGCGGGCGGGATCGGAATCTCGACCCGGGCGATCGGAGAATCCCCAGCCAGTTTCACAAATCCCCTGCGATCACGCAGCCCCGCGATCTCGGAGGCCAGCACCACCCGTTCGATGCTGATCTGCTCGCTTTCTCCGGAGTGCGACCCGCCGGCTCCGGAACCTTCGTTTTTCACCCGCCGCGACAGCTGCTGATCGCCGAGCAGGCGGCTGCACCAGTCCGCGGTTTCCGGATCGCTCGCACGCAGGATCAGCTGGGTAGAGAAGCAGCTCAAGAGCGTCTGCGCGCCCTGCAGTCCGTACGTCCCGCGCAACTGTGCGACCGTCTGCAGACCGGCCACCGCGCACAGCCCGAACTTCCGGCCCTGGGTGAGCGCCTCCGACAATGACTGCACGCGCCCCAGCGCTGCCAGCTCATCCAACAGCAGCCACAGCCGCCGGTCGCGACCCGGCGGCAGGGCGAGTGCCGCGCTCACCATTTCGCCGATCCACGCGGCAATCAGTGGGCGCAGTGCCGTACTCCAGTCTGCCCGCACCGGAATCCACAGCCATCCGTTACCGCCCTCGACCCAGCGGCGCAGACTCCAGGTCTCCGCCCCCGCGCCCGGCGGCAGCAGCCGATAGGGGGCACAATACGCACCGATGATCGCGCGCACCGAGCCCAGCATTTTCGCGGCACCGGCATCGAACAAGGTCTGTGCCGGCAGGCCTCGGACCAGGGCCTCGAGGTCCTCGGAGTGGGCGACCGTCAGGAAATGCACCAGATCGGCATTCGACGCCGTTCCCCGTCGCTCCATGAGCCGTTGCAGCACCGCCGCGGTCAGTCCCTGCGCATAGAGCTGCCACTGCTGGGCATCCTGGCCATCGGTGTCGGGAAGCAGGCTCTTCGCGAGCCGGTCGGCGTCCGCCGCATCCCGCATTTCCGCAAGCGGTGACCAGGCGACACTGCGCGCATCGAGCGGATTCAGCAGCGTGTCGCCGGGCCGCCAGAAGCGGGCCAGGAGTTCACCCCCCGGGTCGACGACGACCGCCCGGTCCTCCACCCGGTCCCGGATCGTTTCGGCCAGCGCCTGCAGCGCGAGCGACTTGCCGGTGCCGGTCGAGCCCGTGAGCAACAGATGCTGCGGTTCGATCCCGCGCGGAATCGAGACCTCGCCGATTTGGAGGGCGCCGCGCTCCCGGCGTGCGGGCCGGCCGACGCGCGCCCCGCGCTGGACGTGGTCACGGCGTCGCCGCCGCAGCGCCACCGCGACCCCCACGACGACCACCGCCGCGACAGCCGGCACGAGGAAAACCACGAGCGGCAGGACTCGGGCAAACCGGATCAGCAACGCCACCCCGCTTTCCGGATGCGGCATCAAAAGCTGCGCACGCAGCCATCGGCCCATCGCCCGCGCCCCGTCCAGAAAGCCTGCCGGGTGGAGGACGGCGTCCCCGGCATAGCCCAGGAGGGTCAATACCCCCCACGCGGCCACCGCCCCATCGAACCGTTTGCCTCGCGCTGCCTTCGTCATGGTCTCCTCTCCTGCCCGGAAACGGGTTCCGGATCGGGGAGGCCGGCGGGATGCCGGCCTCTCTATTTAGGTGCGCCGCGCGGAAATTCCCCGAAAGACCCCCCGCCGTCACCCGGCGGGGGTCGGCGGGATCAGGCCGCGTCCTGTGCCTCGGTAGGAAGCAGGGACTTGATGAAGGCCTGCGCCTTGGCGGCTTGGGCCGCGGCCGTCAGGATGGCGCGCTGGTCGGACTTCAAAACCTTGATCCACGAGGACAGGTAGTCGGCGTGGTCTTCTAAGGTCGTGTTGATGATTCCCAGCTCGGCGATCAGGAAGGCAGACCCCATTTCGGCGACCAGTTCTTCGAACGCATAGGCTTCATTGTGGACGACGGCGCGATCATGCTTGAATCTGGCCGGTTTGAAATTGCTGATGTTTTGGCACGGCCAGGGTGTCGCGCGTGCGCGATCTGGGCGTGAGTTGACCGGTGCTTCAGATCTCGACCTGA
>JAKASJ010000055.1 GCA_021819085.1 Pseudomonadota bacterium | reverse complement strand
ACATCTGGCCCCACCTCCGCACCCCTGGATTTAAGGCGGGTCCCGATGTTGTCGGCGTGGTATTTCAGGACCAGGCTCGCTATCGTGAGATGCATGATCTGTGGATATTCGTGGTGCGTCGCCGCGATCGCATGGTCGTCAAGCAGCCCAGGAACGACCGCCGTATGTCAGGAGATCGTCTTACGACATATCTCGCGCGCGCAGATCGCGGATCGGCGAACGACCTGCTCGTGCGCATTCCTAGGCTGAGCCCGCTCGCAGGCAAAAAGGTCGCGTTGATCGGTCTCGGGGCTCTGGGGTCCCACTGCGCGTGGCAGCTCGCGCGCGCAAGGGTGTCGCGGCTCGCCCTTATGGATCACGACGTAGTACAAACCGGCAACTTACCGAGATGGCTCGTGGGCTGGGCGGCGATCGGCCACTACAAGGCCCATGTGCTCACCCTATACCTCCGTCACCACTACCCTTACGTCGATTCGGAAGCGTTCGTACACCGGCTCGGCGCTCCATCAATCCCGCAAGAAGACGCAGAAAGGGTGATGGCGGGATTCTTCGACGATGCGGACCTCGTGATGGACTGCAGCGCCACGTACACCGTCTCACACTATCTTTCGACCCTCGCCTGGAAGCGCGGGATTCCGTACATTTGGGTCACGGGAACGCCGGGGAGCTGGGGCGGTATCGTCGGCCGGGCTATCGCTGGCCGGACCGATGGCTGCTGGAAATGTTTTCGGCACCATTGCCATGACCGGCGCTATCGAGAACCGGCGTTTGATTCTGGTCCGAATGTGCAGCCGATTGGCTGCTTCAGTCCGACGTTCACCGGCTCAGGCTTCGATATGGACCAAGTGTCGATCATGGCGACACGACTTGCCGTATCCGAGCTTTGCCGCGGCGCTGACCAAGGATATCCGGATTTCGATGCGGACATTGCGATCGCTGATTTCTGGAGGGACGGCAAGCCGATCGCCCCCGATTGGCGGTCGCATCCCCTGACGAGGCATTCAGCGTGTGACATGCATGGCTGAACGCCTGTGGATTTCACAAGGCGCGTTCTGGCGAATGGTCAGCGATGCGATTCGCTGGTCTCCATGCGAAACCGGCGGGATGCTTCTTGGCTACGAGGCCGACAATGGCGAGGCCGTCGTCACGGATATTGTCGGCCCAGGACCGAGGGCAAGACACGGTCGCTTCAGGTTTAGACCCGACGCCGACCACCAGCAAGCCGAGCTAGAGGCGCGCTACACGAGGACCGACGGAAGGGAGACTTATCTCGGTGACTGGCATACCCACCCGACGGGAAGCTCGGCCCCAAGCATCCTGGACAAGCGCACGCTAGCCAGGATCGCTCGCACCGCATCGTCGCGCACGACCAGACCCATAATGGTTATCCTTTCGAGCAACCGCGAATCGTGGGTCCCCGGAGCGATTCGTTTTCAGGGGAACGAAAGGAAGTTCTTTCTCAGCAACTGCCTCTTGACGCAATTGTCTCCGCTGATTTTTGGCGATCCTCCTTGACCGTTTGCCTGAAGGTTGGCGCATCGATGTTCATGCCAGAAGCAACCGTAGACGAACACACGACCTTCCGTCGTTTTGAGAACACCAGGTCCGGCGATCCCGGAATCTGTGCGGATGAGTGCGGTACCGGTAACCCAAAGATTTCACGATGCTCATCACAGCTTGTTTCGGCTTGATCCCGTTAGACCGGACCGCGCACATGATTCTGCTGTACTCTGAGGAGGCAAACGTCCGCCATTCAGACGCTCATTTTCCGGAACTTCTTGTGCGGGGCTTTCTCAGGCTTCAAGCTAGAACTGATCACCGGGGAAGTTCAAATAGCAGCTTGTCGTTGACCAATAGCCCGCAAAGGGCCATTTCCTAAGCACCACAATAATGGTTCAAAGAAAACCGGCGGATCAGATGCTGGCCAATGTGACAGCTCAGTTGTCTTTGAACAGGCCTTAGAGAAAATCTAGGGTCAGGATACAACTTTATTTGTTGGGATACGACTTTATTTTATAGGATACAACTTTATTTTTCTTTCACATCAGCGAGCAGGTTCATCCGGTCGAGCCATAGGCCGGCGCATCCAAACAACGCTCCGCTCGCCAGGGCGCCTGGCGAGCGGTTTGCGCTTCGAATACGCCGATGCCCTGCCCCACCCACCAGGCGAACACCGTGAATAGCCCCGAGCCCAGGAAGAAGCCGAAAATCATGAGCGCGGGACGGATCAGAACGGAGAGAAACAACATGTACCCCTGCCGGCCGGTCTGCCCGGCGAACCCCTTGCGTATTCCGGCGATTCCTGCCACCCATTCCGGTCTGATTGCTGCCAGGCATTCCGGTCATTTCTGCCACCCCAATCGGAGCGCAGCGACGCGGTGGTTGGTTTAGGTGTTGTCCGTCTCCAGTGGCTTACTGCGTTTTCTCATGGATTCCCCCCTGAGCGCAAGGCGGTAGCTTTGGTGCACCAGCCGGTCGAGGATGGCATCGGCAAGCGTCGGATCGTTGATGATCTCATGCCAGCTGTCCACCGGATACTGGCTGGTCACGATCGTCGAGCGGCGCTGGTAGCGGTCTTCCAGGATCTCCAGCAGATCGCGGCGGTTGTCCTCGGCCAGGGCAGCGAGCCCGAAGTCATCGAGCACGATGAGGTCGGTGCGCGCCAGCTGAGCCAGGAGTTTGCGGTAACGTCCATCGCCGCGGGCGATGCCAAGTTCGTTCAGCAACCGGGGCAGACGCAAGTAGCGCACGCTTAAACCTTCGCGACAGGCCTGGTGCGCGAGCGCGCAGGCAATGTACGATTTGCCGACCCCGGCGGGACCCGTAATGAGGCAGTTGAGATGCTCCTTGAGCCAGGACCCGGTGGCGAGCTTCACCATGACGGATTTGTCGAGCCCGCGCGATGTGCGGTAGTCGATGTCTTCGAGGCAGGCGCTCTGGCGAAGCTGTGCTGCGCGCAGGCGGCTTGTGAGCCGCCGGTCCTCTCTATAGGTCGCCTCGTGATCGATGAGCAGCCCCAGACGCTCTTCGAAGCTTAAGCGTTCGATGTCCGGTGTTTCGTTTTGTACCGCAAGTGCCTTCGCCATGCCGGGCAGACGCAGGGCGTTCAGTTTATCGATCGTTGGATGATGCAACATCGGCTTCCTCCTTCGGAAGTGGGGGGTTGGGAGTCACTGGTAATACTTCGGTCCGCGCACATTCCCGTGCGCGATGATGGGTGCCGGGTCGGGACGTCCGGGTAGTGCTGCTGAATCGAGCCCGCGGCGCAGGATCGATTCGAGCGAGCGGTAGCTCGTGGCCCCAAGCTCAAGCGAGCGCATGCAGGCGGCTTCGAGGCGCGAGCTCCCGTAGCGCTTCTCAAGCCGCAGGATCCCGAGGCATGAGCGGAAGCCCTGCTGCGGGTGGGCGCGCGATTCCATGATTCGCTCAACGAGACGTGCTGTGGCCGGCCCCGTCTTCCCGGCCCACTCAATGAGGCGTGCAGGCGTCCATGCGGCGTATTCGCGGTGTGCGCGCGGCATGTGTTCCGGCACCGTCGTGTGTCCGCCCGGGACGCGGGAGCGCGCATGGGAAGCGATGCGCCCGCCGCGGTGGAATGCTTCAACGGTGTTCGCCGTGAGGCGCACCTCCACCTGCCTGCCGACGAACCGGTAGGGCACCGAGTAGTAGTGGCGAGCGACCTCGATGTGGTAGTCGATATGCACGCGCGCTCGTTTCCATTCGGCAAAGACGTACGGGACTGCCGGCAGCGGCTTCATCATGGGGCGATCGAGCGATTCGAAGCGCTCCCGCCGGCTGCCCGGCAGTTTGCGGAAGGCCCGATCATTGAGCCGCGTGAGAAGCCCGGCGATCGTCTCGTTGAGCTCGGTGAGCGAGAAGAAGGTCCGATGGCGCAACCGTGCCAGGATCCAGCGCTCGACCACCTGCACGCCGACTTCGACCTTCGCCTTGTCACGCGGGCGCCTCGGGCGCGCCGGCAGGATGGCCGTGCCGTAGTGCGCGGCCATCTCGGCGTAGGTCTCGTTCACGATGGGCTCGTAGCGGTGCGCCTCGCTCACCCCTGAGCGTAAATTATCGGGCACGAGAAGCTGCGGCACAGCCTTGAAGTAGGCCAGGGCCCGCACATGGCTGCCGACCCAGTCGGGCAGGCGCTGGCTCCAGGTGGCCTCGCAGTAGGTGTAGTTGGAAGCACCCAGCACGGCGATGAAGATCTGCGCCGGTCGCAGTTCCCCGGTGGTGCGATCACAGACGGCAATCGTCTGCCCGGCATAGTCGACGAAACACTTCTCGCCCGCGCGGTGCACCTGGCGCATGGGCAGATCGAGGCCCTGGGCGTAAGCCCGGTAGTGCGCGCAGAACTGACTGTACTGATAACCCTCTGGGTGGCGTTCCTTGTATTCCTCCCAAAGCAGCATGAGGGTGACACCTTTACGGGCGAGCTCGCGGTGGATCACCGCATAATCGGGCGGTGGGTGCGAACCGCACGTCACCGGCGCCAGGGGAAAGAGCAGCGTTTCGAGCGCCGCATCGTCAAGCGTTGCCGGCAGCGGCCAGGTGAGGCCTGCCGCATGAGCCCGCTTCGCGTACTCGGCCACCGCCGGACGCGAGAGATTCAGGCTTTGGCCCGTCTTGCGGTCGGACAGGCCGCATTCCCATTTAAGGCGCAGGACTTCACGGATCTGACGCATGGATAACCTCGGTCTTGCCATCGCTCGCTCCCTTCCCGTTGTGGGGGTAAAGAGCGGCACGATACCGGCTGGTTAAACCGCGTCGCCAGGTCCCGACCGGACCTCCTACCGGGGTGGCAGGATTGATCCGGAATGGGTGGCAGGATTACGCCGGAACGGGTGGCAGCTTTGCTCCGGAATCCGTGGCAGGATTGGGCCGGAATACGCACCCCTCTCCTTCCGGCATGCCGCGGGCCGCCGCCCACAGCGGCGCGGCCACTCAAGGCGGTTTGCATTTTTTCGGCGCTAGGCGATAATTTTGGCGTAGTAATAACAAAGGAAGTGATTTATGACGATCGAAAATTCTAATGTGTGCGAGTTCCTGTCCGACGACGAGCGGAAGCAGTATAAGAGCTATAAGCGCACGTTGTTTTGGAAGAACTTCGGGTTTTGGGCGATAGTCCTGCTTGTTACGCTTGGTGGAATGCCAATAATATTGGCGATCGGTGGCAACAGCGACGACGGCAACGACTGGGGCAGGGTTGCCTGGATGTGGGTGTTTTTCCTGGTGTGCGGAGGACTTGCGTTGCTTTTTTCACGCAACACTAAAAAGCTCGCGCGGTTCTGCGCCCAGCTGGAGGCGAAGGCCGAAGCGCGGGAAGCGCGGAAGCTCGGTGTTAGTTAACCGCGTCCGGCCCGGCCCCGCAGACCGGGACGGACGCAATATTCCCAGTTGCTATTATTGATCCGCGGATTCCGCGTGCGCCTGCGCGACCGCCCCATCCACGGCATCGCCCGCTTCTTCTGCAGCGGCTTTTTTCTTGTCTTGTTCCTTGAGCATCGCAACGCCTTCGCCTGCCCCTTTCTGGTTAGCGCCCGCGCTTCGGCCGACTGATGCGCCGGCGGCCACGACTGTGCCCCGCGGCTCGCCTACCGCTTTTTCCTCGCCGAGGTTCGCGCCGAACTGTCCGACCCACCGCGTGACGTTCGCCGGCAGCCAGGTGATGAGGCCGAACGATTGATGCGCGATCGCGGTGATGAGCCCGGCCGCGATCGCGACAATGACATATTCCGCGACGAGGCCCGTGATGTAGTGTGATTGCGCGCTGCCTTCGAATACGCCGATGCCCTGCCCGACCCACCAGGCGAACACCGTAAAGAGCCCAGATCCCAGGAAGAAGCCGAAGATCATGAGCGCGGGACGGATCAGCACGCTCAGAAAGAGCATGTACCCCTGCCGGCCGGTCTGGCCGGCGAATCCCTCCCCTTCCGGCATGCCGTGCGCGGCTGCCCAGAGCGGCGCGGCCACCATGCTTTCCAACACCAGCACCGCCCAGCCCAGCATCGCAATGGTCCAAAGCACGAACGGCAGGAATGGCAGGTAATAGGCGAAGTTGATGCCCGTGAGCAGATCGAGGACCAACGGCATGGCGAGGGTCAGCGGCAAGGTGATGCGGTGAACGAGCGACAATGTGGCGGCGAATGAAAAAACCCCCTCGGCGCCATCGATCATCCAATTACCGAGATCTTGAAGCCCGGCTAGCGGATCTCGGGCGGTGAGCCGGATCTGCAACCGCCCCAGCGGACTCCACTGATGCAGTTGGTATTTGATTTCCTGGATCACCTGCCACCAATGTTTCGGCTTCGGCGCACCCCCCGACAACGACTCATCATACCCGGTATCGATGCCCCCGCTCGCGTCCCGCATCAGCTGCTCGGCGTTCGCGAGATACGACGGCAACCGGGTCTGCCGCGTGTTCGGCACGTTCGCGAGCAAGGCATGTTTCGACGGCACGGAAACCACCGGCTTGATCGACATCACCCGCGCGACCCGGTCGTTCATGCGCGCGATCTTCCAGTAGTACATGCCGGCGCTGGCCCACCCCTCGTCTTCGGCTTGAGTCGCGAAGGCCTGCTGCTTTTGCTGCAGCATGGATTGTTCCTGCGCGGTATACGCTGGCGCCGAAGCCGAGATGGTCTGCGTGTACTGATCAAGCAGCGTGGTGATTGTTGATGGCGCGGGCGTGGGGATGTTCTGCCCGCCATGGTAGTGGCTCACGATCGCCTTGGCGGCCGGCGCCAGCCCCTCGATGAGGGCAACCAGGGCATGGGCCTTCGCCGCGCACAGCGAGTCCGGCTGCGCGCCGGCGCACTGCAAGGTGATCGTCGCGAACGGGCCGAAGTTGGTGTTGGTGGGCCCGGGGATCACCCACTGGTAATCCCCCTGGAGTGCCGGAGCGCCATAGGCGCCTGCGGTGATGAGGCCACCGGCCGTCGCGCCGGGATGGAATTGGCCAGCGATCGACCCGATCGGGACGTGCTGCGGATCCCTCGAGTAGAAATAATCGCGGGCGACCAGGGCGCGCAGGATGCCATCGGCCGTTTTCCATGCACCGGCCGGTGGTGGCGGCGCGACCAGCGTGTTGGCGTTCGAGGTCATGTACTTCACCGCCGGCGTCCAGAGATGGTCCGCCAGACCGATCCCATACGACATGAACATGAGCACCATCGTCTGCATGAGACACAGCCCTTTCGCCCAGGGGATCGGCGTCAGCAGTCCGATCGAGCTGATCGCGCGGATCGGTACCCAGGCGGAATGGTATTTCTTGCCCATCACTTCACCGGAGTGGGCCGTCGAGATCACCCCGCTCGCCACGACGGTAGAGAACAGAACTACCAGCGCGGTCATGATCGCGCCGTTGAAAATGGTGAACAACTGTCCGATAAGCGTCAGGTGCGCACCTGACGCACCGTGGGTAAACAGGTCCTGCCAGTTCTGGCCGATCAACTCGTTCATCATTTTCACCGACAGATCCCCCGGTGACGGGGTCAGTACGCCAGCAGCCATGATCACGGCCCTCCTGTTTTCGTGTTTTGCCGCGCGGCGAGGCGCCGTAGTCCCCAGACCGCCGCGAACGCAATCAGGCCACCGGACGCGGCCAAGGCGCCCGCCTCCAGCCAGTATCCGGAGCCATACCAGACCGACGACACGGCGATCCCCGCGGCCAGGACGACGAGCGCCAGACCCCCCACCAGATAGTTCCGCAGCGCGCTATGCACCGCGGCGAAGGATTCCGGACTGAGCGGCGGCTCCTGTTGCGCGGAGACGTCAGCCTTCAGCTGCCTAGCCTTCGTGCGCAGCACCGAGACAATCGCGGTGCGCAGCACCGAACCGACATGCGGTTGCGCCTCTTCGGGCGCCAGGGTGGCCCGCAAGGTCTCTTTTTTGAACCCACGACCAAATAGCAAACTGATAATTCCCACCGGATATCCCCTCGATACGTACCTCGTCTTAGGGTAGCACCAAAATTCATTTACGGATTCTCGATAACGTACGAATTAAGCACGTTATTCCAGGCATTTATGCTGCTGCGCGCAGCTATGCTCTTGGCGTATTCACACAACACAGGAGCAATACCATGTCTGAACTCGCTACCGCGCAGACCGACGCGCAGACGACGGTCACCGCCGCCCCGAAACCCGCGGCTGTCGCTCGTCCACATATCGCTGCACGCAAGCCGTGGGTCGATCGCTTCCCCAGCCGCCCGTTCGCGACCCAAAGCGTTCGCTTCGGGAGTGTGCCGGCAAAAAAAGTATACAACCGTTACTACCCAAGGCTGGACAGCGCCCTGTACAGCATTTCCACGGTGCTGCGGATCACCGGTGGTGAGGATGCGGCGGCCAGCGTCGAGAAGATCGTCGACGATCGGCTTGCCGCCGTGGCTAAAGAGTTCGTTGACGAACAAGCGCGGTTGCGCGTGTTGGCCGAAGAGAACGGCGCGACCATCAAGGTCGACTTCACAAAGCCCATCACGCTGGATGGGCATATATCCTCACCGCGCTCCATGCGCTTTCTGCGCATGTGTCTGGACCTCGATGCGCTGGTCGGCGTCATCGAATACCTCTGGATCGCGGGCGTGATCAATGATCGCAGGCGCAGCGATGCCCTGTTCCAGTGGCAGCAGCGCCTCGCAAAACTCGCCAGCAATTTGATCATCACCGCGTCCCGCGCCTTCGCCTCGGCATATCGCCAGGGCAAGGTCACTGCGGACGGTGAGATCGTCGCGGATGCTGCAGAGGAAGCCGCCGCCGCCGAGGAAACGGCCGCCGCCGAGGAAGCTGCCGTTGCTGCGGAAGCCGCTGCCGCCGACGGAGAGACTGTCGCTTCCGACGGAGTGGATGCAGTAGCCGGTGAGGCACCTAAGCGCGGACGCAAGAAGAAGGCCGCTTCGTCCGTCGATGGCCTTGCGCCGGACGACCACGGCGACATCGCTGTCGGTGGCTAAACCGGCCGCCACCGCCGCGCCTATCGACGCGGCGCTGTCCGATGCCCAGCGCGCGGCGGCCGAGGCGGATGGGCACTGCCTTACCATCGCCTGCCCCGGTTCCGGAAAAACCCGGTTGCTGGCCGCCCGCGCGGCGCGGCTGCTCGCCGCTGACGAAGGCCGGCTGTGCGCCGTCACCTTCACGCGCGAGGCCGCCAAGTCGCTGCGCGAGCGGATTCTCGCCATGGCCGGGCAGCGGCAAAAGAAGCGGGTTGCCGCAGGCACGTTCCATGCGCTTGCGCTGACACAGCTCAAGGGCGGCGGTCTCAGCGATTTCCGCATCATGGGTGAAGGCGAGCGGCGCCATCTCATCTGGCGCGCGATCCGCGAAGCCCGGGAGGACCTCAGCCTGGATGACGCGCTCGCCGCCATCGAAGCCTTCAAGTCGTCGATGTTCCCGCCGCCAGATCGGGGGTTGAGTCCGGCCGCCAACGTGTTTGTTGCCTACCAGGAACTCATGGCCAAGCACAAGGCGTACGACTTCCAGGACATCCTGCTCAACACCGTGCGCGCGATGAATGACGGGTCGCTTAGGCCGATGCCCGTGACCTGGCTGCTCGTCGACGAGGCCCAGGACATGGACGAGGTCCAGTACGCCTGGGTGAAGGCGCATGTGGCCGCGGGCGTCGAGACCACCCTGGTTGCGGACGACGACCAGTGCATATACGGGTGGCGCTACGCGCTCGGGTTCTCCGGACTCAGGCGCTTTGAGGATGACACCGGCGCCCAGCGCTTCACCCTGGAGACCAACTATCGTTGCCGGCCGGAGATCCTGACCCCGGCCGCCCAGGTGATCGGCGTCAACACAAACCGGTTCCCCAAGGCTATCCAGGCGAGCCGGTCGCCGGGCGGGACATTCGAGACAATCCAGTATCCGGATACGGAATTCGAGATCGCCGCGCTGGTTGACCGCATCCAGGCGCACCCCGCCGGCTGGGCGGTGCTTGCGCGCACCAATCGTCTGCTCGACCAGGTCGAGAAAAGCCTTGGCGCGCGTGGGATCCCCTATGTCCGGATCGGCGAGCGCAGCCTCTGGGATCGCCCGCAGTGCGCTCTGTTTCTGTCGCTGATCCAGTCGCTCGCTGGCGGCGATCCCGCTGGCTATTCGCATGTGCTCGCCCGAGCCGGCATGCACGGCGCCGTACTGGAACAGGCCAGCGCCTGGTTTCAGCAAATACTGGCCGGCGACGACTCCGCGCCCGCGCCGGACAATGCGGATCTGCATGACAGCCACCGTACGCTCGTGCGGCGATTCGCACGCGTCTGCGTGGATTGGCGGAAGCTGATCCTCGAGGATGGGCGCGTCGAACTCGCCTTGTCAGGGATCGCGCACTGGCTTGCCGGAAATATCGATGAGAATGCGGCGGACTTCTACTTATGGACCGCCATCGCGCTTTCCCAGCTCAGCGGCCCCGTGACGGACCGGGTGTCCAGGCTCCTCATGGGGCGCGACGCGCCGCCTGGTCCCGATTCTGTCTACCTCATGACGCTGCATTCCGCGAAGGGTCTCGAATTCGAGCATGTCTGGATCATCGGCGCCGAGGATGGCACTATCCCGCACCGCGACAGTAACATGGACGAAGAGCGGCGCCTGTTCTACGTCGGCATGACGCGTGCCATGGAAAACCTCGTTGTGTCCTGGTCTGAAAAAAACGGGATGACTCGATTTCTGGTTGGGCTTGTATAGCAGGTCTCATTGAAGTGGGAAGCTCCTCCCTTTAGGGCGGGTAGCAGTCACTATAGTCCGAGCCGAACGACGAACCAACTTCCTCAAAGATCACCCACCTGGGCAGTGGCTCGCGACCGAAGTTGCTGGTTTCCGTTCGAAGTTCTTTGCTTCCCAGCAAGGCACGACAGGTGTACGCGGCCGTTAGCTCCTGAGTTGCAACCTCGATGTCATGGGCCTATTATTGCGTATTATTTCGTATATGTATAATTATACATTATATAAATAATGCGGCATAAAACCATGATCGATTGGCATTATCCCCGTACGGATCTGGCCAAGGCGTACCTTGATCAGTTCGCTACCGGAATTACCAGCGCACTGACACTGTTCGCTCCGCGACGTTATGGCAAGACGGAATTCCTGCTGCGCGATCTTGTCCCGGCGGCGGAAGAACAAGGGTATCGTGTGGTCTACGCGTCCATGTGGGCCTCGCGCGCCGACCCCCTCTCTGCGCTCCTCGCTGCGATTGACGCTGCCTTAACGCCCCACGGACTCACAGAAAAGATCCGTGGCGTTTTTTCTGGGTCGACGAAGTCCGTCGAGATCGAGGTCGGTCTGGCCCATGCCGTGAAGGTCCGCGGACAGGTCGATGTTGCGGGAAAGCGTGAGTCTTCCAAACCGAGCGCGCTCCTTGATCTGCCGGTGAAGCTCGATACGCTGATCCGGCGCGCGAAACGTGGCCGCGTGTTGCTGCTGCTCGATGAGGTGCAACACCTCGCCAAACCGCGCTATCAGGATCTTGTCGCCGCCCTACGCACCGCCCTCGACACCCGGAAAGACCGCGTCAAGGTCGTCTACACCGGGTCGTCTCGCGTGCGCCTGCAGCAGATGTTCGAATCCATCCATGCGCCCCTGTTCCGCGCGAGCCAGACCACGATTTTCCCGGGATTAGATGAGCAGTTCGTGAGGTTTATGGCTGAAAATGTCTATCAAGCGACCGGGCGCAGGTTGATTCTGAGATCGG
>JAKASJ010000020.1 GCA_021819085.1 Pseudomonadota bacterium | reverse complement strand
CGAGAGCGTGATAGTCCATGGACTTTTTCTTGGCATACTTCACCTCCAGTGGAGGGAAATATGCTCCGAATCGCCGGTGATTGCCACATTTTATACGTCACTATATTTACGGATGTGTGTACTAAGGGGTTCAAGGCACAGATCGTGGCAAGGGACTGCGCGTAAGCATGTACCTCGCTGCGGGCACGCCCTGCCATTACAGCGGTTTGACGTGGTGGTGGCGGCAGTCCGGGCTGCGCCTCGGCCGTCCATCCTGCCGGGCGCTGCAGAGATCGCAGGCGTACAGCCAGCCCGCACTGATTTCGTCACGATTCCTTCGGCAGGCGACGCCAAGGATATAAAAGGAGGATTCCAAAGTGAAGGCCGGTGCACCATCGAGAAACACAGCGCTGATCTGTCTGCTTCTTTTTGTACTGGGCCTCGTTGGTCACTTCATTCCCCTCGGCCACGTGGCGTATATCGGGCCGGCCCTCAATGTGCTCAATCGCATTGCCGTTGATCTGCTGATCGGGGGATATGGCCTGTTGCTGCTTGGAGTCTATATACTCTAACTTGGAGTCTATATACTCTAAATGAGCCACCCTGCAGTCTTGGGGCAGGGGCAAGGCGCATACCGAATGCGCTTCCCAGACGGGAATGTTGCTACTGCTGCAAACCTATTGAGGAGCTTCGAATGCGGCACTGGATACGTTTGGTTTTTGTCGCCCCGCTGTTTGTTGCTGCCATGCTTTTCCTGGCTCCGGCGAGCCGTGCTGCGAACGACATCAACAACCTCGGTGCCGTTACCCAGCCGGATTTCCGACTGCTTTCCGAAGACCTCGGCTCCGCATTGAGCTACAAGCCACTAACCCCGGCAACTCCGCTGGGGCTGACCGGTCTTGACGTCGGCATTGAGGTGACCGACACCGAGATTACGAACACAGCAGCCTGGCGTCTCGCCACAAACGGAAACGGGTCGAACTCGCTCGTTATTCCCAAGATACATGTCTACAAAGGCCTGCCGCTCGGCTTTGATGTCGGCGCCTTCTACTCGGCGGTCCCTGACAGCAATATCAGGCTATGGGGAGCTGAGCTGCGTTACGCTCTGCTGCAAGGCGGAATCACGATGCCGGCAATCGGCCTGCGGGCAAGCTACTCGAAGCTTCAGAATGTGAACCAGCTCGACTTCCATACCACTGGTCTTGACCTGTCGATCTCCAAGGGCTTTGCCATGTTTACGCCGTATGCGGGCATTGGCCGGGTGTGGGTGGACAGCACTCCGGTCGGAATTTCCAGTATCCAGGCCGAGCGCTTCTCGCTGAACAAGTATTTCATCGGCGCTGACATCAATTTTGCCATTCTCAACATGGTGCTCGAAGCCGACAGGACCGGAAACGACACCACCTACGGCATCAAGTTCGGCTGGCGTATCTAATGCTGGCGGCTCCGTCCGGATGTATCCCGAGAGCACAAGGGTACGGGGCCGTCGCGCCTTGTCACCGGGATACCAGCAGCGCATCGTAGATGGCTTTGTCCTGGTCACTGTAGCTGCACAAAATGATCAGGTCGAACCGGTTTTCGTAGGCACGCGCGGCAGTGAGCGCAATCTGCGCAGCCTGATCCTTCGGGTAGCCGTAGACCCCAGTACTTATGGCTGGAAACGCGATTGTGCGCACCCGCCGCTGTAGGGCAATATCGAACACATTGCGGTAGCACGATTCCAGAAGCTGCGGCTCGTGGTATTTGCCGCCGCGCCACACGGGTCCGACGGTATGGATAACCCATTTTGCCGCCAGCCTGAAACCTGGAGTAATACAGGCTTCGCCGGTGCGACAGCCGCCCAGGCGGCGGCAAGTCGCAAGCAGTTCCGGACCTGCCGCACGATGTATCGCCCCGTCAACTCCCCCGCCACCGAGCAGCGTTTCGTTGGCGGCATTGACGATCGCGTCCACGGCCAAAGTGGTGATATCGGCACGCACGGATTGAATCATGATGACTCGATCATACAGCGCACCTCCCGCGCGACCAACCCTTAGGGTGCTCGCGAAGAAAATCACCTTTATATCGACATGAGCGGCGTCTAAACGGTCATGGTGACTTGCGGGGGAGGCCAATCTGGATTTTCACCTGGCTGCAGAATGAATCCTCACCCATTTCGGGTTACGGTGTGCCAATGAGGCCGGTCTTGCACAATGTCAGGATCCTGAAGCCTGGGGCACCGCGAATGCGCTTGTCCCGTTTCTGTCTCGGTCAATAGGCCGGCCGCGGGTCTGCGGCTATTTGCAAAGCCCGCAGACCCGCGCAGGCCGGGCAGCGGAACGCCGTCGACTCTCGACCCGAACTCGTTGCGCCGATTCGAAGCCTACCGGTGCGCGGCGCGCCTGAACAACGGCCCGGAACAGGCAGACCGCGCTGGCGGACCAGCCACACCCGTGGTTGAATCATCCTTCATGGAATACCTGCTTGCTTTGATGGGACTAGGCGCCGCCGGATGGCTTTGGCATACGGGCCTAGAGGCACGCGAACTGGCTACACAGCTGGCGCGGGAGCGGTGTGCGGACATGGACCTGCAGTTTCTGGATGGGACCGTAGCCTTCGCGGGAATTTCGCTGGAACGCCGTAACGGAAAGATACGCGTGCGTCGTCAGTACCGCTTCGAGTTCGCTGACGGAGACGGTCGACGCCACGCCGGCAAGGCGGTCTTGATCGGGTTGCAAATTGAGGAACTTTGCTTGAACGCCGACCCGGCTCCACGCTGAACACCGACGCCAAGGCGCTATTTGACCCGCTTCAGAGTAACCCCCTTGCGCCCGCCAGGCCTGCCTCGGGGTTGACCGGACGGGGTAACACTGCCGTCTCCGGGCGGGCTTCCGTCTGCCGGTCCGTTTCCGTCGCCATCGGGTTCCTTCTGGAAAAAGAAGCCGCGCCCGTTCTCGCGCGCATAGATGGCCAGCACCGCACCGACCGGAACGGCGACCTCGAAGCTGCGTCCGCTGAAGCGCGCAGAAAACATGATGCTGTCCCGGCCGAGCTGCAGGCCTTCTACCGCCCGGGGATGGATGTTGAGGGCGATCTTGCCTTCATGGACATAAGTGGACGGGACCTCGACACCCGGTGCCTGGGCGTCCACAAGCACGTGCGGCGTGAATCCGTTATCGACTGCCCAGTCGTAGATGGCACGTATCAGGTACGGTCGCGTAGAACTCGCTTCTGGCATCTGACCGGGCCGGGTGGGCTATCGAATCTGCGCGCGCATATCGCGCTCGGCATCGGTCAGGCTCAGCTTGAACGATTTGCGCTCAAACAGCCGCTCGGCATAATCGAGTATGGGGCGCGCCTGGCGAGGCAGTTCGATGCCATAGACCGGAAGGCGCCACAACAGGGGGGCCAGCGAACAATCCACGAGCGAAAATTCCTCACCCAGCACGAATTGCTTTTCCTTGAAAACCGGGGAAATGACGGTGAGCCCGTCGCGCACGATGTTGCGTGCACGCTGGACAAGTTTGCGGTCACCACCCTCGAGCTCCGGCAGTAAACTGTACCAGTCGCGATCAAAACGCATAAGCATGAGCCGCGCCCGTCCCCGCGAAACCGGGTCTACGGGCATAAGCGGCGGGTGGGGAAGGCGTTCGTCGAGATACTCGTTGATAATCAGGGATTCATAAAGGACCAGGTCACGGTCCACCATGGTCGGGACGCAGTTATAGGGGTTCAAATCGGCGAGTTCGCGCGGCTTCTTCTTGATATCGACCTCTATCACCTGGCATTCGACGTCCTTCTCGTAGAGTACGATGCGGGTACGGTGACTATAGGGATCGGTCGTGCCCGAATAGAGGGTCATGACATGCTTGCGGGTGGCCAGGGATGCCATTTACGGATTCTCCTGCGTGGAATATGGCGTGCAGTCAAACAGCAAAAGGGGCCCCTATCACGATAGGGGCCCCTTTGGACTGGAACACTACCGCCTTTCAGTGTATGTCTTTCCAGTATTCCTTCTTAAGCAGAATCGCAAGAACCAAGAATACCGCAAGGAATATTAACACATAAACGCCCACGCGGATGCGTTCAAGCTTGGTCGGCTCGGCCATGTACGCCATAAAGTTGGTCAGGTCGCGAATAGCCTGGTCGTACTGCTTTGGGGTCATCGTGCCCGGTTTGACCAGTGCGAAATGGTCAAATATCTTCTCCTCCGACACTTCGGTCACGGGCTTCCCGTTCTCAACCACATGGCTGACGATCTTCTTGGTTCGGAACACGGCGCGCTGCTCCCCTTGCCATCCATACAGCACGAACGGCATGGCGACGTGGGGAAACACAGTGTTGTTCCAGCCACTGAAGGACTTGGGGTCCCGATAGAAGCTGCGCATGTACGTGTAGATCCAGTCAGGCCCACGATACCGCGCCTCCAGGGTCAGATCGGGCGGAGCCACACCGAACCATTTCTTGGCATCGGCAGCCGGCATTACCGCCTTCATGCGGTCGCCCACTTTGTTCGCCGCAAACAGCAGGTCCTGCTTCACCAGCTCGTTGCTGATCCCCAGATCGTGGCCCATGCGGTTATAGCGCAAGTAGGCCGCACTGTGGCAGGACAGGCAGTAATTGACGAATATGCGCGCGCCACGCTGCAGAGATGCCCGGTCGCTCAGGTCAATCTTGACATGGTCGAGCTTCGGGCCCTCATCGGCATGCGAAATGGCCGGCAATAGCGCCAGCAACAGGCTCAGAACAATTTTTTTCATTTGGTTGTCACCCTCTCTGGAACCGGCTTGGTCTTGTCGATCTTCGTATACCACGGCATCAACACGAAGAAGGCGAGGTAGACGAGTGTAAGGACCTGTCCCCATGCCAGATTCTTGAACAGGAACAGGCTTACCGCATCAGGCGACTTGGTGCCGAGATATCCCAACAGGATGAAGCTCACTACAAACAGCGCAAGCGCACTCTTGTACAACGCACCTCGATAGCGTATCGATTTGACCGGGGAACGATCGAGCCACGGCAGGAAGAAAATCAGCACGATCGACGATCCCATCAAAATTACGCCCCACAGCTTGGCCTGCAGGGTGTACAGACCGAGGACCATCAGCGCCGCAATAATCACCGTTATCGCTTTGGCCTTAAAGCCACGCTTGGTAAAGAATGCAAGCGCCGCAACCAGCACGGTACAGACCACCAGCACACCATGCGTATACTGATTGGTGGAGGCCCGCAACATCGAGTAGAAGGGTGTGAAATACCACAGCGGATGGATGTCGAGCGGAGTCGAAAGGATATTCGCCGGAATGAAGTTGTCGCGTTCCAGGAAATGTCCGCCAAGCGTCGGCACAAAGAAGATGATGGCGGAAAATACCATAAGAAACACGGTCACACCCACGATGTCCTTGACCGTGTAATAGGGATGGAACGGTATGCCATCGAGCGGGATTCCCTTGGCGTCCTTTTTCTTCTTGATTTCCACACCGTCCGGGTTGTTCGAACCGACCTTGTGCAGCGCCACAAGATGAACGAACACCAGAGCAACCAGCACCAGAGGCAGCGCGATGACATGAAAGGCAAAGAAGCGGTTGAGCGTCGCGTCGGACACCACGAAGTCTCCGCGAATCCACTGGGCAAGCCCGTTGCCGATGACCGGGATCGCGGTAAACAGCGAAATGATCACCTGGGCACCCCAGTATGACATGTTGCCCCAGGGCAACAGATAGCCCATGAACGCTTCAGCCATCAACGCCACGAAAATGAGGGTACCGAAAATCCAGATCAGTTCGCGCGGCTGCCGGTGCGACCCGTAGAGCAGACCGCGGAACATATGCAGGTAGACGACGATAAAAAACATCGAAGCGCCGACTGCATGCATGTAGCGGATCAGCCACCCCCACGACACGTCATACATGATGTACTGGACTGACGCGAATGCCAGCGCCGAATCCGGCTTGTAGCTCATGGTGAGGAAGATGCCGGTGACAATCTGATTCACCAGCACCAGCAGCGCCAGAGATCCGAAGTAATACCAGAAATTGAAGTTTTTGGGCGCATAGTATTGCGCCAGATGCTCGTTCCACACTTTTGTCAGTGGGAAGCGGTCATCGATCCACGTCATGATCTTTTGCATCAGGCGGCTCCTTGTTTCTTCTTGTCACTACCGATACGAATTAACGTGTCAGTAAGGTACATGTAGGGGGGGACATCCAAATTCATCGGGGCCGGTACATTCTTGAAAACGCGCCCGGACATGTCGTATTTGGACCCGTGACAATGACAGAAGAAACCGCCTGGCCAGTTCGCGCCAAAACCAGAGGGAACTCCCACCGTGAAGGCCTTGCTTGGTGCACATCCAAGATGGGTGCAGACGCCGAGCACGACGAGAATTTCAGGTTTACGGGCGCGGTATATGTTTTCCGCATAAGGCGGTTGCTGGCTCTGAACTTTGGAGAACGGGTCGACCAGGAGTGGCGTGTTGTTCGGCAGCTGGGCCAGCATCGCCTTGGTGCGATTGACGATGTAAACCGGTTTCCCGCGCCAACCCACAACAAGCATCTGACCAAGCTCCAGCTTGCTGATGTCCACGTCGACCGGTGCGCCGGCGGCACGCGCCCGGGCGCTGGGATTCATGCTGAGCACGAACGGGGTGGCGGCAAACACGATACCAACCGTGCCCACACCTGCAGTCAAAGCTGTCAAAAACCGCCGCTTTCCGCGGTCAACGCCATCTTCACTCATTTAAGACCCCCTGAGGATGATTTCACCTGAGTCGGGAAAATCCGCCGTATTCGAACTTAACTATTTGATGTTCAACCATTTTTTAGATCAGAAAATGCTGATGGACCCTCCAAAGCGGGCATAGGATGGTCCATCGTCCTAGCGCAGTCAAGAGTAGAAATCGGGTTTTTGCGCCAATTACGACCCAGATCAATACCAAATCGTGTGAATCGACCCCAGAACGCGTGATTGCGGTGGTTGTAAACCCGCACATGTTGCCAGACAATGCGCGTCTTACGGCTCACCCCATCGTACGGAATCAACCATGCGTTTTCGCAGTGCTGTAGTCTTCGTCGCCCAGACGATTACCCTGGGCCTTGCGGCTGCTTTCGTCCTGACCGTGCTCTGGCCGGGACTGATCCCACACAAGGCACCGGCAATCCAGATCATCGAAGCCCCGCCATCACCGACCCCGGTACGCGTGGGCGGACCCGTGTCCTATGCAGGAGCCGTTGACCGTGCCGCTCCGGCCGTTGTCAATGTCAACACCGCCAGGGTCGTAACGGTGCAGCCGAACCCATTTTTCGGCGACCCGCTGTTCCAGCAGTTTTTCGGTAACACCGAACCGCTAGCACCACCGGACAAGCGCCTGGAAACCAGCCTGGGTTCCGGTGTCATCATCAGCAAGCAGGGTTACATCCTCACAAACCGGCACGTGATTGCCAAAGCCGATGCAATCCAGGTGGTTTTGCGGGATGGCCGCAGTGCGCCGGCCAAGGTCGTTGGCAGCGACCCGGATACGGACATCGCCGTCCTGAAGGTCAACCTCCCCGACCTCCCAGTCATCACCCTCGGCCATTCGGACCACATACGCATCGGTGATGTCGTCCTGGCGATCGGAAACCCCTTTGGAGTCGGACAGACGGTCACGATGGGCATCGTAAGCGCTACCGGGCGCAGCCGGCTTGGGGTCAGCCGGTTTGACAACTTCATCCAGACGGACGCGCCCATCAATCCCGGCAATTCCGGCGGCGCTTTGGTGGACACCAACGGTGACCTGATCGGCATCAACACCCTGATCGTAAGCCAGAGCGGCGGATCGCAGGGCATCGGTTTCGCCATTCCGACGAGTCTCGCCGTCAACGTCATGGAGCAGATTATCCAGTACGGCAGGCCACTGAGAGGCTGGCTCGGCATCGATGCCCATGCGCTCACCCCGCAGATCGCCCAGGCACTGGGGATCAAACCGTTCGTTCACGGCATCATCGTCATCGGCGTGGTACGCGGCGGCCCTGCGGCCAAGGCTGGAATCGCACCGGGGGATATCATTCTCTCCCTGGACGGAAAGCCTCTTGATGATGGGCGCCAGGCGTTGCTCACGATTTCCGGACACCGGCCAGGAGATCTCATCCAAATGAGAATCCTGCGCGGCAACAGGATCATAGCGCTCTCGGCCACCACGGCCGAGCGGCCGGCGCGGGCAACACAGCTCGAATAAACCGACAGATCAGCGCTTGCGGCGGCTTGCCTTACCACCCTTGCGCCGTCCGCTTCGGACGGCACGGGTCTGCGCTTGCCCATCCGGCTGCGGTTTGGGCGCAGCAGCGGCCTCATCGCCCTCAACAGCAGCCTGCGCGCGCGCTTTCTTGGCGCGAACGACCCGGCGAGCGAAAAACAGGCCGATCTCGAACAGCAGCAGCATCGGAATCGCCAGAAAGGTCTGGGAGAACACGTCGGGCGGCGTGAGAAACGCGGCGATGATAAATACCACCAGAATCACATACGGGCGCTTCTTCGCCAACGCGTCCGGATCCAGTATCCCCATCCATGCCAGCAGCACCACCGCTACCGGGAGCTCGAAAGCAATACCGAAGGCGAAAAACATGGAAAACACGAAATTCAGGTAGGACCTGATGTCGGTCATCATCGTCACCCCGGCCGGCAAGGAGTGCACGAAAAACCGGAACACCATGGGAAAGATGACGAAATACGCAAACGCCATGCCGGTATAGAACAGGACCGTGCTGGACACGAGCAGGGGCAAAATCAGCCGTCGCTCGTGGCGGTACAGACCGGGGGCTACAAAGGCCCACAGCTGAAACAGGATAAACGGTATCGCAATAACGATCGCTACCGCCAGAGTCAGTTTGATGGGGGTCAGAAAAGGCGATGTCACATCGGTGGCGATCATGCTCGCCCCCTTGGGCAGCACGGATAACAGCGGCTGCGCCACACGCGTGTACACCTTGTTCGAGAACGGCAACAGCGCAATAAATATGACAGCCACCGCGATCACCGAATACAGCAGGCGGTTGCGCAGCTCCAGCAAATGGGAAATGAAACTGCCTTCCGCCCCTTCGCCAGGGGCGTCAACGGGGTCGGGTTTTTCTTGCGCTGCCATGGCTGTTCCGGGTGGTCTTGGGGCCCGCGGTGCGCGGGGAACCAGTCTTGGGCTGCGATGGAGTCTTGGGCTGCGATGGAGTTCTGCGGCCAGAACGCTTGCGCGCGGGGACCGTGCGCGCCGTTGCGACCGGGAGCACTTCCGGAACGGCGGGCTGGCTGCGGTCGGACTCACCCGCATCGGTCGGCGCCGGAATGGCCGGCGCATCCGGTTCCACAGACGCGCTCAGACTCGAAAACGTTTCCTTGGCGGACCGCTCCAGAACATTGCGGGTCTCGGCGAGCTCTTCCTGGACCTTGCGAAACGCGGCCAGATTATCGTCGTTTACTTCGTGGTCGATGTCACGCTTCACGTCCTCGATGAAGCGCCGCAGACGCGCCATCCAGCGGCCCAAGGCACGCGCCACCTCCGGCAGCCGCTCTGGCCCCAAGACAATCAGGGCTATTAGGCCGACCAAGACCAGTTCTGAAAAGCTGAAATCGAACACAGATTGCGCCCGCGTCAGGGCCGGGTCAAATCTTCTTCTTGTCCCTGCCGGTGTGCTTGGAGGTTACCTTGCCCTCGATGATTCGGTGAGAGCCATCATCCCCCTGGGGCTTGTCCGGTTGGTCGGCGGAATCGCCCGACGGCTTTTCCATCTCGCCCTTCATGGACTCCTTGAAACTCTTGATCGCCCCGCCCACATCGCTGCCGATGTTGCGCAGCTTTTTGGTACCGAAGATGACCACAACGATGGCCAGTATGACCAGCCAGTGCCAGATGCTGAATTCACCCATGTCCGTATTCCGTCTGTTCGCTAGGCAACATGCCCGCCGTAAGTCTATGCGTTCTGAATGTCAGGCTGTCGCATCCGCCATCTGAAGCACGGCCACCGTCCGGAAGTAACCGGGCGCTTAAGCAGTCTTCTTGGAGCGCGAGCCGTTCTTCGCCTTTGAGGATCTGGATGCAGCTGCCGCTCTTGCGCGCGGCGCTTTCGCCGTTTGTCGCTCGATCTTCGGAGCTTCCACTGCCGCCGTGGTCGTGTCCGCAACCTCGGCCTTGTCGGATTCTTCCTTCATCGCCTGCTTGAAGTTCTTGATCGCCCCGCCCAGGTCGCTGCCGACATTGCGCAACTTCTTCGTTCCGAAGATGATCAGGACGATGGCCAGTATGACCAGCCAGTGCCAGATGCTGAATTCGCCCATGTCCGTTTACCTCTTGGTCTGTCAAAATCCCGGCAGGCGCCCGGCGCCGCCCAATAAGTGAATATGGAGGTGAAAAACCTCCTGACCACCTCCGCGGCCGGTGTTGATCACCGTGCGGAATCCGCTGTCCAAGCCCTGACTGCGCGCCAGGCCGGGCAGCAGCCGCACCATGTGCGCAATCAACCGATCGTGCGCCGGCGTCAGTTCGTTCAGGCTTTCGCAGTGAATACGTGGAATCACCAGCAGGTGCACTGGAGCCTTTGGGTAAATATCACGGATGACAATGACGTCGTCATCTTCGTGGACCCGCTCCGACGGCACTTTGCCTTCCACGATCCGGCAGAATAGACACTCGGTCATGGCCCCGTCTTGCCTCGTTTTGCCTTTTCCTCGATACCGGAAAGGCCGAAGCGGCGTTTGAGCTCAAACAATACATCATCCGGCTTCAGGCCGCATTGTGCAAGTAGCACCAGCGTATGGAACCAGAGGTCCGCGGTCTCGTGCACCAGCTGTTGTCCATCACCACCCTTGGCCGCAATCACCACCTCGGTCGCTTCCTCGCCAATCTTCTTAAGGATCGCATCCATCCCCTTGCTGTATAGCCCCGCAACGTAGGATGACGCCGGATCCGCAGTCTTGCGGGCTTCAAGGACGGCGGCAAGTTCTGTAAGGATCTCGGACATTATACTGGCACCCTGGGCACATTTCCGGCAGCGAAGCTTTTGCCGCTATTCTAAGTAAAGTCTATGGGCCTTTCGGCCCCATTGCCAGCCGCTTTCCGGATGCTGCCGGCACCACCTGCTATTTCCCGTCCTTGCGATAGATCTCGGACTCGCTCTTGAGAACCGGCTCCACCGCCACCCAATGGTCATCTTGCAACTGCTGGAAAAAACAGCTGTGCCGACCGGTATGGCAGGCAATGCCCCCGATCTGCTCGACGCTGATAAGCACCACGTCACCGTCGCAGTCCAGGCGTATATCGCGGACTACCTGGGCATGCCCCGACTCCTCGCCCTTGCGCCAGAGCCGGTGACGCGACCTCGACCAGTATACCGCCCTTCCTTCGCGGGCGGTCGCCGCCAGGGCGTCGCGGTTCATCCATGCAACCATCAGCACACGTCCGCTGCCGTGTTCCTGGGCAACTACCGGCACCAGCCCGCCTGCGTCCCATTTGACCGCATCCAGCCAGGATTGATTCATATGCCTTCTTTGCGACCGCAGACCGGGCGGCACGCGCGGCACTGTTCGTGTCCGGCGGTACCGGCCACAGTGCCCGCCGGATGTTCCCGCCCGTAAGTCAAGACTCTCATAACCGCACCTCTATTCCACATTCGGCCATCCTTCGCTTGGCATCTCCGACCGTGTACTCTCCGAAATGAAAGATACTTGCCGCCAGAACCGCGTCGGCATGGCCCTGCAGGATTCCGTCCACTAGATGATCGAGGTTACCCACGCCACCCGACGCGATCACCGGGATTGGCACGGCATCGCACACCGTTCGGACCAGCGCGAGATCGAATCCGTCGCGCGTACCGTCGCGATCCATGCTCGTGAGCAGAATCTCACCAGCGCCGTATTCCGTCATCCTCAGCGCCCAGGACACCGCATCGATTCCTGTTGCCCGCCGCCCACCGTGGGTAAATACCTCCCAGCGCGGGCTTTCGCCCGCCTTCACCTGCTTCGCGTCGATGGCCACCACGATGCACTGCGAGCCGAAGTGGCCCGCTGCCTCCTGCACAAATTCCGGGTTGGCCACTGCGGCCGTATTGATGGCAACCTTGTCGGCACCCGCGCCAAGCATGCGCCTGACGTCCTCGATCTGCCGGATGCCACCACCGACCGTCAGTGGAATGAAAACCTGCTCGGCCATCGCCTCGACAACATGCACCATGGTGCGGCGGTTATCCGAGCTTGCGGTAATGTCCAGAAAGGTGATCTCGTCCGCACCCTGCTGATCATAGCGGCGTGCGATCTCTACCGGGTCGCCGGCATCCCGGATATCAACGAAGCGTACACCCTTGACGACCCGGCCATTATCGACATCGAGACAGGGAATAACGCGTTTGGCTAGGCCCATGTCGGTTTCCAGTATCGAATACAGGGAATATGCGCTCAGAATTCCGGACCGCGGCCAGAGTCTGCGCTCAGGAGGCGGTCAGCGTGTCTGCAAGCTGCTGGGCTTCAGTGAAATCCAGCGTACCTTCGTAGATCGCACGGCCCGTGATTGCACCGATGACCCCTTGGTCCCGAATCCCGCATAACAGACGGATGTCTTCGAGATTGGTGATTCCGCCGGATGCGATCACCGGAATGGATATCGATCGCGCCAGCCGCAATGTCGCATCGATATTCACTCCGCTGAGCATGCCATCACGGCCTATATCGGTGTAGATGATCGCGTCCACGCCGTCATCCTGATAGCGCTGCGCAAGATCGACCACGTCATGGCCGGACAGCTTCGACCACCCGTCGATCGCCACCTTTCCGTTCTTGGCATCCAGGCCAACAATGATATGTCCGGGAAATTCTGCACACATGTCACCCACGAAATGGGGTACGTTGACCGCCTTGGTTCCCAGAATCACGTAACGCACGCCTGCATCCAGATAGGTCTGGATTGTCTCCTCGTCCCGGATTCCGCCGCCCACCTGCACAGGCAGATCCGGGTGTGCTCTCACGATCGCTTCGATCACCGCCGCGTTGACCGGTCTGCCGGCGAATGCACCATTGAGATCGACCACATGCAGCCGCCGCGCTCCGGCTGTCACCCACCGGTCCGCGACCGCCACAGGGTCGTCGGAAAAGACCGTGTCATCGTTCATGCGTCCCTGCCTGAGGCGCACGCATTTTCCATCCTTGAGATCGATTGCCGGGATGACCAACATCGGTAGGTCGCTCATTGGAACCACGCACGCCGCCCTTGCTGGAATGTGCGCATCTTGCGGATACGCAACTCGGGCGCCTGCCACGTCACCCAGGACTCTGTGCAGCGTCGCATCCTCATGCGGTCCCGTCCCAAGACACAAAATTCTCCAGCAGCTTCAGCCCCGCCTGCTGGCTCTTTTCGGGGTGAAACTGAACCGCAAAAATATTCTCACGGCCTGCCGCCGACGTAAAGCGTATGCCATATTCGGTCACTGCCATGACCTGCCCGCGATCCCCCGCATCGGCGTAGTAACTGTGCACAAAGTAGAAACGCGCATCCTGGTCAATGCCCTGCCACAGGGGATGACCGGCAACCTGATGCACCTGATTCCAGCCCATATGCGGAACCTTCAGCGCCTGACCACTTCTGGCATCGTGCATCCGCTCACTTGGAAACAGCGCGACGCGTCCGGGCAGTACCCCCAGCCCCTTGGTACCCCCGCCTTCCTCACTGAAGTCATAGAGCGCCTGCAGTCCGAGGCATATCCCGAGAAACGGCTTGTTGTCCATAGCCTGCAGAACCGCGGCGCGCAAGCTAAGCCGGTCAAGCTCCGCAATGCACCCCCCGATTGCGCCCTGGCCAGGAAAGACCACCCGGTCCGCCCGCACCAGCGCATCCGGATCGGCGGTCAGAAACACGCGTGCGGTGGGCGCCACATGTTCCAGCGCCTTACACACCGAACGCAGGTTGCCCATGCCATAATCGATGACCGCCACCGTACTCATGGCCACTCGCGAAATACTGGATCCACACCCGGGCCGGCGGGGTGTGCCCGCCTCCGCCTGCCGCGGTTGCAGCCGGCATCGACTCCGTACGTCATGGCTACAGAGTGCCCTTGGTCGAGGGTACAACCCCGGCCATGCGCGGATCGATCTCCAGCGCCATGCGCAGCGCGCGGCCGAAAGCCTTGAAAATCGTTTCGGCCATGTGGTGGGCATTCTCGCCATGCAACGCATCGATGTGTAGTGTCACCATCGCGTGGTTGCAGAACCCCTGGAAAAACTCGCGGATCAGATCCACGTCAAATTCATAAATGCGGGCCCGCGGAAAATCCACGCGATACGAAAGCCCCGGCCTGCCCGACAGGTCGATAACCACGCGGCTCAGCGCCTCGTCCAGGGGCACATAGGCATGGCCATAGCGGCGCAACCCCTTTTTGTCGCCAACGGCACGAGCAAGCGCCTGTCCGAACGTGATGCCGATGTCCTCGACCGTATGGTGCGCGTCGATCTGCAGATCACCACGGGCACGTACTGTCAGATCGATAAGGCCGTGCCGCGCCACCTGATCAAGCATGTGCTCGAGAAACGGCAATCCGGTATCGAGCTCTGCCGCGCCACGGCCGTCGAGGTCCAACTTGACGGCGATTTGCGTTTCCTGGGTATCGCGTGCCACCTGGGCAATGCGTTCGGCCACGGCCATGCTCCCGGTTCGATTCATCGAACCGTCATGTTAACAAATAAACCACCCCGGGCAGAAGAATCGGTCAAGAAGACTCCAGAGCCTGCGCCAGCGCATCCAGGAAAAGCGTGTTCTCCTGCGGGGTACCGATCGTGACCCGCAGGCATCCATCGAGCGCACCCCCGGCGCCTGCCAGGTTCTTGATGAGAACACCACGCTGGCGCAGTTCGGCGAAAACGGCATTTGCCGGTCTGGCCGTACGGAACAGCAGAAAGTTTGCCGCACTCGGCCAGACATGTACCCCCGGCAGGCGTCCGAGCTGGTCGTAAAGCCATTCCCGGTCGGCACGTATCTGGGCCGTTTGGGCATCCAATACCTGCGCGTGCGCGAGCGCGAACTCGGCGCTCGCCTGGGTCAGGACATTGATGTTGTACGGAAGACGCAGCTTATCGAATTCCGCGAGCCACGCCGCATCGCCTGCAAGCACTCCCAGGCGCAGGCCGGCCAGGCCCTGCTTTGACAGGGTACGCAGCACGAGGAGATTGTCATGTCGCCGGAGCTGGTCCATGAAGCTGCAAAGTGCGAAGGCGTGATAGGCCTCATCCACCACAACCAGCCCCGGCGCATCTCGGAGTATGGCGTCCATGGCGGAGGCATCGAACAGGTTGCCGGTCGGATTGTTGGGGTAGGCCAAAAACACCACTGCCGGCTGGTGGGTACGGATGGCGGCCTGCATTGCCTGCAGATCGAGCGCAAAGTCCTTTGCCAGTGGCACCCCCACAAACTCCATTCCGACAAATTTCGCGATCATCTCGTACATCACGAAGGTAGGAACCGGTGCCACGACGGAAGCGCCCGCATGGGCGACACCCAGGAGGATCAGCTGGATGAGTTCATCCGAGCCATTGCCGAGAAGCAGCTCGAACCCGGCAGGCAGGCCGAGTGATTCCCTGAGTCGTTCCCGCAACGCGCGCGATGCGGGATCGGGATAGCGGTTTATCGCTACGTCATGCAGACATTCGAGCCACTGGCGCTTCAGGGGCTCCGGCCAGACGTAGGGATTCTCCATGGCATCGAGCTTGACCAGGCCAGCGGCATCGGCGACATGGTAGGCGCTCAGCGCCAGGATCTCCGGCCGCATCAGGCGCCTGACCTTGTCAGCGACAGTGCTCATGGTGCAACGTGTGCGCGGCGCGCTGATTTCCGCGAGCAAGGCAGGTTGCGGATTCCTTGCGTCATGCCTTACTTGCCGCCGCCCTTCATGCGGAATTCGGCAGAGCAGGCGTGTGCGGCAAGGCCCTCGCCGCGCGCCAGGACCGATGCCGTCGCGCCGAGATCAGACGCTCCTTTCTCCGAGCAGTAGATCAGGCTGGTGCGCTTCTGAAAATCGTATACCCCGAGCGGCGAACTGAAACGGGCAGTCCCGGAAGTAGGCAGCACGTGATTCGGCCCGGCACAGTAGTCGCCGAGGGCTTCCGCGGTATAGCGTCCGAGGAAGATGGCGCCCGCATGCCGCACTCGCGCCGCAAGACGATCCGGATCTTCGACCGACAGCTCAAGATGTTCGGGCGCAATGCGGTTGACGATGTCCACTGCCTCGTCCAGGTCACGTACCAGAATCAGCGCGCCGCGGCCTTCGAGGGAAGCGCGGATGATGTCGGCACGCTCCATGCCGGGCAGGAGACTTTCAATCTGCGCAAGCACAGCGCGCAGAAAATCCTCGCGCGGACTGATCAGGATTGCCTGTGCGTGCTCGTCGTGTTCAGCCTGGGAGAACAGATCCATTGCGACCCAGGCAGGATCGGTGGCGCCATCGCATATGACGGCAATTTCGGACGGACCAGCGACCATATCGATGTCCACCTGACCGAAGACCAAGCGCTTGGCTGTCGCCACGTACACATTGCCTGGCCCCACGATCTTGTCGACGCGCGGAACGGTTTGCGTGCCATAGGCGAGCGCCGCTACCGCCTGTGCCCCGCCCACGCAAAACACGCGATTGATACCCGCAATATGTGCGGCGGCAAAAACCAGCTCGTTTACCCGGCCGTCGGGAGTCGGAACCACCATGACAAGTTCACGCACTCCAGCGACCTTCGCCGGTATGGCGTTCATGAGAACCGACGATGGGTATGCCGCCTTGCCTCCCGGCACGTAGAGTCCGACACGATCGAGTGCCGTAACCTGCTGACCGAGGCGTGTGCCGTCGGCTTCAGTGTAACTCCATGATTCCAGACGCTGACGCTCGTGATAGCGCCAGATACGTTCGGCGGACACTTCCAGGGCAGCACGCTGCGTCGTTGACACCTCCTCCGCGGCCTGGTGCAATCGCGACGCTGGTACTTCGAGCATCTCCACCGAAGCGGGGGTGAAGCGGTCGAATTTGCCCGTATATTCCAGCAGCGCCTCATCGCCGCGCGCGCGCACGGCGGCGATGATCTCGCGTACGCGCTCTTCTATGCCAAGGTCCGTCTCCTCAATATGGTTCAACAAGCGGTCCAATGCCTGCGGGAAATCGCCGGTGATGGTGCTGAGCTGTCTAATCCTGATCATGGCCGTTTCTCAGCCGCCTGCGGCCTGGCCAAGACGCTGCACCAGTCCCTTTAGCGGCGCATGTTTCATCTTCATTGATGCCTTGTTCGCCACCAGCCAGGCGCTGATGTTGGCAATGTGCTCGACCTCTACCAATCCGTTGGCGCGCAGAGTCTTGCCGGTGCCGACCAGGTCCACGATCCGGTCACACAGACCCACCAGCGGCGCGAGTTCCATGGACCCGTAGAGTTTGATAATGTCGGTCTGTATGCCTTTGTCCGCGAAGTGCCGGCGCGTAGTCATGGGATACTTGGTCGCTATGCGTAACCGCGTCCACTGGCGGGGGTCATCGCGCTCGGCGAGACGTGCGGGTTCTGCCACCATCAGACGACAGGCTGCTATTTTCAGATCCAGCAATTCATAGAGTCCATCGCCGCCGTATTCCATGAGAACGTCTTTGCCTGCAACTCCGAGGTCGGCCGCACCGTACTGCACATAGGTCGGCACATCTGCGGCCCGGATGATCACAAGATTCACGTCCGGCAAACTCGTTGCAATAACAAGCTTGCGACTTTCCAGCGGATTTTCGGCCGGTTCAATGCCGGCGCGCGCCAGCAGCGGCAACACCTCCTCGAGAATCCTGCCCTTCGACAATGCAATGGTGAGCGGCAACATGCATCAGACCGTCGATTTGACTGCCTCGACGTGCTGGTCGGAAGCACCCGGGGTGCGGATCACCGGGGTTCCGGCATCGGCCTGAAACCGGACAGATTCCGGTACACGGCGGATATGGGCACCGAGCTGCGCCAGCTTTTCCTCGATGCATTCGTAACCGCGGTCTATGTGATAGATACGATCCACGACGGTTTCCGATTCCGCCACGAGCGCTGCCAACGCCAGGCTTGCCGAAGCGCGCAGATCGGTAGCCATCACCGGCGCGCCGCGCAATCGCTCCACTCCACGCACGATGGCGATATTGCCCTGCATTTCGATATCAGCTCCCATGCGCTGGAGCTCCTGCACGTGCATGAACCGGTTTTCGAACACCGTCTCGGTGACGGTTCCGGACCCTTCAGCGATGGTATTCATGGCTACAAACTGCGCCTGCATGTCCGTAGGGAAAGCCGGATAAGGCGCGGTTCGCAAACTGACTGATTTGGGGCGGCTCTTGCGCATATCAAGGCTAATCCAGTCGCTGCCAACCTCAACGCTTGCCCCCGCCTCGCGCAGTTTGTCGAGCACCGCATCCAGCAGATCGGGCTGGGCATTGCGCAACCTCACATTGCCGCGGGTCATGGCTGCCGCCACCAGATAAGTGCCGGTCTCGATTCGGTCGGGAATTACATCGTGCCGGCCGCCCCCGAGGCGCCTGACGCCTTCGATGGCGATCTCGCTGGTGCCGGCGCCCTTAATCCGGGCACCCATACTGACCAGACAGCGCGCCAAATCAGCGACCTCCGGCTCGCGCGCGGCATTCTCGATTACCGTAATGCCGTCGGCCAGAGTAGCGGCCATCATCAGATTCTCGGTCCCGGTGACCGAAACCATATCCATGAAGATGCGCGCCCCCTTCAAACGCCGGGCGCGCGCCTTGATGTAGCCCTCATCGATGATGATTTCCGCACCCATGGCCTGCAACCCCTTGATATGCAGGTTCACCGGCCGCGAACCTATCGCGCAGCCGCCCGGCATCGAGACTTCGGCTTCGCCGAAGCGGGCCAGCAGCGGGCCAAGCACGAGAATCGAGGCACGCATGGTCTTAACGAGATCGTATGGTGCGCGCAGATCCCGAATGGTGCTGGTGTCGGCCTCGATGGTCATCTTCTCGCCTACCATCAGGTTCACCCCCATGCGCCCAAGCAGCTCCATGGTGGTGGTGATATCCTGCAGATGCGGAACGTTGCCGATCACCATTGGACTGTCGGCCAGGATGGAGGCAACCAGCACGGGCAGCGCGGCGTTCTTGGCGCCGGAGATGCGGATTTCGCCGCGTAGCGGATAACCACCGGTCACAATGAGTTTGTCCATAGCCCCGCCTCGAGCCAGGCATCTGAGGAAATCACAACAAAAAAAGCGGGCCGCCATGCAGGCGGCCCGGTTCACTGAACATCACCGCTGCGGCAGCGACCGGCCGAGCCGGAATTAATGCTGCGCCCCGGCGATAAGCTTCTGCAGCTCACCGTTCTGATATAGTTCCGTCATGATATCACAACCCCCGATAAACTGGCCCTTTATGTAAAGCTGGGGGATGGTCGGCCAGTTGGAAAACTGCTTGATGCCCTCCCGTATTTCGGGATCGGCTAGGATGTCGACGCTCGCAAACTTGGCCCCGCATGCCTGCAGCAGCTGCACCGACTTCCCGGAGAAGCCGCACTGCGGGAACTGCGGGCTGCCCTTCATGTAAAGAACAATACTGTTCTCTGAAATCTGCTGTTTGATCCTGTCCTGCACATTCATCTTTGGTTCACCTCTTTAGGTTTCGGTCCAATGCGCAGCCTAGCGTTGCACATCGGACGCAAGGGTCCGTATCGACAGCGCGTGGATCTCCGCCCGCATCTTCTCGCCCAGGGCCTGATAGACCATTTGGTGCTGAGCGACGATACTCTGGCCAGCGAACGCGCCGCAAACAACCACGGCCTCGAAGTGCCGGCCATCGCCCGTAACCCGCGCTTCCGCTCCGGGTATTCCCGCTTCGATCAATCGCTTAATATCTTCAGGCTGCGTCACAGGCTGTCTATATCCGGTCCTGATTAGAATGATTCAAGCTCAACAGAATACGCTGCCACCGCCCGCAAAAAAAGGGCGGATGGGCCCCGGACGGCAGGTCGCACCCTGCCGCTAGGTCGCCGTCGCCTTGAAAAGTATATCCTGAAGGCCATTGACGCTGACCAGGACCTGCATCTGGGCCGGCATGTTGACGAACTTGAGTGCACGACCGGAGGCGCGCGCCAGACGCAGCCATTCGATCACGAGCCCGAGGCCCGCACTGTCCACCTGGGTAACCGCCGCCAGGTCAAGAACCAGCTCTCCGCTGCCTGTAAACCACTCCTTGGTGGCGGCATAGACTTCCGGCACGGAATCGAAGACCAGGGGGCCGGAAATCGCCCGCACGCCCCCCAAGTTGCCAGCCGAAAGGCTCACTTTTTCTTCCGCAACTGCGCATCGCGCACCGACAGAGAATCGAGCAGCGCATTCATGCCCTCCCGCCGGATCTTTTCGGCATAGACCGAGCGATAGTTGGTTACGAGGCTTACGCCGTCGATGCTCACGTCGTAGACCTTCCAGTCCCCGCTACGGTTCTTGTAGAAGCTGTAGTAAATCGGGATATCGGGCGCACCACCGGACTGCTGGACCTCCGTCCTGACCAGCATCTGTGTAGATCCTGGCGCCGCGCTCACAGGCAGATAAATAATCTTCTGATCGGTGTACTGCAGCAGGGCGGTCGAATAGGTACGCACAAGCAGATCGCGGAACAAAGTGACGAAGCGCGTGCGCTGCTCTTCGCTGGCGGTGCGCCAATTGCGCCCCAGCACCCATTGGGACATGCGCACGAAATCGAAGTACGGCAGCACCTTCTCTTCCGCAAGCTGGTACAGCTTGTCATGGTCCTTGGCGTACACCTCTCGATGCGCCTTGATGGTTTCCAGAATCTGGTTGGTGGTCTGTTGAACGAGCTGTTCGGGTGTCACAGCAGCACGCACCGCAGGCGTGCCGAGGATCAGCAGGCTTATCAGAAAAATGGCTGTCTTTTTCATTCTGCGCTCCTAAACGCTAGTGGAACTGGAACTTAACTACTTCTTCTCCGCGCCGGGCTTGGATGCAACATTGAACAGAAACTGACTTATAATTTTCTCGAGCACCAGCGCCGACTGCGTCACCTGGATCCTGCCCCCATTCTTCAGGTACTGGCTCGACCCACCCGGATCGAGCCCAATGTACTGCTCTCCCAGCAGGCCGGCGGTAAGGATTGATGCACTGGTATCCACCGGAATGTTGTTGTAGCGACCGTCCAGCTCCATCGTCACCACCGCCTCGTAGTTTGAAGGATCTATGCTGATCGACGAAACACGGCCAATGCGCACGCCTGCAAGGGTCACGGGCGCCCTCACCTTGAGGCCTCCGATATCATTGAATTCGGCCTGAACGCTGTAGCCGTTGGTTACCGCTCCGGCGGCCAGATTGCCGACACGGAATGCCAGCATCGCGAGCGCCAGCAATCCCGCCGCAACGAACACTCCGACCCAAAGCTCCAGTTGCCGTCGTTGTATCATGCCCTTCCTCACTTGAACATCAATGCTGTCATGACGAAATCCAGCGCCAGTACCGCCAGCGACGAGTACACAACGGTGCGATTGGTTGCGCGACTCACGCCCTCGGAGGTCGGCACCGACTCATAGCCCTGAAATACCGCAATCCAGGTCACTACCACGCCGAAAACCACGCTCTTGATCACGCCGTTAAGCACGTCTTCATGAAAGCTGACGCCACTCTGCATCTGCGACCAAAATGCACCGCTATCCACACCCAGCAGACCCACACCGACGAGCTGCCCGCCGAGCACACCGATCGCGGAAAACAGCGCCGCGAGCAGCGGCATGGAAATGATTCCTGCGACCAAGCGCGGTGCGATCACGCGCTCGACCGGATTGACCGCCATCATCTCCATGCCCGCCAGCTGCTCGGTTGCCTTCATCAGGCCGATCTCGGCCGTCAGCGCCGAGCCCGCGCGACCTGCGAAAAGCAGCGCCGTAACCACCGGGCCCAGTTCCCGAACCAGCGACAGAGCCACCAGCAGCCCGAGTGAATCGGCAGCGCCGAATTTGGAAAGCGTATTGTAGCCCTGCAACCCCAGCACCATGCCGACGAAAAGTCCCGAAACAAGGATGATCAGCAGCGTGAGCACGCCCACGGCGAAGACCTGCTGCACCACGAGATCGAAACGCCTTATCAGCTTCCGGGCACCGGAAGCAACCTCGAGAAAGAACAGGCTGGCGCGGCCCAATCCCTCGACGCTGTCTAACACGTATTGCCCGAGCCTGCGCAGCGAGTTCATGCCGGGCCCTCTTGCAGCAGGTCCTTCAGGTAGTCCGGGGCCGGGTATCTGTAGGGCACCGGACCGTCCGGCAGTCCATCCATGAACTGGCGCACCTCTTCGGCCTCGGACTGCCTGATCTCCTGCGGTGTGCCCTGCCCGATAATATGTCCCTGGCCCATCAGGTAGGCATAATCCGAGATTGCACAGGTATCCGCGACGTCGTGGGAAACCAGGACCGAAGTGATGCCGAGTCCGGTATTCAGTTCGCGGATGAGCTTCGCAATCACCCCTTTCGAAATCGGATCAAGGCCCGTAAACGGTTCATCGTACATGACCAGCATGGGCTCCAGGGATATTGTGCGCGCCAGCGCCACACGTCTCGCCATGCCGCCGGACAGCTCCGCAGGCATGAGCTCGCGCGCTCCTCTCAAACCCACTGTCTCGAGTTTCATCAGGACAACGTGGCGCAGAATCGGCTCAGGCAGACGCTTGTGCTCGCGAATCGGAAAGGCCACATTCTCGAAAACATCGAGGTCGGTGAGCAAAGCGCCGTTCTGAAACAGCATGCCCATGCGCTTGCGCAGCTCGAAAAGATCGCGCGTGCCCAGTTCGGGGACCGATATGCCATCCACCAGCACCTGTCCGCTGCTGGGTCGCAGCCGGCCACCGATGAGATTCAGCAACGTGGTCTTGCCGCAGCCGCTGCCGCCCATGATCGCGGTGACCTTGCCACGCGCGATGGTCATCGAAAGATCATTGAGGATGGTACGTTCGCCACGGGAAAAGTGGACATTGCGGATTTCTACCAGCGCGCCGCTGGCGCCAGGGTCGGTTTGAGTAGTGCTCAATCGCCTTCTTCCGGTTGCTGTTCAGAATCCATAACAGGGGTCGCCGGAGGGAATCCCGTATGCGCCCGTCGATCACGGCGGTACCCATTCTAGTCGCGCGGACGGCGCCTTGTCAGCACAAACCGGCATTGCGTCGTTGGGAAATACCCCGATTGCGGTATCCTATCGACATGGAATTCGACCTCTTTTACGAGCTGGCAGTTCCGGATCCGGGCGCGCGCAGCGAAGCTCGCATGTTTCACGAGACGCTCGAAGAACTGTGCGTCGCGGAATCCTGCGGCTTTCGCACAGCATGGTTCGTGGAACATCACTTTATGCGCGGCTATTCCCACTCGAGTGCGCCGGACCTTGTTCTGGCAGCGGCGTCGCAACGAACATCGCGCCTGCGTCTGGGACACGCGATCGTGCCGCTACCTTATCATCACCCCATCCATGTCGCCGAGCGCCTCGCGACTCTCGACATTCTCTCCAGCGGGCGCATCGAATTTGGTTTCGGGCGTGGATTCTCGCCGGACGAGTATGCGGCCTTCGGCGTCGCGATGGGCGAGAGCCGGGAGCGTGTTGCCGAGTCCATCGCGATTCTGCGCGGGCACTTTCGTGGCGGTTCGCTGTCGCACTCGGGAAAGCATTACCAACTGGAGGAGCTGGATATCGTGCCTTCTGTCGTGCAGCACCCGCACCCGCCGCTGTGGATGGCTGCGGTGAGCCCGGAGTCATTCGATCTCGCGGCACAGCTCGGCGTTGGTGCGCTGGTCGGCCCTTTCAAGCCATGGTTCATGGTCAGGGCAGACATTGAGCGCTATCGCACGGCCCTGCGTGAACAGCAGGGCCGGGACGCATCCATGGGAGGGATCAACACTCGGGTTGGCATGACGCTCGGACTGTTCTGTCTGGAGGACGGCCAACGCGCGCGCGCCATTGCCGGGTCCAACATCACCTGGTTTTACCGCGAGCTACTCAGACGCACTGCATCTGTTCTGGAGAAGCTGCACTCAGGTTACGAGTACTACCGCCGCGTCGGGGGGCTAAAATTTCTTCTCGAGAAAACCATCAGCCTTCCCGTACTTGAAGCTGCAGGCATGGTCGTCGCCGGAGACCCCGACCACTGCATCCGGAAGCTGGAACCGTTCAGCGCGGGCGGTGTCGATCACCTCCTGTGCGCCATCGGCGCCGGAGGCAGCCCTTCCGACGTAGCGGTCGAATCCATGCGCACTGTCGCCAAATACCTGATCCCACATTTCAGAAAATGAGAATTCTCGTCACCGGCAGCGCATCACACCTCGCGCGTGTACTGATTCCACGGTTGCTGGATGACCGCAATGTGGACGAAATAATCGGTGTGGACTGGCAAGACAGCGGCCTCTTCCTGTCGCGTTATACGGAAGTGCTGCTTGACGTGCGGTCACCCCAGCTGGTTCGTCTCATGACCGGGGTCGACGCTGTCGTGCACTTGGCCTTCGTTGTCATGCAAGGAGATCTGGGAAGCAACCGTCGCGACAGGGCGCTGATACGCGACATAAACGTGCATGGCAGCCAGAACGTATTCACGCTGGCTGCGCAAAGCGGCGTCCGGCATTTCGTACAACTTTCAAGCGCCGCGGTCTACGCCCTGCCGACACACTTCAAGCGCGCCGCCGAATCCCACCCCAGGGCGGCGCTGCCGGGTTTCGCCTACGCCGAGGACAAGGTAGCCGTAGAGAGCTGGTTGGATAGTTTCGAGAAGGACCAACCGCAGCTGCGGGTGGTGCGGCTGCGGCCCCACATGATCCTGGGTCCACGGGCACAACCCTTCCTGCGTGCGCTCCTGCGTTATCCGTTCTACCCGGCCCTGCCGGACCCGCAACCGGTCGTGCAGTGCGTGCACGAACAGGATGTGGCCGAGGCGGTGTGTCTGGCACTGTTCGGTGACGCGCGCGGGGCCTTCAATCTGGCATGCGCCGACAGCGCGTCATTGCGCACCATGCAGCGCCATGCACATTGGCTGCCGCTACCGCTGCCACGGCCGCTCGTGGAGGTGTTGGCAAGGGCCGGCTGGAAATGGTTCGGTGCAGGCACCGATCCGGCATGGCTGGACACACTGGGTCATTCGCTAGCCGTGGACTCGACGCGTGCGCGCCATGAGCTTGGCTGGAAGCCAAAACATGATTCCTGGAGGTCAGTGCTCGACGCACGCTGACCGACCATCCACGAAAGACGGCCATGGCGAAAATCCTTGCCTTCAAGAAGCCCTCGGTGCGCACCAGGAACCGCGGAAAGACGTTGTGCGCCAGCAATTTTCACCGCTGGCAAGTCGTGACGGAAAGACGCTTCGACGTCAAGCGCGGCAGGCTCGTTACCGTGCTGCGCTGCATACGCTGCGGCAAGGAAAAACTCGAACTGCTCTAGCGCCCGCACTGCGGCAACCGGCATGGCCCGTGATTCCGGCCTGTAACGGAACAATGCCGGCACAGGACAGGGCATGAGTGATTCTTCTCAGCCGCTTCCTCGCTGAAACCACCGCGCAAGCTCGAGTATGCGCATGCCGGCATTGGTACGATCCTTGCCTGCAGCCAGAATCGCCTGTCCGTATCCGTGGAAGAATTCCGGAAGACAGCGGACGATGATCCGCTTGCGCAGGCGACTTGCCCCTGGCAGCGTCCATTCAGCACGCCAACCGGCATGGGGCAGCGCCGTGCACACGCGTACCGACCACACGCGTCTCTGCCACTCGCACTCGTGCTCCCGCACCGCCAGCCTGTAGACATGCGCGCCCGGCCCCAGTCCGACTTCGGGCCCCAAGTACTCGACCCGCAACTCGGCGGCGAGCGCCTCGAGCATCAAACTGAGCCGCATGAGCGCATTATCGAGTTGTCGATCGACCTGCGGCTCGACTGCGCGGCCGCGCGCTACAAGCAGGTCTATGAACGTTTCCAAGAAGAATGCGTCCGGCAGCGAGTGAATGCGGGGCTATTCAATGCTCAGCACGATCTTTCCGGTCGTGTGCCCGGCCTCGATCAGGCGATGAGCCTCGGCTGCCTCGGCGAGCGGCAGAACCCGGCTTACGGTAACACTCAGCGCGCCCTGCTCGATCAGCTGCGCGCCACGCTCCAGGATGCGGCATTGCGCGCAGCGGGCCTCATGCATGCCAAGAAGCTGGGGCGCAAGCATGAGCTCGTAGCTGATCGACTGGTTGCGCAACCTGGCTGTCTTGAGGGCGTCCGCTTCGCAGGCCGTCTGGAGAATCGTTACGATCCGACCGTAGACGCGCGTGGCCGCAAATGAGCGGCAGAACGTGGCTCCGCCCACGGTGTCGAAACTGACATCCACGCCTTCGCCATCGCTCCAGTCCAGGGCTGCCTGAACAAAGTCCTGGCGCCGGTAGTCGATCACCTGCTCAGCGCCCAGACTGCGTACGAACGCCGCCTTCTGTTCTCCGCTCACCGTCGTCGCCACTTGGGCACCGGCGTTGCGGGCAAGCTGCACTGCCACATGTCCAACCCCTCCGGCGCCAGCATGTATGAGGATGCGTTGCCGGTCACGCAACTCCGTCCGATCGTGCAGGGCCTCCCAGGCCGTTATCAGGACCAGCGGCAATGCCGCCGCCTCTGTGAACGACAGCCTGGCTGGCTTTGCTGCAGCGTATTCCTCGTGGATAGTGATGTACTGTGCATAGTTGCCCTGTTCGCCGCCAATCCCGCCCTGGAAGAAGTACACCTCGTCGCCGGGGCGAAAGCGTTTCACGCTGCCGCCGACGGCGTCCACGACTCCGGCGCCGTCACAACCGAGCACGGGCAATGACCGGTCCGGGTAGTACGTGCCATTACGGCGCAGTTTGGTGTCGATCGGATTGATTCCGGCTGCGTGCAAGCGCACACGCATGTGCGAAGAACTGGGCAGCCCGGGTACGGGAATTTCGGCCGGCCTGAGGACATCCGGTTCACCGGGGTTGGTCATGAGAACAGCTTGCATTGTGTTCATTGCAGGCTCACATGCAGCGCCAAGGCGCGATCGTCTCAACTTACCAGAAGTTGCATGCCAGTTGAACCTGGATGGGCAGCGGGAGGCGTTTCAGAGCCACCGGCGACGAACGGCCAACCCGCCCGGGCTGAGGCGGCCGTCAGCCCTGCAGCAGGATCTTCTCGGCCTGATTCAGCGCCTCTGGCGTCCCGTACAGGACCAGCACATCGCCATCGTTCAGGCGGATATCGGCACTCGGCGAGGATCCGCTGATGCCGCTGCGGCGCACTGCAGTGACCACCACGCCGTACTTTTCCAGTCCCAGGTCCGCCAGCCGCTTCGCCACGGCGTGGGCGCCAGCCGGCAGGATCACGGAGTGCAGCCGCTGCCGATAGGATTCTTCGGCCTCGTCTTCGCTGGCGGCGCCGTGAAAAAAGCCATGCAGCATGCGATACCGATCGCGGCGCACGGTCTGTACCTGGCGCAGCACCCGCGAGACCGGCACACCGAGAAGCATCAGCAGGTGCGAACCCATCATCAGGCTGCCCTCGAGACTTTCAGGTACGACTTCGGCTGCCCCCGCCGCCTTGAGCTGATCGAGGTCACGGTCGTCCATGGTGCGGACGATCACGGGCATTTCCGGGCGCAGCTGGCGCACGATCTCCAGGATGCGCATCGCCACGGCCACATCGACGAAGCTGATGGCCAGCGCCCGCGCCTGCATCAGTCCCGCTGCCTGCAATATGTCGCTGCGGGCGGCATCTCCGTAGATCACGGGCTCGCCGGCATCGCGCGCATCGCGCACCCGTATTGGATCGAGATCGAGCGCAATACTGGGCAGGCTTTCCTGCCTGAGCATCCAGGCCAGGTTCTGTCCACTACGCCCGTATCCGCAGATAATCACGTGGCCCTGGACGCCTTTCGACTCGGCGCGAATCACATCGAGATTGCTGCGACGGCGCTCGCGGTAGCTTGAAACCGCGCGCACCGCGATGCGACCGTTGTAGCGGATGATCAGCGGTGCCAGCAGCATGCTCAGAACCATGGTCGCGAGTACACCCTCGATGGTACGGTCCGGCAGCAGGTGGACGCGCTGCGCCTGGATCAGCAGGGCGAAACCAAACTCGCCGCTCTCCGCGAGAACCAGGCCGGTGCGTAGAGAAACGCCACTTTCAAGGCCAAACGCCCTTCCGAGAAGCGTGATGAGGCCGATCTTGAGCGCGAGCATGGCAATCAGGCCTCCGATCACCCACGGCCACAGTGAGCGGAGAACCGACAGGTTGAGAAGCATTCCGACGGTGATAAAGAACAATCCGAGCAAAACATCGCGGAACGGCAGGATATCGCTCTCGACTTGATGCCGGTATTCGGTCTCTCCGATCATGATCCCGGCGACGAATGCGCCAAGCGCAAGCGACAGGCCAGCGAGCCGCGTCAGCCATGCCGAAGCAAGCGTAATCAGCAGAACGGTCAGCATGAAGAACTCGCGCGAACGCGAGAGCGCGACCCCGTGGAACACTGGACGCAGAATTGCCGGTCCCACCAGCAGGATCGCCAGCAACACCCCCACACCCTTCAGCACCGCCCAGGCCATCGTGATCAGCGCCGACTGCGCCGGGCCGCCAGCGAGCATCGGGATTACGATCAGGAACGGGATGACGGCCAGATCCTGGAACAGGAGCACCCCGATCGCGGCCCACCCGTGCCGGGAGTGCTGCTCCACCTGCTCCACCAGCAGCTTCAGCGAGATCGCCGTCGAGGACAGACTGAGTACCCCGCCAATGACGATTGCCGCCTGCACCGACATCCCTAGCATCCAGACTGCAGCCCCTATCAGCAGGACGCTTAACAAGACCTGGGCGCCGCCCAGGCCGAGGACCATGCGTTTCATCGCCAGCAACTGAGGGAGCGAGAACTCGAGGCCAATCGTGAACATCAGGAATACCAGTCCGAACTCCGCCAGCTGGCGAATTCCTTGAAGATCGGGGATCCAGGAAAGCCCGAATGGTCCGATCAGCAATCCGGCACAGAGGTAGGCGAGCACTTGGGGAAGATGGACGTAGCGGAACACCGCCACCAGGACCACTGCCACACCCAGGAGGATCAGGATCTGCCCGAGAGCTAAGGAGTGCATTAGGATATTGTTTTCCGTTTCGTTATACTCATCAAGGTTAACTTATGCCTCGTAACATCGCGAAATACCAGACGGAAACGTCATCACTGACGCAGATCGGGCGGGCAGTCATCGAACTCGAGGCGGCGGCAGTGTCTGCGCTGTCCGGTCGCATCGACGACCGCTTCGTGCAGGCATGCCGTATCGTGATGGAATGCCAGGGCCGTGTGGTCGTGGTCGGTATGGGCAAGTCCGGACATATCGGTGGCAAGATTGCCGCCACCCTCGCAAGCACCGGCACTCCGGCGTTCTTTGTGCATCCGGGCGAGGCGAGTCATGGCGACCTCGGGATGATCACGCCGGTTGACGTTGTGATAGCGATTTCCAACTCCGGCGAGACCGACGAGATTCTGACGATCCTTCCGATCATCAAGCGCATGGGCGCAAAGCTCATAAGCTTGACCGGCAGCGCGCAATCGAGCCTCGCGCTACAGGCGGACGTGAATCTGGACGTGGGGGTGGAAAAAGAGGCCTGTCCGCTCAACCTTGCGCCAACCGCCAGCACCACCGCCACCCTGGCCATGGGCGACGCCCTGGCGATGGCATTGTTCCAGTCGCGCGGCTTTACGTCAGAGGACTTTGCGCGATCCCACCCGGGCGGAAAACTTGGCCGCCGGCTGCTGCTCTACGTAAGCGACATTATGCACACCGGGGAAAGCATACCGCTGGTCAACGAAGACGCGTCCCTGCGCGAGGCGCTGCTGCAGATGACGAGCAAGGGGCTGGGAATGACCGGCATAGCGGATGCGGCAGGCAGACTCATCGGGATCTACACCGACGGGGATCTGAGGCGGACCCTGAACAAGGGCGTCGATGTTTATGGCGCGGCGATCAGTGAAGTCATGACCCGCGACCCAAAGACCACCCGTCCGGACAAGCTTGCCGCAGAAACGGTTCAGCTGATGCGATCCCTCAACATCAGCGGCCTGTTCGTCGTCGACGACGACAATCGGGTGGTCGGCGCGCTCAACATGCACGATCTGCTGAAGGCCGGCGTGGTCTGATGACCAGCGGCTGCACATTGCCATTCGATGTGCCGCGTGCCACCCTTGAGCGGGCGGCTGGCGTCAAGCTGGTTCTGTTCGATGTGGACGGAGTGCTGACCGACGGCAGTCTTTTTCTGGATAACGCCGGAGAGGAGTACAAGGCATTCAATTCGCGTGACGGCCATGGAATCAAGATGTTGCAGCGCAATGGCGTGGAAGTCGGGGTCATCACCGGTCGCACGTCGCGCATCGTCGCGCATCGCACCGCCGAACTGGGAGTAAGGCATGTCTGCCAGGGGTGCGCGGACAAGCTGGCCGCCTTCGAATCGCTGCTCTTTCGGCTGGGCCTCGAATCCGCGCACGTGGCCTTCGCCGGTGACGACGTAGTCGACCTGCCCGTCATGCTGCGTGCCGGATTTGCCATTGCCGTCCAGGACGCCCATGCACTCGTCAAGAAGCACGCTCACTGGGTGACGCCGAGCGCCGGTGGTCGTGGCGCCGCTCGCGAGCTGTGCGAACTGATCATGGCAGCGCAAGGCAGCTACGCCGCTGAAATGCAGCGTTACCTCTGAGGTGGAAGCGGCACGTCGGTGCACCGGCTGAACGCATGAACTGGAGCATCAACAAACTCATTATCGCGGCGATCCTTCTGGCGCTGCTGATTCTGACAGTGTGGCTGCCGAATGCGCTTGTCACCCCGGTAATTGCACTGAAGCCCGGCCAACAGCACCAACCCGACTACATCATCCGCAATTTCACCGTAACCGCGATGAGCAAGCTGGGGAGACCCAAGTATGTACTGACTGCTAGCACCCTGGTGCACTATCCCAACGAGAAATCCGCCACATTGACGCAACCGCGCCTGATCCAGTACACACCGGGTGCGCCGGCAGTCTACACTTCGGCGGAACGCGGCCGTGTTTATAACAACGGCAAGGAATTGCTCATGACCGGAAATGTCAAAGTGAAGCGTGGACACGACAAAGGGGCCCCGGCAGGCGAAATTACGACGCATCAGCTGCGGATCGTGCTCGACTGATGCGCCTCCCCTCGATCGTGGCCGTGGCGCTTGTCCTGGTGGGCTCCGCGCTGTACCTCGGCGAATCCCCGGCGGCGCGTGCCGGCAGTCAACCGCCTTCCCGGGGCGCGGGGCACGCGGCGGTTGCGGCGGCCGCCGCAACCCATCGCGCGGGCGGAATCGCTTCCGAGCGCAGTCTGCCGATCCAGATCAGCGCGGACCGCATAGAAATAGACCAGAAGAATGGCATGGCCTATTACCGGGGGCACGTGACGTTCGTGCAGGGCGGACTGCGCATCACAGCGGCCAAAGCCCAAGCGAGCATGCACAACAATGCCGTTCAGACTATCTCCGCCCAAGGCAATCCGATCACCTTTTTCCAGAGAATGCCGGCTCCGCAAGAGGACATCCGGGGTTCCGCATTGCGCCTCAAGTATTACGCGTCCGAACGGCGCCTCGACCTTTACGAAATGGTCCGTTTCAGACAGGGAAACGACACGTTGCGCAGCGCCAGGCTGCATTACGACATTGCAACTGGCACTCTGACTGCGGTAGCGGGCTCCGCCCAGGACCGCGTTCACGTCGTCATCCAGCCACAAGAGGCTTCAGCACCTACAAATTCCGGTCCGGTTCAGCCCGGCAAGAGGCCTTGAATTGACGATCCTCGCCGCAACCGGCCTAAGTAAGCGCTACAAGGCACGTCAGGTCGTTCAGGACGTGTCGCTTGAAATCCGCAGCGGTGAGGTCGTGGGTCTGCTCGGTCCGAACGGCGCCGGGAAGACAACCTGCTTCTACATGATCGTCGGCCTCATTCCCATTGACCGCGGCACAATCCACCTTGATGGCCGGGATATCAGCCGCCTGCCAATGCACAAACGTGCACGCCTTGGACTGGGTTATCTGCCCCAGGAACCATCGGTTTTTCGCAAACTTTCAGTACAGGACAACATTCTTGCAATACTCGAAACTGTCTCCGGCCTAAGCCCGACCGAGCGCGCTCATCGGCTCGAAGAACTGCTGCAGGAGCTTCACATCACGGAGCGGCGCACGACGCTCGGGGTGAGCCTGTCCGGCGGCGAGAGGCGGCGCGTGGAGATTGCGCGTGCACTCGCGACTCGACCCCAGTTTATCCTCCTGGATGAGCCCTTCGCCGGTGTCGATCCCATCTCGGTTCTCGATATACAACAACTCATCACGCATCTGCGAGAACTGGGGATAGGAGTGCTGATTACCGACCATAACGTGCGCGAAACCCTGAAAATCTGTGATCGCGCCTACATTCTTAGCGAAGGCCGGGTACTCGCCGCGGGCATGCCGGCGGAAATCTTGTATAATGAAGAGGTAAAAAAGGTCTACCTGGGCGAAGACTTCCGTCTATAGCAGTGCCAGGCGGACAATGCAGCTTTCCGGCCCCGCTGACCGCAGATATTCGGGGTAAAAGGCAACGGACCGCGGCGCCCGCCCGTCCAAGGCGGCAGCATATCTATCAGTGAGGCAACTTCCGGGCCGGCCGCTGCTTGCAACCAGCCCGCCAAATGACATTCAATGGATCGGAAAATGGACTAGACTTCTGGGCAAGGGAAGACAAAAACATCACTTTCGCTGCATGGCCCATGCAGCACGGACACCAAGAACGATACCGTTTCGCCAATGAAGCAGTCGTTGGATCTTAAACTCGGTCAGCATCTGACCATCACGCCCCAGCTGCAGCAGGCAATACGGCTGCTGCAGCTGTCGTCGTTGGAACTGCAGCAGGAAATCCAGGAGGCGATCGAAAACAATCCTCTGCTGGAAGAGGTTGATGAGGAGGTCAGCGCCGGCAAGAACGATGGCGACAGCCCCCCGGGCGACCAGGAAAAGAAGGACGAACCCGAAGCAGGCGGAGAGGAAAGCGAAGAGGCGGTCGCGGGCGATGAGGTCGCGACGGACACAGGTCCGGACCACGATGCCGAGACAAACCCGGACGACTATGTCGCCGAGTCGTGGGAAGATACCTTCGACACTTCTGCAGGCACGGCTGACCGGCCGGCTTCGGATGACGGACTTCCCGACATAGATGCCCGTAACAGCATTCCGCTCACCCTCCGGGACCATCTCCTGTGGCAGATGCAGATGACGCCTTTCTCGGATGCCGACCGCCAGATCGCGATGGCCCTGATCGATGCCATCAATGACGATGGCTATCTGACCGTCGGCCTGGAGGAAATTCGCCAGGCAGTGGGCACCGACGCCCGCCAAGACCCGGCAGGCCAGTCGGACAACGCAGACACGGTGGAGCTGGACGAGATTGAAGCGGTACTGCATCAGATCCAGAACTTCGACCCCATCGGAGTGGGGGCACGCAACCTGAGCGAATGCCTGCTGTTGCAGCTGCGCGGGATGAAGCCCGGCACTCCGTTTCTTGACGCCGCACACGAACTCGCGCAGCCTGGGAACCTCGATCTGCTGGCATCACGCGACTTCAAGCAGCTGCGCCGGGTATTGAAGCTGCGGCCGGATGAACTGCAGGCGGCGATTGAGCTTATTCAGCAGCTCAATCCCAGACCCGGCGGAAGTGTCCAGACTTCGCAAGCCAGCTACGTCGTGCCCGATATCATCGTGAAAAAAATGCGCGGTGTATGGCGGGCCGAACTGAATAGTGGTACGACACCGCGGCTGCGCATCAACACGCACTACGAAAAGATGATTCACCGCGGAAGCGGAAGTGCCGACAACAAATACCTGCAGGAGCGCCTGCAGGAGGCACGCTGGTTCATCAAGAGCCTGGCAAGCCGCAACGACACGTTGCTGAAGGTGGCAAGAGCCATTGTCGATCGTCAGCGCGCGTTCTTTGACCACGGGCCCGAGGCCATGAAACCGCTGGTACTGCACGACATCGCCGAGGTGGTCGAAATGCACGAATCGACCATTTCGCGCGTTACAACCCAGAAATACATGCTGACACCGCGCGGCATCTTTGAGCTCAAGTACTTCTTTTCAAGCCACGTGAATACCGCCGATGGTGGTACCTGTTCGGCGACTGCGATCCGCAGTCTGATCAAGAAGCTGGTGGAATCGGAAACCTCATCCAGGCCCATCAGCGACAGCAAGATCGCCGAGATCCTGGAGGAGCAGGGCATTCATGTAGCACGGCGCACCGTCGCCAAGTACCGAGAATCCCTTAATATTCCCCCATCCAGCCAGAGGAAATCGCTGGTTTAATCGTTGCATTCGGAGAGCAGCTATGCAGATCACAGTGACCGGACAGCAGGTAGAAGTTACTGAACCCCTGCGCAACTATGTCTCGGAGAAAATCGGTCGGATTCAGAAGCACTTTGATTACATGACAACCACCAACGTAGTGCTGCATTTCGAGAAACGCAAGAATCGTCACACGGTCGAGGCCACGATCAACGCCAAGGGCACCAAGCTGCATGCGGATTCCGAGCACAATGACATGTATGCCGCCATCGACAACCTGGCCGATAAGCTGGACCGTCAGGTTTTGAGACACAAGGAAAAAATGACGGACCATCACCGCAACGGTGGCGCTCTCAAGGATCAGAAAGCTGACTAGCACGGCTTGCGCGCCGGTTACCACGGCGCGCGCCCGGCGTCGAGGCACGTGGACTACGTGACCGAGGCGCCGGCACCTCACTTCTGATTTACAGCGTTCCACGAAGACACCAGCCAGACTGGCTGGCAACCCATTCCGGTGCCAGTTGCCCTCTTTGCAGCGTCTCCGTGACGGTCGCTCTATGCCTGCCGCGACGTCCACTGGATGCCCCAAGATATTGATTTTTCGTAATTGCGACGCCATTGTGCTAGCGTGACATGTTGAGGGGCATGGACCGCTTCCAGGTGGATCGCAGCGCACTTGCCTCGGTAACCGTCCGGAAAAACCTCTCGCCCACGGCCCAGGACCTGGCTTGCGTGGCGTGCAACATCGGTGGCAACCTTGCGGACTGCTTGAGCGTCTGATATTTACCCGGACAGTGCGGTCGCGCTCCAGGCTTTGGGGGTGTATGGCGTGCCCGGATCAGACAGTTTAATTATACTGGCTAATCACACAGTCTTTATGCGATTCCTTCATGCCCTCCAGTTTTGAACGGGAACCCCTGCTGCGGGTTGCCGCCGCATTGCGCAGCCGGGCCCCAGAACGCGCCAGCCGCGCGCGGGAGCGCCGCTGGCTGTTCCACTCCAACGGGCCCTTCCCCCCTTTTGGCCAGCGTTGGCGACGGGCACGGTCTTTGGCCTCCCCGCACAGCGTCCAGCCGGGCCGGACACACAGATCCGGTAACCGTACACGGCGCGCCAGTCCGGCAGATTCATTGTCTGCGCGGCGCGCTACAGGGACCCGGGGGCCATGCACCCGGCACGGGAGAACGCTGCCAGACATCGGCGGCGGGGGCCTGACGAGGTGGCTTGCGGCATCGGCGATATGGCGCGGAGCACTGCAGACATCAGCGGATGCCTGGTCGGAATAAATGCGCCGGTCACAATGTCTTGTCCCCGAACATTGACTTTGCGAGCATGCGGCACAAACGACTGCACATATGACCACGATTCTTACCGCCAATGGCCTGTTTGAGGCCCAGCACGAGCCCCTGAAGCTCAAGTGGCTTTCTGGCCATGCCGGCCGGGACCGGCTGTTGGAACCGGCGACTGCGAAATTCCCAGGCATGGCGCTGGTCGGTCACCTGAATTTCGTGCACCCCAACCGCGTGCAGGTTCTCGGGAGTGCCGAGACCGCCTATTTGCGGAAACTCTCGGTGGCAAAACGCCGCCAGGCCGTCCGTGATTTGTTCAGCTGCGCCACAACCGCCGTGGTGGTCGTGGCCAATGGCGAAAAGGTGGCCACCGACCTGCGCTCGGCATCTGAATCGATGAAATTGCCACTGCTGTCTTCACCGTTGCCCAGCCCCAAGCTGATCGACCACCTGCAGCATTACCTTGCCGCTGCGCTAGCTGCGCACGTCACACTGCACGGAGTATACCTGGAGGTAATGGGCGTGGGCGTACTGCTAACCGGCGAAAGCGGCATGGGCAAAAGTGAACTGGCGCTGGAATTGCTGAGCCGCAATCATCGCCTCATCGCCGACGATGCCGTCGAATTCTTCCGAACCGGCCCTGACGTGCTGCTTGGGCGCAGCCCGAGCATCTTGCGGGATTTCCTCGAAGTACGCGGCCTTGGGATACTCAATGTGCGCGCCATGTTCGGCGAAACCGCAGTGCGTTCGGAGAAGACCCTGCGACTGATTGTGCGTCTCGAGCAGCTGAAACGCAGGCGGCTGGGCAGCATAGACCGCCTGCAGGCTGAACAGAAGACCCGGCGCATCCTCGACGTCGAGATTCCCGAAGTGGTGCTTTACGTGGCGCCCGGCAGAAATCTTGCGGTTCTGGTCGAAGTCGCGACCCGCAGCCATATCCTCCGCATGCGCGGAGTGAACCCGCTGGACGACATAGTGAAGCGGCAGGAAGCGGCAATGCACGGTGCCGAGAAATGATCACATACCGGATCATCGGTATTCCGGCGACACCTGCAGCCCCTGCGCCGGGGCGGTTCCAGACATGACATTTCTGATAGTCAGCGGGCTCTCCGGATCCGGAAAAAGTATCGCGCTCCAGGCGCTGGAGGATATGGGGTTCTACTGCATAGACAACCTCCCGGCGGCGCTGCTGCCGCACTTTGCGCGCCAGATCATGGAAAGCGGGCGCGACGAACTGCGCAACGCGGCAGTCGGCATCGACGCGCGCACTCACCGCTTCCTTGACGCCCTGCCGACCGGGCTGGCCCAGCTCGAATCCATTGGACTGAGCTATAGGATCATTTTTCTCGAGGCGGAGGAATCCGTCCTGGTCACGCGTTTCAAGGCTACGCGCCGCAAGCACCCGCTCACCAGGCGGGGGATTCCCCTGCTGGATGGAATCCGTCAGGAGAAAGCGCTGCTCGTGCCGCTGTCTGCCAATGCCGCACTACGGGTCGACACTACCCATACCACCCCGCACGAGCTGCGCCATCTGGTGAATAACTTCGCGCGCAGCGATAATACGGAGGGAATGACCCTGATGTTCGAATCCTTTGGGTTCAAAAACGGGACCCCGCTTGATGCAGATTTCGTTTTCGATGTTCGCTGCCTTCCAAATCCCTACTGGGAGGCCGACCTGCGCAAGCTGACAGGACTCGACCCGCCGGTCATGGCGTTCCTCGAGAAAGACAAGCGGGTGCAAGCCATGTTTGGGCAGCTATGCGACTTCCTTGAGAACTGGCTGCCGAGCTTCGAGGCAGAACATCGCAGCTACATGACCATCGCCTTGGGGTGTACCGGCGGCCAGCACCGCTCGGTATATCTGGTCAAGAGGCTGGCAGAGTACTTTTCGCGCAAAGGGGTAAACGCGCAGGTTCGACACCGGGAGTTGGCATGATAGGTCTGTTGATTCTGGCTCAGGCAGATTTCGGCAAGGGATTACTGCGCTCGGCGGAACACGTTCTGGGCGAATTGCCGCCTGGCGTCGAGACCCTTCCTGTGGACTACGAACTGCCGCAGGAGCTTCTGGAGCAGGCTATCGCCGAACGGCTGAAGCAGCTCGACCATGGCCAGGGGGTGCTGATTCTGGCTGACATCTACGGCGCGTCCCACACCAACACGGCCTGCCGCCTCCTCAGAAAGAGTCACATCGAACTCGTGAGCGGCGTGAACCTTCCGATGCTCATCCGGATACTGAATTACCGCGGCCTGGACATGGCGGGGCTCGTCGCAAAAGCTCTGACGGGCGGCCCCGAAGGCATAGTGTCGGCACCGGTGGAACTGCGCAAGGCGGAGCCGCGTCGATGAAGAATGCAACCATAACGGTAGTCAACAAACTCGGCATGCATGCGCGCGCTTCGGCAAAGTTCGTCAATCTTGCGTCGCAGTTCAAGAGTGACATCATTCTGGAGCGCAATGGCCACCAGGCGAATGGAAAGAGCATCATGGGAATCATGATGCTGGCTGCCGGCCAAGGAAGCCAGCTTATCCTGCGCGTCGACGGAAAAGACGAGGACGAAGCAATGCAGGCCTTGCGCAATTTGATGGATAACCGCTTCGGCGAGGAAGAGTAAACGCCATGCTCGTACTGCACGGAACCGGCGTCAGCAGCGGAATTGCCATCGGCAAGGCCTACGTGCTGCACCGCGAACGGCCGGAGGTGCCGGAGTATGCATTGCCGGAGAACCTGATCGAAGGAGAGATCAGGCGTTTCACTGCGGCAATCGATTCCGCACGAAGCCAGCTCGAGAGCATACGCGACCACATCCCGAAGTCCGCGCCTCCCGAAATTTCGAGCATTATCGACACACATCTGCTGATTCTGCACGACAAGATGATATGCGAGGCTCCGGTCGACACAATCCGCAAGAAACGATGCAACGCCGAGTGGGCGCTCAAGACGCAGAGCGATGAACTTTCCGCCGTGTTCGAGCAGATGGACGATCCCTATCTGCGCAGCAAGAAAACCGACGTCGGTCAGGTTGTAGACCGCATCCTGCGCAATCTGCTGGTGTCCAACGATGAGGAACATGAACAGATAACGGATGCGCTTGACGGGCAAATCGTGGTCGCCAACGACCTCACGCCCGCTGATATAGTGCTGCTCAAGCACACCCGCATCGCGGCATTCGTGACCAATCTAGGAGGTCCGATTTCCCACACGGCGATCTTGGCTCGCAGCCTTGAAATCCCTGCCATCGTCGCGGTGCATAATGCCACGCGCGCCATACGCAGCGGCGAACAGCTGATCGTCGACGGGAAGCTCGGCGTCCTGATTGTGCTGCCCGAGCCCGGCGTCGTCGCCGAGTACCAGCACCGGCAGAAGAGGATAGTCCAGCTCAAGCGCGAACTGGAGACCATCAAGGCCAGCCGCTCGGAAACACGTGACGGATGCGCGATCAAGCTTTACGCAAACATAGAACTGCCGGATGACATCAAAGCAGCAAACAAGGTCGCGGCCGAGGGAATCGGGCTGTACCGTACCGAGTTTCTGTTCATGAACCGGCCCGATCTGCCTGACGAAGAAGAACAATACCGGGCCTATGCGAAGGTCGTGAAGGCCATCCCCGGAAAACCGGTAACGATACGCACGCTTGATCTCGGTGCTGATAAGCGCATCGATAGCAACAGTCGGGGCGGCGAAACGATCACCGTAAATCCGGCCCTGGGCTTGCGTGCCGTGCGGCTGTGCCTGCACGACACATCACTGTTCCGGCCGCAGCTTCGGGCAATACTGCGGACTTCGGCGCTGGGTCAAGTGCGTATCATGATCCCCATGCTTTCTAGCCTCGGGGAAATGTTCCGCGTTCTGGATCTTATCGAGGAGACCAAGGCGGAACTGACACGCCAGGGGCAGCCATTCGATCCGGAAACGCAGATTGGCGGCATGATCGAGGTACCGGCAGCGGCCGTTTCAGCGGACCTGTTTGCGCCACACCTGGATTTTTTTTCGATCGGGACGAACGATCTGATCCAGTACACACTTGCGATCGACCGCGTCGACGAGGCGGTAAACTATCTCTACGATCCGCTGCACCCGTCGGTGTTGCGGCTGATTTCAATGACGATACGCGCCGGGAAATCGGCCGGCATTCCCGTCGCCATGTGTGGTGAAATGGCCGGCGACGTGCGTTATACACGCCTGTTACTGGGCTTGGGCCTGGACGAATTCAGCATGCACCCGTCCGCGCTGCTGGAAATCAAGAGGATTGTGCGCGAAAGCGACCTCACCGAGCTGGGCAGGTTCGCAGAAGATGTGCTGAATGCGCGCCACACCGGCGAACTGCACGCGCTGGTGGACAAAATGAACGAACGCTAGCCGGATTTACCGCTGTTTCCCGGCGATGCCGCAACGGCATACAGCCGGGAAACTCGAGACACTGCTTCAGCGGCGGTGGGGGTTGCCCGGCAGGTGCGGTCCCATTTCTTCTGGCCCCGCCGACGAAGGAAAGACAAACGACTGACGCCGGTCGTCCACCATCGCAAGCAGCTTATCGCGGTATTTTTCCTTGGCCGACGCGAAACCATCCCCGGTTCGCGTCTCGAAGGACTCCTTCAGCAGCGAGACCGCGCTGATCTTTTTCAGCCGGTAGGGGCGCCAGAACGGCGGCTGGCGGCCCGAAGAAGAATAGCCGCGGATCTGGTATCCATCGACCACGATTTCTCCATTCTCGGCGGTATAGATCGCATGCGGCTCTATAACGCGGATATGGGTCTGGTCGTGATAACGGATCGCCACGCAGCGCTTTTCCTTGACCGCCGCGGTAAGTACCTGCAAGACATTGGGAATCATAGATCCAGCCTTCACTTTCTCATCCGGTTTGGGCGCCTTCTTGACTAAAAATACTACGCCATCCGGCAAAACAGCGGCAAGCAGTCCGGACCGGTGGTCCATTTCCAGGTCTGTACGGTCACCTGTCGCGATCCGATACCCCGAATATTTGATCCGCGAGGCCCCACTTGCTCGCCAGGGTTTCGGCTGCATTGACGAATTCCTCAGCCCGCGTAGGGTGATTGACCCAGGCGTGCGCGAGCAGCGCGAGTGTGGACGCATGATCTGGCGCAAGCGCCAGCATATGGATCAGTTCCCCCGCTTCGCTCCCGACCACTTCCGCCCCCAGGAGCGCTCCACTGTCCAGTTCTCCGATCAGGCGCACGAAACCGCGGGTGTCGTCCTGGCCCAGGGCGCACGGCGATTTCTCGAAGGCTGCAAAACCCACCGCAGGTTCAAGTCCGGCGTCTTCCGCAAGATCCTCATTCAGGCCGATGCGCGCAAGCTCCACGGCACTGTAGACCACTTCCGGCACCCACAGCACGTCGCGCCGTCTCTGCGCCTGTGGCGAACCACCGGAGACGATGTTCTGCACCGCAACAGCGGCATCGGCAAGTGCCTGATTGGCAGTCATGTGTTCGGATACGCAGTCGCCGACCGCGTAAACGTGCGGCAGGCTGGTCTGCAGCCATTCGTTCACGCGCACGAACCCGCGATCGTCCCGCTCGATCCCGACAGCGTCGAGCGCAAGTCCGTCCGTGAACGGAACGCGCCCTGTGCCAAGCAGCGCCCAGTCGACGGCCAGCTCTTGTCCCCCAGCAAGCCCAAGTACCAGATCCCCATCGCGCACCTCGCTGCTCGTAACGCTTGTTCCTTCTAGCGGCTCAATACCGTGGTCGCGCAATGCTTCCCTGAGGGCGGTCAGCGCCTGCGGACTGAATCGGGTTCGGCTCAGGGGCAAACGACGTGTGATCCAGCGCACCTGCAGGCCAAGCATCGACAGTATAAAAGCGAATTCGGCACCTATCAGACCGCCGCCGATGACTGCGACACGACGCCCCGGCGGGGGTGGATCATCGAAGAGCATGTCCGAGGTCAGAATCCGCCGATCCAGCGGCACAAGCCCCGCTGGCGCCGTGGGTTTCGATCCGGTAGCGATTATGACATGAGCGGCCTGCAGGCGCTCGCAACCGGTCCCGGCCAGAACATCCAGCGCGTGCAAAGAAGCAAAGCGGGCGTTTCCGCTGTACATGCTGATACCCAGGCGCTTCATGTAGTCCAGGTAGCTGTCCTGCACCATGCGCACGACAGTCTCCTGGTGCTCCCATGCGCGCGTCAGGTCAACTGCCAGACTCCCGCTGATTCCGCGCCCGGCAAAGGTACGTGACGCGGCAATCAGACGGGCGCTGTGGTACCAGTCCTTCTTCGGTACACATCCGCGGTTCAAGCAGCAGCCGCCCCAGTCCTGCTTCTCGACGATCGCGACGCGCTTGCCGCGTAACGCGCCGAGTACTGCGGCACGGTACCCTCCAGGGCCGGATCCGATGACAGCGATATCGAACACTTCAGTCACAATATCTCGCTCCTTCCGAGTCACAAGCGGTAATCAGCTCGCTACGGAATCTGGCCACTCGGCGCACCTGACCGGCTGCAGCCGCGAAATCCCCCAGCGGCAGGTGGAAACGTACTGATTCGCCAACACCTGCATTGCGGCACGATTGGGCCGAAAATGCAGCGGTGGCATGCCACCCCGCAAGACCGGCGGCCACGACAACTCGCGTCCCGATGGTGGCGACTTGCAGGTCCTGCGGACGCTGGGCATCATGGCATATGATATCCAGGCTGGTCACGCTGATCCGTAGACGCGGACGCAGTGCGCGTCTACGGGCAACTGCGTATGGACCGTTCTTCGCGATGTTTACCGGCAGAACAATCATCGTTCACTCCGGCCTGTGCATCGAGTGGACAAAGGAACTCCTGATGGTGGGCGGCGGTGGCGGACACCTGCGCTTCGACATCCGTCAGGCCCGGCCGCGTTCGCCTGGCCCACTGGAGCGGGTGGTTCGGGAGCAGGTACTGCCGCTCGCCCTGCCACTTCCCCTGGTGATCAAGGTTGAGCCCACGACCATGCTGGTCCGCCATTTGAACCGCAACGGCGCAATCTGTCACCCGGCCGACATCGCATGGATGCTTGATGAAATCGGAACTCGCTTTCACGCGGCACTGTACCTTGAGGCTGACGGTCTGCGTCTCAAACGCGGCCTGCCACCCGAGGAAAACGAGATCCACTCTGCATCGTGGGGGCCATTCTGAGCCTGTCCCTGCCGGCTCCGCGCGCTGCCTAGGAGCCGGCGAGCGTCATGTTCTCGACAAGAATGGACCCGGTGCGGATGTTGCCGCGCAGATCGACGTCCCGACCGACAGCAACGATCTGGCGGAACATCTCGCGCAGGTTTCCGGCAATGGTGATCTCTTCAACCGGAAACTGGATTTCACCATTTTCCACCCAGAATCCGGCAGCCCCGCGCGAATAATCGCCTGTGACGGTATTGACTCCGAAGCCGATCAACTCGGTCACGAGCAACCCGGTATGCATGCGCGCAAGCAGTGCCGGAAAATCGTCGTCCCCGGCCTCGATCGCAAGATTGTGCACGCCTCCGGCATTTCCGGTTGTCTCCATGCCAAGCTTACGCGCCGAATACGAATCCAGAACGTAACCCAGCAGCATGCCGTCGCGCACAAGATCACGGTCGCGTGTGGCGACACCTTCGTTGTCAAAAGGGGCGCTGCCCAGACCCTTCCTCAGGTGTGGCTGCTCATAAATCCGGATCCACGGCGCAAACACCGGCTTGCCGAGCTGACCCAACAGGAATGAAGCCTCGCGATACAGGCTGGTTCCGCGCACTGCTCCGACAAAGTGCGACAGGAGACTGGAGGCAACAGGCGCCTCATACAGTACCGGGGTTTCACGCGTGGACAACTTGCGTGCAGCCAGCCTGCGCACCGCCCGCGCCGCCGCCTGGCGGCCAACGGACTCCAGTACCTCGAGATCGCGCGCATCGCGCGCGACTGTATACCAGTAATCGCGCTGCATCCCGGAGTCGTCCTGCGCCACAACGGCACAGCTCAGTGCGTGACGTGTGGCAGCGACGGCGCCGAGAAAACCATTGGTGTTGCCATATACCTCCAGCCCCTCGTGCGAAGACAGTGATGCACCCTCGGAATTGAGGATGCGTGCATCGGCCGAGCGAGCCGCATGCTCGCACGCAGCAGCGATCTCGATGGCACGGTCGGCGCCGGGGTTCCACGGATGATACAGGTCAAGATCGGGAATCGATTTGGCAAGGGATGCGACGTCGGCAAGTCCGGAAAACTCATCGGCGGCCGTATATTTCGCGATGCTCGCCGCCGCCCGCACCGTGCCGTGAATGGCCTCTGGCCCCAGGTCCGAAGTGCTGGCCGAACCGCTCTGCTTGCCAAAATAGACGGTTATGCCCAAGCCTTTGTCCCGGGTGTGTTCGACTGTCTCGACATTACCGAGCCGCACGGTCACAGACAGACCCTGACTGACACTTGCGCTGGCCTCCGCCGCACTGGCGCCCTGCTTCAACGCTTCCGCGAGGACTTCGCTGATCAGCGCGCGCAGCGCTTCAGGAGTGGTGGCGACGGACGCCGCCGGCTTCAGTTCTTGCGTCATCAAGTATGCCCCTAACCCGAGTGCTTGTTGATGGCACCGCGATTTCCCCAATGCCCGATGTTGTCCACTTCGACGCCGACCCACCACAGATCACCAATGCTGTCGTGGCTGTGACCCCCGACTATATGCTGACCCTGTCCAAGAATTATGTGGGTAAGGTGGGCACGTGCCTCGCCGATGCGCCGATACACGTGCCACTGCACGACATTGCCGCGTCCAGCCTCTGGAAGCGGCCGCTCCTCATTCAGAAACTGGTCATTCATGACGTAACCCTCCTGCATTCGCAACGGGTCAGGTATGCGCCGGTCAGGCGCCTCCAAAACCCGTCAGCTGCCATGTGTTCCGCCCACTGTAAGACCTTCGATAAGCAGCGTCGGTTGTCCGACACCAACGGGCACACTCTGGCCTTCCTTGCCACAGGTGCCGACTCCGGAATCAAGCTGAACGTCGGAACCGACGCGCGTCACTCGCGTCAGAACATCCGGACCGTTTCCAATGAGCGTGGCCCCTTTTACCGGCCGCGTAACCCTGCCGTTTTCGATCAAATAGGCCTCGCTCGTTGAAAATACGAATTTACCGGACGTGATGTCGACCTGGCCCCCACCAAAGTTGACGGCGTAGAGCCCCTTATCGACCGATGCAATGATCTCTCCGGGATCGTGCCGGCCGGCCAGCATGAACGTATTGGTCATGCGCGGCATCGGAATATGGGCATAGGACTCACGCCGCCCGTTACCGGTCGGCGCCATGCCCATGAGGCGGGCATTCTGCAGATCCTGGAGATAGCACTTCAGGATTCCCTTTTCGATCAGCACGGTCTGCTGCGTTGGAGTCCCCTCGTCGTCCACGTTGAGCGAGCCACGGCGGCCGGGCAGGCTGCCATCGTCGACGACTGTACATTCGATCGAAGCGACACGTTCGCCGATACGTCCGGAAAACGCCGAAGTACCCTTGCGGTTGAAATCCCCTTCCAACCCATGCCCGATGGCCTCGTGCAGCAGTATGCCCGGCCATCCAGGTCCGAGCACGACTTTCATGGTACCGGCCGGGGCCGCGTCAGCGTCGAGGTTCACCAAGGCCTGGCGTACCGCCTCATGCGCATACGTCGCGGCAGCGCCTTTTGCGAGCAGGTCCTGATAGCTGAAGCGTCCACCCCCACCATGACTGCCCTGTTCACGTCGCCCGCCTTGCTCTACGATCACCGTGACGTTCAATCGCACCAGGGGCCGGATATCCGCTGCCTGAACACCGTCGCTGCGCATTACCAGGACGGTCTCCTGCACGCCGGACAGGCTGGCCATCACCTGCTTCACCCGCGGATCCTGGCGCCGCGCTTCGGTTTCCACCTGCTCCAGAAGTTTCACCTTGGCCCCATCCTCGAGGCTGGTCAGGGGGTCGAGCGGCTGGTACAGATCGAGAACCGGGCTCGAACGCCAAGCCGATGGCACCGCTAGGTCGCCGCCCTGGCGCGCGATCGCCCGTGCGGCGGTGGCAGCCTCCAGCAGCGCGGGCAGCACGATGTCGTCGGAGTAGGCAAACCCTGTCTTCTCTCCGCTCACGGCACGCACACCCACACCCTGCTCGATGTTGTGGCTGCCACTCTTGACCTGTCCTTCCTCCAGCATCCAGCTCTCGTGGCGGCTATACTGAAAATAGATGTCGGCATAATCCAGGCGATGGCCGAGCAACCTCGCCATCAGCCGTCCGACTTCGCCCTCGCCGATGCCAGCCGGATCGAGCAGGGTCCCGCGTACTTGATTCAAAAGACTGGTCATGCGCCGAACCTCCGGTGACGGATGCTGGGAAAGTTGCTGCGTATCCGGCGCTGCATCGTGCGATCGATATCGGCGAGCACAAAGCCCGAACCACGTGCCAGGCGGTCGACGACCTCGCCCCAGGGGTTCACTATGATGCTGTCTCCATAAGTCTCGCGCCCATTCAGGTGATAGCCACCCTGGGCGGCCGCAACGACGTAGGCCAGGTTTTCAATGGCACGTGCGCGAACCAGCACTTCCCAGTGAGCGCGTCCGGTGCGAACTGTAAAAGCTGAAGGCACCGCGAACAGCTCCGCACCGGCATCGAGCAGACGCCGGAACAGTTCCGGGAACCGCAGATCGTAACACACCGCCAGTCCGAGTTTCCCGAACGGTGTCGCCGCGACCACCACGTCGCTGCCCGGCTCGATTGCCGCGGATTCATTGTACTGCTCTCCGTTCTCCAAGTGCACGTCGAACAGGTGCACCTTGTCATAACGTGCGACCCGTGTGCCGCGATCATCGAATAACAGGCACGCCGCCCGCACCCGATCGGCATGGGTCGCGCGCATGGGGATCGTTCCGCCAACAAGCCATATGCCGTGATGGCGAGCCTGGTTCGCGAGAAATTCCTGAATCGGGCCCTTGCCGTCGGTCTCCATCACAGCCACACGATCGGCATCCTTCATTGGCATTATCGCGAAGTTTTCCGGCAGCACGACTAGGGACGCGCCGGCCGCAGCGGCGTTGGCTATGAGCCGTGCCGCTTCGTTGAGATTTGCGCTCACCTGCAGTCCCGAAGCCATCTGTATGGCGGCGATCTTGCTCAAGGCACCTGTTCTCCCTGTCGATGAATTGCAATGGTTACCGAGTCGTCATCGTGTGCCGGATCGGGTTCAAGCATTATGCGTTTCGCCGGAATGCCGAGCGCTACCAGCCACGCCCGCAGCTCCTCCGCCCACAAAGTGCCCTTGTCGCCCGCCGGATAGCGCATGACCAGTCGTTCGCCACGGCGTTCCTCGAAGCTGCCGGCCAGGCTGCCCAGTCCGGGCAAACGCGCTATCCTCTGTCCGGTGCGCGGCTGCGCCAGTTGAACGGCGTTCAGCGTCACACTCTTTGCCGCCTGATGCACGCATCCACGCAGCCCGGCTCCCGTCGTGGATACTGGTTTGGCGCTGGATGCAAACGCGGTATCCGCGGAACCTACAGTGAGCGCGCGTGCCGGCATCGTAACGGCGGCAAGCATCGTCAGCAACAAGGCTGGGATCAAAAGTCTGGATTCCGTCTTCATGATGCTGGGACAAGCACGGCGTCGAGTTGACCTATTTTTTCGTCGACAGCAGATCCAGTGGGGTAAGTGGGCCACCCTTGATCACCTTCGGATTGTCCCACGAACCCGTTACGGCGTACTGTGTTTCCGTGGTCTGTTCCAGGGGCCCCTTGAGCATGTTCCGGAACACCGCCACGGCCGCACCGACCACCGGGCCACCCAACAGCATGCCGGTCACCGTCAGCTGGTCGCCCAATCGCGGCACAACCGTGATGTTCAGATCCATGTCGCGCGCCGCCAAACCCAACCGGCCGCTGACGTCGATCGTGGCAGAGGGGCCTTTCACGGTCAGGCTCTTCGTGTAGGCATTTCCGTTCTGCACCGTTACCTTGGCTCCTATGCTATCAAACGTAAAGCCTTTGCCGAAGACGTTGCTGAAATCCAGTGTGAGGTACCGCGTCAGCGCGCGTGTGTCGATCAGGCCAAGCAGCCTCCCGGCACTACCCGGGCTGATTTTGGGTAAACGCCCGTTCTTCAGCGACAGCGCGCAGCTGCCGTTCAGCCGCCCGGCGCTGAAGCTGGCCGGCCCCCCCGCCCAGTCCCATTGGCCGCTCGCCTGAAAATGGCCCTGGGCGAGATTTCCCCCATAGCCGAGGCGATCGAGAACACGCCCCAGGTCGGCGCTTTGAACCTGCGTGTTGATGTGGGTCGACTGGTCACCCGCCTGCGAGACCTGCCAGTCGCCGCTGGCACTGAAGTCCAGATCGTGCTGGAAAATATGGACAGATTGGATATGCCAACCCTGCGCTGCCGGAACCGCGGCCACCTCCAGCTGGCCAAGAGCCTTGCCCCAGTCCTGAAAGTTCTGGACTTGCAAATGCAGCTCCGGCATCAAGCGTGGGTCCACCTCTGTTGTTTGCCCGGTGCCGGCCGTAGGGGGTTTCTGCGGAATCGTCAATCGCTGCAACACGAGATTGACCACATTATTCCGCAGGCTTTTCTCTCCAGAAACGTCCTGCGTTGCTGGCCGCCCAAAGGCGGGCGGCGGCCCGAGAATATCCTGGTCGACTGCCGCAGCCGGCTCCGGAACCAGCGCCGGGATTGAAGCCGCGGGGATCGGCCGTACGTCAAGATGTCCAGCCACATCATCACCGTTCAGGGTCCCGAGCCAGCCGTTCGCCTGTCTTGCCGCGCTCATCTGAAACGCCCCGAAGGATCGCCCGAGAAAGTGAAGGCGGCCGACCCGCACATCTATGGCCGTAAGCATCTTGGCAAAACCGGAATCAAATCTGTTCCGCCCGAGCGCCCGGATGACATGCCACCAGCGATCGGCATCCAGTTGCGGTGTATCGATGCTCATGCGCAGACCCGGTGCCGCTACGAGCCTCGCCGGTCCGCCGCCGATCTCGACAGTGGCACGCGTGAGCTTCCAGTCAGCGCCGGGCGGTGCGTCAAGGACAAAGCGCCCGTTAAGCTTGTCAGCAACGTGTAAATCCAAAACCTGATGCCCCGCACCGGTGGCACGCGTTTGCAGCGTCAGCTTGGCGGCAGCTCCTATCGGCTTGTCGAGCGGCTGTGGCAGCTGCACGCCCACGCCCTTCAGGTCCATCGCCAGGTCAAAACGCGCCCCGGGCTTGGAGAGTTGCAGCGAGGCATTCCACGGAACGTCTCCGCTCAGCCGGCTTCCGAGGACGTTTCCGAGCGCCCGCTGCAGGCCGGCCTGAGTCATGGTACCGGACGCCTGCAGGTTCACGATGGGGGCCTCGGGAATGGTTCCGCGGCGCGTACTCACTGCCAGCGATGCCTCGCCCCCGAGCAGATTTCCGCGCACGCTGCCGCCGTTCAGACCGTTCCGATCAAACTGCAGCGATCCATTGATGGACTTGAGGCCGACCCCCGGCAGCGGGAAATGAATGGCCGCGTCGCGGAGCTGATACACCCCCGTCACTTGCAGCTGCGACAGGTCGTGCGTCGGAATCGCCAGATCCAGGCTGAGCACACCCTGACCGCTCGCGTGCATGCCGGGGACGAGAAGCCGCGGTCGAGGATCGATTTGGCTGGCGTAAAGCACGGAAAGCGTCTGATCCACCGGCCCCGTCACCTGACCTACAGCCTGGATCACAGGCCCGCCAACAGCGGCCAGGTCATTGATGGTCACTGCCACCCGGCGCACCGAAAGCCCGCGGATATTGCCGCTGCGGCCCGCCACAGACAAACTGGGGCCGCTGGCCAGCAAATCCGCGTCGATGTTCACGATCTTGGGCCAACCCGCCAGGTAACGGAATACGCCATTTTTGATGTGCGCCGAGACCTGAAAGCGGCCATTGCCGTCGCGAAACGGAAAATCGCTCAGCGCGCCCTGGATGACCACCTGCCCAGAAGAGACGGTGCCCGACCCGACTGATTGGCTCAGCCAGTCACGCAACCCCTCAGACAGGCAGTTCGGATAATAGCGAGTTGCGTCGGCCAGATTACCGTTGGTCAGGCTGGCCTGAAGATCCAGATGTGGCGACACATTGCTGTCGTCCGGCAATCGCAGCACCATATGACCCTGCAGCGTGGCGCCGTCCGCTACCACATACAGGTCTTTTCCATTCACGCGCCACGAACGGTCGTCACGCTGCCAGCTTATGCGTCCGCTTGCGGACTGGACATCTATCACGCGCCGGAAAACGAGAGGTAAAGCCACCTTGGTAACCTGGCTGGCCAGCACCAATTCACCACCCGCAGTGCCGAACGATACATGACCCGTCAGGCCGTGCACGCCGGGAAACTCCCCATACGGATCGAATCGCAGCCCGTTCATGTCGGCCTCGACCGCGTAGCCGGACACATTCCCGTTCTTGCTGTCAATCCGCAGTCTCAGATTGTTCACTGCCCCGCCGGGGTGAATCGCCCGCAGAGTCGTCAGCAATTTGCTGCTTCCTTTCAGTCGCTCCAGAAATGCATCGACGTCGTCGACATCGACGTGCTGGACAAAGAGATGGTTTGCATAGGGGTTGTGCTCAATGCGCAGTTCGCCGGCGGACCACGGCGAGGAAACCAAGCCAAGGCGCAGTTGGTCGAGCTGCAGTGTCCAACTTCCACCCTGGGAGGTTGCAGTCCAGTTCACGCGTGCTGCCGCCGTTTTTACGTCAAATGCGGGAATTCCGGACAAAGCCAGCTTAAGCGCGGCAACCCCGGCGTGACCGTAGAGCGATACCGCGACTCCATTCGACCACTGGCTGGAGATGTTTACGTTGAATCGGCCGTCGAAACCGGCGGGCAGCTTGCTGCGGATGATTTTCGGGAGAACATAAGTATTGAGCCCCTCAGCCTGGACATCAATCTCACCTTCCCAATTCTTGCCGGTAAAAGGATTGCCGGTGACGTCCGCCAGAAAGGAACACGCCTGGCACATGGTGCGGGGGAAGGTGGCACTCATCTGCAGCCGATGGCGGTTGCCGCTGTTCTGGAGACTCAGATTGACGTGCGCCAAGCGCAGCGGTGGCTCGGTCGATTTGTAGTCTATCCATTCGACCTCGCCGTCCTGTACAGAGACATCGTTCTGCTGGAACAGCCACGGCAGAAACCCCGAACCCTGCCCCGGAATGCTCTTCCCGACCCCCGCAAGGCCGGTGATCCGGAATGTGCCGTCGGCAAGCCGCTCAAATGACAGGTCCGGATGAACCAGAATGAGGTTGTTGATCTGGATTCGCCCGGCAAGCAGCGGCAGCCAGGCCAGCGTAATCCGTAATTCCTTGAGTCTGACCGCGACTTCCTGGCTGCCAGGAGGGTAGACGGTCAAACCGTAGACGCGCAGGCCGGGATTCAGCCCATGCCAGTACGCCTCGGATCGATCAATCTGCACTCGATACGACGAACGCTGGCTGATGAATTTGGCAATCTGGTCTTTGCGGCTGGCGAACGTCGGCAGCCAGGAATGAGCGAGAACCAGTGCCGCCGCACCCAGTACCAGCAGCATCACTGCAACATAAGCCGTCCAGCGACAGATTCGCAGTACCGGACGGTGCCAGGTCCTCCACGCCGCATCGAGCGTCGCCAGGCGCCTCATGCCCATATTTCCTGGGGCCCGCTGGTGCCCTATTTTCCTCAAGATCCGACGCATCGTACTATTTTGCCGTATCAACTGCCGCGGAGATAGCAAGCCGCCAAGCTGCGGCCGACGCTCCGCCCGTGGATGGACTGGACGCTAACCAACAGTATAATAGGCGTACTCCCGCTAGAGCAGGGAAATCTGTTTTTGGTGACAGCCACCCGGGCGGCGCCACTGCGATCTTCCGATACTGCACCGGATATCCTGCAGCGGGACATGAAAATTAAAACAAACGGGGTGGAGGGGTTATGACACAACAGCAGCATCGGGAACTTGATGTCATCATAGCAAGCATCGTCGATTTTCTGAGGAGCACCAAGGATCTGGATGCCGCGTTGGCGAGCGCCTGCACCGGGAAAACGCACCAAGCCGGCGCGCAACCTGAACACACGGCGCGTCACTGACCATATTGCAGGAAACCGACGAATCGGATCCTCGGCGGAAACAGTCCTATAACAGCACGACGTCGAACTGTTCCTGGTTGTAGTGCGCCTCCACCTGCAGGGTCACGGACTTACCGATGAATTCCTGTAACTGCACCAAGCTCGTCGATTCTTCGTCAAGCAGCAGGTCGATCACCGTTGGTGAGGCCAGAACGAGATACTTGTCGGCGTCGAACTGACGTGCCTCGCGCAAGATCTCCCGAAAGATTTCATAACAGACGGTCTGTGGCGTTTTGAGCACGCTGCGACCCTTGCAGACCGGACACGGTTCACACAGCACGTGCTCAAGGCTTTCGCGGATCCGCTTGCGCGTAATCTCGACCAGCCCGAGCGGTGACATCTCGGTCATATAGGTCTTCGATCGGTCACGCGCGAGAGCCTTTTCCAGTGCCCGCAACACCTGGCGCTTATGGTCGCTATCGGCCATGTCGATGAAATCTATGATGATCATCCCGCCCAGGTTGCGCAACCGCAGCTGCCTGGCGATGGTCTGGGTCGCCTCCAGGTTGGTCTTGAATAGCGTTTCCTCGAGATTCTTGCGACCGACATAGGCTCCGGTGTTTACGTCGATCGTGGTCATGGCTTCCGTCTGGTCAATGATCAGGTATCCACCGGACTTCAGAGGCACCTTGCGCTCCAGCGCCTTCTTGATTTCATCCTCGACGGAATACAGATCGAAAATCGGCCGCTCGCCCGGGTAATACTCGATGCGGTTTTCCACTTCAGGTATGAATTCGCGTGCGAATTCGCGTGCCTTATGATAGGACTCGCGCGAGTCGATTCGCACCTTTTCCACATTTTCACGCACCAGGTCGCGCATTGCACGTAACGCGAGCACGAGATCCTCGTGCAACAGGCTACACGGCGCGGCGCCCTTGATGCGATCCTGGATAGCCAGCCACACCCGGCGCAAGTAGCGTATATCGGTCCGCAACTCCTCGTCGCTGACCGCCTCGGCTACGGTCCGCAGGATGTAGCCGCCCTCATCACCTTCGTCCATGGCCGACTTCACCGCAGCACGCAGGCGTTCGCGCTCCGCGTCGTCGCCGATCTTCTGTGAGATGCCTATGTGTTTAGTGTACGGCATGTACACTAGATATCGCGCTGGAAGCGTAATATGTGTCGTCACACGCGCACCTTTGGTGCCGAGCGGATCCTTGACCACCTGTACGACAATTGGCTGCCCGTCATGAAGTACGTCGCCGATTGCGGCCGGGTCGGAATCCTGGTTCGATCCGCCCGATGCAATTCGGGTCTGGGCCGCGGAACCGACACTGCGCACGTCCGAGACATGCAGGAAAGCAGCGCGCTCGAGCCCGATATCTATGAATGCAGCCTGCATTCCGGGCAGAATTCGGGAGACCCTCCCCATGTATACATTGCCGACGATTCCGCGGTTGCGTGTGCGCTCGATGTGCACTTCCTGAAGCACACCGTTCTCGACGACAGCAACCCGAGACTCCTGGGGTGTTACGTTGATGAGTATTTCTTCGCTCACGGAATCGGCATTCCCAGCTCTCGCAAGAGCATTGCAAGTTCGTACAACGGCAGTCCCATGACACCCGAATAGCTTCCCTCCAGGCGCGCGATGAAGGCAGAGGCCCTGCCCTGGATCGCATAGGCGCCTGCTTTGTCGGCAGGTTCGCCAGACTCCCAGTATCGCGCAATCTCCTCCTCGGAGAGGGGGCCAAAGGTGACACGGCTTTCACTGATAGCACTGCGCTCCACACCTTGATTCACGATGCACAAGGCCGTAAAGACTCGGTGGGTTCTGCCAGCCAGTCGTCGCAGCATTCGGCAGGCGTGGTCCCGGTTCCGGGGCTTCCCGAGAATTTCCCGGTCGACAACCACCTCGGTGTCCGCGCCCAGCACCGGAAGCGGGCACCCGGCACGCAAGTCAACGCGACGGGCTACGCAACGGGCTTTCTCTGCGGCCAGCCGCAGAACGTAGTCGGTGGCCAGTTCGTCGGTGCGCGGCTGCTCGCTGATTTGCGGTGCCACCACCTCGAATGCAATACCGAGCTGGCGCAGCAGTTCCTGCCGACGTGGGCTCGATGAAGCGAGGTAGATGCTCGGACTGGGCATTTCCAATTCAGACGAAGATCGAACCGTTTTCATGAAAGCCGGACTTCGACAGATGTTCTCTGTGACTGACCCGCTGGCAACGCTTAATCACGATGATAGGGCAGATGGTTGAGCATGCTCCACGCGCGGTACAACTGCTCGGCCAGCAGCACTCGCACCAGCGGATGAGGCAACGTCAGCGCCGACAGTGACCACTGCTCGTCCGCATCGTGCAGGCATTGGGGCGCGAGCCCCTCTGGCCCGCCGACAAGAAAGGCGACATCCCGTCCATCGCGCAGCCACCGCCCCATGGAGTCAGCAATCTGGTCTGTTGCGATCGCCCTCCCCTGCCTTTCAAGCGCGATAATACGCGCGTCCGCCGGCACAGCAGCGAGACAGCGTTCTCCTTCCATTCTCAGCACCCGCGCAATGTCGGCGGACTGTGAGCGCCTGCCGGCGGGAATTTCCCGCAACTCCAGCTTACAACCGGAGTGCAGCCGCTTCGCGTAGTCCACATAGGCCGTGCTCACCCACTCGGGCATGCGTGTGCCAACAGCGATCAGATGCAGGCGCACGGCCATCTGGCTGCTCGGCGCTCAGACAAGCCGTATGACCCCTGCCGCTTTCAGTCTAGCGCCCGGCAACATCAGCCCTCTCTCCATCACTCCACAACTTTTCCAGATTGTAGAAATCGCGCGTTTGTGGCCGCATGATGTGGACTACAACGTCGCCAAAGTCGACCAAGACCCAATCTCCGGGCTTTTCGCCCTCGGTCCCAAGCGCCTTGCGACCGAAATCACGCAATTTCTCACGCACTTTTTCGGCCATGGAAACCACATGACGGTTGGAAGTTCCGCTCACAATCACCATGAAATCGGTAAAATCGGTTACCTTGCGGACGTCAAGAACCCGGATATCCTGGCCCTTGGCGTCGATCAGCGTATCACAGATGAGTTGTTCTATCGTACTTGCTGTCATTACATCCTCTGAGTTGGATTGCGGTAAAGCCTGCGGCCCGCAATGAATTCTTCTACCGCCGCGGGAAGCATCCCGTGGACCGACTCGCCGCATGCGAGCATCGCGCGTATGCGCGAACCGGATATGTTCTGGGGGCTCACCGCCTGGAATACCAGCCTCCCGGCCGGAGCATCCACTATCTGGGCCGGATCCTCACAGCGTCGTCCGCGCAGCCATGGCGGAAGCGCCTCGTCCTCCGGTGCAAAATCCCAGCCCGGACGCTGGATGACAACCAGATGCGCGAGTCCCGGCAGATCATGCGCTCTGTACCACGATTCTATGCCGCCAAAGGCGTCCATTCCTATAACCAGGCAAAGCGGACGCTGTCCAAGTTCTGTACGGAACGACTCCAGTGTCGGTACCGTATAGGATGGACCACTGCGCCGTATCTCGCGATCATCGGACCGAAATCCTGGGATTCCGGAAACAGCGATTTCCACCATGCGCAATCGCTCGTCTGCGCTGGCTACCGGTGCTTGACGATGGGGTGGGACGGCGGCGGGAATAAAGCGCACTTCCTCTAAGGCCAGCGTCCGCATGATTTCCTGCGCCGGACGCAGATGACCGAAGTGAATCGGGTCAAACGTACCGCCAAAAATGCCGATGGGCTGCACTCGCCGCTTCTGATGTTCCGCACTTGCGCTCGATCGCGCCTGCACATCATAGCCCGGCCCCATATCCGTAGCAAACCGCCCGGGCCCTGCGACTCCGCGTCGAATCGCACTGCCCTGGGATCGGACCGGGTATTGCGGACGCACTAACTGCGGATATGGCCGTCACCGAGCACGATGAACTTCTGGGAGGTGAGCCCCTCGAGACCGACCGGCCCGCGCGCATGGAGCTTGTCAGTCGAAATGCCGATCTCGGCACCCAAACCATACTCGAAGCCGTCGGCAAAACGCGTTGAAGCGTTGACCATCACCGAGCTGGAGTCAACCTCCCGCAGGAAGCGCCGCGCATGCGTGAGGTCCTCGGTGACTATGGCGTCCGTATGCTGAGACCCATACTTGGCAATATGTTCGAGCGCCTCTTCCAGTCCGGAGACGACCCGGATCGCCAGAATGGGTGCGAGATATTCAGCATGCCAGTCGTCCTCGGTGGCTACATTGGCCCAGGGCAGAACACGGCGCGTCACGTCGCAGCCGCGCAGTTCCACACCTTTGTCACGATACATCACTCCCAGCACCGGCAGCACCCGGTCGGCAACTACCTGCGCAACCAGCAGCGTCTCCATGGTGTTGCAGGTTCCATAGCGCTGGGTCTTCGCATTGAAGGCCACGCGTACGGCCTTGTCCATATCGGCCTTGTCATCAATGTACACGTGACAGACACCGTGCAGATGCTTGATTACCGGAATGGTTGCTTCCCGGGCAATGCGTTCGATGAGGCCCTTGCCGCCGCGCGGAACAATTACGTCGACATGTTCTTTCAGGCGGATAAGCTCTCCGACTGCCGCGCGGTCCGGGGTATCGATGACCTGAACCGCGTCTTCCGGCAGCCCAGCCTCGGCGAGACCGCGATGGATGCAGGCGCCTATTGCCTTGTTCGAATGGAGCGCCTCGGAACCACCACGCAGTATGGCGGCGTTCCCGGACTTCAGGCACAGCCCGGCGGCATCTGCGGTCACGTTCGGTCGCGACTCGTATATGATACCGATCACACCGAGCGGCACGCGCATACGACCTACCTGTATACCCGAAGGTCGGTAATTGAACCCGGTTATCTCGCCAATCGGATCAGGCAGCGCTGCGATCTGACGCAGTCCCTGGGCCATCGCGGCTATTCGCCGCGAGTCCAGGGTCAGCCGGTCAAGCAGCGCAGCATCGAGGCCGGCGCGCGCGCCGGCCTCGAGATCCTTGCCGTTCGCCTGGACAAGACTGTCGGTCGCGCGCTCGACGGCAACGGCAATGGCTTCGAGCGCACTGTTCTTGGCTGCAGTCTCCGCACGCGCCATTTCGCGCGATGCCTGGCGGGCACGTTCCCCGACCTGCCGCACGTACTGCCTGATGTCCAGAACTTCCGGCTCACGCGATGCCGTTTTCATATAGACGCTCCACAAACCCCCACTGCCTGGACCGCAACTCTACATTCCACGCTCAACAGGCGCAGCCGCCGCCTGAGTACGGATACCGCACAAGGCCAGTACCAGAGATTCGATTTCTGTCCAAGCATCGCCTTCGGCACGGCCCTTGATGATGCGGTCAATGCGCGCCGCGCGCACCAGCATGCCCAGCCACTGTGTCGGACGAAATCGCCGCAGCGCCTTCGTCACCATGGGCCGGCGGCTTGCCCAGACGCGGTGCGCCTGAAATACACCAGATTCGGAGCGACCTTGGGCGATCTGCGTCGCAATCTGCGCCATGGTACGCGCCTCCCGGGCCAGCGCCCAGAGCACGAGTATCGGATCAAGCCCTTCCGCGCGCAAGCTCTCCAGGACGCGAATGGCTGATCGCCCGTCGCCGGCAAGACAGGTATCTGCCAGCCCGAACACCGTGAAGCGCGTATTATCGGCAAGAAGATTTTCCACCTCCGCGACCCGCACCACGCCGTCACCGTAAAGTAACGCCAGCTTGTCCACTTCCTGTGCTGCGGCCAGCGGATTTCCTTCCGTATGGTAGGCCAGAAGGTCCGCCACGCCTGATTCTCCGCGCAGACCGCGCAGTGCCATGCGTTGTTCGATCCAGCCAGGCAGCCGCTGTCCATCGAGCGGCCGGATGCCTACCAAGACACCGGCCTCTTCCAGGGTCTTTGCCCAGCCGCCTTCCCGTGTTTGCCTGTCGAGCTTGCCGGTGATGACCAGTAGTATGGTGTCGGCAGGCGGATGCGCTGCCAACTGCGACAGGATTCGCGTACCATGTTCGCCCGGCTTGCCGTTAGGCATACGCACCTCCAACAGGCGCGCGCGCGAAAACAGCGACAAGGACTGCGAAGATAGCAGCAGATCGTTCCAGTCGAAGCCGCTGCCAACGCTCGTCACGCTGCGTTCCGCATATCCGGCCGCGCGCGCCGCCTGGCGAATCGCCTCACAGCTCTCGTCGACCAGCAGCGGATCATCGCCGCAAACCAGATACACGGGGGCAAGACCCTTGCCCAACAGCCCCGGCAGGCGGTCTGAATCAATTTGCATGACTGCCCTCGTGGCTGGCGCCGACTGCCACAAGCTGGCGAATGATCTGGTGTATTGCGTCGCGCTGCATGTCGTTCTGGAGGAACGCGTTTTCCCGCTCGGTCGCCAACACATTCAGCTTGTTGAACCTGTATTCACGCTGAATCTTGATCGTGTGTGCGGGAATGATCTGGCGACCGGAGGCATCGGTGAGGCTGAAGCTCACCTCGTAGTCCAGCATGTATTCGGTTGCGCGCCCGGTGACATCGATTGCCGCCACTTCGCTGCCGATGTTTTCTCCCCACAATGTCAATGTGGGCACTCGCGCCGCGGCGTTGTCAATCAGCCGCGCGTCTGTCTCGGTGCGCAGGGCATCGCGCATCTTGACAAGCAGTGGCGGGTAGGCGGATCCCCCTCCCATCGTTACCCGGAGCACTGAGAGCTGAGCCGGCAGCACCGCATGCTGCGTACCACGAAGATGGAACCCACATCCGCCGAACGACAGAAAGCCGGCGACAACCAGCAGTCTGGGAATCCGAGCGGCGCGGTTGCGTGCGACCGGAAGCGCATTCTTCGTCATCTTCCTATTCCGCCACAACGATGTTCACCAGCTTTCCCGGCACTACGAAAACTTTCTTCACCGGTCGTCCATTCACATGATGCACAACCGCAGCATCGTCAAGCGCTATTGCGCGCACCTGATCGGCAGGTGCACCGGATGGCACTGATATTCGGCCACGCAGCTTTCCATTGACCTGAACCACCATCTCGACGACATCACGCCTGAGAGCTGACTCATCCACCTGCGGCCAGGCCGTATCGAGCAAGTCACCGCCAAAACCCAGCTCGCGCCAAAGGTGATGACAAATATGCGGCGTGATCGGCGACAGCACGCGCAACAGGATTCCAAGACCTTCAGCCACGACCGCGCCGCACTCGGAATGCCTCTGCCCGGCATCCTGCGTACCGGCGGCGACGGCTGCCCGCTCGAGCACGTTCAAGATCTTCATCGCCGCAGAAACGACTGTATTGAACTGGTGCTTTTCGAAGTCGCCGTTGGCCTGCCTGAGCACCGAATGGAGTTCAAAGCGCAGGTCTCTGGACGCGCCCTCGGCACCAGTCCGGTCGCGGTGGGCCGGCGAACCAACGACGATCGCGCGATGCTCGTAGGTGAAATTCCAGAGGCGCCGCAGAAAGCGCGAAGCGCCCTCCACAGCCGAGTCCGACCATTCGAGCGTCATTTCTGGCGGAGCGGCGAACATCATGAACAGGCGCGCAGTATCGGCGCCATGGCGTTCGATGAGAAGTTGCGGATCGACGCCATTGCCCTTCGATTTCGACATCGTTCCGATACCGCCGGACTCCACCGGTTGGCCATCGCTCCTGAGAATCGCTCCGGCACGGTTGCCCTTCTCATCGAACTTCAGCTCGACGTCAGCAGGGTTGAAATATGCGATGCGTCCACTTGCCGGCTTGCGAAAAAAAATCTCATTCAGCACCATACCCTGGGTGAGGAGCCGCTTGAATGGCTCATCGCCCTGAACAAGGCCTAGATCGCGCATGACTTTCCACCAGAAGCGCGAATACAGCAGATGCAGGATCGCGTGCTCGATACCGCCGATGTACTGGTCGACCGGCATCCAGTACTTCGCTTCCTCGTCTACCATAGCGTCCACCCGCCCCTGCCCGCCGGGCAGCGAGCAATAGCGCGCGTAGTACCAGGACGAGTCCACGAAAGTGTCCATGGTGTCCGTCTCGCGCCGCGCATGCCCGCCACACTTCGGACAACTGCAGACAAGAAAATCCGCCCGCTTGTTCAGCGGATTGCCGGTTCCGTCCGGCACACAGTCCTCGGGCAGAACTACCGGGAGGTCCTTGTCCGGCACCGGAACCTCTCCGCAGCGCTCGCAATGCACGATGGGTATCGGGCAACCCCAGTAGCGCTGGCGCGATATGCCCCAGTCGCGCAGGCGCCACACCAGCTGCTTGTCGCCGAGGCCCTTTGCCCGGAGGTCGTCGGCGACCGAGTCCACGGCAGCTGTGTACTCCAGGCCATCGTATTTTCCGGAATTGACGCAGCGGCCCCGCGTCTTGTCCCCGTACCATTCCTGCCAGGCATCGGTCGAGAACCGCTCCCCAGCGATTCCTATAACCTGTCGTATGGGCAGCCCATATTGTTTGGCGAAGTGAAAATCGCGCTCATCATGCGCCGGAACCGCCATCACTGCGCCCTCGCCATAGCCCATGAGCACATAGTTTCCAACCCATACGGGAATCTGCTCGCCGGTCAGCGGATGGCTAACGGTGATCCCTGCTGCCATACCCTTCTTCTCGGTCGTCGCCAGATCCACTTCCATCACCGTGCCGCGGCGACATTCATCGACGAAGGCAGCCAGCGCCGGATTGCGCGCCGCGGCGTAGCTGGCCAAGGGATGCTCTGCAGCGACGGCGCAGAAGGTCACCCCCATGATGGTGTCGGCGCGCGTTGTGAAGACCCAAAGTTTCTTTTCCTCACCGTCAAGCCGGTACGGGAAGGCGAAGCGCACGCCTTCGCTTTTCCCGATCCAGTTGGCCTGCATGGCACGCACACGCTCGGGCCATTCGGGAAGCTTGGTGAGGTCCGCCAGGAGCTCTTCGGCGTAGCGCGTGATCGCAAGGTAATACATCGGGATCTCGCGCTTTACCACCGGCGCTCCGGTGCGCCAGCCGCGTCCATCTATGACCTGCTCGTTGGCAAGCACCGTCTGATCCACCGGATCCCAATTCACCACACCCGTCTTCTTGTAGGCGATACCACGCTCGAGCATGCGCAGAAACAGCCATTGGTTCCAGCGGTAATAGTCCGGTTTGCAGGTTGCCAGTTCACGCGTCCAATCGATCGCAAAGCCGAGCGATTTCAGCTGCTTCTTCATGTACGCGATGTTGTCATACGTCCAGCGCGCCGGCGGCACGCCGTTGGCCATCGCCGCATTCTCCGCCGGCAAGCCGAAGGCATCCCAACCCATTGGCTGGAGCACGTTCCTGCCGCGCATGCGCTGGTAGCGTGCTATTACGTCTCCGATCGTGTAGTTGCGCACATGGCCCATGTGCAGACGACCGGAGGGATAGGGGAACATGGAAAGGCAATAGAACTTCGGCCGGCCGGGATCCGGGATTGCCCGGAAACTTTGCCGTTCCTGCCAGTCGGCCTGGGCATCCTGTTCTATTTTTTCCGGATTATAGCGTTCGTGCATTGGGTTTGCGCTGCAGCGCGAATATCGGGGGCCGAAGTCGACGGATTGCCGTACCCCGCGACCCGGTCCCGTTATAGGCGGGTCGCGGCCGTGCGCGCCGCACATCGCGGTAACGCTCCGGACCTATCAGCACCCCGGTCGCCAACCACCGCGGGGTGCGCGACGTCATCACTTGGTTACCGGTGTGTCCGTGGCGTTATACATCTGCATAACCTGCTGTGTGATGTCCATGCCGGGATCAGAATACAGCACCATCAGCTGGGTCTTTTCGAACACCAGATTGAGCCGGTCCTTGCGCGCCACTTTGGCAATGACGGCCTTGATCGCCCCGATTGACTGTTGCATGTACTCGTTGTCCTTCGCGCGCAATGCATTCTGCGCCTCGCCTGCCATCTCCTGGTATTTCTCCAATTCGGCCTGGAATTGCTTCTGCTTCGTTGCTTTCTGGGTATTTGTGAGAGTGAGCCGCTCCTTCAGGAAGCTGGCCCGCATCGCCTGCAGTTTCTCCTTTTCCACATTGAGCGGACCCTGCCGTTCTTTGATAAGCCGCTCCATCTGCGCCTGATGCTCCTTGCCCGCCTTGCTCTCCAAAATCACCTGCCGCATATCGACAAACCCGATCCTGAGACCACCTGCCGCATGTGCAGGCGCACATGCGATGATGCCCCCCACAAGAAACACGGTGGCCAATAGCTTTGATTTCATGAATACGCTCCTGAGTCACTTGTCACAGGCAACCGGTTTTCGGTTCCTGACGTCGCTGGGAGCAAGATTATTTCACAGCAGTTCAGCGAGTGTAAGAGGCGGATTGCCGACCCCTTCCTGGATGGAGGCAGAGGCGCCCCGGATCCGATTCCCGCCACAAGCTGCCCATGGCGCGGCTTGTCCCGGGCGGGCGCCGGGTCCGCCTTGCCCGGACAAGCAGGAACACGACAAGATTGCCGAAATCCAGCAGCCGACTGAAGATAATGCACGGATCGCGACACGCCCAATGTCGACCCGCCACCCCGAACGCTTCTGGCAACCGAGGGGGTGGCGTTGGCCGTGCCTAAGTACACACATCCGTAAATATAGTGACGTATAAAATGTGGCAATCACCGGCGATTCGGAGCATATTTCCCTCCACTGGAGGTGAAGTATGCCAAGAAAAAGTCCATGGACTATCACGCTCTCG
>JAKASJ010000054.1 GCA_021819085.1 Pseudomonadota bacterium | reverse complement strand
CAAAAACGAAGAACCACCGGTCGCCCTTGTTCGTTGCAATGAGTGTTCGCGCTCCGCCACGTTTGCCTCGGCCAGCGAGCCCGATCCGTTTCTTGACCACTCCGCCGCCCAGGTCGGCGTCGATCAGTCCTCGAATCATCTCTTCCACCGCTTGGCACAGCGCCCGGTCAGACAGCCCTACCTTGCGTACCCAACGGCCGAAATGGCGGGTCTTGAACACCCTGTTCATGAGCGCAGTATGTCACTCAGTGGCATACTTTGTCGAGAACGTCGATCATCGTGCAGCACTCACTTTTGCCTGTAACGAGAATGGCCCGCGGTGTTACAGATGGGGGCGCGACTTTGAGAGAGATCGGCGCGCGTCGGTGTAAAGTGTCACAAATGGGACGAACTTAACGTACTGATCGATAATACGGATTTATGTGCGGCACCGCACGACGCCGAATAACTACAGAATAGCCCGTATAATATACGCGCAATTATTCTGCATTCCGATTCCAAAGGTCAGAGGTTCGAATCCTCTAGGGCGCACCAACCCATTGAAATCCCACCAGTTTCTTGTCCTTCAGGGCCGATGTACAGGACTCGACCAGTACTCATATTATGAACGAAAGCACCTCGCCGTCATATTGCGGTAAGGGGCCGCAAACGCGCCAACCGCCGTTCCCTATGGGCTAGCAGGCCGCCTCGAGCCCCTTGCGCTCCATCAAGCTGAGAAGCTTCGGTGACGGGCCACTCGAATAGGCTCCATACACAGAATGTTATATTTCCGCATGGCGCGCTTGTCGATGAATCCGAGACGACGCAGATCACTCACCGCCTCATGAACGGCCTCGAAAATTCGGCTTCGGGCCTTGGGCCTTGGGTTTGATGGCCATCACAAATCTCCCGTAGCGAGCCGTCTTCGGCCGCCTTACTCAACTGCCGAGCTGTCCTCGCCAGCAAGTCAGTTGCAATATTTTACAGGGGCCCCTAGTTCTTCCGAGCTGATATTCGCGCGCTCATTCTTCTCAAAACCTAAAGACGAAGAGCGCTTGTATAGTATATACTATGCCGCGATATTGTAGCTGTTAGGCTCGACCGGCTTTCGCCGAGCCATCAAGCACGCCCCCGGCGGCGGAAGCGATCCCCGAACGCGGACGCGGAACTAGCAGGCCGCCAGCAACCTCTCGACACACCACCACGATGCGCTCCTCCGCATACCAGCGTTGCTGGGGGGTGATCGCAGGGCACATCCCCGCCGTCGTAGCGAACCGCCTGGTCGTGAAGACAGGCACTAACGAAGACTGACTCCGCCCGGATATCCCCGCTGCGGCGAGCGCAGCAGCTCGCGCCGCAGCTCGCATGATGCGGCCATTGCGCTATTGCCGCGCCACGCTCATAGCAATTCTCCCCGCATCGTCGCGACGACCCGGCCGCCGACACCGACCTCCCGCAATCTGCCGTTCATGCGTGCGCGCAGCCTAATCAGCGACGGGCGACGGACTTCATGACCTTGCTCGATGCGCAGTGACAGATCCGACCCACCGAACAGACGGTGTTCTAGCAGGTATGCGCCTAGAAATGCCGCACCATTTCCGGTGGCAGGATCCTCGCGCACGCCGTAGGCCTCAAAGAAAAAACGCGCACAGAGATCGTTCCGAGAATCATGGGTCTCGCGGCAAAAGAGGTAGACGAGGGACGGAAACCCTTGGGCTGCCAGGGGGGCAAACGCATCCAGATCAAGCATGCTACGCTTCAGCGCCTGGAGGCTTCGCAGCGGCACGATTATTGTCGAGATGCCAGCTGTGACCATCTGAACGGGAGACGCGGTATCGATGTCATGCGGCGATATTCCGAGGGCGACAGCGATCGATTCACTCCTGCAGACCCCCCCGAAGCGGGCCTGTGGCGCCAGGAACCATGCGATCTCGCTGCCCTCGGGGGTATGCTCGAAAGTGACCGGGATCTGTCCCACTGAAAGGTTAAGCCGCACTGCGTTTGAATCGCCGAACGCAACATGCCGACGGATCACCCACGCCGTGCCTATAATCGGATGTCCCGCAAAAGCGATCTCCCGCGCTGGCGTGAAAATCCGCACCCGGTATCCGCCATCCTGCTCCGGGGCGACGTCTGCAAAAACCGTCTCAGAATAATTCATCTCCGCCGCAATCTGCTGCATCGTTCCAACAGATAGGCCTTCGCCGCCGATCACGACGGCCAACTGATTACCCGAGTATCGCTGTTCCCCGAAAACATCAACAATGTAGATGTGCATCATTGCCCTGCAGGTATTTCGACGACAACCCCTTCAGCCACCAATGGTCTACGCAGCGAAGGCGCATTTGCAATGCCAGACCCAATCGACCCTGACGCCAGAGCCTATGGAGCAGATTCTGGCAGAGGGCGCTCCCGCGCGCCAGATCCTGCTTGCCCTCTTCCCGCCGCCCCGAGACGCCCGGAAAACGGCATACCGGCATATAAGAGCCCGCGCCTTCCTTCTTGACACTCAAGGGAATCATCTGCGTCCGGCCAGATAGCTGTAATAGTTGCACGCAGCGAAAGGCGTACCGTTGCTCATTGCCCATTGCTGCTCGCTTAACCAGACCTCGATCTGCTGCGGGGGCAAAAGGCCGGCGTTCTCCATGTACGCCACGTATGTTTCCGCGAAAGACTTGAAGTAGCTGCTAGCTTCGATTTCGACCACCGCATCGCCCCAGGCTTCGATCCGGCTCAGTCCCAATTCAGGCAGCAGTCGCGCTATAGGTCCCGCATGATCCGCGGATTATTGAACGTGGCTCTTGCCAGCGCTGTGTCCATTTGACGGCCGAGGGAATGATCCGCGAAGGAGTAGGTCAGAGAGGCGTGATCACCGTCGAATATCATACTGACGGGCAACCCGTCCCATCTCGCTTACAACCATTACTGGCTCGGTATCGACATTGCCGGCCGCACGACCGGTGTCCTTGCAGGTGGCCTGCGGCCACCTGCAAGGACCTACGCCTCCCGCTTCGCCATGGCGCGCAGCGCCAGTGCCTACAACGGTCCGGGAGGCTCGGCAAAATGGCAAACTTACAGACCCTCCGCTTTTTGCGGCCCCTACCATGGTTTGTAGGGCAGAAACTTGCCGTTCATCGTGATCAGGACGCGGTCACCTTTCGGATCCTCCTGCTTGTCGATGTCCATGGTGAAATCGATCGCGCTCATAATGCCATCACCGAATCTCTCGTGAATAAGTTCCTTGATCGTCGTTCCATAGACATTGAGAATCTCGTAAAAGCGGTAAATCAGAGGATCCGTCGGAATGGCAGTAGGCAGAGTCCCCCTGTATGGGACCGCCTGCAGCAGGCCTATTGCCTCCGGCGGCAAATCGAACAATTTTGCCACTATTTCCGCCTGTTTCGCAGTGAAACTCATCTGCCCTAGACATCCCGCAGTGGTCCACTCCTTGCTCCTTCCGATCGTCCGTGCCACTTCGGCCCAACTCAAGCCGTTTCGAATCCGGGCCGCAACAATTGCCTCGGTCACATCATTTCGTGTCATGATATTTATATCTCCTCGCGACCCATTTTTTGTTGCTCCACCCGACGGCAGCTGTATGAAGACGGCCCTGCATGTGGGCGCAGCAACCTCTCCGCGCAATTGGCATCAACCGGACTTTCTGCCATCCGGAATTCAGGCTACCCGGAGCTGTCGATGTCGAACGCTTTGCCGACCAAAAGCCGCTATCACAATTTCTCGTAGCCGTTTATGCGATAGATGACGATCGACATAACCCAGCTCGCAATGAAGATCCCCACAATCAGGAAGCCGATCATGCCAAAGTGGCCATTCAGGAAATTCAGTCTGTCCCAGAGACCGCCTTTAAATCCCCATTCCTGTGAGATCAGCGCAGCCGTCTCGATGCCACCGATCAAAAGCGCCACAATCACCGACACGGCCGTCACCGTGACGTTGTAGTAGAGCTTGCGGATGGGTTTCTTGAACGCCCAACCATAGGCACCAAGCATCAGGATTCCGTCCGTCGTGTCCATGAGCGACATACCGGCAGCAAACAGGACCGGAAACACCAGGATCACCCATACAGGCATGCCCTTTGCGGCCTCAACTGCCGCGATGGCCAGCAAGCTGACTTCCGTTGCCGTGTCGAAACCGAGCCCGAACAGAAATCCCACAAAAAACATGTGCCAACTCTCCGTCACGACGCGAAAAAGCGGCCGGAATATTCGCGAGAGCAATCCGCGCTTGTTGAGCAGGGTCTCCATCTCGCCTTCATCATAGGCGCCGCCGTTGCGCACATGCCGGAAAGCCGTGAAGGCCGCCTTAGCAATCGCGATGTTCACCACTGCAATGATGAAGAGGAAGCTGGCGGAAACAAGTGTTCCAACGACGCCGGCTTCGTTATTGAGGGCGCCAAATTGCCCATTTATAGAGCTTAGTGCCAGACCGATCACCGTCGTCGCGATCATGAGGACTGTCGAATGCCCAAGCGAAAAAAAGAGGCCTGTTGTAACCGGCTGCTTTTTGCTTTGCATGAGCTTACGAGTCACGTTATCGATCGCCGCGATATGGTCCGCGTCGAATGCGTGGCGCAAACCAAAGGAATAGGCGAGTACAGCTACCCCAAGGAGCACGGGCTCACTGTGGAATAATGCCAAAGCCCAGCCCCATGCGACGAGATTAAAGATGACGAGCAGGGCGATGATTGTGATCACCCGCTTCTTCATTACCTTGTTTTCAACGAGATATTGCTTCAGCTTCATACGCATGCGTCACATTCCTTGGGCGGCTCGAATCATGGTCCCGCACAACCAATGCGGCACCGGCCTCGGATGTCTAGCTTGCCATTTGGCGCAGAACCATCTCTTCACGATGCTGCGAACGCCACCTGCCATTGAGCGCCGACGCGGAGCCCGGTTCGGTCCCAACCTGCCGCTCGAACGCACACCCTTCCGAAGCCGCATTTCTACGGGCTTGTTCGCATCGGAACCAAGACCCGTCTCCATCTCACAGAGCCGCCGTCCGATCCCACTAGAAAAAACGGGCCTTTACGACTGTGCGTAACTATGTATGATTCGTTCAGGATCTGCCAAGATTAAATAGTGATCCGAGGTATAGGGGGGGGCTATGGATCGCAATACTGTGCTACCACGCTCGATTCGCTACCTGATAGCCGTGGCTGAACATGGCGGCTTCACGCGGGCTGCGGAAGCGCTTTTTGTTTCTCAGCCGACGCTCTCGCAGCAAATCAAGCAACTGGAACAACTTCTCGACGCGCAACTACTGGATCGCACGGGACGCACCGTGCGTCTCACGACTGCCGGCGAGGTGTATGTGCATCACGCACGACGTGCGCTTGGAGAACTTGATGCCGGCAAACGGGCGATCCACGATCTCGAAAACCTGACAAACGGCTCCCTGCTTCTGGCGACAACGCCCATCACCGATTATCTCGCGGCACCGCTGATCGAAGATTTTATTGTCCGCTATCCTGGCATCACAGTGAGAATGTTGGTAATGCCACAGCATGAGATCAGTGATACCCTCGCGGAAGGCCGGGCCGATCTCGGCATCGCTTTCAGCAACGCGCTGTCTCCCATGGAAAACTTCGACATGGTGGACTGCCATACCCTGTCCATCGAATCTCTCGGTCTCATCGTGGGTAGTGTGCACTCACTGGCTGCTAGCGACGAACCGTTGAGCAAGCGTATGCTCGAGCGGCAGCCGCTTATCCTCTTAAGTCCCGACTATGCGTTGCGCCGCCACATTGATCTTCACTGCCTCAAACAGGGAATAACTCTGAATGTAGCCATGGAGACTGCGTCGCTCAGTGTGATCATGGAGATCGTCCGCGCCGGGCACCTCGCAACGATCCTGCCTGACGTAATTGCGTCCATACAGCCGAGCCTGAAAGCACTGGCGCTACTGCCGGAGCTTCCGCTCCATGCCGTCTCCCTTATTTGCCGCCGGGGTCAGCACAAAAGCGCCGCGTGCCGGACGTTTGGTGAGTCGGCCACGAAATGGTCTCAGACGCACCGCCCGCGCAATCCCGCCCTTCGTCTGCAGCCCTGCGACCCTGCCGAGCTCGTACAGTCGGACCACCACGCACATCGATCCGCAGCGCACCGTTCTCGCCACAGACGCAGACGCGTTGCCCGATGGCGCCGTCGGTGATGCTTCCACCGATCGGCTATGGCACCTGTCGGCCGAACATTATCCCGTCGGACAGGCGCGCCGCCTCTGCGCGATCCTGAATTTTAAACGGCTGTCGAATAATCCCACCGGAAGACGACCGAGTCTCTGTGTCGCGCGCCTGCTTTTTGACCCGTAAAGCTGGCCGCGCTTTTCGTCCAGCCTGCGCCATGCGTACGGCCTTTGCAGCGTGCCGGCGCCGCCCCGCGTGCGATGCGGCTGCGAAATTATGCTTGTGGCCAATCTTTTCAGGCGCGCTCAAGGCCCGCTCTCACCCCGCAGCTGCCCACTGGATTCTCATGAACATCCCCGATCACGTGAGATTTGGCTGCATGCCGTACCCTGCAAATCGGGATCGCCCGGCGCATTCTTTTGTGCGCCGTTTCCTGTCCTCTTGAACGATCTGTTCACGAGGGATCGTGCGTGGCCGCGGCATCATCGATCTTGAGCTATACGGCCTATGCACACGCCACCGTAGACGCGCTTTTATTAGAAGTTCTGCCTTAGTCGTTAAATCCGTCGCGTTAGTGGCAAAGGCGAGCCGTATAGATGTTAAGTCCATAGCAATCGCCTATAGAACAGATCGTAAATAAGTCTTGGCAAATGAAAAATCGTAGATCCATACTGGGATCCAGGAGCTTGGTGCAGTGGTGCTTTGTTGTTGTCACTGAACATTTCCATGATCCACGCATGTCGACTCTGGTAATCCAGGGGGCGGGAAGGGCTTTATACAAGGAGCGCCTTGCAGCAGAGGCGGTTGGCATTCATGAGTCTCGCCGTGGTCAAGCAGGACCGGACAGGATCAGGGCGGTGCATGTGGTCTCGTATATAAGAGCACACGGCTAGCTGGATGGGATATCAATTAGGCGGCTGCGGCTCATGTCATCGGTGAAGCAGCATACTAGCGCCGCAGAGAGTATGGCGCAGAATTGCTTTCATCTGAGGGAATCAGGAGGGGGCGCGGCATCGAGATCAGATGCGGATAGTGGATGCGGAGGCAACATCCGTAGCGTCATACGGTTCTTGCCTTATGAGGGCCTTGGACGGCGGGATATGGTGGCAGTGGAGCGTAGGCACCTCAGGGTAGGCTGAGCTTATATCAGACACGGGGGGAGTTAGCGTGAATACCACATTGAGCGAAAAAACAGACCATATGTCGGCACGGGAGTCGATGGGGGTGATTGATGCTGGCGACCCGTTTGAGCCACGCAGCATCGAGGTGACTCTCGACAGACTAGTCCATGTCGCGGTCGAGAAATGGAAATACCCATTGAGTTACCTGTTTCAGTCGCTCTCTGGCGGGGCCATGGTGGCTTTCGGCGTGATCCTGGCCATCGCGGTCAGTACCGGCATCAAGGCGCCGGGCTTGGCCAACTTGGTCAGTGGTCTTGTCTTCGGATTCTCGTTCGTCGTAATCCTGATGTCAAACTCCACTCTGATCACATCCGATATGGCCGCAGGCTTCATAGCCCTCGTCCGGGGTGAGATGTCACTGAGCAGCTACCTCGGATTCGTCGGGGTCGGTTGGATCGGAAATATCATTGGCGCATTCATATTCGTCGGCATCATCGCGATGGGGCCTGGTCCATTCGGGACTCTGCCATTCCTCGAGCGGGCGCACATGCTCGGCCTTGCCAAGGCAGGCGTCAATATGGAATCCATGTTCACTCTGGGCATAATATGCACATGGTTCCTGCAGACCGCCCTGTTCCTCTATTGCAAGGTACGTACAGACATCGGCCGCATGATCATGGCATATTACGGGCCGCTGGCTTTCGTCGCGGGCATGACCGAGCACTGCATCGCCAACGTGGGCTTTATCACTCTGCCCTTGATGATGCAGGCCAAACTGACTCAGGCGCTCGGTGGTTCTTTGCCGCTCACGGGTCCGATGCGGGCTATCACCTGGGGTTTTGGTCCGACGGGATTCTTGCGTAACGAAGTGATTGTCGGCATGGGTAATCTCGTTGGTGGCACGGTATTCATGGCCCTACTGTTCCTTGCGATCGCGCGGTTCCGTAGGCGGCAACCGACATCCTGATACCGACATCCTGATCGATGTGATCCGCGCCGACCAACCGGACGAAGCCGAGCACGTTGCGCACCAGGTGCTGCAGGACTATCCGGCAGTCGGCGGTGGCCACGTGCGGCGGGCGGTTTTGTGCGCGGCGCACGGCGGTCAGCGCGCAAAACAACCGAGCACTATCGCCTGACCCTGCGCATCGATGATGCGCGCCCAAGCGGCTACGATCCTGGATACCGCGCGCACTACATCAACAAACGGAACGTGCTTGATCCGTCAAATAACCCACCGAATCCCTCGGCCGACGTCCCACGATGATCAATGGTCAGGCCTCCGTCATCTCAGGCATCCACGGGACATACGGCCACGGTAAGCCTGGAAAGGCGAGGGCCGTAACGCCGATGCCGAATTTGAGTCGATCGCTGCGCGCCATGGCGAAGTGAGGGCGCGTAGTCCGCGGGACCAGCCGTTCGGCATGCAATGGGCGTAAGGCCGGGCGGGTGGCCGCAGCCCACCTGCAAGGACACCGGTTATGCGGCCGACAATGTCGATACGCCGCATTGTGAGCCGCACGGCCATCCAGCCGTTGTGGGCGCACCTCTTGCGCCGGAAACCGGGCCATGCGACCGGCAATGAGCGCACGGCTCGCCCGCAGGACGGCCGCCAAGCATCCCGTAGCTTCGCTGTGGGATCATGGGCTATGCGGGCCACAATGTGAGCTGCGCCGAGATCGGCCATGTCGCCTGCAATGTCGAAAGCGCGAGGGCGACTTATATGGATGCCCCCGTTTTGCCAGGCCCCTCGTTGCCCTGACGGACAGGATCGGGTTGCAGCCTTATATCCGGCCTTCGGTGAGACCCTCGGATTCCGGCCTCTGGCCCTGATGGTTTCTGCTGACGGACACCTCGTCTTGGAATCGAGCTATTGAGCTCTAGTCGCCCTTCAGGTTTGATCCGTCCCGGTCTGACCTATCGCCATCACTTCGAGTGAGTTTTAGCAATCGTTGGCGTGCATACCTCCTGTTACCTGACCTCGCGCGTATTGAATGGCTGTCCTGTCATGCCGCTCGCGCCGCGTATCCCGCTTGATATTTCCGGTCGTGGGCGAGCAGTGCCCAGACCACCCTGGCGTTCTTGTTGGCGAGCGCCACGGTGGCCACGTTCTTGTGCCGGCACCGAAGGAGTGCATCCATTTAGGCCCCCGACGTCGTGGTCTTCCGACCATGCCCGTTGACCACCGCGCGCGCCCCATGGATGAGCAGCGTGCGCAGATAGGTGTCTCCCCGTTTACTGATGCCGAGCAGCTAGATTCGTCCACCGGAGGAATGCTCTCGCGGGGTCAGTCCGAGCAGGTGGCGAACTGCCGGCCATTCCTAAAGGCCGTCGCGTCGCCCGTGGCCGCCACAAGGGCGCTGGCCGTGAGAGGGCCCTGCCTGGGATGGCGGTGAGCCTTTGGCTCATCTCATGGATGCGGTGCCAGATGAGAATCTCGCATTCGAACCGTTCAATGTGTGCATTCAGATTCCGAAGATACTCGAAGAGGCTGGCAAAAAGCGCCCGGGCGATGTCCGGCAACCCGTTCTCGGCATCCTCGAGAATAGAAGGCACGCTGGGTAATCTCGCTTAACCCATTGCGTAGCACGAAGCCCTGTCCGGACAACAAATCCGCGGATCTGGTTGGCGCAGGCCGTGCGCGCCTTTGTGAGACCCGCCCGGCCCCGTGTGCAGGGCCAGGAGCACCTGTTGCTGGGGGTCTTCAGGGGCACGAAACGCATACTGGGGCGACTGACCGCCTCGCAAATCGCCTCGGCGTCCCGTGCGTCGTTTTTGTTGTTCTTCACGTAGGGCTTCACGAACTGCGAGGCCATGAGTCTGACCGTATGTCCCAGCGCGGCAAGCTTCCTTCCCCAGTGATGGCTACTGCCGCGGGCTTCCATGCCGATGAGGGGGGCAAGAGCGGCGAAGAACTCCGTTAGACGAGAGCGCGTTAGCTGTTTACGCAGTACGACCTTCCTGTGCTCATCGACGCCGTGCACCTGAAATACGTTTTTGCCAAATCCAGTCCGATTACGTGAACCTTCATGGAGGATGCTCCCTTCAGTAATTGAAACGGATGAATCTGCGCTGTCACTCTGGCACATTCGATGCCGTTTAAGGAGGGGGCGTCCATACCATCTTGGATGTCCCGTCGCGCATACGAGAACCGGCGCACACTTAGCTTCTTGCTAGGTACGGGGCCCGCTGCGCGGTCAAGGGCCTCCGCCCTTTGCCAGAAGGCGTCCGTCACGACCCAGAATTCGCTTCGCTAAAGCCTCGCCCCCATGCCGGCTAACCTTCGAAAAAGAGTATAATCAACCTGCGGGTGGGTTCTTATTTTGTCGGACACTAAGGACGTTTTGGCGACTGCCTTGTCCGGCCTTAATCGCAACGGGTGCTACTGCAGTCTGATCGATTACGACATCAATCACTGCCGGACGCCCCGCATCAATCGCTTCCCTCACTGCCCGTCCGATGTCAGAAGGGTCGGTAACACGCGCAACCCACGCCCCCATTTCGCGCGCCATATTCGCGAAATTCGTTTCTCCGAATTCGGAGAGCTTGTCGAGATTGGGCGAAGCGGGCCACACCGACCGAAGAAAGTGTGTCTGAAAGGCCATGGCCTGGTTGTTCAGGACCACCGTCACGACATTGATCCCGTTGCGCACCGCGGTCTCCAGTTCCGTCACATGGTAGAAAAGACCCCCGTCACCCGTGAATGCGACAACCGACCGTTCTGGCAACGCGGCCTTGGCCCCGATCGCCGCCGGGAATGCCCAACCCAGACTTCCCTCGCAATGCAGCAGATTCTTCCCAGCTGGTAGATCCATGAACGCGCCCGCCCATGTACCTACGTACCCTGTGTCTGTCACAAAGAGCGTGTCCTGCGGACACGCCGCCGCCACCTCAGACACCAACCGTTCCGGCCGGATCGGGACCGCCTCACTGTGCGTCTGCTTATATTCGCTGTCGCGCCAGGCCTGTAAGGCCTGCTGAACCCTTGCTATCCAAAAACCATGGGACGCCCGTTTGCGGGTGCGCATCACGGCCAACAACTGCTGCAGGACCGTCCGCGCATCACCCACCAGCGGTAACACATTCGGATAATTGGCGCCGGGCTGAGCTGGATTGATATCAATGTGAATGGCCCGCACCCCTGACACCGGCGACTGCCGCGCCTCGGTTTTGGCGCCGCCGTGGTGACAGCCTACGTACAGCAACAGATCCGCCTCAGCAATCGCCTGGTCGGTCGAAGGACGGCGATACGAACCCGCCACCCCCAAGGCCAGCGGATGCCGTTCATCAATGCTGCCCTTTCCGCCCAGAGTGGTGGTCACAGGCACGTCGAGCAGTTCGGCCAGGGCTGTGACTTCTACCCATGCCCCTGAGGTGATTGCACCACGGCCGCAGACCATCAGGGGGCGCTCAGCAGTCAGAGTTTCTTCAACCGCCTTCTCCACCAGATCATCGTCCGCACGCGGCCGGAAAGCGGGGTACGAGAAATATCGGTCATCGAGGAATCGGAAGTCAAATTCCGCCTCCTCACCTTCTAACGCTCCATCCAAGTACA
>JAKASJ010000019.1 GCA_021819085.1 Pseudomonadota bacterium | reverse complement strand
CGCGGGGCTCGAATTTCTCGATCCTGGCCCTGATCAGTTCGCTGATTTCGGACGGATTTAGCTGTGACATAGGTTACCTTTAGCGATTCAGATAGGTCGCCAGGGAATGGAGTCGGCCACGGACCGAACCGTCTATCACCAGATCGCCGGCACGGATGATGACGCCGCCGATGAGCGATTTATCGACCCTGGAAGTCAGATTGATCTCGCGGCCGAGCCTCCTCCTCAGCGCCTCCGAGATGGATTTCAGCTGCGCCGGCTCGACATCAAAGGCCGACACCACTTCCGCGTCGATGTAGCCCTGGGCATCGGCTTTGAGCTGTTCGAACTGGTGCGCGATTTCCGGCAGCAGGGCGATACGATGGTTATCCTGCAGCAGCCGCACGAGGTTCGCGCCGTCGCTGCTGAGTTCGCGGCCACAGATGTCAAGAAACAACTGCGTGATGCGCGAGCGCGCGATGCGCGGATCTTGCGCGAGAGCGCTGAGCTGCGCATCTGCCGCGACCGTCGCCATCAACGCCAGCATGGCGGACCATTTGTCGAGCTCCTTGTGTTCCATGGCCAGACGGAACAGGGCTTCTGCATAGGGGCGCGCGAGCGTGGATTGTTCAGACATCGCTCAGGACTCAGATCTGCCGCACGACGGCGCCAAGCATCTTGGCATGGGCGTCGGCATCGATTTCCTCTTCCAGAATGCGCCCTGCGGCAGCAACCGCCAACTGCGCTACCGAGACACGCAGCTGCTCACGCGCCGCATTCGTCTCGCGCACAATCTCGCTTCTGGCTGCCGACAGGATACCTTCGGCTTCGTGTTTGGCATGGGACTTGGCCTCGTCGATGATTTCGTTGGCGCGCTTCTCCGCCTGCGCCAGGATCTCGCTTGCCTGCTGCCGGGTCTCACGCAACAGCTCCACCGCCCGTCTCTGCGCCCGCTCGAGGTCGTGCCTGCCTTTTTCGGCAGCCGCAAGTCCGTCAGCGATGCGCCGGCTGCGCTCGGCGAGCATGTGCGTCATGGGGCCCCAGAGAAAGCGCCAGACGAAAGCGACCAGCACCGCGAAGGTGAGCATCTGGCCGAAAAGGGTTGCAGTCACGTTCACGTTTTCACTCCTCTACGCTGCGCCGTCGCCGCGGCGGCTTCGCTCGGCCCTAGCCGCCCAAACCCTTGGCCACGGCCAGGGCAGCGCCCACAAACGGATTGGCGAACGTGAAGTACATCGCAAAAGCCAGCACAATGAACGGAAATGATTCCATCAGTCCCGCCGTGATGAACATCTGCACGCGCAGCGTCGGAAGCATTTCGGGCTGGCGTGCGATCCCCTCCATGTACTTCGAGCAGATCATCCCCCAGCCAAGGGCCGAACCCAGACCTGCGGCCGCGAGGATTATGCCAACGCCGACCGCCGTATAGGCATAGACCATGCCTACCAGGTTGACCATTGTTGCATCGGTTGCCATTTTCGCTCTCCTGAAAGGTTAACGGTCAAAAATCATCACATTCGCATGGAGCAACAACACTCAGTGCGCCCCCTCATCATTCGTATGCGCCATCGCCAGATACATGATCGTCAGAACCATGAAAATGAACGACTGGAGCGTGATCACCAGGATATGGAAAATCGACCAGGCACCGCCCGGCAGCCACTGCGCCCACCACGGCAGCAGCGCGATGAGCATGAACACGAGCTCTCCCGCGAACATGTTGCCGAAAAGCCGCAGACCGAGACTGAGTGGCTTGGCAAGCTCTTCAATAACGGTCATGACGATATTGATCGGGAACAGCCATATTCCGAACGGATGCACGAGGAAGGATTTGAGATAGTTCAGCGGACCCCTGACGCGGAAGTTGTAATAAATCGTCAGCGCAAAGACCGTCAGCGCCATGCCGAGCGTCGTGTATGGGTCCGTGGTGGGGACCACGCGCAGGTGCGGGATGCCCAACAGGCTGGCTACCTTGGGAAGCAGGTCGATCGGAAGCAGATCCATTGCATTCATCAGGAACACCCAGGTGAAGACGGTGAATGCAAGCGGACCGATCAGCGGGCTGTAGCCGGGAAAGGTACTCTTGATCTGATTGTCCACGAATTCCAGGATCGCTTCGAGCAGGTTCTGCAGGCCGCTCGGAGCGTCGGGCGAGAGCTTGCGCCCTACCCGCCAGCTGATCAATACGAGAACGGCTCCCAGCAGCCAGCTGAATATCAGCGTGTCGAGATGGATCGACCAGAAGCCGTGCCCCACCTGAAGGTTGGTCAGGTGGTGCTCGATATATTCAACCGGATTGTTGGTGGCAGGCATGCCGACCTTGCTCACAACGCTCCCCCTAGACACCACTCATCCCCGTGTCCGCCGTGCGGCGCTGAGGTTAGTTAGAAAGCCGAACTGGGCGAGCCCAAATGCGACGATCAAAGGGACCGGAGCAAGCTTCATCCATCCGATGCCGACAGCCAGCAATACCAGTGTGACGATAAATCTGGACACGGCGCCCGCATACAGCCCCAGCTGACCACTGGCGTTTTCACCTGTCGAATTGCCCATGCGCCGGACCCGGCGGGCCAGAAGCCAGGTACCTGCCAGCGCGACCCCGCCGCCGAACGACGCCCCAAGCGCCGCACCGAACCCGCCGGACCATCCGTACCAAGCAAAGCAGCCGATCATGACTGCGGCAGTGAGCACCAGCTGGGCGATCAACACCCGACGGATGCTCCCGCCCAACCCTGCAGCGGTATTATTCATGCGCGCCCTGAAACAGTGCGTTGGGCGTCAGAATTAGTCTTGTTCCAAGGTGCGAGGTACATTTAAGGTGCCGCAGTATAAATGCGGTCTATGGGAGGGTCAATATCAACCACACTCCGTTCGCAGCGCCGGTGACCGCGCCCGAGAACCTGCCTTGCCGGCCGCCCTGACAGGCCTGCCGGCAAGCGTTTCAGCCGTTCGGGGGGAAGCTCACCGGGTCGAGTGCGTCGGGACGGGGGGAGCGGACCCGGCGGAATGAGCGCCGTTCTGACTACCCTTTGTCTTGGCCGCGGCCCGCCCAGGCGCAGCCGGCGGCAAGGCTGGCGGCATTCTGGCGTCGAACGCTGCAACTTCACGCGCCACTGTTTTCTTTTCCGAAGCGCTCAGACGGGTGACCAGCAGATTGCGCCGCCGGGCAGCGTCCTTGCTGCCACGTTCAGCAGCAAGGGTGTACCAAACCACCGCCTTGACATTGTGATCGGCCAGGTGATAGCCAAACTCATACAGAATGCCAAGGTGTAGCTGGGCTTGTGCATTGCCGTGCTCCGCCTCGCGGCGGATGGTCCCCAGGTCGGCGCGGGCAGGAACACTGCCGAAGAAACCCGTAGCCGCCACAAGCGCAATGACCGCCGCTATCCGCCTCAAGTTCATCAATACTCTCCTCCATGGCCTGGATGGGTTTGCCGTTGATGCAAGCTTAGACCAAAACAGCAGTGTTTTTCCGAGGGGCGCCACGGATTCGGCCGCCTCAGCGAATGCGCGCCAGCACCCCTTCCAGTTCTTCGAGGCTGTTGTAGTCGATGGTCAAGCGGCCCCGGCCCTTCGAGCCGTGGTTGATGCGCACTCGAGCAGCGAGCTTCTCGGACAGCTCGTCCTGCAACCGGCGCACGTCGGGATCGAGAGTCTCGCGCGCGTTGCGCGGCGCCGGGCGATGCTCGAGCAGCCGGCGCACGAGATTTTCGGTTTCGCGCACCGATAGCCCGTTTTCCACCACCTGGCGGGCCGTCTGGCTTTGCGCACCGCCGCTCAGTCCGAGCAGGGCACGTGCGTGACCCATGTCCATGCGGCCCTCCTCCAGCATGGTGCGTACATCGTCATTGAGGGTCAGCAACCGCAACAGGTTCGTGACCGCGGCGCGCGAACGCCCGACGCTTTCTGCTGTTTGCTGGTGGGTCATGCCGAATTCATCAATGAGGCGCTGCAGGGCCACGGCTTCTTCGACCGGGTTTAGGTTTTCGCGCTGTATGTTCTCGATCAGCGCGATGGCGATCGCCGCCTCGTCCGGGATGTTCCGGACCACGGCGGGTACGGTCTGGAGACCCGCCATCTGCGCCGCTCGCCAGCGCCGCTCGCCGGCGACGATTTCGTAACCTCCCGCGCCGAGCGCGCGCACCACGATGGGCTGGACCACACCCTGAGCCTTGATGGAGTTCGCGAGCTCTTCAAGCGCACCTTGGTCCATGTGTGTGCGCGGCTGATATTTGCCACGTTGCAGCAGGTCAACTGGCAATTGACGCAGCTCCTCCTTGCTGACGGCCGGGGCTTCCAGGGCGCCGCCCAACAGCGCATCCAGGCCGCGGCCCAAGCGGGGCTTTTTGGTTGTCATATTCATCCTCTCTCCCCTTGCATACCTGCCGGCAAGCTGGAAACGTTCATGGGACGATCATGCCGGATTCCTCGCGGCGCAGGATCTCGCCAGCCAAGGCAAGATACGCCTGCGCGCCACGCGACTGCATATCATAAGTGATTACCGGCTTTCCATAACTCGGTGCCTCGGCGAGCCGCACGTTGCGCGGAATGATAGTCCGGTAAAGCTTGTCGCCGAAATGGCGGCTGAGCTGCGCCGAAACCTCGTTGGCCAGGGTGTTCCGCGGATCGAACATTGTGCGCAGCAATCCTTCGATCTGCAACACCGGATTAAGCGTTTCGCGGATCTTGCGGATCGTATTGACCAGTGCGCTCAGCCCTTCAAGCGCATAGTACTCACACTGCATCGGAATGAGCACCGACTGCGCTGCGACCAGTGCGTTGACGGTAAGCAGGTTGAGCGACGGCGGACAGTCAATGAGCACGAAATCGTATTGCTCCGCCTCGGCCTCGACTGCGCCGCGCAGCCGACGTTCCCGTTGGTCGAGGCCGATCAGTTCTATTTCGGCTCCCGACAGGTTGGCGTTGGCGGGAATGACGTCGTATCCAGCCTCGACGCTGATCCTGGCCCGATCCAGCGAAGCGGCACCGATCAGGACTTCGTAAGTTGTCGGACTGGCGGCATCCTTGGCAATGCCGCTGCCCATGGTGGCATTGCCCTGGGGGTCGATGTCGATAAGCAGCACCCGCCGCCGCGTCTTTGCCAGCGATGCGGCAAGATTGATGCTGGTGGTGGTTTTTCCGACCCCGCCCTTCTGGTTGGCAATCGCAAGTATCTTTGCCATGACTTGATCAGTTCTTGTCTTCAGGCAGTCCGGATGCCTTGGCTGATATGATTACCGCATGGCGTTTCGCATCGAGACCGGGAACCTGCAGCGCCTCTACGGCCAGCACTTCATAGCCCGGCGGCAGTGCGGACAGCTCTTCCTGCGGATAGACCCCCTTCATCGCCACGAAGCGGCCTCCCGGAGAACACAGATGTGCCGACAGTGCCAGCATATCAGCAATGCCTCCAAGCGCGCGAGAGATCAGCGTGTCGAATTTTTCCACGGTCTCCAGCTTTTCCGCCCGGCCGAGGATGGCCTGGGCATTGGGTAGTTGCAATGTCGCAATCGCCTGGGCCACAAAGCGGATTTTCTTCGCGTTGCTGTCCAGCAGCAGGAATTCCCGCTCCGGGCACGCCACAGCCAGCGGGATCCCGGGCAACCCCGCGCCAGTTCCGATGTCCAGCACTCTGCGTCCGTGCAAATAAGGAATGACGGAAAGACTGTCGAGAATGTGGCGGTACACCATCTGCTCCGGATCGCGCACTGCCGTCAGGTTGTAGGCCCGGTTCCATTTATTGAGCAGCGCCAGATAGTCCACCAGCCTCTCAATTGAGGCGGCAGGCAGATTCAGCCCCATTGCCAGCGTGCCGTTGCGGATTTTCTGCTTCAGCACGGCAGGTTGCACTGCCTGCCAGGTCGCGCCCGGCGTGGCTGGCGGTTTCGGTTGTGATCGATGCCCATGGGTCTGGTTGTCGGTTGAGCTTACCGTCAAGCATAACAAAAACACCCTCACGGTTCTCATCGCCGCAGTGTCGACACAGGCGAGGCCCGGTTTAAGGCGCATGCGCGCAGCGTGTCAGGCGATCTGGCAGCCCGGGTTTTGGTGAACTAAGCTGAAAAGATCCAAAAACCATAATTTTAGGGAGAGTCTTGATGGGACGCGTATTCCTTGCGCTGTTCGGTCTGGCGGTGGTGTTGCCTTTGCAGGCGGCGGACCCTGCGGGCACAGCAGCAGGGCAACCTGCCGCTGTGCCCGTCCGCACCGCCGTCCCGAACGAGCCGCCCAAGGCGGCTGTGGCGGCGCGGAAGCAACCGGGCCAGGTCACACAGGCGGTATTCACCACGAGCATCCAAAACCTGGAGCCGGCAAACAGCATCAGCACCCTCACCAACAACCACCGCCATATCTATTTTTTCACCGATCTCAGACATATGACCGGCCAGACCATCACGCACCGCTGGGTGTACAAAGGCAAGGTCATGGCCGAGGTGAAATTCCAGGTGGGCGGGCCTCGCTGGCGCGTTTATTCCCGAAAAACCCTGGACCCGGCGTGGCTGGGCGAGTGGCAGGCGTCGGTGGTTGATGCCAGCGGCATAACCCTGGGCGTCAGCACTTTTGAGTACGCCGCGGCCGCTAAGCCACCGGCGGCGCCGGCTGCCCGGCCAGCACAAGGAGCCGCTGCGCCGGTGGCGCCGCGCTCTTCCCAATAGGCTCGCGCGACCCGCGCCCTTCGCGCATGGCCTGGATTTTTCAGGCCCGCCTGCGCTTGAGGTGGACCAGAAGTAGCGAGATGGCAGCGGGCGTCACGCCCGCGAGACGCGCCGCTTGGCCCAGGGTCACCGGCCGGGAGCGGGCAAGTGCCTGCTGGACCTCGATTGACAGACCACCGACCCGCGAGTAATCGAGGTCGGGTGGTAGAAGCGTTTCCTCGTGCCGCAGCTGACGCTCGATTTCCTGTGATTGGCGCTCGATGTAACCGGAGTATTTCGCTTGGATTTCAACCTGCTCGGCCACCCGCACATCGGCCACCCCCGGGCCGGCGCCAGGCAGGCTCATAAGCGTGCGATAGTTGACCTCCGGGCGCCGCAGCAGTTCGATCAGCGTGCATTCGCGACCCAGTCTCTGTCCCAGCACCGACTCTGTCACCGACGTCTCCGCCGCATCCGGTCGAAGCCAGGTACGTTCCAGGCGACTGCGTTCGCGCTCGATCGCCTCGCGCTTCGCTGCGATGCGTCCAGCCAGGTCATCACTGACCAGACCGAGCTGATGACCGACCTCGGTCAGCCGCAAGTCGGCGTTGTCCTCGCGCAGCACAAGGCGGTATTCCGCCCGCGAAGTGAACATGCGATAGGGCTCGGTCACCCCACGGGTGATGAGGTCATCGACCAGTACGCCGATATAGGCCTGGTCGCGCCGCGGCCACCAGGGTTCGCGGCCAGCCACGGCCAGTGCCGCGTTGGCGCCAGCGACGATGCCTTGGGCGGCGGCTTCTTCATAGCCGGTAGTGCCGTTGATCTGGCCGGCGAAATAGAGTCCTGCGACTGCCTTGGTCTCAAGGGTTGGCGCAAGATCGCGCGGATCGAAGTAGTCATATTCGATGGCATATCCGGGACGGGTGATATGCGCCTTTTCGAAGCCCTTGATCGACCTCACCAGCGCAAGCTGCACATCGAACGGCAGACTGGTGGAGATGCCGTTCGGGTAAACCTCATCGGATCCCAATCCTTCCGGCTCGACGAAAATCTGGTGCGCATCCTTGGACGCAAAGCGCACCACCTTGTCCTCGATTGAGGGACAATAGCGCGGACCGACGCCCTCGATGGCGCCGGTATAAAGCGGCGAGCGGTCGAGGCCGGCGCGGATCAGCTCATGGGTGTGCCGATTGGTGTGGGTAATATGGCAGGAAACCTGGCGTGGGCGCGCGAGCGCATCGCCCCAGAAGGAAAACTGCGGTGTCGGTACATCTCCCGGCTGCTCCTGCAGGTGCGCATACTCGATCGTTCTGCGGTCGATGCGCGGTGGCGTGCCTGTCTTGAGCCGGCCGACGCGCAGACCGCGCTCGCGCAGACGCGCCGCGAGCGCGTTGGCCGGCGGGTCACCGGCGCGGCCGCCCTGGTAATTGGTCATGCCCACATGGATACGCCCGGCGAGAAAGGTGCCGGTCGTCAGAACCACGGCATGTGCGCGGAACTCGATGCCCGATTGCGTGACGACAGCAACCACGCGGTCGCCCTCCACGACGAGGTCATCGACGGCTTGCTGAAATACGGAAAGGTTCGGCTCGCGCGCGAGCAGCTCGCGTATCGCGGCCTTGTACAGCTGCCGGTCAATCTGGGCACGCGTGGCACGCACGGCCGGCCCCTTGCGTGCATTGAGAATGCGAAACTGAATACCGGCGCGGTCTGCTGCCGAGGCCATGACACCCCCGAGCGCATCGAGCTCCTTGACGAGGTGGCCTTTGCCGATGCCTCCGATCGCCGGATTACAGGACATCTGGCCGATAGTCTCAATATTGTGGGTCAGCAGCAGAGTGCGGCAACCCATGCGTGCCGCGGCCATGGCCGCTTCAGTGCCCGCATGGCCCCCGCCGACTACGATGACATCGTGGTGTTCCGGATAACGCACGGTCGATCTGCGAACCTGTCTGTGGAATGGCGGAATGCTAGCATTTCAGGGGCCCCGTACAAGCAGCGGACCACAATTAATCAGGTGTCCGAGCCCCCTGCCTGAAAGACCCGGTGCAGGCCGCATCGGAACGTTTTCACAACCCCCGCTGGCCGGCAGGATCGTTGAAGTTGCGGTAATTATGTGATCAGTGTGTGCTTACTTTCCGATGCAAAAGTTCGTAAAAATTTGCCCAAGGAGGTCGTCGGACGTAAACGCGCCAGTAATCTCGTCCAGGTCGCGCTGCGCCTGACGCAGCTCCTCGGCGGCCAGTTCACCCCGGCGCAGTCCGAGCTCGCGGGCTGCGGATCCGAGCGCCTGATCGGCCCGGATCAGGGCGTCGACGTGCCGCCGGCGCGCGCTGAAGGTGGTTTCGCCTGCGATTTGGAATCCCATGCGAGACTTGAGATGCGCTCGCAGCACGTCGACACCCGCACCGGTCAGAGCGGAAATCGCGATTTCCGCGGCGCAAGCGGCGGTCTGGCTTCCCGGGGGCGTCCGAATGGTTCCCGGTTCACGTCCGGTGAGATCTATCTTGTTTCGAACCAGCGTATAGCTCATCCCGGTGGGGATGAAGGCTGCAAGCACATCCGGATCGTCGGCGCTGCAGTCATCCGCGATCAGCAGGATATGATCGGCTTCAGCGACGACGGCGCGTGCGCGCCGTACGCCTTCGCGCTCGATCTCATCGCCGCTTTCGCGCAGACCGGCTGTGTCGATCAGGTGCAGCGGCATTCCGTCGATGTCGATGTGTTCATGCAGCAGATCACGGGTCGTGCCCGGGATTGCGCTGACGATGGCACGATCATGGCGGGCGAGCGCATTCAGCAGGCTCGATTTACCGGAGTTGGGGCGACCGGCCAGTACCACGGTCATTCCCTCTTGCAGCAGGCAGCCCTGACGGGCCGGGGCAAGCAGCTCGGCGATGGATTTCCGGATGTTCTGGCACTGCTGCACGAGACGGTGGTCAGCAAGAATGTCGATCTCCTCCTCGGGAAAATCGATCGCGGCCTCCACTTGCGCGCGCAGCCCGACCAGATCGGCAACGATGGCGTGTACGTGACGGGAAAACTCACCCTGAAGGGAGCGCAAGGCAGCACGCGCCGCGCTCACAGAACCGCTCGCGATCAGATCCGCAACCGCTTCGGCTTGGGCAAGATCGATCTTTCCGTTAAGAAACGCGCGCTCGGAAAATTCGCCGGGACGCGCCGGACGCGCTCCCAGCTCCAGCACGCGCGCTACCATCATATCCAGCACCACCGGGCCGCCGTGCCCGTGGACCTCCAGCACGTCCTCACCGGTGAAGGAGTTCGGCCCGGGAAAGTAGAGCGCCAGCCCTTCATCGAACGCCTGGCCGCGGGCATCGCGAAACGCCCGCAGGGTGGCTTGGCGTGGCTTGGGCAGGCCGCCGAGCAGCGAGTGCGCAATGGACGCCACTTCCGGTCCGGAAACACGAACAATTCCGATGCCCCCGCGGCCGGGCGGGGTGGCGATCGCGACAATCGTATCCCCGCTAGAGGGTGTGCGGGAAAGATTGTCCACGGCACACCGCAGCTACTTCGCGCGCTGGTCCGCGTTGAAGCGGCGCGTGATCCACCACTGCTGGGCAATCGAAAGAAGATTCTGGCAGACCCAGTAGAGCACGAGCCCGGAGGGAAAGAATGCGAAGAAAAACGTAAACAGTACGGGCATCGCCATCATGACCTTGCGCTGGAGCGGGTCGGTCATCTGCGGGCTGATCAATTGCTGCACCAACATCGAGATTCCCATCAGGATGGGCAAGATAAAATACGGGTCTCTGGCCGACAGGTCGTGGATCCACAGAATGAAAGGGGCTTGGCGCAGCTCGACGCTCTGGAGCAGCACCCAGTAGAGGGAGATAAAAACAGGAATTTGCACCACGATGGGCAGGCAGCCGCCAAGCGGGTTGATCTTTTCGGTCTTGTAGATCTCCATCATTGCCTTGCTGAGCTTTTCGCGGTCATCGCCATAACGTTCCTTGAGGCTGGCGAGCTTTGGCTGAACACGGCGCAAGTGGGCCATGGAGCGATAGCTGGTCGCAGACAGCGGATAGAAAACCAGCTTGATCAGCACCGTCAACAGTATGATGGACCAGCCCCAGTTTCCGACGACGTTGTGGATGTGGTCCAGCAGCCAGTAAATCGGCGAGGCGATGAACGTCAGCCAGCCGTAATCGACCGTCAGATCCAGGCCGGGCGCCACCTTTTTCAGGCGGGCCTGATCCGTAGGACCAGCGTACAACCGGGCGTCCAGGTTGGCTGTAGTGCCGGGGGCAATGGTCGTGGGTGTTAGCGTCTTGTATCCGACCACGTAGCGGTGGTTGCCGAGTGCCTCGGAGTAGAATTGCGTGCGTGCCGCACTCGGCGGTATCCACGCACCGACAAAATAATGCTGCAGCACTGCCACCCAGCCGCCGCGGGTGGTCGCCGCCAGCGGCTTGTTCCGCATGTCGTCGAAGGGAACTTTCTGGTATTTCTTGGCCGGACTGTAGATTGCGGCGCCGACATAGCTTGGTGCGACGCCAAATAGATGATGTGGTGGCGCAATATAACTGCGCAGCAGCTGGGCATAGAGATAGGCGTTGCGTGCTCTGCCGCCGCCGTTGGTAACGGCATAGCTTACGTCGACTACGTAGCTGTTGCGGCGGAAGGTGTACGTCTTGGTAACGCGCAGCCCCTGCGGCCCCACCCAGGTCAGCGGAACCTGCAGACTGTTCTGGCCGGGGCCGAGCGTATAGCGGGTCGCGGCGGCCTGATAGAGCGTTTTGTGATCTGGCCATTGGCCGCTGTGTCCGATAAGCCCGGATTGGACGTAAAAAACGTAGCCTCCGTGGTCGCGCAACAGCTTGAGCGGTTTGTTGGGCTCGTTCACCTTGACCGGATAGGCCTTCAGATCCAGCTGGCGCAGATCACCGCCGCGGGTATCGAGTTCTGCCTTGAAGAGATCCGTCGTAACGTGGATACGCACTCCGGCCGGGAGCGATGCAACGGCTTCGCTCTTTGGTGCGAGAGCGGGGCTGGCGCCGGGTGTGGCCGGCGCGGCCGGGACGGAAGGAGCGGCCGGGACGGTCGTCGTCGCGACGGGATTTGTGGGATGTTGTTTTTCCCAAGCCTGCCACAGAAGCAGCAGAATCACGGACAATACTACAAGCAGGAGCAGGCGCTGGTTATCCATGATGTCCTTTGGAATGAACGGTCGGGCAGGAGGGTACCGGGTCTATGCCGCCGGGGTGCCAGGGATGGCAGCGGAGCAGCCGGCGGGCAGCCAGCCAGCCGCCTTTGAGGACTCCGTAAGAGTCGATCGCATCCAGAGCATAACGCGAACAGCTGGGATAGAACCGGCAATGGTCGCCCAGCAGCGGGCTGACAGCATAGCGATATGCGCGTATCGCCAGGAGAAATAGCTTCTTCATGACGGCAGCATCTGTTCCCAGTGTCGCTTCAGGGACGCGCGCAGGGCGTCGCGGGGCTCGGCGGCGGCGGCGGGACGAGCCACCACCACGATATCAAGATCCGGGATCGGGCCGCGGCGCTGGCGAAACGACTCGCGGATCTGGCGTTTGATGAGGTTGCGCACGACCGACTTGGTTGAAACCTTGCGGGCGACGGTGATCCCGAGACGCGGATGGCCGAGGGTGTTGGCGGCGGCGTAGACCGTGAAAAGTGGGTCACTGTGCCGTCGGCCACTACGGAGTATGCGGCGGTACTCCACGTTCGCCAATATTCGGAAGGATTTCGGCAGCCCCTGTCCGGCCGTCGTCCCAGGGATCAGGCGCTTAGCCGTGCGCGGCCACGGGCGCGTCGTGCGCTCAACACAGCGCGGCCGCCGGCCGTACTCATGCGTGCGCGGAAGCCGTGCGTGCGTTTGCGTTTCAGCACACTGGGTTGGTAAGTTCTTTTCATAGCCTGTCGCCTGCCGGGTTCGTGTTGGGTCGAGTCGGTTGTTTACGGGAAAAGGGCGGCAAAGTTACTGCCTTTGGCGCTACCTTGTCAACCGCCAACTTTGATGTGCGGTCGTGATTGGTTATGGATCGGGGAACTCCAAGGGGCTAGACTTCCCGGTCCCAAGGGAGAGAACACCATGCATGTCGTGGAACCCAGTGCCGGACAGCCGCCGTTATGGAAAAAATGTCTCGAGCGGCTGGAAGAAGAGCTTTCGGCGCAGCAGTTCAACACCTGGATCCGCCCGCTACAGGCTGTGCGGGAACAGCGATCGTTACGCCTGTTGGCACCGAACCGCTTTGTGATGGATTGGGTCAAGGAACGTTTTATCGGCCGTATTGCGGAGCTGGCCGGACAATACGATCAGCGTGCGGTGGATGTAGTCATTGAGGTAGGCAACCAGACACCGAGCGAGTCCGCCGAAGCGGCTCCGCGCGCAGGCACATCGGGCGAGCGTGCACCGAAACGGCCGGTCGTGGTGCCTGGCAGACTGAACCCCGAATTTACCTTCGAGACACACGTGGAAGGCAAATCTAACCAGCTCGCGCGGGCGGCAGCCCGGCAGGTGGGGGAAAACCCGGGGGGAGCCTATAACCCGCTGTTCATTTACGGGGGTGTCGGCCTGGGCAAGACACACTTGATGCAGGCTGCTGGCCATCTGATGATGGAACATGCGCCGGAGGGCCGGGTTGCCTACGTTCATTCGGAGCGCTTTGTCGCGGATATGGTAAAAGCGCTTCAACACAACGCGATCAATGAGTTCAAGAAACACTACCGGACGCTCGATGCGCTACTGATTGACGATATCCAGTTTTTCGTTGGGAAGGAACGATCTCAGGAAGAATTCTTCCATACATTCAATAATTTGCTAGAGGGACAGCGCCAGGTAATTATCACTGCCGACCGCTTTCCCAAGGAACTCGTTGGCGTTGAAGAGCGGCTGATCTCGCGGTTTGGCAGCGGCTTGACTGTGTCAATAGAACCCCCGGAGCTCGAAACACGGGTGGCCATCCTGATGAAGAAGGCGCAACACGAAGGGATTGGATTGCCAGAGGATGTCGCGTTTTTTGTCGCCAAGCGGGTACGGTCCAACGTCCGCGAACTGGAAGGAGCATTGCGTAGGGTGGTCGCCAATGCGCACTTTACCGGCCAACCCATCAGTATTGAGTTGGCCACGGAAAGCCTTAAGGATTTGCTCGCTTTCCATGAACGGTTAGTTACCATCAACAACATCCAGAAGACCGTCGCCGAGTATTATAAAATCCGTGTTGCCGACTTGCATTCAAAGAGCCGGGTCCGGCAGGTCGCGAGGCCTCGCCAGGTTGCCATGGCGCTTGCCAAAGAACTTACCAACCACAGTCTGCCGGAAATCGGGGATGCCTTTGGCGGCCGCGATCATACAACGGTAATTCACGCCTGCAGGAAAATTGTGGAGTTGGCGCAAACCGATGTCCGGGTAAAGGAAGACTACAGCAACCTGCTGCGCATTCTTTCTACCTGAACAAACGTGGGTATGAACTGTGAATAGTTGGGTCGAAAATTAGTGACTTTGTATCGGGCCTTTGGTTATCCACATACCGGGGTACCTTATCCACAGGCCAGCATGGGGTATGCACACAAGAACGATCCGGTAATAAGTGCCGGTCGATCAAGGGAATAGTAGACTTAACCACAGAGATTCGATTGCTAGTAGTAACTGTTGTTGTTTTGGATATCTAAATAAAACTAAAGCTGAGCCAGGTCCGCACACCAGGAAAAAATCATGCAGATCACGATACAACGGGAACATCTGTTAAAGCCGCTAAGTTATGTTGCCGGCGTAGCTGAGCGCAGACAGACACTTCCGATACTCTCGAACGTGTTGCTGCGATACAAGGAAGGCAGGTTGACGCTGACGGGTACCGACCTTGAAGTGGAAGTGGTGGTCAGTGTGCAGGCAAACGGTGGGAGCGAAGGGGAAGTTACTGCGCCCGCCCGGAAGCTTCTGGATATCTGCCGGGCCTTGCCCGCTGACGCGTCCCTCGAGTTGCGCCTGGATAAAGGAAAAGTCCTGCTCCGTTCCGGGCGGAGTCGCTTTACACTCCTAACCCTGCCCGCCGGAGACTTCCCAAGCGTGGAAACAGCGCAATGGGAGTGGGCACTTACTGTCCCGCAACAGACGCTCGGACGCCTGTTGCAGAAAACGCAATTTTGCATGGCGCAGCAGGATGTGCGGTATTATTTGAACGGATTGTTGTTGGAAATGACGCCCGGGAAGTTGATGGCGGTGGCGACAGACGGTCACCGGATGGCTTTAAGTGAAACGGTGTTGCAGCACCAGCTGGAAGGGGAGCGTCAAGGGATTCTGCCGCGAAAAGGGGTACTGGAGCTGACACGTTTTCTCGACGATTCCGATGAATTTGTCGAACTGAAGGGGGGGGGCAACCACATTCGGGTTGTGAAAAAGGATTTGATGTTTACCTCAAAACTGATTGATGGCCGGTTTCCGGACTACCACAAAGTAATCCCACAAGAACAACAGATCCGGGTGCGGGTTTCGCGAGACCTGTTCCGGGAATCTTTGAGCCGGGTCGCGATACTGTCAAACGAGAAATATCGGGGTGTACGGATCGCGCTGGCGCCCGGCGTTATGCGTTTGAGCGCCCACAATCCAGAGCAGGAAGAGGCTCAGGAGGAGGTATTGGTTGATTATGCCGGTGATGAATTCGAGATCGGATTCAACGTGAACTACATCATCGAGGCGGTCGGTGCAATCGATTCTGGAGAGGTGGAATTGGGCCTTACAGACTCCAACAGCAGTTGTACGTTGCATGCACCGGGAGATTCCTCCAACCAATATGTTGTGATGCCAATGCGGCTTTAGGAGACGCATGACAGACCACCGGTGCTGGGCTGTATGCCGCTGACCCACCTGGAGATCCAGAATTTCCGGCTTTTGAAAAAGGTCGTTATCGAGCCCGGAGCGAAACTGAACGTTATAACGGGCTGGAATGCGGCCGGAAAGACAACCCTGCTCGAAGCAACACACGTTTTGGCAACAGGACGGTCGTTTCGGACAAAGCGTTGGTCGGAGCTGATTCGGCATGGAGCAGACAGTTTGATGGTACACGGCATTGTTGTGGAGGGAGATCAGGAACACCGGGTGGGTTTGGCGTTTGATGGGCGAGGGCGGACGATCCGCGTAGACGGGAGCGCAATGAAAGGCGCGGCGGTCCTGGCGCGACATGTTCCGTTGCTGGCCATCACCCCCGAGCTCCATTTTGAATTTCTGCGGAGCGGTCGTCATCGTCGGGGCCTTCTGGACTGGTGGTTGTTTCACGTGGAACCAGATTTCTACCCCAAATGGCTCCGATACCAAAGGTTGCTGGGCCAACGCAATGCTGCTTTGCGCTGCTCATCCCCGCCCGCGGTCCAGTTTCTCTGGGATGAGGATCTTGCCGCTCTTGGCGAAGATCTCGACCATTCCCGCCAGAACTTTTTCCGCCAGCTGCGGGAGGAATTCCTTCAGACCGCGGGTACCCTCCTTCAGCGCGGAGCGGTCAGCCTGCGCTTTCTGAGAGGCTGGGAGGACAGCGAACCTCTTCTTGCACAGCTTCAGCGTACCCGGGCTTCCGATCAGCGCCGGGGTTTTACGCAGTCCGGACCTCATCTTGCCGACCTGCGTCTCGATCTGGATATGGACGGCATTCGTACCCAGTTATCCCATGGCCAACAGAAGCTTCTCGTGATTGCCCTGCGTCTAGCCCAATTGCGCCTCTTTATGGCCAAAACGGGCCGTCGCTGCGTTTTGCTGGCTGACGACATTGGAGCTGAGCTGGACCGGATTCATCGCCAACGGGTTTGTGATGTCCTCGAAGCGCTGGAAACGCAGATCTTCCTGACCGCCATGGAAGCACGAGATTTCGCGCCCCGAAGCCGGGCCCACAGCATGTTTCACGTGGAACAAAGCTGCATCAACTCCGTTTCCTCATCTTCCTCCACCTCGAAGAAATCAGACCTGCCGGATGTAGAAATGTTAAAATGAGCGTTTCTTTACCCCAAAGGCCCGTCCATGGATAACAGACCCGTTTACGACTCTACCAGCATCCAGGTGCTCAAGGGGCTTGATGCCGTCCGCAAGCGGCCCGGCATGTACATCGGGGACACCGACGACGGCACCGGCCTTCACCATATGGTCTTCGAGGTCGTGGACAATGCCATCGACGAAGCGCTCGCTGGCTACTGTACCCAGATTCGGGTTACGGTTCACACCGACAACTCCATTACCGTTTCGGACAATGGCCGAGGAATCCCAACGGGAGTCATTCCCGATGAAGGCCGCTCCGCGGCCGAAGTCATCATGACCGTGCTCCATTCCGGAGGAAAATTCGACCAGAACTCCTACAAGGTTTCAGGGGGGCTTCACGGTGTCGGCGTTTCCGTAGTCAATGCGCTTTCCGATTCTCTGGAATTAACCATCCGACGCGACGGGAAAATTTACTATCAGAAATACCACCTGGGCGATCCCATTGAGCCGCTCAAAGCCATCGGAGCCACGGATGAAACCGGCACCGATGTCCACTTTTTGCCCAGCCCGAAGATATTCACCAACACCACCTTTCATTACGAATTGCTTGCCAAGCGGTTGCGCGAGCTTTCTTTCCTCAATTCGGGTGTCCGGATCGTGCTTCGCGATGACCGCGACCTGAAAGAAGACGTATTTGAATATCAGGGGGGGATCGCCGCATTCGTGCGGCATCTCAATCGGAATAAAACCCCGCTCCATGAAAAGGTCATCTACATCTCCGCCGAAAAGGATGGTGTGTCAGTTGAGCTGGCCATGCAGTGGAATGATTCCTACCAGGAAAATACCTTTTGCTACACCAATAACATCCCCCAGCGCGACGGGGGTACACATCTCGCCGGCCTGCGTGCCGCCATGACCCGGACCCTCAACCAACACATCGAGAGCCTCGCGCTTGCCAAAAAAGACAAGATCAGCCCGACGGGAGACGACGCTCGCGAGGGACTGACCGCCGTGCTTTCGGTCAAGGTACCCGACCCCAAGTTTTCTTCTCAAACCAAGGACAAACTCGTCTCCTCGGAAGTGAAAGGCATCGTGGAGTCTGTCGTCAACGAGCATCTCGCAGATTTTCTGCAGGAAAATCCAGCCGATTCCCGTGTGATCGCTTCCAAGATCATCGACGCGGCGCGCGCGCGCGAAGCAGCACGTAAAGCCCGCGAGATGACCCGTCGCAAGGGAGCCCTGGACATTGCTGGGCTCCCGGGAAAGCTGGCCGACTGCCAAGAGCGCGACCCCGCGCTATGCGAACTGTATCTTGTCGAGGGAGATTCCGCCGGCGGCTCCGCCAAACAGGCCCGTGACCGACGCTTTCAGGCAATACTTCCACTCAAGGGAAAGATCCTGAACGTCGAGCGGGCCCGGTTCGACAAGATGTTGGCTTCAGCCGAAGTGGGAACGCTCATTACCGCTCTCGGTACTGGAATCGGAAAAGATGACTTTGATATCAAGAAGTTACGTTACCACCGTATCATCATTATGACAGATGCGGATGTGGATGGGTCACATATCCGCACGCTCTTGCTGACATTCTTCTACCGCCAGATGGCTGAACTCCTGGCGGGAGGCCATATCTTTATTGCCCAGCCGCCGCTCTACAAAGTCAAGCGCGGCAAACTCGAGCGCTATCTCAAAGATGACGGAGAACTTCAGGCCCATCTCCTGGAATCGGCCCTAGAAGGGGCGTCGCTGGCTGGTGCGCCCAGCGCGCCGCCGATCGAGGGCGAACGCTTTGCCAGGCTATGCAATGACTATCTTTCCGTTGAAAGCACAATCAAGCGCCTGTCTCGCCGCTACGATGTCAAACTGATGCGTAAGCTCGTCTATCTTCCCACCCTTGCCGTCGACGACCTCAAGGATCGCGCAGCAACGCAGAGTTTTGCCGAAACGCTTCAAGGCCAGCTCGCCTCGGAACCCAACGGCGCCTATTACGATGTCGAGCTCAACCTCAGCCCCCTGACCGGGACATACGAGATCCTCATAATCCGCAGCGAGCACGGATCCAAGCACCACAGCCGCCTCGACGCCGAGTTCCTGGGCTCAGGAGAATATCGAAGCCTGCGTGCCCTCGGAGCCCAGCTGGAGGGCCTCCTGCGTGACGGGGCCAGCATCCGGCGTGGTGACAAGATCCAGCCCGTCGCCCACTTCGAGGAAGCGGTGGCTTGGCTCATGGAAGAGGCACGGCGGGGCCAGACCATACAGCGCTACAAGGGTTTGGGCGAGATGAATCCGGAGCAGCTGTGGGAAACCACCATGGAGCCAACCAAGCGCCGGCTGCTCAAAGTCAATATTGAAGATGGCGTCGCAGCCGACGAGATCTTCACTACGCTCATGGGCGAACAGGTGGAACCACGTCGGGAGTTCATAGAAAAGAACGCGCTGGCGGTTTCCAATCTCGATATCTAATCCTGCGACCGCCGGCACACAGAGTCTGGGGGTGGTGGTGTACGGGGCAGGGACGGCAGGGAGACTCCGTGGCATTTCGCCATTAGCCACGCAGGATGACTATCTGCCCTGACCGAAAAGTCGCATACCGAGGCATTCGCGAACACCGAGAAGGTACCGGTATGCACGCCGATGCCCGCTGAACCCGCGGTTCCTAGTGCAGCGTGCGGGGTATGGTAAGCACGAAGGCGGGTATCTCGGCGTCGAACTCAACGCCATCGTCTGCGATCATCTGATAGCTCCCCCGCATACTGCCGAACGGGGTTTCCAGTACGGCGCCACTGCTGTACTCGAAGCTCTTGCCGGGAGCGAGATACGGTTGCTCACCAACAACCCCAGGACCGCGGACTTCCTGCACCTTGTTGTTGGCGTCGGTGATGACCCAATGGCGCGTCAGCAGCCGCGCAGCAACGCTGCCGCGATTTGTAATCCGGACGGTATACGCAAACACATAGCGATTGGATTCCGGGGCCGACTGGTTGTCCACGTATGCCGATTTTACCGAGACATCGATTTGATGCTTAGCCACGTCCGAATCCCCAATTCATTTCTGGCACCTATCATACCAATTCCAGATCATTTTGACCTGTGGCGCCGTTCTGTCTGCGCACGGTTTTTGCGGACGACCGCCGGCGACGTCCGTGCCAGCAGGTCTGCGGTCGTCCGCGCTGCGCACCCACGGCCTGTCTGTCGACGGCGCGAGCGGGGCTTCAGGGGCATGCGTGATTAACGAGCCTCCGACGCAAAATCTGCGATCCGCTTAGCGCGCTTCCGCCACAGGCCGGTAGCATCGGCACGGCACGCTGTAAAATATCGCCTCTCCGTCCAGCCGCACCGCCGAAAGCTTTCCGCCCCACAGACACCCGCTGTCCAGACCGATCACGCCCTGGCCCTGCCATAGCCCCAGCGTAGACCAATGCCCGAATAAAATCCGCAGGTCGCGGTTTGCCCGGCCAGCAACTTCGAACCAGGGCACCAGCCCCGTGGGCTGTGTTCCCGGTGCGCCTTTGTGCCGCAGGTCCATGCGCCCGGTGCTATCGCAGTAGCGCAGACGTGTCAGTGCGTTGACCACCACACGCAACCGCTCCCATCCCCGAAGATTTTCGTCCCAACGATCCGGCTGGTTGCCATACATGTGCTCGAAAAAGGAGCCATCTTCGGACTGACGGATCGCCGCTTCCGCCTCGCGCGCCAATCCCTGAGCCTGTGCCAAGTCCCAGGACGGGAGCAGGCCGGCATGGACCAGTGTAAAACCCAGATGCGCATCGTGGTGCAGCAATGGCCGAGTGCGCAGCCACGTCAGGAGCTGCGCACAGTCCGGCGCGCGCAATACGTCCTCCAGCGTATCCTGCCGGTGTCTTTGGCCTTTGCCCGCAGCGACTGCCAGAAGGTGCAGATCATGGTTACCCAGAACCACATGCGCCCTGTGGCGCAGGCCCATGACAAACCGCAGGACCTCTGCCGAGGCCGGCCCCCGGTTGACAAGATCGCCGGTGAACCAGAGTTCATCGGCTTCTGCTGTAAACCCGATGCACTCCAGCAGCGCATACAGTGCGTCGGCACAGCCTTGCACATCGCCAATCGCATATACGCCCATCTCTGCTCAGGCCAACGCAGCCAGCCGCTGAAACTTCACTGTTGCCCGAATCAAGGCATCCGTTATACCCGGTTCTCGCGCGGAATGTCCGGCCGCCGGAACGATCTCAAGCTCCGCTTCCCGCCAGACGCGGTGCAACTCCCAAGCACTCTGGGCGGGGCAAGCCATATCATATCGGCCCTGAACGATGATCCCGGGAATCTCTTTGAGCCGGCCTGCATCCCGCAGAATCTGTTCCGGCTCAAGGAAGCTGTCATGAACGAAATAGTGGGCCTCGATCCGGGCGAGGCTTAGTGCTACGCGCGGATCGCTGAAAAAATCCACCACCGCCTGCCGCGGAGCCAGCGTCGCCGTACGTCCTTCCCAAACCGACCATGCCTTGGCCGAGGCCATGCGCGCAACCTCGTCATTACCGGTCAGCAGGCGGAAATGTGCCTGGACCAGGTCGCCACGATCACGTTCCGCAACCGGAGCGACGAACTCCTCCCAGTAATCCGGAAAAATGCGGTTGGCGCCTTCCTGGTAAAACCAGCGAATCTCCCAGGGCCGGCACAGAAAAATACCGCGCACAATCAATCCCAGCACCGCCTCCAGATGCGCCTCGGCATAAACAAGGCTCAGGGTCGAACCCCAGGATCCTCCAAACAGGACCCAACGGCGCAGCCCCAGAAACTCCCTGATCGCCTCCATATCCTCGACCAGTTTCCAGGTCGTGTTGTGCTCCAGGCCGGCATGCGGTCGCGAGCGACCAGCTCCACGCTGGTCGAACAGTATTATTCGATACTTGAGCGGATCGAAATACCGGCGGTGATACTCCTCACAACCCGCGCCAGGTCCCCCATGCACGAACAGTACCGGCAGGCCATGCGGACTGCCGGATTCCTCCAGATAAAGGACATGGCCGTCGGAGACCGCCAGACTGTGGACCGCATACGGCTTGATATCCGGATATAGGACATGCATGGTCTGTCTCCCGGCGCGCTGGCTCACCCCGGATGGGGACCGGCGCGTGACTGATTTTGGTGCGACCGCCGCCAGAGCCGCCGGCGCGATGCGCGCCAGTATACTGGCCTGTTCCCGGAATTCCATGGGGCGCGTGCTGTCCGGCTGGTCCGGCCCGCCGATTCGGGTTATGCTTCACAACTTTTTTTGGATCACCAGCCATGTCTGCAGAAATCCGCCGCGAAGCCGCGCGCCGGCGCACGTTCGCCATCATCTCCCATCCCGATGCCGGCAAGACCACCCTCACCGAAAAGCTGTTGCTCTTCGGTGGTGCCATACAGCTCGCGGGCACCGTGAAGGGGCGCAAGGCCGCCCGCCATGCCACGTCGGACTGGATGGAGCTGGAGAAACAGCGCGGCATTTCGGTCACTTCATCGGTGATGCAGTTCCCCTACCGCGACCGCGTGGTCAACCTGCTGGATACGCCGGGACACGAGGATTTCTCCGAGGATACCTACCGTACCCTCACGGCTGTTGATTCCGCGCTCATGGTTATCGATATTGCAAAAGGCGTCGAAGAACGGACTATCAAGCTCATGGAAGTATGTCGTCTGCGAAACACTCCGATCACCACATTCGTCAACAAGCTCGATCGTGAGGGACACGATCCCATGGAGGTGCTGGACGAGGTGGAAAAAGTCCTCCGGATCCAGTGTGCGCCGGTAACCTGGCCGATAGGCATGGGAAAACGCTTCCGCGGCATCTACCACCTGAACGACGAGTCCGTGCATCTGTTTTCCCCGAGCCACGGCGGCCGAATCAACGCCGGCGAAGTCATCCGGGGCCTGGATAACCCGCGCCTTGACGAATTGCTCCCCGAGCAGGCGGATGAATTGCGTGCCGAAGTCGCGCTGGTCCAGGGCGCCAGCCACCGCTTCGACCGCGAAGCTTACCTCGCAGGACGGCAGACACCGGTGTTCTTCGGTTCCGCCATCAACAACTTCGGGGTGAGTGAGCTCCTCGATGCCTTCGTCGACATCGCGCCTGGGCCCCAGCCTCGTGACGGCGGCCGTCTTGTTGCTGCCGACGAAGACGCATTTACCGGGTTTGTGTTCAAAATCCAGGCAAACATGGATCCGAATCACCGCGACCGCATCGCGTTCCTGCGCGTGTGTTCGGGGAAGTACACTCCGGGCATGAAGCTCTATCATGTCCGTATAGGCCGGGAAGTGATCGTTTCCAACGCCATAACCTTCATGGCGCAGGAACGGGCAGCAGTGGCGGAAGCCTTTGCCGGAGATATCATCGGGCTCCACAATCATGGCACTATGCGGATCGGAGATACCTTTACCCAAAAGGAGCCGCTGAAATTCATCGGTGTTCCAAATTTCGCACCGGAGATTTTCCGGCGCGCACAGATTCGCAACCCGCTGAAGGCCAAGGCGCTTCAAAAGGGGCTCGAACAGCTGACCGAAGAAGGCGCAACGCAGCTGTTCCGGCCTCTGAATTCGAACGAGCTGATTCTCGGCGCCGTAGGAACTCTGCAATTCGATGTGGTCGCCCACCGTCTTCAGAACGAATATGGTGTAGACGCACTGTTCGAGCCAGTTGCCGTGCATAGCGCGCGCTGGATCGCGTGCACAGACGCGAAAATTCTCACCGAATTCGAGCGCAAACTCCACGACAACCTGGCTCGCGACAGCGCAGGGGAGCTCGCTTACCTGGCCCCATCGCGCGTCAATCTCCAGCTCACCATGGAGCGCTGGCCCGACGTAGCCTTCCGCACCACGCGCGAGCAGGCCTGACGCCGGCTCGCAGCCGGTCGCGCGTCACCCTGCGGCGCTGCGTTCCGCCCGCTTGCGATCGGTCTCTTTCAGGTAACGTTTGCGCAGACGGACATGATGAGGGGTGACCTCGACCAGCTCATCGTCCTCGATGAACTCCAGGGCACGCTCCAGAGTCAGCTGGATCGGCGGCGTAAGAATAATGGCATCGTCGGAACCCGATGCGCGCACATTGGTCAGCTGCTTGCCCTTCATGGCATTGACCACCAGATCGTTGTCGCGCGAATGCATCCCTACGATCATCCCTTCGTACATTTCCTCTCCAGGGGCAATGAACAGCCGTCCGCGCTCCTGAAGATTCCACAGAGCGTAGGCAACGCTGGTGCCGACCCCGTTCGATATAAGCACTCCGTTTATGCGCCCGCCCGTATCACCTTTCTTCACCGGGCCGTAGTGATCGAATACGTGATAAATCAGACCGCTTCCGGCGGTCGCCGTGAGAAACTCCGTCTGAAATCCGATCAGACCGCGTGCCGGAATCATGTATTCGAGACGCACGCGCCCCTTCCCGTCCGGCTCCATGTTGAGCAGATCGCCCCTGCGTGCCCCAAGCTTCTCCATGACCGCGCCTTGATGCTGGCTTTCGACGTCAACCGTGACCAGTTCGTAAGGCTCCTGCTTCTCTCCATCGACCTCCTTGATGATCACCTGTGGTCGGGAAACGCCGAGTTCGTAGCCCTCGCGACGCATGTTCTCTATCAGAATGCCGAGATGCAGCTCGCCTCGTCCGGAAACACGAAACTTATCGGGACTTCCGGTTTCTTCCACCCGCAGCGCGACGTTCGTGATCAGCTCGCGCTCCAGCCGCTCGCGCAGCTGACGGCTCGTCACGTACTTACCGTCCTGACCCGCGAACGGGGAATTGTTCACCTCGAACGACATCGTGACGGTGGGCTCATCGACTGACAGGGCGGGCAGTGCCTCCACCGCGACCGGGTCGCAGAACGTGTCGGAAATATGTGGTGAATCGATGCCGGTAATGGCAACGATGTCGCCGGCCGCAGCTTCTGCAACCTCCGCCCGCTCCAGACCGAGGAAACCGAGAACCTGCAACACCCTCGCGGAGCGGGTTTTGCCGACCTTGTCGATCACCATGACCGGCTGGTTGGGCTTGACCCGCCCACGCTTTATCCGCCCGACCGCGATGGCTCCGACGTAACTCGAATAGTCGAGGCTCGAAACCTGCATCTGAAACGGCCCGTCGAGATCGACGTCCGGTGCCGGCACATGGCTGATGATGGTCTCGAACAGCGGGGTCATGTCTCCGGATTGCACGTTCGGCTCCAGGCCGGCATAGCCGTTGAGCGCCGATGCGTAGACGACCGGAAAATCCAGCTGTTCCTCGGTCGCTCCGAGCTTGTCGAACAGGTCGAAGGTCTGGTCGAGCACCCAGCCCGGGCGTGCTCCCGGCCGGTCGACCTTGTTGATTACCACGATCGGCCTCAGCCCCTGGGCGAAGGCCTTGCGCGTTACGAACCGGGTCTGGGGCATCGGTCCGTCGGTTGCATCCACCAGCAACAGGACCGAGTCGACCATCGACAGCACACGCTCGACCTCGCCCCCAAAATCGGCATGCCCGGGGGTGTCAATGATGTTGATGCGATAGTCGTGCCAGCGTATGGCGGTGTTCTTCGCCAGAATCGTGATGCCACGTTCCTTTTCCAGGTCATTGGAATCCATGACCCGCGTGCCGACCTGCTGATGAGCAGCAAATGTGCCTGACTGCTGAAGCAGCTTGTCGACAAGGGTGGTTTTGCCGTGGTCGACGTGCGCTATGATGGCGATATTGCGTAATTTCTGAATCAAGGGGATACCCCAGGGTAACCGCAAAAAGGCCGCGCATTATACACGAATGTCGGGAAAACCGGACGTCCGGCAAGGCCGCGGCAAAATACCGCTGCTTCAAGCTCTTGGCGCCGAATCCAAAACGCCGCGACAAGGGATCCGGATGTGCTTGTCCGGCGGCTGGAGTGTGTTCAGCGCTTCAGCCGGATTTCATGAGTATAAAGCGCGATGTCCACCACGATCAGAACCACGATATACCACTCGACGTGCAGCAGCCTGCGATTATGCAGCAGGTTCAGCGCTGTCTCGGCGGCATGCGAGGTCAGCGCCCGCTTACGCTCCGGCACGGTGTTGTGTTCCCGCAGTTCATGTTCGGACTCTGGTCGCACGCACAGGTTATCGAGTTCCGGCGGGTCCCAGAGCAAACCGGACTTGTCCTGGATTTCAACCCGCCCGATCATATTGGCCGGTGCTGAAAGCGTGCCCCCGATATGCTGCAGCAACTGCCTGAGGTTATGCGGGCTTCTGCCCTCGCGCGCGAGCTCCTGGGCCCGCGGCTCGAGCACATCGAAGACCGCCGCCATCGCCATTTCATGGCGCCGCAGTGCTACGCTGCGTGCCAGCGTGATCGCGACTACGTGCAGCCGCGGCAATTCCAGGTCGGTGCAGCAATGCCGTCGACAGCAACCCCCCTCCGCCGGGCCGGCGCCGACAAGAATGCGGCTATCCCCGGTCTCCGGGCGCGGCACCGGCCGATCCATGTGGGACCCCAGGCCTGTCAGAAAAGTCGTCTGCCCGGCGTCGCCAGGATTGAACAGAACCACCGCCCCGTAGCGAAACCGCATCGCAAGGCCGTGCTTGCCGGCCGGGACGGAAGGAGCGATGGTAGGAGCGCCAGTGGAGCCTCGTACTAGCCGCGCAGGTGCTGGCGCCCGATCACCCGGCAAGCCCGCGCCGGAACCAGGGCGCCGCCAGCTGGGCGCGCGCCAGGGTTGGTGGCGGTTTTTGCTTCGCGCACCAACGATGCCTCGCTCTTCCGGACAAAAGGAAATACCGGTGAACAGCAGGACCCGCCATGCTTGCCGGAGACCGGCCAGTCTGCAACCGGTCACCGTTCCCGGGACGATCCGGGGGCCGAATTTGGCCTCTCATGCGCGGCGCCAGTGCCGGTCAGTCAAGATAATGAGATGCCTTGGCCGAGTATACGGACGTGCACTCGCTCGATGGCGGAGTGCGCTCCACCGACAGAAGCGACCCGTCGCCGAGCGTGTTCTTGATCTCCACGGCCGCCTGATAGATGGGGCTGGTGGTGGGAATGTAGCAATAGAAGTAGTGCCCATCGGCATCCTCGCCGTAGAAATACAGCAACCCGTTTGCATAGCCGCCGGCCCCGATATAGGTCTTGTTTGCGGTCGGCGCGGAATTGAATCGGTTGTTGAAAGTGCCATACATGTATTCGCTGTCCGGACCCACGTAAACATAGCCGGGCACGTAGTCGCCCTGCGCCGACGCCAGGATCGGCAACGCCGCACAGGCCAGCACCAACGCCAGCATAGCGATCTTCATGTGTTTTCTCCCGCAACCCCCATGCATGATGCGCGGAACCTCTCCCTAGAGCGAGGGCAGGGATCCCACGGGTTTCAGTTCCTGGTTGTTGATGGCGCCGAATATTTTGTTGAGCAGTCCTTCGCGCTGGCGTTCCGACAGCCGCGGCGCCACCTGCAGCAAAGCGCTGCTGTCGGCATCGGTCCACACACCGCTGGCCAAAGCCTGGTCGACGATCTCGTTGGACCGCCGCGCAGCGCGCATGTCGGCCGGGCCGCCGGGTGGCGGCAGGGAGGTCATGCTGGTTTGTGCTTCTTTCAGCCGCTCCCGCTGCGTCCCCGCCAGTTGCGCCAGGTAAGGCGCCAGCTGCTGCTTCAGAACGGAAGCGATTGCCTGGCGCAGCACCTGGTCTTGCGGAATCTTGGCGGCAAATTTAATGCTGCCGGGAACGACCCTCGGCACCACCGGAACAACCCCCGCGGTCCTGGGGGTTGCCGCTGGAATCCTCATCCATAGCACCACAAACCCGATGATCTGGACAAGGATGATGCCTGTCAGCAGAAATTTGCAGTGGCCTGAGTCCATGAGTTTTGCTGGTAGCCCCGAGCGAAATTACGAGGGTCGACCGCAAGGCGGCCCAACTTTTCTGGAGTATACCTGCCAATCGACACCGTACCCATAAGGATACAAGAAAACCGGCGGGTCCGCGCAAGGGTGCTGATGGTCCCAAACCCGCTATGGCGGCAGCCAATCGCCCCTCAGTACGCTCCAAATTCAAGGTTCCGGCGGTGGCCACCGTCGAAGACAGTGTCTACGCCGCAGCGTTCAATATCAAAGCGCGAGTCGTTCCCAGATCGTGCTTGTCGGACCCGCGCGGTTGAGGGTATAGAAGTGCAGTCCAGGAGCGCCGGCGGCGAGCAGGCGATCGCAAAGTTCGGTGGTTACGTCCAGCCCGAAAGCGCGGATTGCCTCGATGTCGTCACCATAGCCCTCCAAGCGCCTGCGGATCCAGCGCGGTATCTCCGCGCCGCACGCGTCCGAAAACCGCGCCAGCTGTTTGAAATTCGTGATGGGCATGATGCCTGGCACGATCGCGATGTCCATCCCCAGGCTCTCGCAGTCATCGACAAAGCGAAAGTACGCGTCGGTGTTGTAGAAATACTGCGTAATCGCGGAATCCGCACCGGCCAGGACCTTGCGCCGGAAATTGAGCCGGTCGGCCTCGGCGCTCGCTGCCTGCGGATGGGTTTCCGGATAGGCGGCGACCTCGACGTAAAAATGGGTTCCCGTTTCTGCCCGAATGAATTCCACGAGTTCGTTGGCATAGCGCAGCTCCCCGGCCGCGACCGTGCCTGAAGGCAGGTCCCCGCGCAGGGCGACAAGGTGCCGGACTCCCAGTGCCATGTAACCGCGCAGTATCTGGCGCAACTGATCGCGTGTCGAACCGATGCAGGAAATGTGCGGCGCCGCTTCGAAGCCGTGGTTCTTTATCTCCCTGACGGTTTCAAAGGTGCCTTCGCGCGTGCTACCGCCTGCACCGAAGGTGACCGACATAAAGCGCGGCCCGAGCTGCCCGAGCTGGGCAGCGGTGTGATGCAGGGCTGCCTTTCCTTCCTCGGTCCTGGGAGGAAAGAACTCGAAGCTGAACGTCCGCTCGCGCTTTTTCTGGGATTCCATGAACGATATATATTGCCTGAGCGCCGGCGCCATCAGGTGTGGCCGGACTGCCCGGCGCTGCGCGTCATCGATCGCCGATCAGTAGCGGTAATGATCCGGTTTGTACGGACCATCGACCGGCACGTTGATGTATTCCGCCTGTTCAGGGGAAAGCTGCGTGAGGTGCGCCCCGATCTTCTTCAGATGCAGGCGAGCGACTTTCTCGTCGAGCTTTTTCGGCAGCGTATAAACCTTTTTATCGTAGGCTGCACCATTGGTGAAGAGCTCGATCTGCGCGATCGTCTGATTGGAAAACGACGCTGACATCACGAAGCTCGGGTGGCCGGTTGCGCAACCGAGGTTCACCAGTCTGCCCTTGGCGAGCACGATCAGCTTCCGGCCATCCGGTAGCTGCACATGGTCGACCTGCGGCTTGATCTCTTCCCACGGGTACTGCTCGAGCGAAGCGATGTCGATTTCCGCATCGAAGTGACCGATGTTGCACACAATGGCCTCATGTTTCATCGCGAGCATGTGTGCGTGCGTGATGACGCTCACGTTGCCGGTGGCGGTAACAAATACGTCACCCAGGGGGGCGGCCTCATCCATGGTTACGACACGGTAGCCCTCCATCGCCGCTTGCAGAGCGCAGATGGGGTCTATCTCTGTGACCCACACCGTGGCCCCCATCCCGCGAAACGCCTGAGCACAGCCTTTTCCGACATCGCCGTAGCCGAGCACCACGCAGATCTTGCCGGCAATCATGACGTCGGTGGCGCGCTTGATGCCGTCGATCAGCGATTCCCTGCAACCGTAAAGGTTATCGAACTTCGACTTGGTCACTGAATCGTTGACATTCATCGCCGGAAACATCAGCTCTCCCCGTTGCTGCATCTGATAGAGCCGATGCACTCCGGTGGTTGTTTCCTCGGTTACTCCGCGAATGCCCCTGGCGATCTCGGTCCACTTTCCGGGATTGGTGGCCAGGCTGTCCCGCAGCAGGCGCAGAAAAACCCGCCACTCTTCGCTTGCATTCGGCTCAGCGTCCGGCACCCTGCCGGTGCTTTCGAACTCCGCACCCTTGTGTACGAGCAGCGTGGCGTCGCCGCCGTCATCGAGAATCATGTTCGGACCCTTGCCGTCGGGCCAGGTGAGCGCCTGCTGCGTGCACCACCAGTACTCGTCGAGCGTTTCTCCCTTCCAGGCGAAAACCGGAATTCCCGCCGCCGCCATGGCCGCCGCCGCATGGTCCTGGGTGGAGAATATGTTGCAGGATGCCCAGCGCACCTGCGCGCCCAGCGACGTCAGCGTTTCGATGAGCACGGCCGTCTGGATGGTCATGTGCAGCGAGCCCGAAATGCGCGCACCCCTGAGCGGCTGCGCCGCACCGAATTCATTGCGCAGCGCCATCAGGCCGGGCATTTCGGTCTGGGCGATCTCAATTTCCTTGCGTCCCCAAGAGGAGAGGCCGATGTCGGCGACTTTATAGTCCTTGAACTTCGAGTTAACGACCGCGTTCATGATGTATGCTCCACGATGAACGAGCGCCGTTGTCCGAGTCGGTGTTCGCTCCAAGCCTGGCCCCGGAAGGATGGTTCCGGGGTCGCAACGCTCCTTGGAGAAAACAATTTCCTGCCGCCGCTACAGCGGGGCCTGATCGAAGTATTTGCCGAATTCACCAGGGCTGATCGGCAGGCCACACAATCCATCCGGCTGTCACCCCGCCGGGTGCGAATCCCGGATGTCCGGGGACCGCCGCCCTCCATCACGCCCTGACTGCGCTACGGCCGTCGGATTTTATGCCGGCCGCATCGCGCAACTGCTCCGCGCGGTCGGTCCGCTCCCAGCTGAAATCCGTTTCCGCCCGGCCGAAGTGGCCGTATGCCGCAGTTGCAAGGTAAATGGGACGCAGCAAATCAAGCATCAGAATAATGCCCTTCGGGCGCAGGTCGAAATGTGCGCTGACCAGCTTCGCAATCTTGTTGTCGGGCAGCTTGCCGGTGCCAAAAGTGTCGACATGGACCGATACCGGCCGGGCGACGCCGATGGCATAGGCAATCTGGATCTCGCAGCGGTCCGCGAGCCCCGCAGCCACCACGTTTTTCGCCACGTAGCGCCCGGCATAGGCTGCCGAGCGGTCCACCTTGGAAGGGTCTTTGCCGGAAAAAGCGCCGCCGCCATGCCTGGCCATGCCGCCGTAGGTATCAACGATGATCTTGCGTCCAGTGAGCCCGGCGTCGCCGACCGGACCGCCGATCTCGAATGCTCCGGTCGGGTTGATGAAGTATTTGGTATCCTTGGCTAGCCACTCTTTGGGCAGTACCGGTTTGACGATTTCCTCGATCACGGCTTCCTTGATCGTCTCATACTTGACGCCGGGTGCGTGCTGGGTCGAAAGAACGACTGCATCGATTCCAGCCGGCCTGCCGTCGACGTATTTGACCGTGACCTGCGACTTCGCGTCGGGCCGCAACCACGCGAGCTTACCGCTCTTGCGCACCTCCGACTGGCGCTTCACCAGGCGGTGCGCTAGCGAAATCGGCATTGGCATGAGAACGTCGGTTTCGTTGGTCGCATAGCCGAACATCAGCCCCTGGTCACCGGCCCCCTGTTCCAGATCGAGACCACGCCCTTCGTCCACGCCTTGGGCGATATGCGGCGACTGTCTGCCAATGGCGGTCAGCACCGTGCAGGTGTCCGGACCGAACCCCATTTCGTCGGTATAGCCGATGGACCGGATCACGCCGCGCGCCACTTTGTCGAAGTCGACGCTGGCACTGGTCGTTATCTCCCCGGCAAGCACAACGAGATTGTTCTTCACGAGGGTTTCGCAGGCGACGCGTGCACCCTTGTGCTGCTCGAGAATAGCATCAAGCACGGCGTCCGATATCTGGTCGCACACCTTGTCCGGGTGTCCTTCGGACACGGATTCAGATGTAAAAAGATAGCTCTCTGCCATCGCGGCTCCCTTGTGCATCGATTCATGGATAAACCGAAAGTGTACCGAACCTCGACCCAAATTGACACGGGCGGGCCGGTTGTCGCCGCACGACCAGTCTTTAACGCGGAATCGAGACCATGCCGCATGCGTGCTCAGCACTGTTCCCAGGGCAGACCATGATAGCGCCAGCCGCCAACGGCACTGCGGTGGTGGTGTTCGTCCAGCGGACCTTCGAACCCTTCGGCAACGTTGTGGACATTCTGGAAACCGGCATTTACGAGACATTGACCGGCCTCGAGCGAGCGTAATCCGCTACGGCAGATCAGCACCACCGGGGCGCCCCCTCCCGCTCCGCCGAGAATTGCCCGGCGAACGTCGATGACGAAATCCGGATTCACGGTCCAGCTGGGTTCGTCGATCCAGGGTATGTGGATGCAGCCGACCGGATGTCCGACAAAAAGATGCTCCATCAGCGAACGTGTATCGATAAAAAGAACGTTCGGATGTTCCTGGACCAACTTCCAGGCTTCCTTGGGCTGCAGGGTGTTCACCTTTTCCATGTAACCGCTCCCCAAGCCGGATCGGATTTACCGGCCATTCGGCGTGCTTTTAAGGCATAATACCGGAGCCATGTGCCCGGTTACCGGATTACCCATCGTGCGACGTCCGCCGCGCAGCATCGTGCGTGCGGCCGGCACCGCAATCGCTGACTACGACATGATCCGGCCCGGAGACCGCCTGCTGCTTGGCCTGTCCGGTGGCAAGGACAGCCTGAGCCTGCTGCACACGCTTCTGCAGCTGCGCGACAAGGCGCCGGTTCCGTTTACGCTCGCAGCCGCGACCGTCGATCCGCAAATCGACGGCTTCGACCCCTCGGCGATGTGCGATTATGTACCGGCGCTCGGAATTGCGCATTATTACCGGCGTCAACCGATCATGGAGCGGGCACTCAAGAACATGCGGGGCAACTCGTTCTGTGCCTATTGTGCGCGTATGCGCCGGGGGATTCTGTATGCCACGGCACGCGAACAAGGCTGTAATGTGCTGGTGCTCGCCCAGCATCTCGACGATTTGGCGGAATCCTTTTTGATGAGCGCGTTCCACGGCGGGAGTCTTCGTACCATGAAAGCCAATTATCTCAATGATGCCGGTGACTTGCGCGTCATACGGCCGTTCGTTTATGTGCGTGAACGGCAGCTGCGGGATTTCGCGGTCACCGCGCAGCTGCCTGTGATCGCCGACAACTGTCCTGCCTGCTTCCGCATGCCGAGCCAGCGCCAGCACATGAAAGAATTGCTGGCGCGTGAAGAGGACCTGCACCCTCGGCTGTTTGCAAACCTGTTGCACGCGATGCGGCCGTTGATGGATTCCGGTGAGACCGTGGCGGTGCCCACCAGACCTTCAAAATTTAAGCCTTCAACAGCATGGAATCAGCATGTGACGGACATATAAGGCAATATCTTTATAATTTGTCCCACCCGGTGCACTTTTCGTCCACATTCATCGATGAAGTTGGTATATTGGCGATGACGTGGGACATTTATATATATTTTTGACGACGATTATCATTTTTATGATGATACAATGACATTTCTGCCGGACTTAAAGCTATTGGGTGGAGTTTTTGCATCAGTAGTGCGGACAGTGCGTGGTCTGTCTCCGCAACCTGAGGACGCCCAGCCGGGGCGTTCTGCCTATCATGCCCCCCGCTTTCGCCGGGCGTACCTGATGCCAGCTTATTGGGGCGTATGGCTGGGCATAGGTCTGCTGCGCGCGGCCGCCTTCCTGCCGTCGCAGATCCGTGCGGTGCTCGGGGCCCTGGCGGGCGACGGCTATCGGCTCGTCAGCGCAAAGCGCCGGCGCATCGCGCACATCAATGTGGCCATGTGTTTTCCCGAAATGCCGGAGTCCCTGCGCGCGCAGCTTGTGCGGCGGCACTTCCGGGTATACGGGCAATGCCTGCTGGATTTTCCGCTGCTCTGGTTCGGAAATCCTGCAAGAATCCGGAAACTTGTGCGCATCACCGGCCTGGAAAACTACGAAACACCCTATGCGCAAGGCCGCAAGATCATTCTTCTGACGGCACATTTCGTGGCGCTTGAATTCGGGGCAGCAGCAATGTCGGCACGATTTCCGCTGCTGGGCATGATCAAGCCATTGAAAAATCCGCTGCTCGACTGGTTCATGGCCAATGGACGCAAGCGCTTTGATCCGCGGGGACGCATGCTCCAGCGTGAGCAGGGTCTGCGCCCTGTTATCCGGGAAATCGTGCGCGGCCTGGGTTTCTACTATCTGCCAGACGAGGATTTCGGTACCCAGGGGTCGCATTTCGTGCCGTTCCTCGGAACTGAAGTGGCGCGCCTCAACACGCTCGGCCGCCTCGCCGAAATCTGCAATGCCGTCGTCATCCCCTGCTTTACCTATCGTCTTCCGCGCGGGAAGGGCTATGAAGTGCGCCTCGGCCCGGCACTCGCCGGATTTCCTAGCGGCGATCTCGTGGCCGATACACGCCGGATGAACGTCGAACTTGAGCGCCATATCCAGGCTGCGCCGGAACAGTACATGTGGACGTTCAAGTATTTCAAAACGCGCCCGGGCGGCGGTCCTCCACCCTATGACCCGTCCTGACCCACTGCGGTCGCTGATGCATCCGCGCAACTGGCCGTCCTGGGCCGGCATCGGATTGCTTTATGCGCTCGGTCTTCTACCGTTGCCGCTGCTGTGGGTACTGGGGGCGATGCTCGGTGAATTGATCTCCTTTTTTCCGAGCCGTGCACGCCAAACCGCGGACGTGAATCTGGCGTTGTGTTTTCCAGCCCAAAGCGAGTTGGCGCGTCGGCGGCTGCGCCGTGCCATGTTCCGTACCCTCACCCAGGCAATCCTCAGCATCGGTATTTCTCTGTGGGGTTCGCGCGACCGACTGCAGCGCCTCGTGCGGTTTCGCGATCGTGCGTACTTCGACACTGCCTTGGCCGCCGGCCAGCACGTCATTCTGTTGGCGCCCCACTTTGTGGTGCTCGAGATCGCCGGGCTGAGGCTGTCGCAGGAGCGTCCCATGGTCAGCATGTACAAGAGCCCCAGGAATCCGGTTTTGGATCGGGTCATGCGCCACAGCAGGTCACGTTTCGGCGGGCTGATGATCGAGCGCAGCTCCGACCTGCTCCCGCTCGTTCGACTGTTGCGGGAGGGTCTGCCGTTCTATTACCTTCCAGACCAGGAACCCGGCCGCGCAGGCTACGTGTTTGCGCCCTTTTTCGGTGTGCCGACGGCAACGCTCACGGCTCCCAGCCGCATCGCGCGACTGGCGCGTGCCGTCGTCATTCCGTGTTACACGCGCCTTCTGCCATTCGGCCGCGGCTACGAGGTGGTCATGAAGCCGCCGCTGGAAAATTTTCCTTCCGCCGACCCGGTGGCCGACGCCACGCGCCTCAATGCGGCGATCGAGCAGGCCGTGCGCGAGATGCCGGAACAGTACCTGTGGACCTACAAACGCTTCAAGACCCGGCCGGACAACGCACCCAGCTACTATGACTGAACTGCCCGGCAAGCAATCGTTCTCCAGTCCCCGCTATTGGCCGAGCTGGGTGGGTTACGCGTTTCTGCGGACCGTGGCGCTTTTTCCGTTGCCGCTTGTCTGGGCGTTGGGCGGCGCAATCGGGGAACTCTTCTACTTGCTGCACGCGGAACGGCGTTACATCACGCAGGTCAACCTGCGGCTGTGTTTCCCGGAGCTTGACGACCGTACCCGCAGCACCATTGCCCGGCGTCATTTCCGCGAATTCATGCGCGCGTCGCTGACCGTGCCCATCGCGTGGTGGGGTTCGGTCAGCCGTATCAATCGGCTGGTGCGCTGCCGCAACTGCCATTATTTGGATGATGCGATGAGTGCGGGGCGCCGCATTATTCTGCTGGCTCCGCACTTTGTAGGCATGGAGATTGGCGGTATCTATCTGGCCAGCAGCCGGCATTCCCGGTTTGCCAACCTTTACAAGCGGCCTAAAAACCCGCTGCTCGATTACTTGATTTCGCAGAGACGCAGACGCTTCGGCGGTGTGCTGATTGAGCGGATGGAAGGCCTGCGCCCCGCGATCCGAAGCATCAAGCGCGGACTGGTGTTCTACTACCTGCCCGACCAAGACCAGGGTAGCCACGGCGCGGTGTTCGCGCCGTTTTTCGGCGTGCCTGCGGCGACCCTGACATCGCTGGGCCGGCTAGCGGCCATTACCAGTGCCATTGTGATTCCCTGCTTCACCCGCCAGCTTCCGTACGGACGCGGATATGAGGTCATTTTCAGGCCGCCGCTGGACAACTTCCCAAGTGGCGATGAAACTGCCGATGCGCGGCGCATGAATCAAGAGATCGAAGCCGGCGTGCGCGAGATGCCCGAGCAGTACTTCTGGGTCCATCGGCGATTCAAGACGCGACCGCCTGGCTCGCCGCAACTCTACTGACCTTCCGGAAAAGATGTGCTCGCCGGTGAGGATCGCAGTCACTTCGTGAGCCGCTTGAGAAACACCCGCATTTCCTTCGCGGCCTGGAGGTCACCCTTTTTCTCGGCGTGCATGATGCCGTCCTGGTAGGCCCTCAACGCCTCATCCCGCCGACCCGCTGCAGCCAATGCCTGTCCGAGCAGCTTCCACGCGGCCGAGTATTGAACATCGAATTCCAGCGCGCTGCGCAGATGCACGGCCGCGCGGTCATACTGTTCCAGCTTCAGGTATTCGGAACCCAGCCCGAAGCGCAGCAAGGCGCTGTCCTGACCGCGGGAGAGCATGGCCTCGAGGCTATCGATCAGCGCCATTTTGGCCTCCGTGGGCGGCCGCCGTCACTTGTCCTTTTCGCGACGCAGGCCGATGCCGAGCCCCTTCAGCTTGCGGTACAGGTGTGTCCGCTCCAATTCCGCAATCTGCGCAAGTTCGCCGATGTTTCCGTCGGTTCGTTCCAGGTGATACAGAAGATAGGCGCGTTCGAAGCGGTCGCGTGCCTCCCGTAGGGGCATGTTATAAAACAACTCCGGCAGTGCATCCGGTGCGTGGCGTCTCTGCCGCTGCCAGGCATCGCGAATCTCCGCCTCACAGATGTCACCGCGTTTCTTAAGGAACAACAGCCGCAGAACCAGCGACTTGAGTTCGGCGACGTTACCCGGCCACGCATAATTGCGCAAAACGTTGAGCGCCGCCGTCGAAAATCTGCGATAACCAAGCCGCTCCGCCTCTACCGTGTGCCGCTGGAAGTAATCGATCAGGTCCGGGACGTCCTGACGATGTTCGCGCAATGCCGGCACGTATACGGACAGCAGACTCAATCGGCTCCAAAGATCTTCGTCGAAACGTCCGGCCGCGACCTCTGTTTCCAGGTCACGGTCGCTAACGGCCATGACCCGGCAGTCGATCGGCACCGGTTTTCCTCCGCCAACGCGCCGGAACCAGTTGCGTTCCAGCGCGCCCCGCAGCATCTCCTGAGCCATTCCGTCCATGGCGGAGATCTCCTCGAGCACCAGGCTGCCATCGCGCGCTTGCTCCAAGCAGCCAGGCAAGGTCTGTCCATCGTGTTCCACGCCAAACAGGCGTGCTACCAGCCTGTCGCTTTCCGTTGCTGCAAGGTTGAGGCGGATGACTGGCCCGGCCCGGCGCGCCCCTTGGGCATGAACCGCCCGAGCCACAAGATTCCGGCCGCTGCCACGTTCCCCCGAAATCAGTACCGGCACGTCGAGCGCCGCCGCGTGTTCCACTTCCGCCCGCAGGCGCGTCATCTCTGCGCTCCTGCCGATTATGGCCGGACGCGCCTGAATGCCCGCAGGCTTGTCGCCAGGACCCGGACGCGCGCGCCGCAGTGCCTGCTCCACGACACCCAGCAGCCTGGCCGTGGACAGCGGTTTCTCGATGAAGTCGCTCGCCCCGATGCGAATTGCCTCCACCGCGGTCTCAATGGTCCCATGGCCGGAAATCATGACCACCGGCGGCACCGCGGCGCCACCCTCCATCCACTCTTTCAGCAACGTTATGCCATCGCAGTCTGGCATCCAGATATCTAGAAGCACCAGGTCCGGCCGGTGTTTTCTGAATGCCGTGCGTGCCGCGCCGGCGCTCGCCACCGCCACCGCCTGATAGTTCTCGTCCTCCAGAATTTCCTGAACCAGGTGTCGGATCTCGGGTTCGTCGTCGACCACAAGCACGCAACCACGCCTCATGCTGTCCTCTCCCTTCGGGCATTGGCGGGCGCCGGCGCCAGACCGCCTACCGGAAGCCAGACGACCAGGCAGCTGCCTGAGCCATCCAGGTTCTCAGCCGCAATCATGCCCCCGTGTTCCTCCACGATCTTCTTGACGATCGCAAGCCCGAGCCCGGTGCCCTTTCCCTTGGTGGTCACGTAGGGCTCAAACAGCCGGTCCCGGACCGCGTGCGCGAATCCCGGCCCGTTGTCTGAAATCCGCATCTCGATGAAAAGCTGCCCGTCCCGGAGCACCCGGCGGGTGCAGATGCCGATCTTTGGATGCGGCGTCGCTGCCAGTGCTTCGTGTGCGTTAAGCAGCAGGTTGTGCAGCACCTGACGCAAGCCGTCGGGATCGGCGTGTGCGGGCGGCAGATCTGCATCCAGATCGAGGTCAATTCGAACCGTGTCCGGCCGGCCCAGATACAGCTCCGTTACATCGCGCACCAGCACATTCAGATCCGTCGATTGCGGCAAAATCTGTACCGGCCGTGCATAATCGGCGAAGGCGTTCACCATGGTTTTCATCGCCTCTACCTGCTGCACGATGATGCGCGTGGCGCGGTCGAGCGTTTCGCGCGGAGCCGCAGTCAGCCGGTCCATGCATTTATGCCGGATTCGCTCGGCCGCAAGCTGGATCGGCGTCAGCGGATTTTTGATTTCGTGGGCCAGCCTGCGTGCTACCTCGGCCCACGCGGCATCGCGTTGTGCCTGTATTAAAGTGGTGATGTCGTCAAATACCACCACATGGCCGCCGCGGCGGCTATCTATGCCTGGGAGCATGGTGCCGCGAACAATCAGGATGCGCTGACCCGAGAAACCCGGCAGGGTCACCTGGTCATGCCACTCGGCGCGGCCGTTCCGGGCAGCACGCTCCACCGTTTGAAAGAACGGCTCGAGCTGCGGCTGGTTGCCCGCGAGCCACCGTAGCGTCTTTCCCGCGCCCGCCTTCAGGTCTGCACCAAGTATCTGGGCGGCGCTGGTGTTGTGTGTGCGCAGTCGTTGGCGCGTATCGAACGACAGCACGCCAGACGAAAGATGGGTCAGCACCGTCTCCAGGTAGGTGCGTTCGACCTCAGCCTCGCGCTGACTGCGCCTGATCTGGTTCTGGGCGTGCCGGATTCTAAGGGTCATTTCATTGAACGAACTTACCAAAACGCCAAGTTCGTCGTTCGCTGTGACCGGCAAACGCTTGCTGTAGTTGCCCTGGGCGACTGCCCGGGTCCCATCTGCCAGATCGCGCAGCGGGGTGGCAAGCCGTCGTGCCGAAAACAGGGCAGCCCAGGTGGCAATAAGCAACGTAAGAAGCGCGACCAGAGTCAGTGTAAGCAGCATGCCGAATTTGAGCGGACCGCGCAGATAGGTCAGTTTCTCATACTGCGCAAATGCTCCCTGCACGCTTGCGCCAAGCCTGCTGTAGCGGTACGGAACATGCTGGAGTACCTGCAGTATCCGTATGCCGGCGTGCCCGTTCCTCGGGTAGACCGGTACCAGCACGCGCAACCGCAACCGGCCGTGCGGTAGTGGATCAAGGTCGGCAACCGTCTTGCCTTGTAGAACCTCTTCAATCAACCCAGCCTTGGGCCCGGCTGCAGAACCGGAGACCACTCCCTGGTGCGCGGTGCCGGAAGCAATGATTCTTCCACGCGGGCTGTACAGGACGATGTCGGAAACTTGATCCCGTGCCCGCAGTTTCCTGAGAAGCGGTGCAACCATCGAGTCGGGTACGCGTGCCAGCTGCAAAGCCATGTCTTGCGACTTGCGCGCCAAGTCGTGCTCACGCATGTCGAGCGACGCCCGTCCGAGTGCAAGTGCGTCATTGAGCGCGCGTTCGATCTTTACATGGAACCAGTTGTCGATGCCCCTGCTGAACGCCTCAACGGAAAAAAAATACACCACCGAAACCGGAACGACCGCCAGGACCACAAAAAATCCCAGAAGCCTCAGAGTAAGCCGCGACCCCATGACACCGGCACGCATTTGCACAAAGAGGCGCCGCAGGTTGAACAGAATGAGCGCAAGCAATACCACGATTCCGATGACGTTAACGACCAGCAGGGGAGAATAAAGATGACCGAAAATCGCCGAATTCTGCGTGGCTGCACCCATCATTGCGAGCGCTACCACCAGCAGCACAGACAGTACCGCCAGGGGCGCCACCCCGGTAGCGTAGCGACTTAAGGTTCTACCGACCATGTGGTCCAGCCGCTGTTCAGGTGCCAGGCGGGAGAGGCATACGCCAAAGGCTGTAATGGCGAGGGAAGTGCGCCGATGTCGAGATAGACGCGCAGTCGCAAGCGATAATCACCCGCGGCCGGTATCGGCTTGCGTCCCCCGAGAGACAGACGCAGGGCATTGATGTTACCCAGGTAGGCCAGCGCATCCTGCAGCGATGAGAAGTTGCCGTAACCGTCGGCGGCAACACCGGCGCCGCTGACCAGGTACTCGCGCGAGAGAGCGTGAAAACGCAGGCTGCGACGCAGACTCCAGCTTGCAATCGACTGGTCCCACAGGATGCGCCTGTGCCGGAGCAGGTCGACATTGATGACCACGTTGAGGGGAATGCCCTTGTCCAGGGCCTCCTCCGCTTTCCTGCTCAGGTTGAGTTTGAGCCGTGCGCTGAGATCCAGGGCCCGAGAACCGAGCTGCGTCTGGACGCCCCGCACGTTGAAATCGGCCGCCGTCGCGCCGCCACTGGCTGCGAACAGCAGCAAAACGGCGGCAATGGCCTGTAGTCTGCAGCAATTCATAGGTCAGACCCCGCTCCGGCTTTTCTGCAAGCAGGAGAAATAAAACCCGTCCATGCCGCATTCCCCGGGCAGAATCTGCCAGCCTGTCTTGTCCGGCTGGCCACAGGGAGGGGACAGGGAAGTCACGGCCGCGCCGGCTGTGCGCGCCAGGAAAGCCGTGATCTGATCGCCATTTTCGTCCGGAAATAGGGAGCACGTGACGTACAACAGCTTACCCCCAGGACGCAGCAAGGGCCACAGTCCATTGAGCAACCGGGCTTGAAGCCCGCGCAGCTTGGCCATGTCCGCCTCGGTACGATGCAACTTGATGTCCGGGTGCCTTCGAATGACACCGGCGCCGGAGCACGGCGCATCAAGGAGGATCCGGTCATACGTGAGCCCATCCCACCAGCCGGCCGGCTCCGCCGCGTCCCCGACCAGGACGCGGGCCCTGAGGCCGAGCCGGAGCAAGTTCTCGTGCAGACGGCCAAGCCGCTTCTCATTGATATCGACCGCCGTAAGACGGACCGCCGGCGTTCGTTCCAGGATGTGGGCAGCCTTGCCGCCCGGAGCCGCGCATGCGTCGAGCACCTGCTCGCCGGCCTGCGCATCGAGAAGGACCGCTGCGAGCTGCGCTGCCCCATCCTGAACCGACACCAGTCCCTGGGCGAAGCCCGGCAGCAGTGCCACCGGCAGCGTGCGCTCGAGAGTTATGCCGCAATCGAGGTGCACTGCCGCATGTGCCGCAATCTGGTGCCGGGCAAGGTCGGCGAGATAGTCGCTGCGTGTGTTACGCATGCAGTTCACGCGCAGCGTCAGCGGTGGTCGTGCGTTATTGTGTATGCAGATTTCCTGCCACTGCCGCGGCCACGCCTGTTGCAAGCGCCGCAGATAGTGCGGTGGATGGCTGAAAGCAAGGTCCGGATCGTTCTCGATTCTTGCCCGCAGTGCAGCCTCGGAGCGAAGAAACTGGCGCAACACGGCATTGACCAGGCCACGCGCCCAGGGTTTTTGAAGGTGCATGGTGGCGGCGACTGTCTCTGCTACAGCCGCATGCGGTGGCGTCCGCAGATGGATCAGCTGGTAAAGCCCTACCAGCAGCAACGCCTCTACGTCCTTGTCCTTGCGCTTTAGCGGCCGTTCCAGCAGCAGACCCAGTACCTGCGTGAGCTGGAACGCCCAACGTACGGTCCCAAAGGCCAGTTCCTGGATCAATGCGTTCCGTTCGCGCCGGGCCGGCGCCAGCCGCGCAAGCGCATCGTCCAGCACCGCATCAAGCGAATGTCCTCGGTGCATGACCTCGTGCACTGCTGCAGCGGCCGTCGCGCGCGCGGCACCTGCCAAAGCAGGCACACCCGTTTCGATCCTAGCCATCCAGCACCGTGCCTGCGGCGAGGGCATGTCCGCGCACGAAGACGGTTGCGTCGAGCGGTCGTCCGCCTTCGATCTGCAGTCGTGTTATGCGCAAAATCCCGCTGCCCGTCTGTACGCACAAGCCTTCGGCGCCTGCGGCCACCACTGTCCCCGGTGGCATTACCGTGTCCGCGCGGCTGCCCAGGGGCCCCACTTCCCACAGACGCAGCACATGGGTCCCCCAGATGGTATGCGCCACCGGCCAGGGATTGAATGCCCGGATCTTGCGGTGCAGCGTCTCCGCCGGCTGTCGCCAGTCGACGCGTGCTTCCTCCTTGCTGAGTTTTGCGGCGTAACTTGCTCCGCCAGGGTCCTGCGGGCGCCGTGTGACAGCGCCGGCGGCCAGACGTGCCACGGTAGCAACCAGGGTTTCTGCACCGAGCTCCGCCAAGCGATCATGCAGGGTTTCGCCGGTGTCCGTTTCGGAAATCGGTGTCACCGCGCTGTCCAGGATCTCTCCGGTATCGAGGCCTGCGTCCATTTGCATGATGGTGATGCCGGTCACGGCATCACCAGCCTCGATTGCCCGCTGTATGGGCGCCGCTCCGCGCCAGCGGGGCAACAGCGATGCATGCACGTTGAGGCAGCCATGGCGCGGAACCTCGAGTACCGCCGCAGGGAGGATGAGTCCGTAGGCGACGACTATCAAAGCATCAGGGGCCAGGGCACGCAGTTCATTGATGACCGTCTCGGACCTGAAATTCGGCGGTTGCACGACGCCCAGTCCGTGGTGTATGGCGAATTGTTTGACCGGACTTTCCGAAACCCGGCGCCCGCGCCCGGCCGGACGATCAGGCTGCGTATAGACAGCAAGGATGCGATGTCCGGCGTCGTGCAGGGTGCATAACGATGGAACGGCAAATTCCGGGGTTCCGGCAAAGACAAGATTCACGGACCGAATTCCCCTTCATTTCTGGGAGGACAAAGCGGATGGCCGCAGTATCGTCCGTCGAGCCATCCATCAAGCTACATGGCCAGCTTTTCCTGTTTTTCGAGCTTCTTGCGGATGCGGTTCTGCTTCAGCCGGGAAAGGTAATCGACGAAAACCTTGCCATCCAGATGATCGATCTCGTGCGCAATGCAGACCGCCAGCAACCCATCCGCTTCGCGTTCGAATTCATGTCCGTCCCGGTCCACAGCGCGCACGAGAATGCGCCGTGCGCGCTCCACCGGTTCAAAAATTCCCGGTACCGACAGACAGCCCTCCTCCATGACCTGGAGCCCGTCCTGTTCCACAATGCGTGGATTGATAAATGCCTGCAGCGCATCCCGGTGTTCGGATACATCGACAACGATGACACGCCGGCAAACGTCCACCTGGATGGCCGCCAGCCCGATTCCCGGTGCCCGGTACATGGTTTCAGCCATGCTGTCGATCAGTGTACGCACCGCCCCGTCGACTTCCGTGACGGGTTCGGCGATGCGACGCAGTCGCGGATCCGGGTAGCGCAGGATATTAAGTATCGCCATAGAGGGGGCCCGGCTTGCGGGCATTCTCGTTGCTACCAGGGTAGTTTATCATTGAATTGAATGATGCTGAATAACAAGCGGAATTTTCCCGTACCGAGTTGGCGCGCCTTCCCCGATGGACTACACTCGATCAAAACACCACCAGGAATATCCTCCATGGCTCGAAGAATCCCGTCATTCGCAGCGGTGCTCGGCCTGCTACTGTCTTTAACCGCGCCCGCGCATGCAGACACGGTCGCGCTGAAGCCCGATCACCCGCAGCGTTATACCGTCGTCCGCGGCGACACGCTCTGGGGTATTTCCGCCCGGTTTCTGAGGGATCCTTGGCAATGGGCCAAAGTGTGGACGATTAATCCGCAGATCAAGAATCCCGATCTGATCTACCCTGGGGATGTCATTGTTTTTGCATACGTCAACGGAAAGCCACAGCTGACGTTGCTGCGCACCACAACGCTTGCCCCTGCGCCGCCCGCGGAAGCTGCCACGCCGAAGCCGGCCAGCGCATCGGCACCGCCCCCGTCACCCACGGGCGGGGCTTCGCTCACCGTTGTGAAGCTCGAGCCGCAAGTACGCTCCGAGCCTATCAAGCAAGCCATCCCGACTATCAGCCCGGGCGTCATCGGACCATTTCTGACCCGTCCTTTGGTGGTGAGCCGCAACCAGCTGAAACACGCGCCTTATATCGCTGGGGGTCTCGAAAACCACGTTGTCCTCGGGAGCGCGAGCAAATTCTATGCCCGCGGATTGGGCCCGCATCCCGCCCGCTACTACCAGATTTTCCGGCAAGGCAAACAGCTCAGGGACCCGGACAGCGGAAAGACGCTGGGTTATCAGGCGGTATATCTGGGAAGGGCCAAGCTGCTCCGGCCGGGCGATCCGGCGATACTCGTCGTCACGCGCGCGCGGCAGGAAATCGTACCCTCGGACCGGCTGGTGGCTGCGCCCAGACGGCAGCCACCGTTGCCCTATTATTTCCCGCACCCCCCCGGGCATAGGGTGCGCGGACGCATCATCTCGGCGCCGAACAACCTCGGGGATTTCGGTCCCTTGTCCGTCGTTGTCATCGATCTTGGACACAACGACGGCATGAAGGATGGTGATGTTCTGCGGATTCTGCGCCACGGCCGCAAGCGCATCGATCCTGTGGCCAAGGATTCATACCGCACCCCGAACGAAGGTGAGGGGTTGTTAATGGTCTTCCGGGTCTTCGACAAGGTAAGTTATGCCTTGATCATGTCGGCAACAGGCCCCATAAACCTGTACGACATGGTTGCGACTCCCTGAACAGGCCCGCTTCGCATTAAGGACGATGCGACCCGTGGAGACGACTGAAGACCTGCAGGTCTGCTGGCTCGACCTTCATCGCATCACGGCCGGACACGCAGAGTTGCTGCTGAGCCTGTTGCGCCGCTTTGGGTCGCCGCAAAATGCGTTCCGTGCGTCGCGCTCGGAGCTCGAGGATTGTCTCGGTGTGTCAAGCCCTCTGGTGGATGCCGTGGCGGGCGGCCCCGATGCCCGGCGTGTCTCCGCCGAGCTCACCTGGCTTGCCCAGGACCAGGCGCACCTAGTCACGATGGACGACGCTGCTTATCCTGGACTATTGCGGGAAATACCCGACCCTCCCCCATTGCTGTACGTGCGAGGCGACCCGGCCGCGCTTGTGCGGCCGCAGATTGCCATCACTGGGAGTCGCAATCCGACGGCGGGAGGACGACGAAATGCCGAGGAATTCGCAAATGCACTCAGCCGCGCCGGGCTGACCGTGACGGCCGGGCTGGCACTGGGAATCGATGCATCGGCCCACCATGCTGCGATTCAAGCAGGTGGCTGCACCATAGGCGTGATGGGAACGGGGATAGACCGTGTTTATCCTTCTCAGCACCGGGAACTGGCCCATAATATCGCCAGGCAGGGGGCGATCGTGTCCGAGCTTCCGCTGGGCAGCGCACCCCGGCGGGAGAATTTCCCGCGCCGCAACCGCATCATAAGCGGAATGAGCGTCGGAGTGCTCGTGGTGGAGGCCGGAATCCACAGCGGGTCTCTGATTACGGCGCGGCTTGGGGCCGAGCAGGGCCGCGAAGTTTTCGCGATCCCGGGGTCCATCCACTCGCCGCTGGCGCGGGGTTGCCACGCGCTGATTCGCCAGGGAGCCAAGCTGGTCGAGAACACGTCCGATGTCCTGGAGGAGATCGGAGCGTGTGTGTAGCGTCCGGCTGGGTGGCGCCGAAAGGCACCCGCACCCGATAGTGTGAACGAAGCACTGTGCCCGGTGTCTCATCATGACTGGAGGCAGAACAAAGTCGCCGCTGGGCGACCCCAGGGACCGGCGGATTGACGCCACATGGCAATTCCTCCATGCTGTGGATGGAGCTGATCTGTGCTGGAATACCTGGATCCCGACGCGGCGGGAAAAGCCGGAGATTTAAAATAGGCCTTGCGATGAAAGAAAATATGCTGGATGTGCTCATGTACCTGTTCGAGAATTACATGGACGAGGGCCCAGAATTCAGTCCGGATCAGGAAACCCTGCTTGCAGAACTCTATCAGGCCGGTTTTCCGCGCGGCGAAATAAAGAAGGCCTTTTCCTGGCTTGAGGGCCTGTCCAGCCTGCGTGATCAGGGCGTGGACACGCCGTCCGCAGCCAAGGCCTCGTCGCTGCGTTGCTACTCCGCTGCAGAGCAGAAAAAAATCAGCCTGCCAGCACGCGGGTTCATCCAGTTCCTGGAACAGAGCGAGGTGCTGGATTCCTTAACCCGCGAGCTCGTGATTGATCGCGTCATGGCGCTCGAAACCGAGGAGATCGGGCTTGAGCAGGTCAAGTGGGTGATTTTGATGGTTCTGTTCAATCAACCCGGCCACGAGCAGGCCTATGCATGGATGGAAGACCTGATCTTCGATGGAACCCAAGAGCACCTTCACTGACACGGATCTTTGATTATCGCCGTGTTGCTGCAGCCGTCCCACCCCGATACTTGACAAGTCGCACTGCCTGTCGTCCACAATGCGCGCTGGGAAACGCCCCGGTGGCGCAACATCCTGCGGGTGAACTGGTCCGAGAGTACATGCGAATCGATGCCTAAGAATCTCATCATTGTCGAATCACCGGCGAAAGCCAAGACGATGTCCAAGTATTTGGGCAAGGAGTTCACTGCGCTTGCCTCCTACGGCCATGTGCGCGATCTCGTTCCTAAGAAGGGGGCAGTCGACACCGAACACGACTTCGAGTTGAAGTATCAGCTGATCGAGAAGAATCGCAAGCATCTGGACGCGATCGTCAAGGCAATGGCCGGAGCCGATGCGCTATATCTGGCGACCGACCCGGACCGCGAGGGCGAAGCGATTTCTTGGCATCTCTACGAAATTCTCAAGGACCGCGGCACGCTCGATTCCAAGCCGGTACATCGCGTGGAATTCTACGAGATTACCAAGCAGGCAATCCAGCGCGCGATTCAAGAGCCGAGGGATCTGTCGGTCAACCTCATCAACGCGCAGCAGGCGCGACGTGCGCTGGACTATCTCGTGGGGTTCAATCTGTCGCCTCTGTTGTGGAAGAAAGTCCGCCGCGGACTTTCCGCCGGACGGGTGCAGAGTCCCGCGCTGAGGATGATCGTCGAGCGCGAGGAGGAGATTGAGCGTTTCAAGTCACGCGAATACTGGACCATCGAATCGGACTTGGCCACCAAGGGACAGAATTTCGTCGCCAAGCTAACCCATTTCCGGGGGGAGAAGCTCGATCAGTTTGCAGTGGAGGACGAGAATCGAGCAGCGGAAGTCGAGTCCGAGCTGCTGAAGCATGCGCAGGGCCGCTATCTTGTCACCGCGGTCGACAAGAAGCAGAAGCGGCGCAATCCGTCACCACCCTTTACCACCTCGACCCTGCAGCAGGAGGCTTCTCGCAAGCTTGGTTTCACCGCCCAGCGTACGATGCGTACTGCCCAGCAGCTCTATGAGGGCGTGGACATTGGCGGCGAGACCGTGGGTCTCATCACCTACATGCGTACTGACTCGGTGAACCTCGCGGGCGAGGCGCTGGGCGAGATACGCGCGCTGATCAGCAAACGCTACGGCGAAGACAATCTGCCGGACGAACCGCTGATATATAAGACGAAGTCCAAGAATGCGCAGGAAGCGCATGAGGCGATACGGCCGACATCAGCTGAGCGCATTCCCGAGCAGGTCAAAAAACACCTTACGCCGGATCAGCACAAACTTTACGAACTGATCTGGAAACGGACCATTGCCTGCCAGATGATACCCGCCGTTCTGGACACGGTGGCCGTGGATCTCGAGGCAGGGCCCGGCAACATCTCGCGGGCAACGGGATCAACAGTCGTCAAGCCCGGCTTCATGGCCGTATACCAGGAGGGAACGGACGAAAAGAAGCCGGACGAAGAAGGCGAGGCTCTGCTGCCGGCGATGCTGAAAGGCGAATATGTGGACCTTCGGGGTATCCGCAAGGAACAGCACTTTACCGAACCGCCGCCGCGCTTTACCGAGGCAAGTCTGGTAAAGGCGCTCGAGGCCTATGGCATAGGGCGGCCTTCGACCTATGCGACGATCATCTCAACGCTGGAACAGCGCGAGTACGTGACCCTCGACAAGCGCCGATTCCAGCCGACCGATGTCGGTCGTGTCGTGAACAAGTTCTTGTCCGAACACTTCCGGAAATATGTCGACTACGATTTTACCGCGCGGCTGGAAGACGATCTCGACGCGGTATCCCGCGGGGAACGCGCATGGAAGCCCCTGCTGCAGAACTTCTGGGACGAGTTCAAGGACCAGGTAACGGCAAAGGAAAGCGCCGAGCGGCCCGGAGTAGAGCTTCTGGACGAGAAATGCCCGAAATGCGGCAAGCAGCTTTCCAAGCGCCTCGGCCGCAACGGTTACTTCATCGGATGTACGGGTTATCCGGATTGCGACTATACGCGCAATGTTGACGACGAGGCCGGCGCAGCCAACGAACCGCAAATCGTCGAGGGACGCAGTTGCCCGAAATGCAATTCTCCGCTGGTCATCAAACGCGGCCGTTACGGGAAGTTCATCGGTTGCAGCAATTATCCGAACTGCAAGCATATGGAGCCGCTGGAAAAACCGGCGGACACAGGGGTGGAATGCCCTGAGTGCAAGCAGGGCACGATGCTCAAGCGCAAGTCACGCTACGGCAAGATTTTCTATTCCTGCTCGCGCTATCCGGAATGCAAGTACGCCGTCTGGAATCTGCCCATCGTCGGGCCATGCCCGAAATGCGGATTTCCGATCCTCACCATCAAGACCACCAAGAGGCGGGGAACAGAGAAAGTATGTCCACAGAAGGAATGCGGTTACGCCGAGCCTTATGAAGGAGAGGTGCCGGGAGCTGAAAATGCCGGCGCCAAACAGGCCTGACCCGCGCAGCACACCGGCGCCCGGTCGGTCAATGATGATGCCCGCCGGGACCATGGACGTGTCCATGGTCCAGTTCCTCGGACGTGGCGGACCGGACTGCGACGACTTCGACGCTGAAATGCAGCGTCATTCCTGCAAGCGGGTGGTTGGCGTCGACCGTAACGTTTTCATTGTCCACGCCGGTGACCGTTACGACGCTGACACCGTCTGACGTGGGCGTCTGGAACTGCATTCCGATCTCAATGTCCTGCGCGGATTCGAAACGGTCGCGCGGAATGACCTGTGCCAGCGCCTCGTCCCGCAGACCATAAGCTTCCTGCGGAGCCACTGACACTTCCAGGCGGTCGCCGGCGGTTTTGCCGGCCAGGGCCTTTTCCAGGCCAGGGATAATATTGTCCGCACCGTGAATATAGGCAAGCGGTTCTCCGCCGGCCGAGCTGTCAATGACGTTGTTCGCGTCATCGGTGAGGGTGTAGTTGATGCTTACTACGGTTCCTTTTGCGATCTGCATTGCGGGATCTCGCTGTTGCGGCTCAGCCGCGGAAAATGGCTGCCCCCTGGGCAACGTCGGTCAAGGCAAACTGAAGCAGAGGAGCGCGCTCACGATGTTCCGACACGCCCGCCATCGTGCCATGTTGCCTTGCAAATGTCCCTCCCGGTGGCGTTGCGCAATGTCTGGTGTACGTGTCGGCAGCCGACAGTTTCCAGCCGCGGCTGCAAGAGCCCGCAGCTCCATGCAAGCTTCTGCCACGGGAGGATGGCGATTCGGACGTGCTCGTGGTAAAAACTGGACACTCCTGGCCGAATCGCCATCATGACTGACGTCGGAAATAATACGACAAGAGCGGGCTGCGGCGTGACACGTGCCGTAGTCATGTTATGCGCTGTGGCAGCACTGTCTGCGTGCACGTGGCTCGTTCCGCAACCGCCCGGAATTGGGCGCGAAGTGGCCTGGTCCAGGCTCCCCGGGTGGGCAAAGGGCGACCAAGCCCAGGCATGGCCCGCTTTGCTGCGGGATTGCAAAAGACTTTCCGGTCAGGATGCGGCCTGGGCGACAGTCTGTCACGCCGCGAGGTCCTTGCCGGCTTCACCGGATGACGTCCAGGCGCGCCGGTTCTTCGAGCAGTATTTCCGCGCGCATGAAACGATCGGATTCCGCGGCCACCACCGTGGACTGATTACCGGGTATTACGAGCCGATACTTGACGGCAGTCTCACCCGTACCGCCCGCTTCAGGTACCCGCTGTACCGTCGCCCCGACAATCTTGTCAGCGTCGACCTCGGAACGCTGTATCCGCAGCTTCAGGGCAAGTTGATACGCGGACGGCTCGATGGCGATCGCGTCGTTCCGTACTACAGTCGCGGTCAGATTACCGATTCCGCAGATCCGCTCAGAGGGCAGGAATTGCTGTGGGTGGACGATGCGGTGGCGCTGTTCACCCTGCAGGTCCAGGGTTCTGGTCTGGTGCGCCTACCGGACGGCAGCCTGATTGCGGTGAGCTACGCGGACCAGAACGGCTATCCGTATGTAGCCATCGGTCAGCGACTGGTGCAGATGGGGGCCCTCAAGCCCGCAGAGGTCACGCTCCAGACGATAAGCCAATGGCTGCACGATCACCCGGATCAGGCGGAATCGGTGTTGAACAGCAACCCGAGCTACGTGTTCTTCCGGTTACGCGATGCGTCGACTCCCGGTCCGGTCGGTGCCTTGCAGGTCGCGCTCACGCCACAAAGCAGCATAGCGGTCGACCCGGCCTATATTCCTCTGGGTGTTCCGGTGTGGATCGATACCACCCTGCCAACCGGCGACAAACCCTACCGGCGTCTGATGCTGGCGCAGGACACCGGCGGTGCCATCAAGGGCCCGGTCAGGGCCGATGTCTTCTTCGGACAGGGCCGGAGCGCGGAGCGGCTTGCCGGCCGCATGAAGCAGCCCGGGCGTCTGTATGTGTTGTTGCCAAATGGCTGATCCGGCGGCCACGTCAATCGCGATCAGTCAGCGTACAAAAGTGTCTGGACACTCCGCAACCCGGCGTATCGGATAAATGCGCAATCGGCCGCGTGCGACCGTCGAGCGCCCCACCAGCTGTCCCACCGCAGACACCGTATCCGTAGTTGGAGGCGAATCGGTGTTGACTGGTCGTGCACGCAGCCGCAGTACATCCGCCAAGCCATCGGTTCCGCGCATCTGGGCTTGTGGGACGAGTCGTCTGAGCATGCGCGTATTGACCCACCAGCCCCCGGGAGACAGGCGGGCTGCGATTCCAACCAGGTAGACCCAGGCGCTGGAGGCCGACTCCATAGGCTGGGTGTAGTAGAAGGCCGTATGCGCTGCGACCGGCAGACCGCTGAAGGGTGGCCGTGCAATGGCGATGGTGTAAAGCGTCCTCATTTTTACATAGCCCTCAACCATGACCCCTTGCGGGTACCTGTGGGCCAGACGCTGCCATAGCCGGTCAACGTCTTCGCCGGGCGGTGTGATTAGGGTCCCGCTCGGACGTGTTCCCGCGGGAACGTACGCGAGAAAACTGGTCTGAAAATATCTACCGTTGACCAGCCCATAATAACTGTTCGACGCGACGTTGGTTGTCTGAAGCCAGACCCTGCCATCCGCCACCACCGCATCTCCGAGGCCCGACCAGCCGCCGACTGCCCCGTCCCCAAGGCCGAACAGGATGTGCCGGGCGTCGAGGTGGCGATTGGCAAGCGCGACCGGTACGACCGCTTCGGCGCGGGCCTGAACGCTGCCCGCCACGCAGGTGAGCTGTTCGTGTCCACGCACCCAGTGTACAGCAACAAACAACGCTAACCCGGCCGTTGTTCCGGTCAGGAGCACACGCCCCAAGTTCGTCAATATCGACCTGGTCATCATGTAACTATCGCATCAACCATCGCCCAGCCTCTGATCGAACCCCATCCCGCGGGTGTGCCGCCATATTCAAGGCCTGACGACAGGTCCGGGATCCTCCGGAACCGCGTCGGTCGTGCAACTCGGCGACAGCATGGCCAGCAGGCTTTTTCCAACCATGTCATGGCGCCATCCGGCCAGAAGCGGTACGGTCCGCTCACCAAGAACGAGACGCTGTATGTCACGCCGAGTTCCGAGCAGCGTCGGACTGATTCCCAGTTCGTGGGCGACCCGGTCGATTTCCGCCGCCATGCGCCGACACATTTCGATCTGGGTGGTGTCCAGCACCTGTCGCGAGGGGTACGTATCCTGGGCGCCGGGGACATTGGCCGCGGCAATTGCCGCGACGATCTCGCTTCCCCACTTGTGCACGGCGCGCTGAGATATGCCGCTGGTCGCAGAAAGGTCCGCGGTATTGAGTGGTCGCCTGCGGACAAGATCAAGCAGCGTGGCGTCGCGCATGACCCAGCTGCGCGGCAAATCGCTTGACCGGGCGGCGCGTTCCCGCCAGGCGGCAAGCTCCCGCAGGATGCGGTGCGCATGCGGATCGAGTTGCTGTCCGTTCCGCACCCGTTGCCATGCGTTGTCGGGATCGCACTCGTACAGGCGTGGATCGCTCAATCGTCCGAAATCCTGCTGCGGCCAGTGGCTGCGGCCGATCGCAGCCAGCGCCTTTATAAGCTCGAGGTAAATGTCACAAAGGTAGCGCACGTCGTCTTCTGCATAGCGCCGCTGCTCCGGACTTAGCGGACGCGCCGACCAGTCGGTGCGCGTGTGGGATTTGTCCAGGACCGTCCCGGTAATCGCCTTTACCAAGGCGGCATAGCCGACCTGCTCTTCGTACCCGAGGTAGGCTGCCGCAATCTGCGTATCGAATACCGGCCCGAAAACCGACGTCCTGGTGTCCGTTCCCTCGGGACCGCGGTTCATCCGCAGAAGGTCATTGAAGACTTCCATGTCTTGGCGCGCCGCGTGCATTACCTTGAGTACACCCTGATCACAGACCAAATCCAGCAGCGGCGTCAGGTCGTCGATGGTCAAGGGGTCGATGCAGGCGATTATTTGCGGAGTGCCGATCTGAATCAGGCACAGTTTCGCGTAGTATGTCCGCTCACGCATGAACTCGGTATCAAGCGCAATCCAGTCCTGCCGGCGAAGCTGTTCGCAGGTTTCTGCGAGATTCGCGTAGGAATCAATGAACGTGACTTTCATGCAACCAGTTTACCAGATTGGCGCTCCAGACCTTATCTGGATGCCTGGCTGCAGCCGGTTGCCCGGTTGCCGACTCGCGCGTGCTATCATTTGCGCTGACATGTGTGCTCGGGAGTCAAGGCTTGGTTAGGGCAACCACTTCCATGATCTGTCTGCTGCTGCTCAGCGGATGCGGCTTTTTCCGAAACGCTCCGGAAAGCCATGCGACCCAATTTATCAGAACCCTGGTTGTTGATCCGGGGAATGCCGCGCACCTGCGCAAATTTGCCGATGTGCCGGCCGGCCAGGAACCCGCGTCGGTCGTGCACGGGTTGTCGACCGAAGTTGCGCTCAATTACCTGCAGACGCGTGAGCGCCAGGGCGAGAAACAGGAATTTACCGTCGACTCGGTGCGTCTGAAGGGCTCATCAGACCGGATCATAACAGTGCGGGTCGCCCGCATTGGTGGTAAGGGCAGGGGCGCCGTGGAGTTCCGGGTCATGCTGAGAAATGTTCCCGAACGCGGCTGGCTGGTCACGGCTGTATCGGCGGAATAAACTGGCGCGGAACCCACGCCGTAGGCGCTATGTCGGCAATTCGAACCCTGATTGATATTTGCTTGCTGCGCGGTAAACCGCAGGACCTGCCGGCCGATCGGTCCCTGGTGTGGCAGACAGTGCTGCTGTCCATTGCAAGCAATTTTGCCATAGACAATCTGCATCCGAACGCGGGGATGCGGCTTCTGTTCGCAAGCACACAAGCCGCTTTGCTTGGCGCCGTCGTCTGGGGCGCGTTGCGGTTACGTGGCTTTCCTCAGCGATGGATGCAGACCATCGCCCCGCTGTATGCCTCGGGTGCGCTGATAAACCTTCTTGCCTGGCCGCTGTTCAGTCTCGTGATTGTTCCGAATGCACCCGCCAGCGGTAACTGGGCGCTGATGCTCGGGGTTGGTATGACGGTATGGTTCCTGGCCATCATGACCAACGTGATGCATCACGCGCTCGAACTGCCGGTGGGGCGCAGCGCGCTCGTCAGCATCGCTTGCCTGATGTTTTCAGGCCTTCTGCTGCTGCTGCTGTTTCCCATGGCAGGCATGCCCTGATGCGCATTCATATTCTCGGAGTCGGCGGCAGTTTCATGGGAGGGCTTGCGGTGTTGGCGCGGGATCTCGGGCACCACGTCACTGGCTCGGACGCCAAGGTATACCCGCCGATGAGCACACAGCTTGCCGAGCGGGGAATAGAGCTTTTCGATGGCTACGGGCCGGCAAACCTGAAAAGCAATCCTGACTTGGTGGTAATCGGTAACGCCCTGTCGCGCGGCAATCCGGAGGTCGAAGCGGTATTGAACCAGGGCCTGCCCTATACTTCCGGTGCCCAATGGCTGGCCGATCATGTGCTTGCGCGTCGCTGGGTTCTGGCAGTCGCCGGGACCCACGGCAAAACGACCACGACGAGCATGCTTGCGTGGATCCTGGAGAGCGCCGGGCTGGCGCCGGGATTTCTGGTGGGCGGGGTTCCGGAAAATTTCGGGGTTTCCGCACGCCTCGGGTCCTCGGCGTTCTTCATTGTCGAGGCGGACGAGTACGATACCGCGTTCTTCGACAAGCGTTCAAAGTTCGTCCATTACCGGCCGCGCACCGTGATACTTAATAACCTGGAATACGATCATGCCGATATATTCCCCGACCTGGAGGCGATCAAGCTCCAGTTTCATCATCTGATCCGCACGGTTCCGGGCAACGGGTTGATCGTAGTCAATGGCGCCGATGCAAATCTGCAGGCTACGCTCGCGCTCGGAACCTGGACTCCGACAGAGCGCTTCAATGCTGCAGACGGCTGGAACGCCCGGTTGCTCGAAGATGACGGCAGCCGGTTCCAGATGCGTTTCGCTGCAGCAGACCAGGGACTTGTGTCGTGGTCTCTCATAGGCACGCATAATGTGCAGAACGCGCAAGCGGCTATCGCCGCCGCCCGGCACGCGGGCGTACCTCCTGCGGTAGCGGCGGAAGCGCTGGCCGGATTCAGAAATGTGAAGCGGCGTCTCGAAGTGCGCGGCTCGGTCGGAGGGGTCACGGTTTATGACGATTTTGCGCACCATCCGACAGCAATCGCCGCAACCATCGGCGCCCTACGAGCACACATCGGATCGCAACGCCTCATCGCGGTTCTCGAAGCCCGCTCGAACACCATGCGCCTTGGTGTCCAACGCGAACAGCTTGCTCCGGCCTTGGACGCTGCCGACAAGGTGCTGCTTTATCAGAGCGCTGATCTAAAGTGGGATCTCGGAACCGTAGCGGCGGCGCTGAACCAGCAGGGTGAACCGTCCGCGGGCGGAGCGCGTGCCCGTGTGTTTGGCGCGGTCGAGGAGATCGTCACCACCTTGGCCGGGGAGCTGCGTCCTGGGGACCATGTGCTGGTGATGAGCAATGGTAGCTTTGACAATCTCCATCAGCGGTTGCTGGACCGCCTAGGGACAGTTAAGTCGTGACCGCAAAACGCCTGCAATCCGATGCCGTTGCGCTGGCGATGACCGGGGCCTCAGGTGCACCGTACGGCCTGCGCCTGCTGGAATGCCTGATCGCCGCGGGAAGAACTGTCTATCTCATGGTATCGGCGCCCGCCCTGGTTGTGATTGCACAGGAAACGGACCTGCAGTTGCCAGGACGTCCGGCCGAGATGCAAAGCTATCTGACAGCGCGCTATCAGGCCGCTCCCGGACAGCTCCAGGTGCTGGCGCGCGACCAGTGGCTTTCACCGCCGGCAAGCGGTTCCAGCGCGCCGCGGGCCATGGTGGTTTGTCCCTGCACCAGCGGAACCCTGTCAGCGATCGCCTGTGGCGCGAGCGACAGTCTTATTGAGCGCGCGGCCGATGTTGCGCTGAAAGAACAGCGCAGGCTGATTTTGGTGGTGCGCGAAATGCCCCTGTCGGCGATCCACCTCGAGAACATGCTCAAGCTGGCACGTCTGGGGGTATTGATCCTTCCGGCGAGCCCGGGGTTTTACCACCACCCACGTGGCATTCCGGATCTCGTGGACTTCGTGGTTGCGCGAGTGCTGGACCATCTCGGGATAGCGCAGAGCCTGGTGCTGCCTTGGGCGGGCGAAAACGCCTAACTAAGCACCGGCATAGATCATTTTTTTCCGACACCGAAAATGTAGCGCGAGAACGTAGCGATGTCGTTGGACAGCCGGCGGAACAGGTGGTCCAAGCTGATTATTGCGTGCTCCAGCAGGTTCACCGCAATGTATGGGTGTTCCACCCTCAGGCGATCGTACATTACCCGGGTCAATACCAGAATCTGTGTATCATCGGCACGCGCACGGATGCGGGCGGAACGCGGCTCACGGTCGAAGAAAGACATTTCGCCCATCAGCTCACCTTCGCCGACGCGGCCGATTTCGTGTTCGGTACCACGATCGTCATAGTAGAGCGCCGCTTCGCCTTTGATCACAAAAAAAAGCGCTTCACCGACCTCGCCTACGTCAGCGATGATCTGGCCACGTGTAAAATGGGTGAGTTCGGTGAAATCGAGCAGAGTTTCTATCTCGCGCACAGTCAGGGATTCGCACAAATATTGCTGGTTGAGAAACTGTGTCAGCTCGATTTTCGATGAATTCGTCACGGATAAGGTCCCTATACACCACAGACGGCGTTGCGTTTAGGATACTGAAATCCATCATCGAAAACAAAAGAGCCGTTGCAAGGCGGGTGATTTTTCACTACCCTCCCGCCGACTGGGCAGAATCAGGACAGGAGGAATTTTTTAAATGAAAAGAATCATCCAGCTACTGCTGCTGTTGGCGGCCATCACTCCGGGAATCGGGTATGCAAATTACCTGCGGGACATAGACTACCGGGTAATCCCGCAGCAGCCGGTGACTACGGGCTCCAAGATCGAGGTGCGAGAATTCTTCTGGTACGGCTGCCCGCACTGCTTCCACATCGAGCCGATTCTGGAGAACTGGCTCAAGACGCTGCCGCCCGACGCGGAATTCGTGCGCACACCTGCCGAATTCAATCCTGCCTGGACCCCTGCGGCGCGTGCCTATTTTACCTTCCAGGCGCTTGGGATAACCAGCAAGGTGCATAGCGCATTTTTCCGCGCAATCCATGTCGAGCATCAGGATATGGACAACGTCAACAACGTCGCTGCGTTCGTTGCCAAATACGGTATAAGCAAGCAGCGGTTCCTGAGTGTATACAACTCTTTCAGCGTCGATGCCGACGTCCGCCGTACCGCGGCCATGGAGACGTCCTATGGCATCGATTCAGTACCTACGTTTGTGGTCGACGGCCGCTATGTGACCAATCCCGCAATTGCCGGCGGTCAGCGGCGCTGCTTGCGGATCGTTTCCTATCTCATCAAGAAGTCGGCAGCCGACCCCCGTCCGGGCATGGCAAGGTAGGTCAGCGGGCTTGTGTCCGCCTCGTGCGAGGCGGACAGCGGTGGACTCGGGGCGAGCAGAGTTGCTCCGGTAAGGACGCTTCCATGGCGCAGGCCGCCGGCAAGACAGGAAGGACGATTCGTTATCAGATTCCGAGAACCTGCCTGACCCGGATATTCTGGCGCAGGAGATCGTTGCTGACCTGGAGGTGGCCCTGGAACAGTTTCGGGAGCTGGTCTCCGGTCTGGGTGGCAATGGCGGTACGTCCATTTCTGGGGCCTGACCAGAGATGAAGTTCCGGGTCGGCGTGACGGACGAAGGAAGGTATGAGTACCTCAAGACACGCAATCCGGATGCCGAGAGGTTCTGGCAATCGAGCGGGAACCGGGAACCCCTCAAGCGGACACGTAGTTATTCGCCTCTGTGCAGCCGAAGGAACGTTTCGGCTAACGCTCAAACCAGGCGCGCAGCCAAGGGTGACCCTGGGCGCCACGGGCACCCGGCGGGCACCGTTTGGGCACACGCCACCCCCCTATCAGGGTCACCGGCGACTATCGGCCAGCGCTCAAGCAATGGGTTGCTGGTCAGGGGATGACCGGAGCGTTGGCAAAACGGACCCGCGCCTCGGGCCATCCGAGGAGTTACCAATTTATTGAGAATCAATGAATTGGCGCGCCCTAGAGGATTCGAACCTCTGACCTTTGGAATCGGAATCCAACGCTCTATCCAGCTGAGCTAAGGGCGCTATGCCGGGGAAGAATACCGTTTCACCGGGGGCAGCGTCCACCGGCAACACAAAAACTCCGGCCGTCAATTCAGGAAAGTGCACTGCCGACAGCCCAACCCCATGTCTCGTATGGATTAATTCTAACGTGCCCGAGGTTGATATGCCGCATTCAAATGTGCAATTTCCAAGCGTTCCGCCTATAATTCGTGCTCGATTCTTGGGGCTTGCCGTTACGCCGGCGGGCGTTGGTTTTCTCAGACATTGTTGATAAGGAAACAGAAATGACTGATCGCAAGGTGTACAAGACATTTACAGGCTTGGTCGCAGCGCTGGTCGCAGTGACGGTGGTTATCTTTGTGGTTGCCCAGATGACAACCAGCGGACTGAGGCTTAATGCAGGCAAGACGGCGCTGGCTCAGAATCAGGCGGCCATCGCCGCGCGAATCAAGCCGGTTGGCGAAGTAACCGTCAGCAGCGCGCCGGTCGTAAACAGCCTTATTCCTGCCGCGAGTGCGGCGGTAAAAGACCCGGGCAAAGCGACTTTCCAGTCGACCTGTGTCGCCTGTCATGGGGCCGGCGTCGCTGGCGCACCGAAGTTCGGCGACAAGGCGGCATGGGCGCCTCACATCGCCAAGGGTCTGCCCACCCTGTATAAGCACGCGCTTCATGGTTTCTCGGGCAAAGCCGGCTACATGCCTGCGAAGGGCGGCAATCCCGGTCTGTCAGATGCTGATGTCGAAGCGGCTGTTCGATACATGGTCGTCCACGGCAAATAAAGAAGTTTCCCGGCGATGACGCAAAAAGCGGCCTTCCGGCCGCTTTTTGTTTTTTGCGTGCGCCCGCGAGTCTGAGAGAAGCCGGAACAAAGCGCCGGCCAGACAAACAGGAAGCGGATATGGGGCGACGTGTCTGGGTGAGGCGGCACAATTCTTCGAAGCCCGGTACGTGCACGGAAAGGCACGGCCATGATCCGACAGGCATAAGCGTGACAGTGGGTACGCAATACCCGGAGAGGCCTCAACGCGTGCTGCGAGGCTGCCGGCGTCGAGAGACGACGGGATGCGCGCCCAGGAGTCAGCAGAGGCCATAGGTAGGTGCCAGGACGGGCTGAAGGGCCGAACGAGTAGGACCGAGAGCAGAACGGATCTTGATGCTGACCGACGAGCTGGAGGCCGGGGTACGACGTCGCCTGCGGGCCATCGCTTGGCGGCCGTGGGCGTCCGCGAACGCGCGAATCGCGTCTGCGCGCGCTGGAACCTCGACGTCCTCCCTGCCTGGAAATCGAGTGCCAACGGGTGCAGCCCATGGGGGAACGCGGGGGCCAGTCACCCCATGCGATGTCACCAAAACTCTTTGCCAACATGGGGACGGATCTCACTGATGTCCGTCCATCAGCGACTCTGGCGTTCTACTTGAACCGCCGGATGCGGAACTGCACGTCCGGTGGCGTGAGTAGGCCGGGAGTAACTCCCCGGTTTACTCAATCGCCCCACTTGATGTTGTGTCGAATTGCGAGAAGGCAGGCGCCCAACGCGATGCCGGTCTCGACCCCAATGCGCTCCGCGGTCACCATCGCAAACCTGCGGCAGGCAGAAACAGAAATTCCTCTACCTCAGCGCGGAACGCCGAGTAGTTCCGCTGGCGCACGGTCGCCTAAAACGCCGCTGCAGATCAGGGCGTGGACGATTTCCGTTCGAGTTCGGCAATCCGCTTCTCGAGCTCGGTCAATTTGGCGCGCGTGCGTCCGAGGACTGCCGCCTGAACATCCATTTCGTCCCGGGTTACCAGGTCCAGGCGCTCAAACACGCTGCTCAGTACCGCGCGCAGGTTGCGTTCGCCGTCGGCGACGAAGTCCTGTGGTAAAGCCCCGCGCAATGCGGATAGGATCTGATCGATGGGGTTAGCATTTGGCATGGCGTTATCACCTGACAGCGGTCTCGGTTCATTACCCTTCATTCACGGAATTCCCTGCGATCTTACCAGATGCGCCCGCTGCGTGCCGCCGCCTGGCCCCGATTCCCGCGTGAGAGGAAGTTCTCCTCCCAGATCCCCAAATTTCCCGCTGAGCGGCATTCATTTTGTAACGCCGATAACTTAGAATCGCGCCACGCGTCCCGGCTAGAAGAAGCTGGGTGTTGACCACCCGGAAACCCACCGTTCGGGGACGAGAGGAGATTCATGCAGAAGATGCGTATCACGGTTCTGGCAGCCGGTCTGATCGCTTGCGGCACGGTTTGGGCGCAGGGCTTCGAGCCGCCAACCTACAATGTCGGCGTCGTGAGCAACTATATGTTTCGCGGCATATCCCAAAGCAACAATCAGCCGGCACTCCAGGGCGGGGTCGAGATCAAACATCCTGGTGGCTTCTACGCCGGGCTCTGGGGCACAACCCAAAACATTCCAAGCAGCGGTGCGAATCTGCGCGGAGACGCCTACGCAGGTGTCATTTACAAGGGAAGTTCCGGCCTGGGTTTCGATGTCGGTGCGCATGCCTATTCCAATGCCTTCGTATTCCCGGGACAGACCCGCAGCTCCTTCTGGGAGGCGTATGGCAGGCTGTTCTTCGGTCCGGCATCCGTGAAGTGGTCGCATGACTTTCAGCATCACGACGACTATATCGAGGGGGCGCTCGATTACGACATAGGCAGTGGAGTCAGGCTTGATCTCCATGCCGGTCACTATCTTCTGAGCAATCCCAGCATGGGTGGCGACTATTCTGACGGGAGCATCGGCCTCAGTCGGATGTTTGGCGATCTGGACGCAGCGATTGCGGTTACCGATACGACTCAGGAGCCGAACAGCAAACTCAATGACACGACCCTTGTTATTTCGGGGGTCTACCGCTTCTAGTCTGTCACCCGTTCCCTGCGTGCCCCGGCGGGCGCCGGACTGGTGCCAGGAAATCCGTGAATGCTTGCACCCCGATGGCGCATCGTGGGCGCCTTGTGGGTCATCGTCCAGCAGTCGGGATGGCGGATAGAGGCGTCCACACGATGCCACCGCAGCCTGCCCTGACCATAAATCTCTGATGCATAAGGTGATATTGCCGCTTCACGGTCCCTGAGACCAGCGGAGCAAAAGTGGCATGGCGTTTGCGTCGGGATTCCTGAAAGGATCGCGGTTTGGCGACCGCAGATCCGCCCGCAAATCACGGCGCGCCGAGAAGGGAAGCCTTGCTGCGACGACTTACGTGCAATGAAAACAGTGCCCTGCCCCGCGTCACGAAGTGCATTTGGGCTGCGTTGATCCGGGCATGTCCCGTTGCCGGGGCCGGTCCATATCACATTGGCCCCGGCACCTCAGCGGACAGTTCTCTCGCCGAGGCCGTCCCTTGAACCGCATCACCATTGCGGGATCCGGTCCCGAAAATCTCATCGGGCTTTGGCGTCGGCGGTTGCTCGAGACTGAAACCGTGCGCGACACCGGCTCCGAAGTCTGGTGGCTGCAAACCGAAGAGCTGTATGCTGCTCTGCACCTGCCAACCGCAGCGCCCGGCCGGCGAATATGCCGCCAAGGAAACGCGGGGGCGCTAAAAGTACGTGACGATCTACTTGTCTGGCAAGGTTGGTTGGGCAACCCGAAGGACGCCGACATCGTCGATATCCGGCGCATGCATTTCGATGGACAAAATCTTATCGGGCAGGGGGTACGGGCCCCGCTCCGCGAAATCTGGGAGCGTGTGGCTCCGCCCAGTGATGACCGGCTCGCGCTTGCTTTGCGGGACGAATGTACCGCAGCCGGCGATCGGCGTGTGCGCCGCGGTGTGTTCGTCGTGCTCGGCGATTACTTCATGTTTGCGCTTGATCGCAGCCTTTGCCTGGCGAGCAGGGCGCGGATGGGATCCACCCGCCCGTGCACATTCGCTGTGTTTCGGCTCGAAAACGAAATCAGTTTCGGTGTCCGGCGCGGCCAAGTGTCCTGGGAGATTCAACGTTCTACCCTGCCCTACCGCGAGGGCCAGTCCTTGATTGCGGTTCATGGCCTGCCCGAGCCAGTAACCCGCTGCGAATGGCACCAAAGGGTCCAGATACCGGCTGCATTGCGACGCTGGCAGGCCGTCGAGATCGGTGCGCGATTCACAGGCCTTGTTTGAGCGGATCACCGACACTCGCCGATCTCCAGAGCCTGTGTTGCGCCGTAACTGAGGTTGCCTGGTCCCAGGCAGGAAGCTAATCGGTAGACGCCGCGCGACGGGCCGTTCGGTGTCCCGCTCAGACTGGGCGCCCGGCTCAATTCCTGTTTTGCCCTATTGTGGTGCATCCGGCCCCTCGCGCAATCCCCATCTCAGCGCAGCCGCTACCGGATAGAATCCGCATTATGGTAGTGTGTAGAAAAAAGTGCGCCAAAGTACGATCCCTTGGCAAAAATGGTTACTGCATCAGGTTGCTTCAGAACTTTGATCTTCCTTGGCGCCGGGGCTGGGCAGACCAATGAGGGGCTTTGCCTCTCTTCCATCCACGTGCTTATCAAAATCCGCACTTTATTGGTGCTCCATGTGTGCTAGGCAAAGGTGCGCCCTTGTAGGCGTCGTGCGGTACCGGGCCCTTGTTACCCTCCGCATCGACCTCGAGGTTGCAGTTGGGCGCCTGGAGCCGTGCGTGCGAACGGTAGAAGTCACGGAGCGAGGCAGGGCGTTACTCGAAGACTTCAAGTCCGGCAGGTTCCGTAAGGCGAAATTTCCCCTTTCCGACGAATCTGGTGACCACAGGACGGCGATTCCGAAGCAGCGGCAGCCGGATCACCCCGGACAAGCGCCGAACTGTACGCCGCCCAAGGAAGGTTTGTCTGGGCGAAAGACCGGATCCACCATAGCCGCGCGCGCACCGGAGCACGCATGCCAAGAGCGAAGATCTTTCCGGGTTCCCGGAACGGCAGACCTAGCGCAGCACCCTCAGTGTCCCCATATTTTGGTTCGACGCCTGCATCCTGCATCCCGTTTGCCCGGTGCTCGAAGAGCAATTTCCAGAATGGCTGCTGCCACTTTGCCGACTGTCGCGGAAAAGCGTGGCGGAAGTGGCTGGACTCCGGTCCAGGGAGGCGGCGCTGCCCCGCCGGTGGTTGCCTGAACCCAGCCTATCGACCGACCAGGAAGACGGCTCGGATTCATGCCTGCTCGACAAACTCTGGCTCGACGTACCGTAATGCTCCCAACGCTAACCAATGACGATGTGCAGCAGGTGTACCTGCAGTATGCCACCGGGCCGCTTACCGTAATGGCGGGCAAATACGACACCCTGGCCGGAGAAGAAGTAATCGCAAGCCCGTCCGATTATAACTTCACGCGCGGCATCCTCTTCGGCTATGCCATACCGTTTTCTCGCACCATGCTT
>JAKASJ010000018.1 GCA_021819085.1 Pseudomonadota bacterium | reverse complement strand
AGCACCGGTCAACTCACGCCCAGATCGCGCACGCGCGACACCCTGGCCGTGCCAAAACATCAGCAATTTCAAACCGGCCAGATTCAAGCATGATCGCGCCGTCGTCCACAGAGGGGCTGGTGCGGGCTCGGATGGGCAGGCAAAACACACCGCAGGGCCTTCGCCGACCTTCCGGAAGGATTGAATCAGTGCCGGAAATATATCGGACAGGGACACCGCGTGGGCCGCGTTCTCATCTCCAGACAAAAAGAGCGGTGACTACCCCATCTCTCCCGTCGCTGGCTCTTTCACACGCCGGTGGAAGCGTAATTAGCAATTCGCCACGGACACTTTTCTCGGCCACGCGCTTTCCACGGAGCACCGCATGCGTTGCCGGCATCGGATTCACGGGTTCGTTAGGTCTCCATCTTTCACTCGTTCCGTTTCATAGTGAATTACGTCCAGCGTAAACGAGCCAGGCGATAAGCGCGAGGATGGTAAGGAGAACTAATGGCAAAACGGCCTCGCTGATCCTTTCATAGCCGATCTTTCCTCTAACGAATCGGTGCTTACAGTTCGGACAAGTAAACATGAACCTCCACGCGTTGATCTGGTCCCTGCCACCGAAATCGAAAAAGCAGTAGGGGCACCGAGACATTAGCCCTGGATCAAACTTCTGCTTCATACTCTTACTGTCCTCGTAGATAATAGACGGACATTTTAATCAGTGTATCCTCGGAAACCCACAAGGGCCTCCCCACGAGCAGCTTATTCAAGTCGATCGGGCCACATGTCATGTAATGAAAACTCAAAACCGATATTGCTCTCTGATTTTTCCGATGATCTGGTTAGCTTCCGCCTCGTCGAGGCCGTTGCCGAACCGATAAGTTCTGGAACCGTAGTCAAATACCAGCACGCCACCCCCTACGCCCCAGAATTGAAGACTCGCTGAGAAGTTGAATGGGTTGAATGGCTGTGGCGAGACCCTGAGATTAGAGACGTGGGCAGTTTCATATTCTTTTTCCGGGCCACGGCCAAACAGTTCCCGCTTGATGGTCAGGTTCATGCTGTTGATCCTGATTCGTTCTTTTCCGGCAACATTCCATAGCCAAACAAAAATCGCGAATGCACCGCCGACCGTCCATGCGACGAGCCAAGCCACGGTGAAAATCACAGGTCCCACAGGTTTGTCGCCGTGAAAGAACGTTGCAGGTACCATTATTTCACCGGTTGCCCATGCAACAAGCCATGCGGGAAGAAACAGAATCAGAAATAAGTGTTTTCTCGATGGAATAATAACTTCGAGTCCCTTCGGACCGGTGGATATTGTTGCGCGTCCTTTGCTTGGGGTTACCTTAGCCACTTTTTCCGCCGTGAGTAAAATTTACGCCAGACTTTGAGTTTGGCATATCCATAGGACAATTGCTTCAAATGTGGATCGAGTCGGTACAATCCCAGACAAGCTTCCTTGCGACTTACGGTAGGAAGAATTCTGGAACATACTCCCCGGCCACTGGCGGTGCTGGAGGTTCAACCAAGCCCTCTCCGGCTGCGGCACTGCGGGATATCTTAAGCTCCGGTTACGATCGGCTCTTCAGCTTCCATCGATGGCGGGCGCATCGGCGCGTTCTGGGCATTGAGGAAATCAAGCCCATTCCCTACACGCCCCTTTTCCAATCCCTACATTGAACGCCTGATTGGGACGATCCGGCGTGAGTATCCCGATCAGCCGCTGTTCTGGAATGTCTCGGACTTGGAGCGGAAGCTTCAGGAATTCCGGGATTATTACAACGGATAGCGCTTCCATAGCTCCATCGATGGTCAGACGCCGCATCAATGCAATGCCGGTGCGTCGATTCTCCCTGCTCGGCTCGACCGGTTCTCGTGGAAATCCCATTGCCGCGGGCTCTTCCAGACACCGGTGGCGGCGTGATTATGAATTCGCCACGCACAGGATAGCTCCGTACTAATTATAGTAACGCTTTACATTACTACCGCCATACGTTAGTATTTAACCATGATCCGGTCGTTCAAGGATGCAGACACCGAAACCCTATTCCGGCTCGGACGTGTCCGAAGATTTGTCAATATCGAACGCCCGGCTTTGCGCAAACTCAAGCAACTTGACTTGGCACGGCACCTTGACGATCTGCGGGCTCCGCCCGCCAACCGACTGGAAAAGCTTTCCGGCAAGCGGACAGGTCAGTGGAGCGTACGGATCAATGACCAGTTCCGGATCTGTTTCCGTTGGGTAGATGGAGCAGCAGAAGACGTGGAGATCGTCGATTACCACTGAAAGGAGTGCAACATGGCGAAGAGAACCAAACTGACCCCGGTTTCGCCGGGAGAAATGTTGCTCGAGGAATTTCTCAAACCGATGGGGATCACTCAATATCGACTGGCCAAAGAGATCGGTGTACCGCAGCGGCGGATCGGCGAGATCGTAAACGGAAAGCGCTCGATTACGGCAAATACCGATCTGCGGCTGTGCCGGTTCTTTGGGCTTTCGGATGGCTGGTGGCTGCGTCTGCAGGCCGATTATGACACTGAACTGGCGAAGGAGACGCTCGCCAAGACGCTCGCAAAAATTAGGCCGTGGCCGAGTTCAAAGCACGCGGCCTAGATCGCGCGCAAGACTCCAATGATGCTATTGAGATCGAACCCCGAAGCTTGGGGACTGATGTCGCAAAGAGAGCCGTAAGGCACCCTTGGGTCGCTCCGCCAGAGACATCGCAACGCATGTCTTGTCGATCATGATTGCTTCCGACCAAGTCGTAGAGAAAATATTGTCAATAAAATCTGATCGTCTGCTTTGGAGCACGTTCGCTACAATCCGGAATGGCCGATTCCGGCCATCGGCAGCCCTTCCAGAATGCAGCCACTCAAGGAGAGTTCTGTGCCTTCCTCCACGCCGCTGGCGGCATGCCAACCAACCGTTTGAATGCACGCGAGAACGCCGCTTCGGACTCATAGCCGACGTCGAGTGCGACGGTCGCCACATTACGGTTGGTTTCCCGCAATAGTCGAGTGGCGCACTGAATCCGCCAGTTGGCCAGGTATTGCATGGGAGGCTGACCAAGAAAGCCCGCGAATCGGTCATGCAACGCCGATCGCGAGAGGCCCACCTCCCGGGCCAGGTTGTCAACAGTCCAGTCGTGATCGGGTCGTTCATGGATGAGTGCCAAGGCCTTGCCAACGAAGCGGTCTCGAAGCCCCGCCAGCCACCCGGTGGCGTCCTCAGGCAACCTGTCGAGATACCGGCGAGCCGCATCGACAAACATCATTTCTGAAAGCCTTTCCAGCACGGCGTCCCCGCCTGGCCTCGGGTCGTTGGACTCCACGACGGCCTGGTCGATCACCCGGGAAACCCAGCCACCTGCCTGTGTGGCAGGCAGATGCAGGATCCTGGGCAAGGCCGAGATGAGCGGGTTGAATGGCTTGAGGTCGCACCCGAAGAATCCGCACACAGCGACCGTGCTGGCTTCCTCGATGGGCATGGGTGTGCCTGGTTCGAGCACGCCATGATGGTAGGAGATGGGCAGCGGCTTCGGCACATTTCTTGTCGAGAAGACCCATTCAGTGCTCAACCGGAAGGGTTCTATCCCCGGAGCGCTGGACAACACATGCGGATCACCGTGCGGGAACATCACAATGTCGCCGGCAGACAGTTTGACAGGGGGTTGGCCAGAAATCGCCGCCCAGCCACTGCCCTTGGCGAGCATGTGATATTCCATGACGTGTTCGCAGCCCGGCATTACGGCCTCGGTGATCTCGCTACCGGGGGGTGCCTCGGCTGACCATTGGTCACGAAAGCTGACGTAATAGAACACCGCGCCGCGCAATCGGACGCTGCGTAACAGATCAGAAAGAGTATCCCGGCTCAATGTTACCTCGCCTTTGGAGGGTGCCCGCCAATCAATTGCGTCCCCTTCATTCCCGGATGAATGAGCAAGTTATATGGACGCCAAGCGAAGTGTCAACGATGCATAAGAGGAACAATGACCCTGCCCGGTGAACCGCTAGCCCGATACATACCGGATGAAAGGAGATCTGACATGAATTCGACGAATATGTGTACGAATCTCGACCCGAGCAAACCCGCGGCTCCATCGCCAGCCAATATCGATTACGCCGCAATAAAGCAACGCCAAAAGGCCATCTGGTCTAGCGGGGACTATGCCACGATCGGCATCACCCTGCAGATCGTCGGTGAAATGCTGGCTGAGGCAGCGGACGTTCGGGCTGGTGAGCAGGTATTGGATGTTGCCGCGGGTAACGGCAATGCCACCCTGGCGGCTGCCCGGCGCTTTGCCCATGTAACTTCTACGGACTACGTGCCCCATCTACTTGAAAAGGGCGCTGTGCGGGCGAAGGCTGAAGGATTTGATGTCCGGTTCCAGACTGAGGATGTCGAGGATTTGCGCTTCGAGGATGAGTCGTTCGACGTGGTACTGTCCACCTTCGGAGCCATGTTCGCCCCCAATCAGCCCCGCGTGGCTCAGGAGTTGATGCGCGTGGTTCGCAAAGGCGGCCGCATTGGCATGGCAAGCTGGACCCCGGAGGGTTTCCTTGGCGAACTGCTTGGCCTGATCGCCAGCTACGTGCCGCCGCCCGCTGGCATATCTTCGCCACTGCTCTGGGGAAGCGAGCCACGCATCGTTGAATTGTTCGGTAGCCAATCAACCGACATAAAGTGCGTGCGACGCCATTTCAACTTTCGCTATCACTCTGCGGAACATTGGATCGAAATGTTTACGAATTACTACGGACCTTTGTATAAGGCATGCGAGGTTTTGGATTCCGAGCGCCGTGCGCACCTGACTGAAGACATCGTCGCCCTACTGAGGCGCCTGAATACGGGAGGGTCCAGTTCACTGCTTGTAGCAGGGGAATATTTGGAAGTTGTTATCACAAAGTGATGAGCAAACTTTGTAGGCGTGCGTCAGCCCCCGCCGAAACATCACTTAGCAATCCAAGGGAAGAAGGTCGGTGGCACAGAAGAGAGAAGTGGCCCCGGTTGTTTGAACAGCATTCCCCGATCTATAAGTGGACTCCGGGCGGGCGGGGACGGTGCAGACTTGTCCACGGCAGCGGGCGTCGCTTGCGACGAACGACCGACGCGGTGGGCGAGTCGGGGCGCGCGCGATTCATGGCGCCCGGACAACGTGTTTCAGTAGTTAACGACTGCAGTCGTAGCGTGCATTCGACCAGCCGGGTCCATAATCGTTGGGCGTCACGGTCCGGATTCCGTGGCGGCTGGGTCGCCAAGTACCATTCTTGAGAAGAAGATGCTGGTGGTGCTCGGAAAACCAAAGCTGCATAGTCTGGGGAAAGAACCCGACAAGTTCCGAACGCTGAGTACGCGGATCAGGCATGTTCCAATTTACGTGGTTTCCACTGTCTACAAAGTAGTAAGTCGCTTTGACGGTTGAAGCAGGATCTGCTCCCCAGGATGGATTATCGTATTGTTGACTGATGGAAACCACCTTTCGGTTCACATGAAAACGCAGATGCACGGGGGCGAGCCCATTGGCAGAGTGGGCAGTACAAACCAGAGAGGTCAGATTTTCCGATTGAATCAACTGTGTAGCGCCGACAGCGGGCGCAACGACTGTAGGTGTCGCGCATGCCGATACCAACAACGCGAGGGATACGCATGGAAGAATACGAGTCGCACGCATCAGCGACAAATCGAACATGTGAATCCCCTTCGTCCGTTGTTGTACGTGGCTTCAATCTTCTCGTACGGTTCACACCGGCGTACGGTATCTCCGGTCACGCATGCTCACCGGAAGGACACGCTTAACGTATAGGTGCCGTGACGATAAAGGTCAAGCGGTAGCCTCTTCCAATGGGATAGGAGGGAAAAGAGCCTGATGTTTCTCACACCTGAGGAAATCGTGGCACTCACGCGCCGAAAACGACGCCCAGCGCAGGGGATTGCGCTGCGCTGCCTGGGCATCGAACACCGCGTGCGGCCGGATGGCTCTGTGGCCGTGCTGCGGGCCCATGTGGAGCGGCTTCTGGGCGGTAAGGCAATCCCAGATGGTACACTCCGAAAAACCGAGCCGGATTTCAACGCCCTTACCCGGAGCCCTTGAACGTGCCCCGAAAACGCCTGCCTGAGAATCGCGGATTGCCGGCACGCTGGAAGTTACAGCACGGTGCATATTATTACCTGCCTCCGCGCGACCTCCGGCACCTGTGGGATGGGAAATCGTGGTTTTTTCTCGGCCACACGCTGCCTGAGGCCTACAAAGTGTGGGTATGACCCCGACGGCAACCTGACGAGCCTGCAGACCATCCCGCAGGTCGACTGCTTCGGCTACGATGTGCTCGATCGGCTCACCCAGGACACCGTCCTCACCGCCTTCGGGGCGTCCTGCCCGCCGTCGACCCCCGGGATCACCTATACCTATGACGCCAACGGCAACCGCCTCAGCAAAACCACGGGGACCACGACCATCCCCTATGCCTATGTTCCGGACAGCAACCGGCTTACGGGTGTCGGGGGCAGTGCGGTCAACATCAACAAGATTGGGGACATCACCGCCAACCCGCAAGGGCAATCCTTCGCCTACGATGCCGCCGGGCGCCTGATTCAGGTGACCTCCGCCTACGGGGTGCTTGGAGAATACAGCTACGATGCCCACAACCGCCGGGCCAACAAGTTCTCCGCCAACGGCTCCACCTGGTACCACTACGACGCCCAGGGCCACCTCATCGAGGAAACCCATGCCGACGGGACGCTCGTGCGCGACTACGTCTGGGCGGACAACACCCCGATTGCGATGATCACCAAAGACCCGACGACGGGGACGGAAACCGTCACGTATCTGCACACCGACTACGACAACACCCCGAGGCTTGCGACCAACCCGAGCGGGACCATCCTCTGGCGCTGGGAGGGGGTCTTCGGGAATACCCCGCTCGGGCCCCCGAGCCCGGTGGACGTGACGCTGCGCTATCCGGGGCAGACCTACGATTCCGAGACGGGGCCCTGTTGCCTCACCTAAAAATCTGAGTGAAACACGATTCGTTGCCTCACGTAAGAAATCTGAGTCAAACGCTTCTGTCCTGCTGCACAGAGACTCTTCCCTTGGAAGGATGCATCGGGGGATATTGTCGATCCTTTTTGGCACGGTTGTATAGCACCCGTTGCAGTTGACTGATTTCCCGCTTCAGGGCGGCGGGATTAAGCGTGGCATATTCGGCCTTCAGGCGCTGCCTGGCCTTGGGTGAAACACTGGGGCTTCTCAGCAGCCGCTGATAGGGAGTTTGCGGACGATCGTAGGTCTTTTTCACTTTGGCCCCGCGGCGTTCTTTCTTGATGAGCTTCATCACCGGCTGGAAGTAGTTGGTGTAGAGGCGCAGCCGCTCGTAGAGCCGGTTGAGCAGGGCCAGATGGGAGGCTCCCGCGTAGCGGGCATAGCCCACCGCCCGGCGCACCACGGTGTAGTTTTTCTGCTCGATGAAGCAGCCATCGTTCTTCTTGTACGCCCGCCCCCGCGTGAAGGTGATGTGCTCGCTCTGGCAGTAGCGCAGGAGCTGCTGAGGAGATGACGGCGCTCTTTCGGTCGCTCCCGCGCGAGGGTTGTCATGCGCTGCGCGATCGAACGTTGTTTCTCTTTCTCTACAACACCGGCGCACGGGCGCAGGAGGTCGTGGATCTGCGTATCGAACACCTCGATCTCAAAGCGCCGGCCAAGGTGCATCTGCACGGCAAGGGGGATAAATGGCGGATCTGTCCGCTCTGGGACGAGACGGTAAAACATCTTGAGCGACTGCTCGCGGAGCGCGGAGTCACGCTGGCACCGAGCGAGCCCGTGTTTTGTGCGCACCGACATCGCCCGCTCACGCGCTTTGGGATCTACAAGATCGTGCGCCGACACGCGAGTGCATGGGATACGAGCACCACTGAGCCACGCCGTGTCAGCCCGCATCTTTTTCGCCACACCGCGGCCGTGCATCTGCTGGAATCGGGGGTCGAGGTCAATGTGATTCGCGGCTGGCTCGGGCACGTGAGTCTGGACACCACCAACCGTTATGCCGAGTTGACGCTGCGCGCCAAAGCGGAGGCGTTGCGCGAATGCGAGGTCAATTGCGGGACTTCTGCGGCTACCCGCGTTCGCGCCGTCTGGAAGGACGATAAGGCGCTGCTCGATTGGCTGAATACCCTTTAGCTGATTATGTGGCCAAGCATTCGCGATCCGCCCACAACCATCGGCGATGAGGTGTCATCGGCCACATAACGGTGTCGGGCACATAAGCCGGATTATGTTACCGGTAACATAATCCGGGAAACCAATGCCTTGCAGCGCCCCTAAGTCTGCCAGTCCCACGAAAACCTACGGAAATTGACGTTACCCGAGAATAATGTGGCAAAAAATTGGCAAAGTAATCTGGTCTGCTGGCGCCCCGTCCCGAGCAGATGCCGCTGGCGACGTGACTATGAATTCGCAATTCACACGCTTGCCGCTCATAAGCAACGCACCCGCTATCAGATCGTATAACGTGTTACGCGACATTCTGCAGGCGATTGGCCAAGTCTCGGCCCGAGGTCGCGGGCGGCAAAGGCTTGTTGTCCTGTCGATACAGTTCTATCGCTTCCTCGACAATCTGGCAAAGTTCTTCAAAGACCTGTTTCTCGTCATTGCCGTGACACCCGCCAAGAACCAGTCCGGGCGCACTTCCGACATAGCACTGATCTTCTTCCGACCATTCCACAATTTTTGCGTATTTCGCGCTGTCTTTCATTTCTTTAACTCCTCCAAGGCCAGGCGCACGGCCCGGACTTGGTAGTGTTTCGCATCATCCCCAAGTTTACCCGAAATTGTCACGGGTTTCTGGCCCTTCGGGTGAACAAAGTTACGATGGCTTCCTTTCCCGCCACGATTGACAAACCCTACCTTCTCCAAGTCTGCGACCAGATCTCTTACCTTAGGCGGCATCCGCTTTGGGGTCCAAGGCTAAATTGATATTCGCTTATCATAACCTCTCTTGAACAAATATACGCTAGCGAGCCTATCACCTCTGCCACGCTGGATCAGTTTGCTCGGCTATCGCACTGTCACGAGACATTTCAGACGCGCTGATGGCGGCATGACTAGGAATTCGCCATACACAGGCGATGCGCGGGGATGGTCCAGCATGTGGCAGCGATTCATGGCGCGCCTGCTAAAGGAGACCGCCATCAAGGAGCGCTTCACGGAGCACGATTTGCGGGCAAAAGTGGCAAGCGATGCAGAGAGCCTCGAGCGCGCCAGGCAGCTCCTGGCGCATGCGGACAGCAGGATCACGCAGAGGGTTTACCGCCGGCGTCCGGACCGAATCAAGCCCACGAGGTAACGGGACCGCGAAGATCCCCGATCCCCCAACTCACTCAGTCGTAGCGGTTATCCCTCTGAGGTGCCAGCACGCATCTCAATTAGACACTCGGCAGTTTATTAGACAGACGTAGGCCGCGGGGTAACGTAAGTCATTGATAAATGGCGCGCCCGGAGAGATTCGAACTCCCGACCACCTGGTTCGTAGTTAGTCCGTGAATTGGTAAACGATTGTTTTTATTCAACCAATACGGGACGCCCATTGCGCATTTTGCGGGACTTTGCAGGACGATGCACGACTGATCCCCGCAAAAGTCCCGCAAGGCTCGGAGCGTGGGCTATCGGCGCCGAGCGCTTAAGCGGCGACCTGCTCATACGAGAAATGGGGGATGTCAGCGCGCTCGCTCGCATGCTCAATGGTCAGGCCGCAGGTCTGGCCCTGGGCGTCCAGATCCAGGATGGTATTTTCATCCAGGTCCTTCGTTTCGACGACACTGGCTACACGGAACTCGATATAGAGCGTATCCGTTTCTTGAAAGTAGCGGATCTTCATGGTACGTACCCTAGATCAAAAAACGGTTATGAATCGTTTCTCCATCCGGCAGCAAGATGACGCGCAACATTCTGTCCCCGGCCTCCGGAATGGGTGCCCATCGCCGAATGCGTCCATCCTGCTGTATCGCTTCCTTAATCGGCTGCATCACAACCCGCTCGATCCACTCCAATTGAATCGCCGCCCGGTCCGGTCGCTGACGCATACTCTGAAAGTACTGCGTGTATTTCATCGTTGGAGTCTAGCAAAGGTTCAGAGGCTGGGAAACGCCGGACACAAGGTACCGAGCTTTGGGGACCACACCCGTATAAGCGCCCGAACGGTTTCCGATAGACATGAATAATATGGCCAGCTGGAGACGACCGACGTGGCATCCGCCGGCGTCGCGACGTCCAGTCGCCGCACCCGAAACACGAGGCCATCCAAATCCGTGATCCTGACGTCGTCACCGATGCGGTCCGATTATTCGGAATTCCAGATCTCGTCCAGTACCCGGATGAGCATCTTGCGTCCGCGCACTTCGATCACCTTGCCCGTCTTGCGGCGAATCTCCTCCGCGCCGGTCATCGCCGGCCGGTGCATGGCCTGAGTGATGAGCTAATAAAACGCCAGGTATATCGCAAGGATGCCCGCGTACGCCGGCGCGACCACAGCCAGAACACGGCCAGGCCCAGCACCGGCAACAGCAATATCAGATGACACAGGTCCGCCTCCGTACCGTCCTGCAAAATGACGGACGTCTTTTCCGTTTTCAATGCCTGCGCTTATTCAAGATCGCGCTTCTTCGACTCGAACTCCTCTTTGCCGATCTCGCCGCGCGCGTAGCGTTCCTTGAGGATATCGAGCGCGGATTTGCCGCGCGGCAGATCGATGCGCGACGAGCCGCCGAACAGCCATCTCGCCAGGACCACGACCGCCGCGATGATCACGACCCAGAACAAAATCATGAAAAGACCGCCGCCAAAGCCCATGCCCCACCCCCCGCCGCTACCCATGTGGTTCCAACCCCAGTTGCCCATGTCGAATGCCCTTTGCCATCGTTCAAGTTGTCCTTCATCTGAGTTGCCAGCGTAACACCCGCGTTTCGACGCCGCCAAGTCCTTGGAGGCGAAGCTCCACCGCGGCGGGATTTCCCGCGAGCGGCCGAAACCTTAACAGGCTGCTATATAGCCACCGTATCCACCCATCATGCCGTAACCCGGACCGTATCCGCCCGACGTCTCATCGGCATCTGCGGCCCAGGCTGTCGCGGTGCCGACCGCCAGCACCACGGCCAGGGCGATACCGATCAACTTCGACATCGTTGATTTACGGAACCCGAGACCCATGCTCGTTAACTTCATGTCGCATACTCCTCTTTGGATTGGTCAGGTTCGCGCGCCACGGGGTCGCCTCAATACAGCAGCCACGGGTAGGCGAACCATTCGTTATGGTCGGATGCGTTTCGTCCGAAGCCATTGTAGTTGTCGGCGGCACCGTTGAACTTGGTGTACGCGGTGTAGCGCAATCCGAACTTCAAGTTCTGCTGGTTTTGGAAGCGGCAGCCAATCCCCTTCGACGATCCACCCTCGCGTATCCGGGCTGCCGCTGGTATTGCCCATGGCGCTCGGCATGCCGCCCATGCCGTACTTCAATATATCGGCGTCGCCCCAGTAATCGAAATAGCCGATGCCGCCGCCGATATTGCGCTGAGCGGCTGCTCTCCGATTCGACCGACGCGAACAATCGACCCGCACCCGGCATTGAGATGGACTCGCGTGTTTTCATTTTTTTACGACTAAACCCTCCGCGTAAGGCCTAGAGCAATGAGCCAATGAACAAGGCGGGGACCGAGACGGAAAACAATTGCAGGAGCAGCAGGCACCCCAAGCGCGAAAGTCCACTTGAACATATGGCTCGGGTCGTCCTGGTCCCAATCGGCCATGTGCTCGACCTCGTGCAGGTAGTCGAGGAAGGTCGCCTCTTGAGCGGGATGCGTGAAGTGCTGCTGCTTGACCCAAGCCATGTACTTGCCCGTCCAGGCGGTTATGCCCTCGGAGCACCGCCTCCCCTGGCGCAGCAGGAACTTCGACAGCCGATGCCGCGCGCGCAACTCATCGCGCTTCGCCGCCAACCGCGCGCGCACGAGATCCCGCAAGGCCTCGTGGGCGGCATCGGGCACCCACACGGGCGTGAGATCCCCGCCCCGGTAGCATCGCGCGAGTTTCTCGGCATCGCGCCGATCGGTCTTGACTCGGTCCCCGCTCTTGACCGGCACCAAGGTGGGTGCGACCACCGCGCAGTGCACGCCGAGCTTCATGAGCTGCCAGTACAGCACATAGCCCGTGGGGGCCGGCCTCGTAGCAGACCCGCAACTGCTCGGGTTGCCCCAGCTTCTTCACGAGCCTATTCACCGACTCCGGGCGGTTGGGGATCACGCCGAGGGCGCGCACTTCGCCTCCCGTCTCCGCCACCGCTACCGCGATTGTTTCCGCATGGACATCCAATCCGATAAATCGTACGTTGTTCAGCGCCGGCCTCCATTCGTATGTGGCTCTGTGCCACGGTTCGTTCCCCGATCCGCAGCATAACCCACGGTCTGCGAATCGGGGGCCGGTCGTTCCATGATGACTAAAATATCGGACAAGGGCACCGCGTGGGCCCAAACGCGCACCGCGTTCTCATTGTGCTCAATGCGCCGTCTGTAGAGCCTGCCCGATTCGCGGGATGACCCCTTTGGGGTGGACTCGCCTGGGTCTGGCCCGAGTCCGGCATCCGATGACAACAGAGTCACCATGGGTTTTATATGTCAGGTAGCATGACTTGTATTTCCACGATGGACACCCACCGCGCCTTCCAAGGAAAGTTGCCTGCTGCGATCGCCAGGATTAACATTAGGGACGCTGTTGGAGATGGCATTCCTCCAAATAACCGCCGCCAAGGCTGATGATGCCTGCTCGTCCCGGTCACGGACGCGGCGGCATCGATCCGGTTGTCACCCTCCCCGCGCATCGCTCGCCACCGTTCCCGCCCGGATAGTCGAACACATTCCGGCCAGGAGTCTGCGCTATGAGAATGCAGACATGCCACGCCCAGCTCGCCGTTCAGCACGTAGCGGCTTTGTTTGCCCGGGGTATCACCGGGGGCAAAACCCTTTCGTGGTCTCCCCGTCGGACACGGCGCACATGTTTTTGCCGGCAAAGGCAAGGCACCATGCCAGATAACCGAACTTGGTCATTACGCCCGTGCTGCCGGCCATGACACTCAGCTGAGCGGACGATGCCATTGTCCGGGAAACATTTCGAGACCGAGATGATGACGCGCCTGCAACGCGGCGAACATCTCGTTCTGTACGGGCCACGCGGCAGCGGTAAATCCACATTGCTCGGCAAACTGCATACGCGCTTCGCGCGCGCCGGAATTCCGTGCGCGCTGTCGACCGCCACCGCACATCTCGATGACATTACGCGCGTGTTCGCCCGCGCGTATCCTTACGTGGATACGGCCAATATGCCGAGACGGAAAGCACGGGCGCGGCTGAGAATGGCCGCCGACGCCAACGAGGGCGTCCTGCTCCTAGACCACGTGACCGATGTCAGCACAGCGATGATCGGATTTCTGCGCCGACTGCGGGGCGGCATCGCTGGCGTGCTGCTGGCCGTCGATGTCGACAAGGAGATCGACGGGCAACGCCTGCGGCATAGGAATTTGGGTACGTTCTCATTGCCGATGCCGTCGGCCTCGACGCGACGGCTGCAAGAGCTGTTCCGGGATTATTGCGCGGACTACCGGATACCGCCCATCCCTCCGAATCAGGAGCGCCAGATCATACGCGCCGCGCGCGGCCGGCTGGGCTGGATCGTGGAATGCACCCGCCTGATGTCTCAAAGACGATATTGGCGTGACTTGATACTCCAAGCGTCACTGCTTTGCGTCGACACCGAAATCACGCTCCGGCAAGGACATCTTAATCTTCTTCCCCCTGATATGGAACAACCTGTCAAGTGATCGTGTTTTCGGTCTTGTCTCACGTTTCCTGCTCCGCTAGGCTCAAGCAGTCAGTAGCCGGGGCAGCGAGTCGCCACGGTTGATCACTCTGATATTCGTGGATCGAGTGCGAACACCCGCCATCAGGGTCGTGATTCGTCGGGAGCTGCCTCGGACTAACGTCGCGGACCGAGCCGGGAAGGCGTGTCGCATAGGGGGTCACGAGGATTCTCCTTTGCCGTGTGCCGCCCCAGCCACTGACCGCTTGCGTGCTCTCCGAGTTCATGAAGACAGGCGCCCCGCCTCAGGCGGCGCGCTTCGTCTCCTTAGGTTACGCATAATCGCCGGTGGATCCTCGGTCGCGAGGAACACCACCCGCCCCATGGTCGCCGGCGCCGGCGGCAGATTACCGTCCACCGGCATGCCAGCCCCACCGCGGCGCCAAGCTGCATCAGCAACGACGTCTTGCCGATGCCCGCGGGAGCGGCCACGACGCCAACGCTGCCGGCCGGCAAGTTTGTCAGACAGAAGTCCGGCGCCGGCGGTTTGTCACGTCGCACCTCGACGAACGATACCCGCCGCCAGTCATCCTGAATTGTCATGTCTGCCTTCAGTGCGTGTTTGTCACAGCGCCACTTTAAATAGGGCCGTCCCTACGTGTGCGGTCCAGCGAGCAGCGCAATACCTATATTTTATGGAATCCCCCGTCCCATCGGTGACGTCGCCAGACTCAATCCGCGCCCCTTGGCGGGAGGCCGTTATCCTTCCGATCGGTCATAACGCGACAGTGCCTCGATATCGCGCCTCCAGTCCTCGACATCGGCTACCGGGCTGCCCATCGTTCCAACATGTGCGCGGATGGATTCGCTGCCGGCGATGAAATCGCGCCGCATGTCGGTGAGCATCTGCCGGCGCCACTCGGTCAACTGGCGCGCGTATTGTCCGAAAATCGAACCGATCTGCGCCCCCGCCTGCGCCTCCAATTGCCGGCGGGCGTTTCTATTCCATATCTTCAGTCCCGGAATTCTGAGCACGGGGCGGTTCAAGAGGACCGGCGGCGCCAGGGTCTGGCTGCTCAATACCGGTAACCCGGCTGGCGGTCGGATGGCATCCGCCTCCATCGGGCTCAAATGGACCCGCGCACAGGCCTCGTTCAGCGCCACGATCAGTTCGGTCCGAAGCCACAGCAGGTTCTGAAACAATAGGGAGGCGCTCCGCACGGCGCTCTGGTCGACGGCGGCGCGCAACCATTCACTGACATCCAGCGTCGGCGTACGGCGATCGTACCATTGCGCCGCCGCATGGTTAGCCACCTCATCGAGCACGTCCTTGATTCCGCCCTTGACCCGATTCGAATCGTCCAGTCCCGCGCCTTCGGCCAGGCCGAGCCGTACCAGCGCCGCGTCCAGCCGGTGATCGGCCTTGCGCCATTTCCGGGCTTCGCCATCCGGTGACGGTTTCAATGTCACCGATAACCGCCGCTCGAGTACCGCGACTGCGGTCCGGCGCAGCGTCTCGATCTTGCGGCCGCGCGACAGGTCGGCAAGGTGTTGCCGATCGCGCAACGCCGGTCGCAGCGCGTCCGCGGCCCAGCGATCGCACAGCGCGGCCTCGGTGCCCCGGACGCTGACGACGTGGACGGAGACCTCCATGCCGAGCGTGGCAGCGAGTTGTTGCCAGATGTACTGCATGGTTCGTTCGCGGTCCGGCGGAAGCAGCAAGTTGGCCTTGGTGAGCAGCGCCATGACGCCCGCGCCGGCACGATGCAGGGCGTCAACTAACGCGACATCATCCGGAGCAAGGGCGGAGGCGGCATCCACCAGCACGAGACCCAGATCGCAACGCGGCAGGTACGCTAGGGACGCGGCGGCGCAAGCGGCGGCGAGCGACCCGAACCCGGGCGTATCCACAAAAACGACGCCCTCGTCCAGCACCGGTGAGACGAGTTCCATTTCAATGCGAGTCACGCGCTTCGCGTTCGACGGATTCTCCTGTTCGGTGACGAATTCGGCTAGCCGCGCCGGCTCGACCGTCTCCGGCGCCGCCTCGGCAAACCAAATCCGCGCTATCGGTCCCGAACCGGCACGGATGCGCGTCGGCACGGCGGTAATTGGCGTGACGCCCACCGGCAATACCTCGGTCCCCAACAAGTAATTCAACAGGGAGGACTACCCACTGTTGACCCGGCCGAACAGGACGACCTCCAGGACGCGCGACTCCAACCGCTTGACCAGTATGTCCAGGGTTGGCCGCAACGGCACCAGACCACGCGTGGTAATGACGCGTTCAAGCTCCCGCAGCAACCGTATGTCGGGAGCAGATTGATCGATACGCTCCAAACGCGCGCGCAGGTCGTGCGACGTCCCCGCGGCGAGGTACGCATTCATGCTACTGAGGAGTTCATAAAGTTCGGCGATCATGCCGTTCACCTGGTCCGCGCCCTCCACGGACAGTTCGCCGTACCCGCGCAGGCCTTGCGGCCTCAGCTCATCCAGCGCCACTTCCGCCATCGTAACGGCGGTGCGCGCCGACCAGATGGCGCTCACTTGACGTTCCTGCGGCGCAATCTGAAGGCGTTCGAGCATTGTGCGCATGCGGCTGCGCAAGCGCGCCGCATAGTCCATGATCACCTGCTGCTGCACCGGCTCGGCATCAGGGACGATCCGGGAAAACGGCGATTGCACCGGGCCCGGATCGAGGTCACGCAGCGCCTCCGCCAACAGGCTGTCGATATGCGCGAAGGTCAAAAGCAGTTTGCGCTTGTGGAGTTCACCGAGCCCGCTCATCGATGCCCCTCATGACCCCGGTCGGGCCGGATCACTTCCGACACCCCCAGATTTCGCAAGGCCGGACGCCCCCGACACCGCGGCCAGGACGCGCGCGACCCTGGATCCTACTTCGTCGAGCGTCCGCTGGGCAGCGAACAGTTGTTCGCGGCGCGCCTTGGCTTCGCGCTCCGTGTCGCGTCCGACGTCCAGGCCCTTGCGCACGGCGGCCTCGATGCCGACGATCGCGGCATCGATTTTCTCGACGATCAGCGCCTGAAACTCCCGTGCGCCGCGCTCGAGCCGCCGGGAATAGTCGTACCGCAACCGGCCGGCGTGGATCTCGATGAGTTCGGCGACGCGACGTTCGATCCGGCGGCACACCAGGCGTTCGCCAAGAAACCGTGGCAGCGATAGCACCGCCGACGACACCAGGATTTCGATACTCGGCGGCTCGGTCCAGAACTTATAATAAAAACCAGATTTGGATCGCCACAGCGATTCCGCCGGAACCGGATTGAAGGGAACCGCAAAGAGGTCGGCCGCAAAGCGCAGGAGCTCATCGACCGTCGCGTTGATCCCGTTCGTGAACCGCCGACACAGCGCATCGAAGGCATGGGCGATCTTGTCGTCCTCCGTGGCGTGCCAGTCCTCGTAACCCACCTTGATCTCCTCGACCACCAGCTGTTCGAGCGTCTCGTGCAGCCGCCGGGTCGACAGGCCACGCTGTTCCGGGAGGTGACGCTCGAGCTTGTCGCCGACCTGCCGCGCGAGTTGCTGTTGGAATGCCTCGAGATCCGGTTCCACGGTTTCGCGCAGCAGCCGCCGGCCCTCACTCTCGACCAAGACGACATAGTCCTGCCGCGCGCGCAGCGCCTCCTGCTTCTTGTCCTCGAAGCGTTCCAGCTTGCGCCGCAGCTCACCGAGCGGTGTCGCCAGCGACTCACACTCAAGCTCGACGTTGAACCGCGCCTGCGCCACCAGACGCGCGAGATTGCGCGCTACCGAGCCGGCGAGCGCCGTGCCCTTCTCCTCCATCAGGAACTTTTCGAGTGCATGCGTGAATTCCGGAAAACCGCTGTGCTGGAACCGTTCGGCCGCGCCGGAAGTCGCGCCCAACAGCGCCTCGCGTGCGGACACCGGAAACAGCCGGACCGTTCCGTCCAGCAGTTCGGCGAGCACGCCGACGGTAAACTGTAGCGATTCCTGCCGCTCGTCGCTCGACAGCAGATCGGTCTTGTTGAGCAGCACGAAGACGCGCGCGGCGTAACCGGCGATCTCCTTCAGGAAATCGTGCTCGGCCTGACTAAGCGGCTGATCCACTGAGAGCACTAGCAACACGGCGTCGGCCTTGGGCACGAAACCGTACGCCACGTCGGTGTTGTGCCGGTATACCGAGCCGATGCCCGGCGTGTCGATGAGCCGCACGCCGCCGTGGAGCCACGGCGACGGATGGTAGATATGCACCTCGCGCACCGCCTTGGCGTTCCTCGGATTGTCCTTCTCCGTCACGTACTCTCCCAGACGCTCCGCCGCCACCGTTTCAGCGTGGCCATCTTCGAACACCACCTCGACCCGCGTCGCGTCACCCGCGGACAGGATCGTGACCACCGAGGTCAGCGGCACCACGCCCACGGGCAACAACTCACCGCCGAGGAGCGCATTGATGACGCTGCTCTTGCCGCGCTTGAACTGGCCCGCCACCACCAGATTGAAGGTCTGCGCGGCGATCTTCTCCTGCACCTCGCGCCATGGTTGCTCCACCAGTCCCGGTTGCCCGTTTACAGCCGCCAGACACAGCGCCAGCTCGCCCAGCAAGGCCTGCGGGCTGGGCGCCGTCTCGACCGTCGTCATGGCGCCGTCCGAACCCGCGCGGGCGCGCCGAATGCCGCGGCGGTAGCATCGCGATCGGTTTCGATAGCCTCGGCCATGGTGCCGATCGGTTTGAAAGTCATCCCGAGCTCAACTCTCTGTTTCGATCGGGAATATCTCCCGGTACAAGTCTTCGCCATAACTAGTCTCCAATGGTTCGCCCTCGACGAGCCTGAAGGTTCGCGCCCCGTCGGCCCGTCTTTCGGCGCGCAAGAAAAGGGCGTCCGGCGTTTTCGTGTCAAACAGGTCGTGCGCGAATTCATAAAGATGCGTCACAAAGAAGATCTTGACGCGGCTTTCCAGCAAGGCGCGAACGATCTGTCTCGCGATTTCCGACCCTTCGCGATCGTTGGTGGCGGCGAATGATTCGTTGCAGAGCAGCATCGAATTTGGTGAAAGGCGCTCGACGATTTCGCTCATTCTCGCCAGCTCCTCGTCGAGCTTCCCCTGCTCCATCGTCGCGTCTTCTTCCCGCTTATAATGGGTGAACAGACCGGCGCAAAGCTCCGCGGCAAAAGACTCGGCCGCGACGAACATGCCGCCTTGCATCATCAGCTGCGCCAGACCAATGCCGCGCAGGAAGCTCGATTTTCCGCCCTGGTTGGCGCCCGTGATGATAACGAGGCTCTTGCGATCGGCATCAGCTTCGTTGCCTACCACTCTGCGGTCCATGTGCAGCGAAAGGCACGCGTCGTAAAGTCCGTGGAAACAGAGCCGGCGTTCGCCCGCGGGGGCAGGGTGAGGAAAACACACTGGCTCTCTTTTGGACACCAGCTGCTCGTGCAGATTCAGACACCCGACATAGAAGGCCAACTCCGTCCGCAGCATATCGAAGAAGCTCACGACGTGATCGGCGGACTGGGCGAGCGCATTCACCACCCGATTGATCCCGCGATCCCGCATGTCCGACAGGATCCTCGCGCCGGCCTCATCGCGCTCCTGTAGGCGAAAGGTATAAGCGGGCGGACCCTTGTCGAGGAATCGCTGCCACCAGTTCCGCCTTTCGCCGCGTGGCTCACGCAGGACGTAGTTCGTGCCCTCGTTGCCCCCGCCCAGTTCGGCGCTCAGCAAGACGCCGTGGCGGAACTTCAATTCTGTCAGATGATTCTGGATGCTTGCGAAATAATCGTCACTCAATTCCCGCTCGATCATCGCAAACAGGTTGCGGAAGCCCTCGGACTCGAATCGCCCCGCCTGCGCGTTCGCGATGTCCCTCAACTTCCTGAGCAATTCCATGAACATCTGCAGCAAATCGATGGCGCTGTGCAGGACCCCGCCTGGAGTCCTAGAAACGCCGAACCAGTGCCGCTTTTTTCTTTTGATGGCTTCCACCGCGAGGTGGTAGAGTTTCCTGACGACCGCCGGGTTCTTCAGGCAGTCCTTCAAGACCTCCTGCCGATACAGAATCGTATCCACATCGTTCCGTAGGCCCGAGAGAAGCGCCTGGCGCGCCACGGCGAACAGGAACTCATCGTCGCCCGCCATTGCGTGTAGCAGCGTGTCCAGCTCCAGGTCCTGCGTCAGCGCGGATTCGTTGCCTGGCAATTCTGGCAGCTGGTCAAAATCCCGATGCCGATGCATCAAGAGCGCCTTCATGCCTTGATCCGTTCCTTCAATCGGTCGTAGGTCACGTGGTATTTTTCCGCGACCGCGAGAGCGTATGCCAGTCCGTCAGCCGGGCGGCGCTCCAATTTATAGGATCGAACCGCCGAATTATGCGGGTCGACCACGCTGACGATGCTGACCGTTTTCTCGTTGAATGGCGCCAACTCATCCAGAAAAGTGACGCAGACGCCGAGCAGGTCCAAGGCAGAAATTCTTTCCATGATCTTTTTACCAAGATAGACCGCATCCTTGAGCGTGGTCGACGAGAAGATCTCGTTCATGACGATAATGCTGGCTGGCGTCGCCTGCTCGAGTATCCGGCGGATCCGGACCAGGTCGTCCTGCAGCTTGCCACGCAGCGTCTCGATGTCCTCTTCCCTTTCGAAATGCGTGAACAGGCGGTCGAACAGAAAAAGCCGCGCTTCCGTGCCCGGCACCGGGCAGCCGAGAACGGCCAGATAATGTAGCTGGCCGAACGTGCGGGCGAACGTCGTCTTTCCGCCGTGGTTCGGACCGGAGACGACGAAGACGCGCTCCGAGCCTGTCAGAACGAAATCGTTGCGAACAATGTCCGTCTTTTCGTCGATGAGCTTGGCCGCCAGAGCGAGACCGAAGGTTTCGCGGCTGCAGAGCTCCTTGGACGTGCGCGAAAGCTGCGGATAGCAGAAGCTCAGGCCGGCGCGCCGGAATTTTTCGATGTAAGCGAGATAGGAGGTGTAGAACTGAATCTCGCGGTCGAACCGTGCTATTCTTTCGTCCAGATACTCCGCGTGCTCCGCGTAATAACCCTCGAGGGCGCGAAACACGTCCGGATGCAACAGCGCGACCCGTTCCAGAACCTGCGCATCGATATGGTTCATGCCTCCCGCGTGCGGGAACTTGACCCGGTAGTCGTTCACCGTGCCCCGCGTGAATTTCTCGAAGGTCTGCTCGACGACGGTGCTGTAGTCGATCTCGGCGTCGTAGCGGCGCACCGTGATGGCGCCGTCCTCGATGAGCAGGCCATACCGGATGGCGGACAGATCTGACATCAGCGTGGCTGCTTCCGTCGCGAGCATTTGGAAAGGCGCCGAGTCGGCATACTCCGTCAGATACTCACGGAGGGTGCACAGGCCGCGCGATGTCAGAGCGGGCCGACGCAGCTCCCGCGCGAGCCGGTCGACAGCTTGGCAATAGATTTCGACCGCGCCGAGGAACCGGCGCTCTTTTTCATATTTGTAATAGCGCTCCTTTTCCTGTGGGAGATACCCGCGCATCGTGCGCATCCTTTGGGAAAACGACCTGACGACCTGAATCAGGGTCCTGTCCTCGAGATCCTGCATGATCTCCTGGCGATAAGCGATATCGTCGAGATCGCGTAGGGGGGTATGGAAAAAAGGCGCGAGATCGTACTCCCGCCCGCCGGCTGTGATGGCTTCCACGATCTGATCCAGATTCAAGTCGCGAAAGTAGACGGGCGCATCGCGCGTTTCCCGCCTCGCGGGATCATCGCGTGCTGTAAATAGAATGCTATGGAAGCGCATGGGATCGGTGCTTCCCTGGGAAAAGTGGTTGCGCGGCGGCGGATAGCCGAGGGCATGTGTGGAAGAGGCTTTCTGGCAACATGCATTGCCTCCGCATCAGCACCCGAAAAGCGCCTGTTCTCCCAGCTCCTGCTCGATCTCCAGCAGGCGGTTGTATTTCGCAATGCGCTCGCCGCGGCACACCGAGCCGGTCTTGATCTGGCCACCGCTCATGGCCACTGCAAAATCGGCCAAGAACGTGTCCTCGGTTTCGCCCGAACGGTGCGAGATAACGTAGCCCCAACCTGCCTTGCGGCAAAGCTCGACGGCTTCGACAGTTTCTGTGACCGTGCCGATCTGGTTGAGCTTGATCAACGCGGCATTGCAGGTTTTCTCCTCGATGGCACGGGCGATAAAACGAGTGTTGGTGGCCAGGATGTCGTCGCCGACGATCTGGATCTTGTCGCCGAGCGCCACCGTGTGGGCGCGAAAGCCTTCCCAGTCGTTTTCCGCCAGCCCGTCCTCGATCGAGATGATCGGGTATTTGTCCAGCCATCCCTTATATATGGCGGTTATCTCGTCGCTCGTCTTGTCGCCCAGACCGCTGCGGGTGAGGTGATATTTGCCGTCCCGGTAAAACGAGCTTGCAGCCGGATCGAGCGCGATGGCAACATCCTCGCCCGGCCGGAATCCCGCGCTCTCTATCGCCGCCACGATGAACTCCAGCGCCTCCTCATGCCCGCGGAGCTTCGGCGCGAATCCGCCCTCGTCGCCGACCGCCGTGCTGTGACCGGATTCGTGCAGCAACCGCCTCAGGACCTGGAAGGTCTCCGCGCCATAACGCAGCGCTTCGGCAAAGGTCGGCGCACCGTGCGGCACGATCATGAATTCCTGGAAATCCAGGCTGCTGTCGGCATGCTTGCCGCCGTTGATGACGTTCATCATCGGCACCGGAAGACGGTTGGCAGCGCTCCCGCCCAGATACGCATAGAGCGGCAGCTTCCTTGCGGCGGCCGCGGCGCACGCCACCGCCTGGGAAACGCCGAGGATCGCGTTGGCGCCGAGCCGCGCCTTATTGGGCGTGCCGTCGAGCTCGATAAGAAACCGGTCCAACCCGGCCTGATCGCGCGGATCGCGCCCGCTAATCGCCGCGGCGATGGTATCGTTGACGTTGGTCACGGCCCGGCGCACGCCCTTGCCGCCGTAGCGTTTGGGGTCGCCGTCACGCAGCTCGACGACTTCATTCTCGCCGGTCGAGGCGCCGGAGGGGATCGACGCTACGCCGACCGTGCCATCGTCGAGCACGGCACGCGTGCGCAAAGTCGGCAGCCCACGCGAGTCGAGAATCTCCATTGCCTTCACCGAACGAATAAGCATGTTTTAATTTCTCCAGGATCGAACCCGTTCATCTTGCTTCACCCAAAACTCAAACGACAGGCATAAGCGTTCCACTACAAACGCAATGTCGCCACCAGCCGGCGCGGTTTCCGGAACAGGTCGAGCGCAGAGAGAATATCCGGGCAAACCACATCCGCCGCTTGCAGAGCATCGACCGCAGCACCCTACTCGTGCACTACGGCAACCGCGAGCGCCGCCGCCTCGAACATGAGCCGGTCGCTGCGTCCATTGCCGATACAGGCGGTCCGCGCGGCACCGAGCTTTTCGACATAATCTTGCTTGCGCCGCGACTGATTCTCCACCGGAAAGGTCGAGGCCATGCAAGCTAGACCGGCGAGCGCCGAGCACGCCTTGCCAAAGGTATCGCCCGTCACGATATGGAGGCGCAACGACCCCACCAGAACACGCAAGGCGTCCGCAACACCTGTTCGCAACGCGCCGTCGCAGGCCAAGGTGCCGTTGTAATCCAGCACCAGGTGCTGAAACGCCAGCTTGGCGTAACCGGGAATACTGATTTCGATCATAACCTGACTCCGTGCCATTCTTTAAAGAACGTAAATTCCGCCACACCTTACCGTGCGGGATCGACCGCCGCGCCGGCGGCGGCAGTCTGGCCGCGCGGGACACGCGTCAGCAAGAGCGCACCCGCGGCGGTGAGTATCAGCGCATAGATAAAACCGCTCGCGGCCGAGACGTGCGTCCACAGTAATCCCACTATCAGGCTGCTCAACAAATCGCCGACGCCATTGACGGTGCCCAGGGCACCGTAACCAGTTGCGCGCACTTCGGCCGGCAGTAGGTCAGCCGCGAACGCGCCCTCCATGGTATCGACGACCGCGATGTACAGGCCGCCAAGCGCAAACAGCCCCGCCAGTCCCGGCAGGCTGCCGTCCACCCACAGAAACCCCAGGCACATCAGCGCGAACAATAGGTAACCCACGCCCAAAACGAAACGCTTGCCCACGCGCTCGCTCCAAATCCCGGCGGGATAGGAGCCGGCCGCATAGGTCACGTTGAACAAGGTGTAGAGCCCGACCGCCCAGCTGGCCGCCTGGACCGCGCCCCACTTCGCGGTGAGCAACTCCTGAGCGCGCAGAATGAGCAGCGTGTGCCCGAAGTTGCCCAGGCCGAACACGCTCACGGCCAGAAGAAAGCGTCGGAAATCCGCCGGGAGCGCGCGCAGACTTTCTGCGAAAGTCTTGCTGTGCCCGGCAGACAGCTTATCCTTGAGCACGAACAGTACGATGAATATCGTGATCGCACCCGGAACAAGTGATACCAGAAAGATCTCGCGGTAACTGAACGAAACCGACAACAGCCCGAGGGCGATGGCCGGTCCGAGGACGGCGCCCACGGTATCGGCCGCGCGGTGCATGCCAAAGGCGCGTCCGATATAGCACGGCACCACACTCTCCGCGAGCAGCGCATCGCGCACCGGACTGCGCATCCCGCGCCCGATCCAGGCTACCGCGCGAATGGCGAGGACGATGGGCCAGCTGAACGCTACCGCCATGATCCCCTTGACCGCGGTTAGGGTGTAACCCAGCACCAGGATTGGCTTACGCCGTCCGATCCGGTCGCTGTAATGCGATGCCCAGAGCTTCGCCGCGCTCGCGGCGAAATCGCTCGCCCCCTCGATCAATCCGACCGCCGCCGCGCTGCCGCCGATCGTCACCACGAAGAAGGGCAGCACCGCCGTAATCATCTCGTGACTCATGTCGGAAAACAGGCTGAGCAGCGCGATTGCGACGATGTTTCGCGTCAGCCATCTTCGCGGACGGCGCCCCGCCGGGGCCGCCTCGGAAAAACCAGGATTCTCCCCCTTCTTTCGTTGACTCATTCGGCGCACCCGCTCACACGGGCCTCCGCGGACGCGCGGCGCGCTCGGATCCGGCACGCATAGGGACCATTGTCCAGGACGCCATGATGTCACCCTTGATCGCCATACATGTAATCGCGGGTGAACGGGAGCGGGTTCGTGCCGGGGCCGCCCGCTTTCACCGACAGCACCTGATGAATGGCGATCCAACCGTGGGTGAAACCGTAAGCACAACCGGCAAGGTACACCCGCCAGATGCGCCAACGCTTCTCGCCGGCAATGTGCCGCAACTTGTCCGCCGCCTCGAAGCGCTCCGTCCAATGGTTGAGGGTAAGGGCGTAGTGTCGGCGCAGGTTCTCCACGTCCGTCGCCTCAAACCCCGCGGCGCTCATTTCTCTCAGCAACAAACTGATATGGGGCAATTCGCCGTGAGGAAAAACATAACGCTCGATGAAGTCGCCGCCACCGGAGGGGGTTTCGCCTGAATCGGGATCAGTGGAGGTGATGCCGTGGTGCATCGCCACCCCGTCATCGTTCAGTAGTTCGTGAATTTTGGCGAAATAGCTGCGCAGGTTCTTGAGGCCCATATGCTCGAATATGCCGACGCCGGCGATACGGTCGAATTTTCCGGTAACGTCTCGGTAATCCTCAAGACGCACCTCGCAGCGGTCTTGCAGTCCCGCTTGCGCGATACGCTCCCGGGCAAATTCATACTGGTTTTTCGACAAGGTGACGCCCAGCGCCTTGACGCCGTATTTTTCCGCCGCACGTAGGATGAGCGCGCCCCAGCCGCAACCGACGTCAAGCAAGCGGTCGCCGGGGCGCACCCTGAGTTTCCGCAGGATGTGATCGATTTTCTGCTGCTGGGCGATCTCCAGTCTGTCGTTCTCGTCGCGGAAATAGCCGCAGGAATAGACCATGTCCCGGTCCAGCCACAGACTGTAGAATTCGTTGGAAACGTCGTAATGGTAGGCGATGGCGCCGGCATCCATTTTCCTGTCATGCCGTACCATCCGGGGACCGCGGCGGCGATGGCCTGCCCCTCCCGAATGGACCGCGAGCTGGGCGGCGACGTCCACCACATCCGCCACCTTGCCTTCCACGTAGATCTCTCCTTCCACGTAGGCACCACCGAGGCCGTCCAGGGTGGGCTTGAGAAGATGGCGCAAGCCGGACATCGAGGGCACGACCACCGTCACCGAGGGCGAGGCATCGAGATCGAAGTTCGTCCCGTTCCAAAGGCGAATCCTCAAGGGGATGCCGCGGGATTTCAGATGGGCCAGAAAGTTATCCAGACGTTTTTGCCAGAACATGATGGTCTCCCGTAAGTTCGCAATGTTTCGCGTCAGCCACCTTCGTGACCGGCGCCCTGCTGAGTCGCATCGGAAAAACCAAGATTCCCTCGAACGTTTCGCTGCTTCATTCGATGTGCCTCTTCCGGCGATTCTTTTTGATGGTTTGCGTTTTCGTTGCCGACACGGCTAGGCGGTTACCGCGTCGTCAGGGCCGACCAGGTTCTGCAATATGGCGATTCCATAGTGCGTGGATTCAATTTCCGGGATCGCGCCGGGCACGCGCGACAGGCCGCCGCGGGAGGTCTGGCAATTCAGTACGAAGGCGCGGATTTCCCGCGGATAGTTGACAGGCAACCCGAGCAGGCGGCAGCACTGAATACCGGCACGGATTATTTCCAGGCTCGAGGACAGCGAATCCCTGGCAATGGTAAATCCGAACGTCCGGACCTGAAGCGCATCGACAAAATCGCGCGCTGCGGACACCATCGTTTCCTTTAATCCACCGAGTGCCGCCAGGGAATACAAGGCATACCGTGTATCCAGGAGGTTGGGCTTCTCGCCGAAGCCGCCCTCGCGCTGCAAGCTGGCGATCCATTTTATAATCGCCGGCGCGGCGAGATCGCCGCCCAAAAGCCGCTTGAGCCGCACCGTCTCAAACATGCCGCGCAAAACCGATGACAGCGGTGTTCGTCCAGGAGACGGCGGCGCCAGCGGCAGTCGGCGAATCTCGTTCCGTTCGAAGAGATCGGAACGAGCGAGATGATGCAAGATAAAGACGCGATAATAAAGCGCGGGAAGCTGGCCACTTGGCGAAAACGATCGAACGAACCGCAACAACGCGCCCTGCTCGGCCACGGTGTCTCCCATAAGTGTCAACGCCGCCACAGCATGATACGTGTCGAACAGATTCGGCTCGTCAACATCGGTGGTGCGATAAAAGCAAAACCCGCCCTGGGGAGACTGGCGGCCGCGCAAATAATGCGCAGCGCGGACAAATACCGCGCTCGTTTCCTTCGATATCGTCGATGAGCGTTGCACGTCTGGCTGCAGTGACATGACCTTCGCGTCTCAGGAATCGTCCGCCGACAGCTCGGCGGCCCGAAGCCGGACCGCCCTCGCTGGGTGCCGTTGCGCCAACATCCGCAGGGCATTCCGGCGCACCACTTTGTCGTGAATGCCTCGCACGCTCTCCACGACCTGCAAGCCTTCCACGATGTCGACTGGGTGATGCAAGGCGCACCGCGCAAGTGCTTGTGCCGCCTCACCTTCCCCGCGCCAACCGAGCGCGATGATGGCGCGCAGACGCACGTCGGCGAGGGGATGGTTCAGCGCGGTCAACAGCTTGTCGCGGTACCCCCGCCCGCTCAACCACACGAGATCATGGTCGCAGAACGGGCAAACCGGGGTATCGGCATCGATCAGCGCGAAGCAAGCCGGGCAATAAGCCGCGTGCCCCAATGCAATGGAGGGTGGACGATAGTACCGGTGAGTGTGACGCGACTTCACCGCGCCTCCGTAACCGTGCGGCGTGCGTACCGGCTATCGCGCTGCCGGAAGGAGAACCAGCTGGCGACGTCTGTACGCCCCAGCGCGAAGAGCATCCAGGTTTCGGTCATGACATGCCTCCATTCCTTTTTTCCTTATTACGGCGGCACGCCGCACGCAGCCGGCGTGCCGACAGTCAACGGACCCACGCCAGAGCGAGAGATGAGTACTCGCCACGACAGGATGAGGAGGCGGGAAAGTTGGCCTTTGCATGCCTACATCATCCCTCGCACGAGGGAGTCCGCAGGCATCATCAGCCGGTAAGGGCGGTTCAGGGAGGAATGCCATCTCCCGTAACTGTGTGACCAGTATAGCAAAGCGTCGGGTGGCTGCAATACTTCAAGGACATCCTTGGCGTTTGCCGGGTTGCCCCTCTCCGTGAGGTACTCCTATAAACGCTCAAGCGCGATGTCCTCTTCGGCACCGCGACGGTAAATAACCTGCGCCGCCGGGGCATCGCCGTGCTCCAGCCGGGTGACGGTGGAGGTAAGCGGGATCACGCCCACGGGCAGCAGGTCGGCGCCAATGAGCGCGTTCACGAGCGTGGTCTTGCCGCGCTTGAACTCGCCGAGCACCCCGAGGTTGAACGCGTTCGCGTCGATGCGCTCACGCAACCGGAGACAGGGTTCGGTGGGAACATCCGCGAGCGATGCCATATGGTCAAGGCAACGGGCAAGCGCCGGCAGTAGCGACATCGCGGCTGCGGTACCGCAGGGTGTCTCGTCGCCGTGGTGGTCCGGAAGTTCGTTCATGCAGTTTGCCACGCGTTCGCTATCTCCGGGCCAGCGCCTGTTGCGCTGCCGCGCGCGGCATGCGCCGCAGGCTGTCGACAATCGCCAAACCCGCGATGACATGCGTCTGGTGACTCAGGGCGCATGCCGCCAGGGCATCAGTGGCCTGCTCATCGGCGCGCAAGCCCAAGGCGATGATGGCGCGTAGACGTATATCGGCGAGCGGGTGATCCACCATGGACAATAATTTGTCACGGCAATCACGCGTGTTCAGCGCTGCAATGTCAGCCCCACAAACGGGGCAGTTGCCCGCTTCGATCGGGATTCTCGCGAAACACTCCGGACAGTAACCCTCTCGCGTCACGGCCCCATCGCCTCCTTCCGATACAGCCGTTGGTTCACGCATCGTTGCGCCGAATTGCGCACAGAGGTGGAACAACAGCAGGTCAGCAGCGCGTACGCCACGCCTATCGGCGCGTCCGGGTCGTCAACCGAACGATGCCGACGGTGATTCCTTAGTTGTCCGCGCACTCGCACTGCGCATGCCAGAACACCACATGGCCGGGTGGCACGAGGTCTTTCACCATCTTGATCGCGGCTTCCGCGACTGCCGGTTCGTCAAAGAATTCGATCACAAGCGGCAAGCGGACAGTGAGGCGCAGGAGGTCGGCCGAGTGCACTTCGCCTTTTGTGCCGAATCCGGCGATACCGCGAAATACCGTAACGCCGTGAACACGGTGTTGATCGTGCAACAGCGCAAATATCTCGTCGAGCAGCGATTTGTGACGCCCGTGATCAGCTTCACTGATATAAACTCGTACGAGCAGTATGTCTTTGATCATGCTGTTGTCCCCTCAGGTTAATAGGTGCGCGCCAGGTAAGCGCCGCTGAATACTGCCAGAAGCCCCAGCGCAATCGACAATGCCACATAGGTGGCTGCTTTGAGTACTTCGCCCTCCTCGGCGAGCAGCAGCGTTTCCATGGAAAAGGTGGAAAAGGTGGTGAACCCGCCCAGTCCACCGGTCAGGATGCCGGTGCGCAGCGACGGGGAGATCGTTATCCGATCCAGGGTTACGATGAACAGGAATCCCATCAGGAACGAGCCGAGAACGTTGATACCCAATGTGGCTATCGGAAAGCTGCGACCGAACAGCGTCTGCAGCAGGCTGGTCATGCCGTAGCGGGCCCAACAGCCCAAGGTGCCGCCCACAGCGATAGCGATGTATGTCCATATTCTCTGTTTCCTCTTTTTTTCTAGATTAACGTAATGGCCAGGATAATAATAAGCAGACCGCCGATCAGCGCAATGTAGAAGTTTAGGTTGCCGGACTGCAGTTTGCGCAGTTTCCCGGCAAGCAGCCACATCCCGCGGATGACCGGCGAGAACAGATAAGGGCCGAAAATCGGCGCGACTTCGTGGGTGAATGCCAGGCGTTTTACGAAATAGGCATTGTCCTGATGATGTTCGCGGGCCGTATCCGCGGTGGGGCGATAGATGAAGCTGTAAAAAGTGCGCAGCGCATTGGCAAAGGACAGTGCCGTGGTCGACACTTGGCGCGTGTCCTGGCGCAGCCCGCCGTACCACACGGGTGCCTTGCGTACGACGAAGCGCCGACGTGCAGCGATCAGCAGCCCCAGGGGCACAAGGGCGAGCAGGGGCATGCTGATGGCCAGCAGCGACGGGGAAATGAACTCAAACTTGGCGGTCAGGGGTACGAGCAACCAGCCACTGCGCATCTGCTGAGCGCTGTGCGCGCCGAACTGAGCCCAAACCGCCCAATCCAGGGCGCCGAGCCAAACCGGCATTCCTACGGCCAGCACGAAAACGGCTATTCCCAGCACGAATACCGCCGCGCTGATGGTGCGCGGCATGCAGGGATTATCGCTGCGATGCCCGTCACCCAGCAGACCGATTCCGAAGACTTTTATGAACGTGGCGAGTGCAATAGCGGCGGTGAGTGCCAGGCCAGCTCCAGCCAGAGCAAGCACCAGGCGACCCAGCAACGCGCTCAGGTGAAAACCCTGAAACACCGTTTGGAACACATACCACTCGCTGACGAATCCTGCCTGCGGCGGCATCGCCGCGAGGCTCATCGCGGCGAACAGTGCGCCCAGCCCGAACGGCCAGGTGCTACGCCGCAGTAGACCGGACTGGGCAATCGCATAGCTTCCGTTTACGCGCGATATTCCGTCTGCTGTGAGAAACAAGCCGCCTTTGGCCAGGGCATGGCCGGCCAGGTGCAGCATCGCGACCGTCCAGGCGAGGCCCGCAAGACTGCCCAACCCGTCCTGCCGGAACAGCAGCGACACACCGAGCATGGCCACGGCGATGGCCGCATTTTCGGCCGTTGAAAGGCTCAGGAGTGTGCGCCAATCCTCCTGCTGGAAGGCGTAGAGCGCGGCAAGGATGGAGGACACCACGGCGAGTGCCACGATGATGACCGCGAGGGTGGAGGTCCAGGGCGTGCCCGCGGCAGGCAGCCATCCGAGCAGACCGCGGCTGAGGCCGAAGAACGCCGCATTCAGAATGACACCGGAGAGCAGCGCCCCAGTGGCGCCGCTCGCGCTGCCGTAGGCTCCTGGGAACCATTCATAGAATGGCAGCAGGCCGAGTTTGGCGCCGAAGCCCAGAACCAGCAGCAGTCCGACCGATAGCTGCAGTCCTCCGGACAGGTTCGGTGCCGCCGCAACAAAGCCCGCAAATGACATGCCGGAGCTCGCATGATCAAGCAGCAGCAGCGCCGCGACCAGCGCCATCGTCCCCACTTCGAGTAGACCCAGCATGAATAGCGTGGGACGGCCGGCGTGCAGATGCAACCCTTCGCCGAGAATCATTGTCGCGCTCCCCAGACTCATGAGTTCCCAGGCGATGAGAAATGCCATGCCGTCCTGCAGGCCGAACACCCCGAGTACACCGATGAGGCTGATACCCGCACCCAGCAGCCAGGCACGTCGGCCTTCCGCTCTGGGTGAGCCCAGCCAACAAGCGAGCACGGCAGGCACGAGACCGAAACCCATCAGCCAAAGCGCCGCAGGCGAGAAGTGCAGCGTTACGCCTTGTCCGGCCAAATGCATGGGCAGCACCAGCGAGGCCGTGTTGCCTGGAAGGGTCGTCAGCGCCGCGATGATGGCGCTAATACCGCCGGCGCCGAGCAGGACGCGCACTAGCGGCACTAGGCGACGTACAAGGGCCAGGCCGGCACCGGCCAGCCACAGCCAGAATGCAGCGACGATGAAATCAATCGGCAAGGCGTCCTCCTTCGATCCGCTGCGGGGCGCGCCCCAGCAACAGGAGCAGGGCCTCGATGAGGGCTGCGGGATTGGGAGGGCAGCCGGGCAGGTAGACATCCACCGGCAGAATGCCTTCGAGCCCGGCGGCGCAGGCATAGCCCCCTTCTGCTACGCCACCCGACACCGCGCAGGTGCCGCTAGCCATTACCCAACGCGGTTCGGGCATAGCCTGATAGGTCTCGACCAATGCTGCGCGCATCGCGTAGGTCACTGGTCCCGTGACCAACAGCAGATCGGCGAAGCGCGGCGATGGCGTGAAGAAGATTCCGAGACGATGCAGGTTGTAAAACGGATTGTTGAGTGCCTGAAGCTCGGATTCGCAGCCATTGCAAGAGCCGCTGTCCACGTGGCGCACGTGCAGACTGCGCCCAAAGGTGGAGCGGATCATGCCTGAGAGCGCGCGCGCCGGAGCGGTTTGCGTGGCTGCGGCCCAGACCAGATCGGTGCGCGCACGGACGCCGAAGGCCCAGTCTGTGGACGGTGCGAACGCCCCCGCGGGACAGACCTCGGTGCATAGCTGGCAGGCGACGCAGCGACCATAGTCCACATCGAGACGCGCGCCGGCCGAGGCCTCGGTGTGCACGCGGATCGCTCCGGGTAGGCAGGCGGCGGCGCACGCGTCGCAATCGTCCTGGCATCGGTCTGGATAGTGGCGCGGCATGCCGAGCACGCCTGTTTGACCATTATCCGCGCCGCTCGCAGGCCAAGCGGTGGTCGCTGTACCGCGGGTCAGTCCGAAAAATGTCCAAAGCGGCATGGGGTGCGTTCCTAGCGGTCGCAGCCGGCGGTAGTGAGGCCGAAGCTGGCTTCGTTGATGGCGTAATCCATCATGTTGCTGTCATGCACTGTGAACGGGAATGCACGCCAGTTTGAAAACGACGGTGACTTGATTTTCACACGTGCGAGCTTGCCGTTTTGGTCCAGGTGTACCGCGTAGTAGAGCGAACCGCGCGGGGATTCGCTCCAGCCCAGGCCCTCGCTGGCCGCGATCGGGTGGCAGTCCGTGCGTACCGGACCCGCCGGCAGCAGCAACAGTACGCGCTGCATCAGCGCGAAGCTGGTCTCGATTTCTGCGATGCGAACCTGCATGCGCGCGCAGGCATCCCCGGCTTCGCGCAGCGCCACCGTCATCGGCAGCTCGGCGTAGGCCGCGTAGGGATGATCGCGGCGCAGGTCGCGGTCAAGACCGGAAGCGCGTTCTATCGGTCCGGTCGCCCCCTGGTCGACGGCAACTTTCCGAGTAAGCACGCCGGTGGAGATGAGCCGGTCGAGGTGGCTGTCGGTGCGCTCCAGGCGTGCAGTGTAGTCGGCAAATTCGCGCCTCAGGGCCTCCAGGGCATCGCTCAGGCCTGCCGAGTCAAGATCGCGCCGCAGCCCGCCTGGCTCGATGATTCCACGCAAAAGGCGGCTGCCGGTGAGCTTGGCATTAAGCTGCTTGGCGCGCTCCTCGAGGAGCCTGCCCTCGGCCTCGCCGACTTTCAGGGTGGTCGTATGGCAGAGATAGCCCAGGTAGTGCAGGTGGTTGTACAGCCGCTCGAGCTCGGCCAGTAGCACGCGCAGCCAGCGGGCGCGCTCTGGAATCTGACAGGAAGCTGCCGCCTCCAGCGCTTGGCAGTAGGCAAGCGCATGCGCGACGCTGCCCACGCCTGACACGCGTTCAGCCAATACCGTCCCGAGTTTCGGGCAGAGTCCTTGGAACCGCCGCTCCATGCCGCGGTGCTTGAAGAACAGCCGCGGATAATAGTGAATAATGCCCTCGCCGATGTAGAAGAACAGGAACTGGGCCGACTCCAGCACGTCGGCGCGCACCGGGCCGAACGGCAGGAGCTGCACGTCCTTTCCGCCGAGCTCCGGAATCCGCCATGGAGCGGCCTCGAACTCCACCGGCTGGTCTGCGGGGTAACGCGGGTCGAGCGGCGGGAGCGTGGAGCGCGCACCCTCGTGCAGCACTAGAGGGAAAGGCTCCGGATGGCCATCGAAATGAACGCCACCGAGCTCGGTGATCTCGCGCTCATACCAGCCAAGCAGCGGCGAGATCTTTGCCAGGCTCGGCAGCGCCTCGCCCGGCTGCGGCCGGCAGCACCATAGGGCAAACGGCTGATTTGCGCCCTGGCTCGCGAGATAGCGGATTTCGGGCGTTGCGCCTGCCTGCGGAAACCAGACATAGGCCATCTGCATGCGCCCGCCCGCCCGCATATGCGCTGCACACATTTCCAGGAGATCGGGGGCTGCAATGGTCCGCGCTTCAGTGCCGTTCATAACGTATTCTCTCCCAGCTGAACGGAAACGTGCTCGAAGTAGTGCAGCAGCCATTGAGGCCACCACAGCCCCAGCAGCAGGAGCGGGATCAGCGCCAGCCACATCGGTGCCACGCACCAGCCGCCGCAACGCGCCCGCAGCTCCCGCGTCCCCGGGCCATCGCCGAAATACATACGGCGGAAATGGTTGAGAAAGCCGATGAAGATGACAATCAGCAACAGCACCATCAGCCATGCCGCCCAGGCATTGTTTCCCGCCACTCCGGCGCGCAGGATGCTCAGCTCGCTCAGGAATAATCCGAACGGCGGTGCTCCAGTGATGGCGATGGCGCCGGCGAGCCATAGGGCGCCGGTGACGGGCAGATGCCGCAAAACACCGCGGATCGCACCGATCTCCTTGGTGCCGAAGCTGCGCATGGCGTTGCCAGCGCCGAAGAACATAAGCGACTTATTGAGTGAATGATTGAACATGTGATAGAGCGCACCTGCCACGCCAAGGGTTCCGCCGAAGCCGAAGCCGAGTGCCAGCACCCCCATATGTTCGACGCTTGAGTAGGCCATCAGGCGCTTCACCCCTTCCTGACGCACGATGAACAGTGCAGCGACCAGGAGGGAGAACGCCCCGAATGCCACCAGCACAGTCCGTGGCAACACCATATGATGGGCAGCATCCGTCACCGACAGGAAACGCACGATGCCGAGCATGGCGGTGTTGAGCAGGGCGCCGGAGAGCATCGCCGATACCGGTGCCGGACCTTCGCTGTGGGCGTCCGGTAGCCATGTATGCATGGGGGCCAGCCCGGCCTTGGTGCCGTATCCCACCAGCACCAACAGGAACGCCATGACGAGAAGGGTGGAATTGATGCGTGGTGCAACCTCACGCAGCACCGACCATGTGAAGTCATAGGTTGGACCAAGAACCAGGCTGCCGCCCCAGTAGAACAAGACGGTGCCGAGAAGTGCCAAACTGATCCCGGCAGACACCACGATGATGTATTTCCAGGCTGCCTCGACGCTTTCCTTGCCGAGTTCGAAACCGACGAGAAAGGTGCTCACCAGCGTCGTGAGTTCAATGGCGATCCAATAGACTCCAATGTTGTTCATCAATGGGCCGGCCAGCATGGTGAGCGCGAAGCCTGCGAACAGCGCGTAGAAGCGATGCAGCCGTTCATCCTCATTCAGCAGTCGCATGTAGCCGACTGCATAGATCGATGCGAGCAGGTAGACGACTGCGGTGCACAGCAGCACCCATGCTCCGGCGGAGTCGAGAATAATGTACTGGTTCAAGTAGAATCGCGGACCGCGCAGGCTCAACAGCGGCAGCGGCACGGCCGCGGCGAACGCCACTGCTGCAGCCACCAGATTGATATAGGCGGAAAATCGCGCACGGCGCGATAGCAGGCAGCCGAGCATTGCCGCCGCCGGCGCAAGCATCATGATCAGCAGCAACAGGGCTGTCATATCAGCCGACCAACCGTTGCAGATCGCGGCTGCTGGTGCTGCCTACATGCGCCAGGAGATAGCGCACCAGGATACCGAAGCTCACCACGACCACGAGCAGGTCGAAGAGGATCACGAGTTCGATCAGCAGCGGCATGCCTGGCACCAGGATCTGCGAACCGAGAAAGATGCCGTTTTCCAGGACCAGCAGTCCGAGAATCTGGCTGATCGCTTCGGAGCGCACCGAGAGCATAAGAAAGCCGATGAGCTTCATCGAAAGCATCACCGTCAGTGCCAGCACGGCGATGGTGCCTGCCAGCCCGAGCTGCCCGCCGAGATGACTCGCCACCACAAATGCGAAAATCACGAGCAGCGCGCCCACCACCAGGCTTGAGCTTGGCTGCAGCGTCATGTGCAGCTCGCGATCCACGTTCAGGCGGCGGATAATGCGCAGGATCAGGTAAGGCAGCAGCATGCCGCGGAATAGGATAGTCAGGATCGCGATCAAATAGAGTTCGGGATAGCCGCCGTAGTAGGCGACCGCTACGGACAGGGCGGCGATCACCCAGGATTCCACGGTGAACGCCAGCAGGTAATCGAGGAGCCAGCGCGAACCCAGCATCACGAAGGCCAGCAGCAAACTGGCGATGGCGAGCAGGCTGAACAGCGAGGCGGCGAGGGGGCTCAGGTGGGTGATCAGCATGGCTTACCTCAGCTGGTTGGCGACGATGGCGAGCACTGCAAGCATAAAGGAGGCGGCCAGCGGCTCCTGGTAGCGGTAGAAGCGCAGGCGCGATTGTGCTGTTTCCACCGTTACGACCACCGACGCCACGAGGGTGAACTTGAGCATCAGCGCCGCGGCCGCGCCCGCCGCGCCGAGCGCCGTGCCCGCGCGCGACAGTCCCCAGGGCAGAGTCAGCACGTTGCAGAAAATCGTATACAGGATGAACTGCTTCATCATCGAAGCCCACTTGAGGAGGGCGAGCAGCGGACCGGAATACTCGAGGATGCGCGCCTCCTCGATCATATATACCTCGATGTGGGTGCTTGAATGGATGGGCAGGCGGTCGGTTTCCACGAGCAGCAGGATAAAGAATGCGAACACCAGGAACAGGTGGGCTGGACTCAAGTAGACGGCACTGTCTTTGACCAGAAGGTGGTTGACCACGAACGGCAGCATCGCCTTGGCCAGCAGGGTGATGCCCACGAACACGAGGATCAGCGTCGGCTCCGCCAGGATGCCCAGCATCACCGCGCGACTCGAGCCGATGCCGCCGTAGGCGCTTCCGGAGTCCAGTCCTGCCAGCATAATCATGAACGAGCCCAGAGTCAGGATCAGGCCGCCGCCCAGGATGTCTCCCATGTCGGACAGCGGCAGGGGATAATCGGTGAGCACCGGGATCAGGATCGGAACGGTGAGCATGGCGGTATACGCCACGATGGGTGCCGCCCAATAGAGACCGGATGCGGTTTCCGGAACTACCAGTTGTTTGTGGAAGAGTTTCCACAGATCGCGGTACGGCTGGAAAATTCCGGGTCCCTGAGCGCGCTGGATGCGCTCCTCAAACTGCACAATGATGCCCTGCAACAGGGGCGCGAGGACGACGACGGCAAGGACCTGGGCGACCTGCAGCGCAACATCACGCGCCGCCATTTTCCATCCCTTCACGAACGGCAATCAATTTAACGTGTGGTCCGTGCAGCCCATAGTACGCAATCACCGGGCAGCCGAGGAAGGGAGCAAAAAATCCCACCAAGTCCACGGCACTGGCTTCCTTCCACCGGGTTTTGAATACGGCCGGATCGAGTTCCGCGCCGGCAAGGAAGGACAGCATGATCGCACCGGTGCCGGACAGGAACCGGATCCACGAGGCATCCGTTTGCAGCAACGCGGTGCCCAGCGCCGCGCCGATAATCAATTGCACGATGGTGTCGACCACGATCTCGGACAGCACCCAGGTTTCGGTCATGGCAACCTCCTTATTCTTGTTGCGGTTAGGCGGCGCCGCACGCGGCACAAATCATTAGGGTGTGCCCGCTCGACACGGTGGATGCACCGGTCCGGACAGCAAAGGATGGAATGAGGCGGAAGTTTTGCTGCGCACCCACATCATCCCCGATCCGGGGAATCCGTAGGCATCATCAGCCGCGAGGGCGGTTCGGGGAGGAATGCCATCTCCCACTGTTGATAACAACTATAACACGGCGCAGAGCCAAGGCAAGCCGCCGGTGTAGGCGGTCCGCCGTCAACTTTTACCGGATTGTCCTGCGGGATCGTTCAAGACACCGTACTCGACGGGTAGCTTTACATAGGCCGACGATCGGCCTGACTAACAGTTACGGATCGCTTCCAGAGTAGTCACGAGCGGCTTCCCGTGGCAGCCATGGTAGTGTGGCCCGAGGTTCCGGACCATCATCACGGAAACTAGCTGGGTTCACCCCTCCCCGTCACATCCAGGTGACGTTCGACACGAGCTATATTTCGACACGAGCTATATATTGAGCCGCCTGGCAATTCTACCTCAAAGACAACCGCCCGCGATGTACGAAATCCCGCACCCGGCGCCCCGCAAATCGATCGACACAAAACAGTAGCAGGCAAATGCACGAGTCGGCAACCCTACCGCCACCTCCGACTAGGAACGGTGGCCCAATCCAAACGCGCCACGCCTGTTGCCGTGTCAGCGCCGGTGATAAATGTCCCCTGATCGCCGGATTAATTTGTCCCCCAACCTGAGCGACCGGTACGCTCCCATGCGACCAAGCGACGGGAGGACCCGATGTGCTCAAGAAGGGAGACTGAAAGTCTGGCGCATGCTCAGCAACTGCTTGCGCATGCCGACAGCACGACCACAAACCGGATTTATCGACGGAAGCCAGAGCGCGTAAAGCCCCTCAGGTGAGCAAGACTGGCGTCGATATCGGACAACCGCGAATATATCGGACAGTGCCTATTTATTGGGCAGCGTAAGTGCTTGAAAGAACTGGCGCGCCCGGAGAGATTCGAACTCCCGACCACCTGGTTCGTAGACAATAAAAACACGTAGCCACGTCTCTCGCGCGCGACGGTTTTGCGGAAAATCAGTCAGTTGCCGCACGCCGTTTAGCGACGCAGAGCGCCCCCTCGCAATACGATTACAGCAAAATTACAGCACGGATCGACGGAACAACAGTCGCGTCGGGTTGACTTGGTAAGCATGCCCGCTATTATTTACTCCAATATCGTGAGACATACCCAGCGTCAGGTCCGTGCGGGTAGCACCGCTCCGACCTTGCAGCAAGAGACGACATGGGGGGATAGAGATGGGAGTCCGACCTGCGTAATCCTTGCTAAAGGAACCCAGGCGGGGGGTCCCGTCCAAGCCCCAAACCCTCGCGACGCTACCCGGCTGCGTGCCGGCTGCGTGCCAAGCGCCCGATCCGACAACACCACAATATGAGGTGAGGTCGGGACGGCAATCGCGCACGAACCGCACACACCGACCCGATCCTCACCCGAGGATCGGGTATGCAACAACTCCCAGTCTATCCAGTACACCTTACGCTTGAGCAGGTCGCGGAAATCACGCGGCGAAACCCATCGACACTGCGGGCATACATCACATCGAGCGACCCTACACGCCGGAAACGCGTTCCACCGGGAGCGTTTAAGTCGCCTGGGGGCCGACGGTGGTTATGGCGCGCGCATGATGTGTATGCGTGGCTAAGCACCGGACGCACCGCGCACCACGGCTCAATCAATCCGGAAAAGACGAAAGGGGGTGCGGTATGACCGCGCCAACCCCTACCCCAACACCCGCCACATCCCGCTGGCTCGATCTCGGACTGCTGCTGAAAGAGAAGGTGGAGCCGATCGACTGGCTGATCGATGGAGTCCTGCCTAGCGGCACGGTCGGGGACGTATTCGGCGGACCGGGGACCGGCAAATCAAGTGTGATCCTAAGCCTCGCGCTGACCGTCGCAGCCGGCGGTGGCACATGGTTCGGAAAAAAGGTTGCCGGGGGCCGGGTGATGATTTTAGGCGGAGAGAAATCGGCGCGCAAGATCTGGGTCACTGACCTGAATCGCTGCGCGGCAGGCATGAACATCGAGATCGAGGCGCAGAGGATCATCGCGCCCGACGGAAGCGTCGGGTCGATCTGGCAATGGATGCGCGACGGCTGGCAGACAGGACCTGGATTCGACTACGCGGTCGAGGAGGCGAAAAAATTTGGGCCTACGCTCACGATCATCGACACGATCGGGAGGGGAGCGCTCGGGCAAGACCCAATCGATATTCCGCAACAGCAAATGCTTGCCAATCTTCTCGAAAAATTCAGAGAGCGAGTTGGCGGGACCGTGCTGACAATCAGTCATACCAACCAGGCGTCAGGGAAAGACACGTTAAGAAACCGGCTGCGGTACGAATCTCGGGCCGGTGGCAACGGGCTCCCGGGGCACTTGAGGTGGCTGCTCGCGATGACGCCGGTGAGACCTGAGGAGTCGGCGATCTGGCGCGGGGTCGAGGTGGAAGACGATGCCGCCATGGAGGCGCACGAGATGAGGAGCCTGGTCGCTGTGAGCGTGGCAAAACACAACGAGATGCCTCGCCCGAAGAACGGCTGGTCGAACCACCAGCCGCTCATTCTGGAGATGATGGAAGACGGGTCGCTGATGAGTCTCGGGTACACGAGCGCTGCGACGTTGGAAATCGACGCGCAGACCGTGGCGGAACGAAAGGCCGCGAAGCGCTCGGAGGGCAGGCAGAAGAAGAAAAGCCGCTGGTCGAAGCCGAGGAAACCGACGTCGAGTGCGGAGGACACGCACGAAGCCGGCAGGCGCGCAGTGCTGGAGGCGCCGGACGTGTTCGGAGACGAATACGATGAGTCTGCGACGAGATCGAACCCGCAGGCGCAGGAGGACGACGATGGGCGCTTCTGATTCCGATCTCGATCAAGAGAGCCTGCCAACTGCACCGGCGCTGGCGGCGAGACTGCGCGTGTTCCAGCCCACACGGCAACCGGTAGAGCTATCCGGCGAATGGATCGACACGAAGTGGGGGAAAAGTGGCGGACGGTGTCGCGTGATCGGCGCGCTCGGGCAACGGCACGCCGATGTGTTGGATTTGATGATGTTCACGCGGCTGGACTCCGAGCGGACGCGAAGCGGGAGGCTACGCCTCTTGATTGACCCGTACCTTCTGCGGCGGGGAATGGCTTCCGGAAAGCGGCGGGCTCGCCGCTCAAAAAAACGGGAGCGAGACGCCACCCCAGCCTACTCGTACTCGCAGTTGATTGAACTGGTCAGGGAGATCATGGCGGCAACATTCGAGTATGAAAGCGCGGACGGGTCGCGTGGAGGCGATGCAAAAATTATTGAAAAACGGGAGTGGTCAAAAATCTCGGCGCACGACCCGCTCAACCCTGGGCGCGAAAGGCGCCTGTGGAGGATCACGCTCGGGATGGAATGGGCAGCGCTGCTCGACGAGAAAGGGGCATGGTACGACCCCCATCCGATCGCGCACATACGGCACGGGATCGGACAGGCAGCGGCCAGAGTGCTGCTGACGCACGATGCGTCGAAGTGGCCCAAGCATGGGCTGCGGATCGAAACAGTGCTGGACTGGCTCGGCGTGCCGGCTGCGGGGCAGCAGCGGCGTGATGCACGCCGACGCTTAGCCGAATCAGCCGCCGATCTGGCAGCAAGTGGGTTGATTATCGAGGGCAGTCACGTCCGGGCAAGCGTGGCACAGGCGCCCGGCGGCGTAGGGAAAAAGGGCTAACAGCGTGGCACAGACGCCCGGCCCCGTGGCACAGACGCCCGGCCCCGTGGCACAGACGCCCGGCCCCGTGGCACAGACGCCCGGCCCCGTGGCACAGACGCCCGGCCCTATAGGTTTTATAGAATCTATAGATTCTATAGTCAGTCGGGGAGGAGCGGGGTCTAACTGCCCCCGCCCCTCCCCTCCGGGAAACATGGGTGCCGGCCCAACCGAACACCCACAACTGGAACACTGGCCCCCCACTGCGCGCTACGCGCTGGGAAGGGCATCGGAGGCGATTATGACAGTAGGTGGCAGTGGTCATCTGCCGTATCAGTCCGCGCTGGCGGCGGCTGTGGACTGGTTCGAGTCCGCCGGGGTTAGTCGGTGGAATTTTTGCGTGTTGGACGGACAGGGCATGCTGGGACAGAGCCGCGACCGGGACAGAAACGAGGTTATGAAATCGGCGAGGTGGGGCTGGGCTGAGAACCGGAACGGGCGGAATGTCTACCTGCGTCCTGCCCGAGGCCTCGACTGTCCGGTAGTTTTTTTGGACGACCTGTCAGTCCGCCGCGGACTGGCCATCGCGCGCAAATACTCCACGCTGGTTATTGAAACGTCCCTCGACAACTGCCAAATCTGGATCCGGGCTGACCGTTCTCTGTCCGAGCCTGAACGACTGCGTGTACAACGCGACCTCGCATCATTGATCGGGTGCGATGGTGGGTCTGTGTCCGGAGAACATTTTGGACGGGCGCCGGGATACAAAAACCGGAAGCCAGGCCGCAATGATTTCTGTGCGCGGGTTGTTGCGGCGACCGGAGGACGCCCGCTGGCGGTGGGTCAGTATCTGCTGCCGTCTGCCACCACGATCGCCCTTCCCCAGCGGCGCAGCCGCGAAGTGGGGGGGCCGGTGCTCCAGCCGTCGTCGGGCACTGAGTCCCACCGTGATTTCGGCTGGTGCATTGGACGCCTGCATTGGGCATCCGGCGCTGGACGTGACCTCTCGCGCGAACGGGCATTGATGATATCAAAACTGGCTCGCCAGGCGCTGGAGCGCGGCAAGCGTCGCGATGAGTCTGGCGCGCAAAAGTACGCCGCACGCACTGTTGATGCCGCCGCACGCAAGCTCGGGTTGCTCGGGTTGCTCTGATTACCGGTTACGCCGTAACCACTGATGCCGACTGGAAGACATAGAGTCTCGCGCCCCGGCGGTCGCGGTGACAGGCATGGGGCGACGGGTAGAGATACCGCTGAGTCAAAGGCACGCGCAAGGGTGGCGTGTTCCGGGTCGGTCTAGGGCCGGACTTCGGCCGGGAAGCATCGGAGGCTATTTGTCGTCCAGTCACGGGTTATGGCGTAACCGCCATCGCAAAAAAAAGTGGGCTACCCTGCCCCCACAAAGAAGGGGGCCTTGCAGCCCCCTTCTTCTTGCTCGACCCTACCGCTTTATCGCTGTCGTGCTGCTTACTTTCAGGCAAATCCGGTACGCGGGACAGCCCGCCGTGCCGGTGGTGTTTTGCACACGAACATCCGGCCCCAGGACTTCCGTGTAACCTCCCGTCACGTTCGGGTAGATGCGAAGGCCCGGATTCGACTCTATCACCTGTCCCGGCGAATTGATTTCCGTATCCGTTATCACAGCGCCCGTTGTAGCACCAAGCCCGGCAGCAACCAAAAGCGACAGTGCGACCGTTGCCCAGCTTTTTGCAATCTTTCCCGCCAATCCCGCGCGGGCCACATCCCTGGCGGCCTCCGCTGCCGCCACCTGCATTGCCTGCACCAGATCGTCGCGCTTCCGTGCCGCAGCCGGGCCGAGTGATGTGACCGCCTTCTTCAGTTCAGCGCTGCCAGCGGTCGTCGCCCTGGTGATCGCGTCACTCACCTTCCTTTCGAGTTCCGCACCTTTGGCCTGGGCGGCTGTGAGCACCGCCTGCCCTGCGGCCTCGACTTGACCTTTCAGGTCCGATCCCGCCTTCACCGTTCCCTGGTAAATCGCATCGGGAATTTTGCCGGTTTCTTTCCGCACGCTTTCCAGCGCTGCCCGTGCGATGCTGGCCGACTCAGTGGATGCCCAGGCGAGCGCCACCATCCCCCAATGCGGATCATTGGGATCATTGATGTTCTGATCGAGCGCCATTTTCAGTATGCCGGTATGGCTAGCCTGCGGCACCGCGTCAAGGATTTGCTCGCGCAGCGACATGGTTTCGTTACCCATTCGATACTCCCAGTGCCGCAACTTGGTGCGCGGCGGTTAACCATCTGAACAGCAGTGCCCGGTCCGCAATCCGGATCGGACTGTCCGCCGCCAGCATTGCGCTGTAGCTGCCGGGCATTTCCCGGATCATCTGTTCCAGTGGATCCGGTTTCAGCTTCGGCATGACGCCCTCCTTGCCGCCGGCGGCGAGGAACTTCTGCCGCTCGGTGGACCCGCGCCAGTGGTAGCCCGCCGGAAGCCCAAAGAGCTCCGGCATGACCACGATCTGCCGGTCAATCGGCACCACGCTCATCAGCCCTTCGCGCATCGAACGGACCAGGTTCGCGGTGTGCAGGTCGAGGTTGCCGACCGAGTAGAACACCGTCATGTCGTGACCCAGCATGCCGGCGGTGTCGGACAGCAGCCCGGCGAACTGGTCGAGCGTGTCGGAGGCCTGCCCGGGCAGGTTCACCACCACGTCCTTGCCGGCTGCGTGGTCCTGCAGCCAGCCGCCAAGCGAACTGAACGCCTCTTCCATGGCGTCCGGACGGTTTAGGTTGATGAAGCCCACATCCACCAGGCCCGTGAACCGCTTGCCGACATCGGCCCCGCTCTTGTCTCCCTCGACTACCACCACGTCGCGTCCGCGCTTGATCAGCAGGTCCGTGATCACCATCGCGAGCCGGGACTTGCCGAGACCGCCTTTTTCACCATGAGAAATGAAAATCGTCATAATTCACCTTGCCTTCGTTTGAGTGCTGCGTTGTTGGCTGGACGGTTGCTTGCGCATCCATACGATCAGCGCCCACACCGCATTGGATTTGCCGATGCCGCCCTTGTCATTGATCTGGCTGAACAGCGTGAATTGGTTCGTCGTCATAAATCACCTCGGCGAGTCGTCGTCGAATATCGGGTTGCGTGGTTTCTCCCGCCCAAACCCTGACGGGTCACGGGCGGTCGTGGTCGGCTTGCCTGCCGGAGTCGCTTGAATTTCCGGCTGCGCGAGCTTGCCGTTCTCGATCAGTCTCACGGACTGGTAATACCCCTGTCTGATCTTCAGCGCAGCGCCCCGTCCGCCGTCTGCCGGATCGGGTGTTACCCCGACCTGCGGTCCGATCGCCTCGGCGATCTGTTTCCACTCGACCCCTCTTGCCCGGGCTGCGGCGATCTCCGGAACCAGCGTCCGGAGTCGCCCCGCAAGCCGGACCGGGGTTACTGTGTCGAGAGTCATAGGTCCTTGCCTCCTTCAATGTTGATTGCTCGCCGCGGCGAGGATTAATAATTATTAGCAGGTTTTGACAGGAGTTTTTTTAGATGTGTCGGAAGTGGCTTCTTGTGTCGATCGTGTCGCGACATAGTTTGTTTTGTCTCACTCTGTCTGCCGCAATCAACGACTTTCCACTAACTCCCGCAACTTCCAACCGATTTCGACGCCTACCTGTTCGGTAGGCTGTACCACACAATCGCACCCTGGCGGTGGGCTGTGTGTCTGCGGCGCTCGATCGTGCGTTGCTCGCTCTCTGATCCGCCGTTTTCCCTCCGTCTGATCGCGCCGATGTGTCCCACGTAACACATTGCGGATCCCGCTTTTTGCCGCCTGCCGGACTTTCTCTGATCCGGTTTTTTTCTGTCCCTCCCTCGCGGGCTTTCCTTGTGCCGTCTCCGTCCCGTCCGACCTCGAGGAGTCCGCCCCGGTGAATGGCAAGAGGACGAAACGTCCGGGACGTAGCCCCGCAGGGGCGCAGACCACCCCGGGGCCTGGGTGGTCCTCTGAAGACGCCGTAGGCGGCTCACTAGGACGGGGTTGAAGTCTACTTTAGGTCTGTTTTTGGGGCTGGATCGGGACCGTTTTGGGGCAGTGAATCTTTCGCAGGGAAGCTGAGATTGAACACACGCCTCCGTCGTGCGCAAAATGTCGGCTACTTTACGTTGGACCCAATAACGATGCGCTTCCTGCATAACGATGTCGAATACACCATTCCGGACGAGTGGTGGGACGATGCGAGAATGAAGACGTTCAAACCGAAGAGGCGGTCATATCGAAGTTGCCCTTCACCGTATTCTGGGTTGCGCCTATTCGAGGTGGCAATCACAGATGTGCAGCCGCTGGATCGCAAGGGTTCGCACGGCGTTTTCAATGACGCTGGGGCTGGAAGGCGCGAGGGTACCGCTCGGGAACGAGTGCTTCGCGTACTTAAGTGGTTTCAGGCGGACTCCCCGGTTGAGCCTGTGTGCGTTTCTCGGACTGGTGGGGAGGGCAAGTACCGGTTTCGGTTGACTCAGGGTGCGCATCGGTTTTACTGCGCAGTGGCCTCCGGGTTTTCGCACGTTCCTGCTGTCGAAGAAGATTCTGAGTCCGGCTAGTGGTCAAATTCGAGTCAGGACAGTGCCGCGTTTTCCATCGTTGCTTGACCGCCGTGCCCCGCCGCCATACCCCGACCTTCATCCCAATGCCTATTCGTGGGAAACTACACTAACAACATAGCGACGGGGGTGAATTATGGTCACCGAAGAGTTCTCGCAGATCACCGATCTGAAAGAACGTTACGATTTCGAGCGGGGTGCAAGGTGGGCAGCCGAGGAGGGGCGGCTGGCCTGGATAATCGCGATTGAGACGGGCTGGCTGGTTAAAGTCTACAGCCACCGTTGGTGGCTAGCTGTTGTTGTCGGCGTTGCCGCTTTCTTTCTACTGGCCCGCTATTTTGGGCGCCGCGAAGAGGCTGCCGAAGACGCCTACAATCGCGCGGCGTCCCTGGGGAGATACGCGACACAGCGAAGCGGTCAGCATTGACCGGTCAGCATGGAGCGCATCTCTTCGATTTTCGGGTTTGCCCCTAACCCCGTCTCGCCTACTTCCTGTTCTTTCCTTCCTTGGTGCCATGCCCCACGGCACCCCTGTCCCTAGACTTTCTTTTGTCTCACTGACCGCCTCGACTTGACAGGTTACGGAGTAACCCGCATAAGGGCGGATTGCCATGTTGTGGCCTGGTGTCTATCATGTGGTTACGGCGTAACCACTCAGGAACACACCATGCCATTGACTCGTGAAGAAAAGCAGGCCCGCGACCGGCGGAAAGCGAACGCAGAGAAACAAGCTCGCTACCGGTATCGTGCGTTGCACGACCCAGACGGGCTGCTGCTCGTGAAGGTCTCTGCGCTCGTAAGCGCTCATGCCGGGAAAAACCTCCAGCGCCTGCGCAAGCGCACTGGCTGGACTGTCCGGGAATGCGTCGAGCGAGGCATCAAGCTCGCGCTCGAAGAATCCTCCCCGCGTAAATAGGCCGGTTACGCCGTAACCTGTAACGCCTGCCCTGTATCTCTCCGGGCAGGTATTGCCGTGCCTTCCCCAATCACCCCTCGCCGCCTGCCACGCGCCGCGACGCGACGCACGCCAGCGGAACCCCTGCCCGCGCAGCATCCCGTCCGTGCAATCAGAGAACTTGCGTGCCCGAAGGTGTTTATAATGTGACAGGAGTGATAGCGTCCGGTGCTCGGAGGTCCTGGCAATCTCCATAGGTCTCGCCCGGTAGTCCGGGAAGAAAGAAATTCACAGTTTCTCCAAGAATTCCTGGCGCACCAGATCTGGAACCGTGGAGAAAGTGGTTGCCATTGCCTTGTCCGCTTCTTCCTCACGCGCGGAGCTATCGTCCGTAAGATGGGACAGGCGTTTATTGACGATGGCGATGACTGATGCCCACGACGACAGGACGTTATCGCCGTATTTTTCCGACAGCCTGGGTAAATCCAACTTCTCCAGAGGGCTGTCATCGTGCTTACAGTAGTGCTCGATCCAAATGTCGGTTTCACGCTGCTTTCTGATTGATCGCAACATCGGGGGAGGTTTCCCCGTGATGCCGATGCCGAGGAAGGCGAGCAGTAAACGACAGGATACGTTGGCCTGAAAGATAATCGGCTGCGTGACTTCCAACAGGCTCCCCTCAAGCAGAGCGTCTTTGTAACCGCCAACTCGGAGAGAGATCCCCGCACAGGGGCCGTGTTGTCGCTCCCATTTCATTGCGCGCCGACCCGCTTCGATAGTGGTCAGATGGTAAGGAATGATGCGCGTCCGCACACGGAGAAGGCGACAGTCGTCCGGCCTGGTCATTTCAACGGGATCCGTGATGCGCCGCCCACCACGCGCGCGCGAGTGCCTGGGCTTGAGCGATCTGCGCGGGGGTGGCGAGACGTTCCAGTTGCTGCATACCCTTGGCGACTCTTTTTGAATCCCCGCTGGCCTTAGCCACGATAAACCACTTTAGCGCCTGCGTGTAATCCTGCGGGACGCCCCGACCGAGCCAATACATCACCGCCAAGTTACCCTGCGCCGCGGCGTCCCCTTGGTCGGCAGACTTTCCATACCACTTCACTGCAGCGGTGTAATTCTGCGGCACGCCTTGGTTCTGTTCGTACATGACTCCAAGGCCGAACTGCGCGTCGGCATATCCCTGCTCGGCGGCCTTTCGGAACCACTGGACCGCCTCGGCGTAATTCTGCGGTACGCCTTGGCCTTTGTCGTACATCACTCCTAGGTTGTACTGCGCTGCGGCAAGGCCCTGTTCGGCGGATCTGCGATACCACTTAGCTGCCTCGGCGTAATTCTGCGGGACGCCTTCGCCGTAGTCGTACATGAATCCCAGGTTGTACTGCGCGTCGGCATATCCCTGCTCGGCGGCCTTTCGGAACCACTGGACCGCCTCGGCGTAATTCTGCGGTACGCTTTGGCCTTTGGCGTACATAAATCCGAGGTTGGCCTGGGCGGTGGCATCTCCCTGCTCGGCGGCCTTACGGTACCATTTCGCCGCTACGACGTAGCTCTGCGGCACCCCTAGGCCTTTGGCGTACATGACTCCCAGGTTGGACTGCGCGTCGGCAACTCCCTGCTCGGCGGACTTGCGGAACCACTCGGTTGCCTCGGCGTAATTCTGCCGCACCCCCTGGCCTTTGTCGTACATGACCCCCAGGTTGAACTGCGCGTCGGCAACTCCCGCCTGCGCTGCCGACTGAAGTTGCCGCAACGCCTGGACATTTCCTTTAACAGCCTGGGCTTGTAGTGCGTTGACTTGGGCAAGCGTCATGGCCGCTGAGGCATTGGCGCTGATGAAGAAAGCTAACCCGAATAGCAGAACCCTTATAAAGGTGCGCGCGCCACTCATCGTAGCCCCCCTTCTGTTTTTTATGTGACGATTACGGAAACGCTATCATACCTCGCGGAGCGCGTCCCACTGATTTTCTGATTTTCCGGTTTACCCCAGTCGTTTCACTAAGTCCTCCGCCCGCAGATGCGTGTAGCGTTTCAGCATCTGCAGCGTCTTGTGGCCGGTGACCGCGGCAACCTCCATAGGGTTCAGGCCGCGCTCGAAGAGTCGCGAGGTCGCCTCATGCCGCAGATCATGGAAGCGGAGATCCTTGAGCAGGATCTCGTCCGGATCGACCCCGGCCTTCTTGCATTCCTGCTCGTAGGCCGCACGTACCGCGACTACGACCCGCTCGAAGGCCTGACTGATGGAATCCGGGCGCATTGACCACACCGCTCCGTCCAGCCGGCGAGGTAAGCTGTCCAGGACCGCCAGAGCCCTGCTGGACAGCGGCACGCGCCGGGGCGTGTCGGTCTTGGTCTCGGGGATGAGCAGCGCCCGGTTTTTCTTGTCCAGGTGCGCCCAGCGCATGGCGGCAATCTCTCCGCGGCGCATGGCGGTTTCGATCGCCCAGGGGATGATCCACTGAATCTCGCCGCCGTAGGTTTTGGCCGCTTCGATCAGCCGGGCTTCCTCACTGTCCCTAAGACGCCGCGTGCGGCCCTGGGGCAATCTCGGCCGGCGGACCATCTCCACAGGATTACGCAATGATTCCATACCCCAGACCGTGCGGGCGAGGTTGAACAGATGGGAGAGCAGGCCAAGATAGATCACGATGGTCTTGTTCCCGACGCCCTCCTGCTCCTTGATGCGGATCGCGTCGGCGATGTCTTTTCCCCGGATGGCTGCGAGCGGGCGGGTGGCAAGCGGCAGGGCACACCACCACCGGATGATGCTGGCATCCCCCTTACCTTTCTTTTGAGCGGAAACTTTTGACAGGTATCGTTCCAACGCCTCGCCCAGGGTCGTCGCCTCGGCTTCGGCCCGGCTGACGAACACCCCGCGGTCCATCTCGGACTCGATGTCCCGAGCCCAGGCTTGGGCCTTGGCTTTGCTATCGAACGTGCGGACCTGCGTGGGCCACCCACGCCGCCGAACATGGGCCTGCCAGACGCGCTTGCCGCCGGGACCCTTTCTGGGAATAAACGATGCCATGTGCCCCCCTTATTTTTGAGGGGTCAATTTAACCCGTTTTGGGTTCGCTTTACAGCAAGGTTACAGCAAAGAGGCGCTGAGGCAATCTTGGTAATACGCTAAGTGCTTGATTAAATGGCGCGCCCGGAGAGATTCGAACTCCCGACCACCTGGTTCGTAGCCAGGTACTCTATCCAGCTGAGCTACGGGCGCAGTATCAAGCTCACAGGGCGCCGCATTATCCGGAGACCTTGCGGATGTGTCAACAAAAGACGCCGAAGTTGGCGGAGAGAGAGGGATTCGAACCCTCGATGGGGCTTTTGACCCCATACTCCCTTAGCAGGGGAGCGCCTTCGACCAACTCGGCCATCTCTCCTTGGTTTCGGGCGCAAGGATACATGGACGCAGCGGCCGGGTAAAGAAACGCCCCGCAAAGGGCATTTTTGTTTTCAGCCCATTTGCTGCTTGTCAGCATCCGGAACAGCGACACCGGCCTCTTTTTCCTTCTTGATCCGCTCGTAGATTTCCTCACGGTGAACCGGAATTTCCTTCGGTGCGTTCACCCCAAGCCGTACCTGGTTTCCCTTGATCCCGAGAACCGTGACCTGCACATCGTCTCCGATGTTCAGGGTTTCGCCTATCCTTCTGGTTAGAATCAGCATTGCGCTGTGCTCCTTTCAATCATCAGTAGCTATCCAATACCCAACCCGCAAAAGTGCTGCGCGGCCCATCGATCCGGATCGACCGCCTGCTTCCATCCCTGTTGTTATTTAAAACTTGCTTGATGCCGCCGCAGTAACCTTCCATGACCAGCGGCCGAGATAACACGTGAAGCGCCAACTCTCTGGAACGATTCCAGCTGTTCAACAACCGACTTCAGGCCTAGGCGATTACCTGCCCATTAGCGTACCCGGCAATGGCCATTCCTGCTCACCAGAGTACCATGCAGCTTCCATGCCAATCATCGGCGATTAGCGGCCTGGGGCAGGCTGCTTGTCCAGCCCGAAGGCAGCATGCAACGTCCGAACACCCAACTCCATGTATTTTTCATCCACGATTACCGAGATCTTTATTTCTGACGTGGAAATCATCTGAATATTGATGCTCTCGTCCGCCAGGGCCTTGAACATGGTGCTGGCAATGCCCGCATGCGAACGCATCCCGACCCCGACCACCGAAATCTTGGCAATCTTGTCGTCCCCCGTCACTTCGCGTGCCGCTAATTGTCCAGCGGTCTTCTTGAGTATTTCCAGAGCCTGACGATAGTCACCGCGATGGACGGTAAACGTGAAATCCGTAGTTCCGTCCGCACCGACGTTCTGGACGATCATGTCGACATTGATGTTGGCGCTGCCGATGTCGCCCAGGATGCGGGCGGCTATGCCGGGTTTGTCCGGCACCCCCCGAACCGTTACCTTGGCCTCGTCACGGCTGAAGGCGATGCCTGAAATGAGCGGCGCTTCCATCTCGTTCTCCTCGTACGTAATCAGCGTGCCCGGACCCTCTTCGAATGACGACAACACCCGCAAGGGAACCCGGTACTTGCCGGCAAACTCGACCGAACGGATCTGAAGAACCTTAGCCCCGAGGCTTGCCATCTCCAGCATCTCTTCGGCGGTAATGCGATCCAGCCTGCGCGCGTTGGGCACGATGCGCGGATCTGTTGTGTAAACCCCGTCGACATCGGTGTAGATCTGGCATTCATCAGCCTTGAGCGCCGCCGCCATGGCCACGGCCGTTGTATCCGACCCGCCACGGCCCAGCGTGGTGATATTGCCATCCTCATCCACACCCTGGAACCCTGCAATCACTACGACCCGGCCCTTACCGAGATCGTCGCGCACACGGGCATCGTCAATGTCGATGATCCGGGCCTTTCCGTGGGAATTGTCGGTGCGGATATGAACCTGGCTGCCGGTGTAGGAGCGTGCAGCACACCCGCGACGCTCGAGCGCCATGCTCAGAAGGGCTATGGTTACCTGCTCGCCGGTCGAGATCAGCACGTCCAGCTCGCGCGCCGGAGCCTGCGGATTGACACTCTTGGCGAGACTGATCAGGCGATCGGTTTCTCCGCTCATTGCCGAAACTACCACGACCATGTCGTCCCCGGATGCGCGCCGGCGCGCAACCTTCTCGGCGACAGCCAGGATGCGCTCGGGACTTCCTACCGAGGTGCCACCATATTTCTGTACGATCAGTGCCATGTTTTCGTCACAGCGGCGCCCTGCATTACCGTTCCATGGTGCCGGCGGCCGCCCGAAGTTGGGGCTTGGGAAAAAAGTCGCAGATTAAACCCTGTTTTGCCCAAAGAGTAAACACAGGCAGGGAGGCATTTTGCTCCCCACCGGGCGATGGATTTTACGGAATCTTGCGCGCGATCCAGTCGTGAACCTGAGCCAGGGCTCCGTCCAGCGCCGCAGGGTCGTTGCCGCCCGCCTGCGCCATATCCGGCCGGCCGCCACCCTTGCCACCCACATGGCTCGCCACCTCGTTCACGAGCTCCCCGGCATGCAACCGGCCGACAAGGTCCTTGGTGACCCCCGAGATCAGGGTGACCTTGTTGTCCTGCACCGAGGCCAAAACGATCGCAGCGCTGCCGAGCTTGTCCTTGAGGCGATCCACGGCTTCGCGCAGCGCCTTGCCATCGGCCCCGTCCATGCGTGTGGCGACGACTTTCACGCCCTTGACCTCGCGCATCGCGTCAGCCAGGGCGTCGCCCTGGCTGGCAGCCAGATGGCCGCGGTAGGCATCGAGCTCCTTCTCCGCCTGGCGCAGGCGGTTATTGATCTGCTCGATTTTGCGTTCAACGTCATCGCGGCTACCGCGCACCAGGTTCGCCACCCGCGCCAGCCGCTGCTCGGTGTCGCGCACGTAGTCAAGCGCCACCTCGCCCGTGACTGCCTCGACGCGCCGCACGCCCGCCGCCACCCCGCCTTCCGCGACGACTTTGAACAGGCCGATATCCCCCGTCCGGCGCACATGGGTGCCGCCGCAGAGTTCGGTGGAAAAGCCGCCCATGCCGACCACACGCACCTCGTCGCCGTACTTTTCGCCGAACAGCGCAACCGCGCCGGACTCCATCGCGCGGGCAATCGGCATGACTCGCGTCTCGACAACGTCGTTCGCACGGATCTCGCCGTTGACCAGACGCTCGATCTCCTCGATCTGGGCGCGTGTCAGCGGCTCATGATGACTGAAATCAAAGCGCAGCCGCTCCGGTTCGACAAGTGAGCCTTTCTGCGTCACATGTGGTCCCAGCACCTTTCTGAGGGCAGCGTGCAGCAGGTGCGTCGCCGAATGGTTGAAGGCGGTCGCCTGGCGCCGCGCGCCGTCCACCTCGCAGGACACCCGGGCGCCCACCCGCAGCACCCCGCTTTCAAGACGGCCGATATGACCATACCCCTTCTGCGTATCCTGTACCAGGAAGCGGGCATCCCCAACCAGCACCCCGCGGTCACCGACCTGGCCACCGCTTTCGGCATAGAACGGCGTGCGGTCGAGGAATACCACACCCTCCTCGCCGGCGCCCAGCGCCTGGACCATCGCCTCGCCGTGACGGATCGCCGTCACCACGGATTCGGTATGCATCGTCTCATAGCCGGAAAATTCGGCAAGGTCCACTCCGATTTCCTCGGGGACAATACCAGCCGTCTTGAATGTGGATGCCTCGCGCGCGCGCCGCCGCTGCGCGTCCATCTGCTCTTCGAAACCGGCAAGATCGAGCGCGAGCCCGCGCTCGCGCGCGATGTCCCCCGTCAGGTCCACCGGAAATCCATAGGTATCGTACAGCTTGAAAATGGTTTCCCCGGGGATAGTTTTCGCCTGCAGTCTTCCGAGGTCTTCCTCAAGGATGCGTAGTCCCTGCGTAAGGGTCTCGGCAAAGCGTTCCTCCTCGACCCGCAAGACGCGCTCGACCTGCGCACGGGCGGAACCGAGTTCGGGATAGGCCTGACCCATCTCGCGAATCAGCGGCTCGACCAGCCTGTAGAAGAATGGGCCTTCCGCCCCGAGCCGGTGACCATGGCGTACCGCGCGGCGGATGATGCGGCGCAGCACATAGCCGCGCCCTTCGTTCGACGGCACCACCCCGTCCGTGACTAGGAAGGCGCAGGAACGAATATGGTCGGCGATGACATTGAGCGACTTGTCTTTGAGGTCGCGCGTGCCGACGATCTCGGCGGCATTCCGGATCAGGCCTTGGAACAGGTCTATTTCGTAATTGCTGTGCACGCCCTGGATGACGGCGCTGATGCGCTCCAGCCCCATGCCCGTATCGACTGATGGCTTGGGCAGGGGGTGCAGAGTACCGTGCGCATCGCGGTTGTACTGCATGAACACCAGGTTCCAGATTTCGATGTAGCGGTCGCCGTCTGCATCCGCCGTGCCGGGCGGTCCGCCTGCCACCCCTGGGCCATGATCATAGAAGATCTCGGAACAGGGTCCGCACGGCCCGGTGTCGCCCATTGACCAGAAATTATCCGTGCCGCTGATGCGCGCAAAACGCGCCGGGTCCACCTTCATCTCATTGAGCCATATGTCCGCCGCCTCGGCGTCGTCCACATACACCGTCACCCACAGGCGTTCTGGAGGAAGTTGCAGTTCCCCGGTCAGGAAATCCCACGCGTACCGGATCGCCTCGCGCTTGAAGTAATCCCCGAAACTGAAGTTGCCCAGCATCTCGAAAAAGGTATGGTGGCGCGCGGTGTACCCGACGTTTTCGAGATCATTGTGCTTCCCGCCGGCGCGCACGCAACGCTGCGAGCTCACCGCCCGCACATACGGGCGCTTTTCCACGCCGAGAAAGACATCCTTGAACTGCACCATGCCGGCATTGGTGAACAGAAGCGTCGGATCATTGGCCGGGACGAGCGGGCTCGAAGGCACGATCGTATGCCCACGGCGCTCGAAGAAGCGCAGAAAGCGGTCACGGATTTCGGTACTTTTCATAGGATGGAGAAAGAGAATCTGCCTAATTCAGTCGAGGTCGTCGGTGTTCAATGCCCGTGTGATCTGATCGTGCGTGTAACCACGCTGCTGCAGAAAGCGCATCTGGCGCACCCGTTCCGCAAAATCTCCCGGCAGCTGCTTTCCATATTTTTTTTCGCGTACATGTCGAACCTGTTCGATCCAGTCGGCGCCGGACACATCCAGCCACCGGTCGATCATCTCCCCGGAAACACCTTTCTGCTCCAGCTCATGACGGATGCGCAATGGCCCGTAACCGCGCGCGCGGCGGACGTTCAGCAACGCTTCGGTGAAACGTGCGTCGGAGGCCAGCCCTTCACGCGTGAGCGCTGCGACCACCTCCCCGGTCACCCCTTCCGGATACCCCTTGGCACGGAGCTTCGCCTCTAGTTCCTGGGCGCTGTGCTCACGTCGCGCAAGCATGTCCAGCGCGGCTTGCCGCGCCTGCGTCAGGTCCGGCGATTCGCCCGCGCTCCGCCGGGCCGTTATCAGGCCTCTGCCTCTTGCGGAATACCCGGCTCTTCATCCGCGGTCCCAGCCCCTGCTTGCGGCAGGTTGTGGGTAACCTCGCGAATGCGCGCCTCGATCTCCGAGGATATCGCCGGATTCTCCTTCAAAAACTGGCGCGTGTTGTCCTTGCCCTGTCCGATTCGGTCCTTTTTGTAACTGTACCAGGCGCCGGATTTCTCGATCACCCCGTGTGCAACGCCAAGGTCGATCAGTTCACCCTCCATGGAAATGCCCTCGTCGTAGAGGATGTCGAATTCGCACTGCCGGAACGGCGGCGCCAGTTTGTTCTTCACCACCTTGACGCGCGTCTGGTTTCCGACGACTTCTTCACCCTTCTTGATCGACCCGATGCGGCGGATGTCGAGGCGCACAGAAGCGTAGAACTTCAGCGCATTGCCACCGGTCGTGGTCTCGGGGTTGCCGAACATAACGCCGATTTTCATGCGTATCTGGTTGATGAATATGACGAGGGCGTTGGAACGCTTGATGTTGGCAGTAAGCTTGCGCAGGGCCTGCGACATGAGTCGCGCCTGCAGACCCATGTGCGAGTCGCCCATCTCGCCCTCGATTTCGGCCTTGGGCGTGAGCGCCGCCACCGAGTCCACCACCACCACGTCCACCGCGCCTGAACGCACCAGCATGTCCGTGATTTCGAGCGCCTGCTCGCCCGAATCGGGCTGCGACACCAGCAGGTCGTCGATATTGACCCCGAGTTTCTTGGCATACGCCGGATCGAGTGCGTGCTCGGCATCGATAAAGGCCGCGGTGCCGCCCAGCTTCTGGGCTTCGGCAATCACCTGCAGGGTCAGCGTGGTCTTGCCCGAGGACTCGGGGCCGTAGATTTCGACCACCCTGCCACGCGGCAGCCCTCCGACACCGAGGGCGATATCAAGACCGAGGGAACCGGTCGGCACGACTTCGACGTTGGCCGTTGCGCCGCCGTCGCCAAGGCGCATGACGGATCCCTTCCCGAACTGCTTCTCGATCTGACTCAATGCTGCGCTGAGCGCCTTGCCCTTGTTGGTATCCATTGCCTGCCCTCTCGATTAATCTTGCCGAGTGTGGTGGAGGCGCGCATCCGGTCGCGCCCGGTGACTTCGACAGAAAAGATGTATCCGGACGATTATTTCATAACTGGGCTGGCCAGTCCTAGCCCCATTCGCGCAGCATCGTTGAAGACAGCGACCGATTGCGGCCGCAGCACCTTTATCCCTGCGCGGCATAATCGCGCAGCCCCTCGAGGGCAGCCGCCACCGACTGCCGGCGGATCTCTTCCCGGTCTCCCGAAAAGAGCCGCGTGGCACTGTGGCTGGGGCGTTGTCGCTGCGCCCATGCAAAGCACACAGTTCCTACGGGTTTTTCCGGCGTACCCCCTTCCGGACCGGCTATTCCGGTGATCGCCAGCGCATAATCGGCATGGCTGTGGGCGAGCGCCCCCTCGGCCATGGCCCGGGCGGTCTGTTCGCTTACGGCTCCGAAACGCGCCAGGGTCTCGGTCCTGACCCCCAGCAACTCGCGCTTCGACAGGTTGCTGTAGGTCACGAAGCCGCGCTCGAACCAGCGCGAGCTCCCAGGAATCGACGTTAGAACCTGCGCCACCCAGCCTCCGGTACAAGACTCGGCGGTGGCCAGGGAATGACCGGCAATCCGAAGGTCATGTCCGAGCTGCCTCGCCAGGGCGGTCAGTCCGTCATCCATGGCCGGTCCGCATTCGGATTTCCGGCCGGCCCCCATGCCGGCTGTCATTCTGTACCCTAATCATGGCCCCCTCCACCACGTTCCGGTGCGGCGATCATGCGCATCGCCCACGTCCTGCCGGACGGGCCGAAAACCGCCCACGGTCCGCTCAAACGCCGCGAAAATGGTCGTAGCCCTGCCTATCCGGCCGATAAACCGAACCGGATGGCTCAACCAGGCGCAGACCGGGCTGCGCTTCGATCACTCCGATGCGCCGCAGTCCGCAACCGAACCGCGCTGCCTGCGCTTCGAGCACCGACTGCCGCTGCGCCGGCAAAGTGAAGCAAAGCTCGTAATCATCGCCGCGTGCCACGGCCGGATTCCACCCGACCTGGTCACGGACCGCCTGATAGACCGGGGACAGGGGCAATGCCGCAAGCTCAATGCTCGCCCCGGCTCCGCTTGCCTCCAGCACATGACCGAGATCGGCCACGAGTCCGTCGGAAATGTCGATGCAGGCCGAGGCCAGGCCGCGCAGCATCTCGCCTTCATGCACGCGCGGGACCGGCCGCTCCAGGCGCTGAAGCACCCGGTCCCACTCCGCCTCGGGCAGCCGCAGCTCCTGCCGCAAACACATCAGCCCGAGGGCGGCGTCCCCCAGCCATCCCGTGACATAGATGCTATCGCCGGGCTGCGCACCGCTGCGCAGCAGCGCCTGTCCGCGGGGCACGAAGCCGGCGATCTGGATGCCCACCGTGAGGGGTCCGCGGGTGGTGTCGCCGCCCACCAGTTGCAGCCCGAACGGGCCGGCCAGACCAAAAAGCCCTGCGCAAAAACCCTCGAGCCAGCCGGAATCGGCGGACGGCAGGCTGAGGTTCAGCGTAAACCAGGCTGGGCTCGCGCCCATCGCCGCCAGGTCGCTGAGATTGACCGCAAGCGCCTTGTAACCGACCGCGGCCGGCGCCGTACCCTCCGGAAAATGCACCCCGGAGACGAGCATGTCGGTGGATACGACCAGCTGGCAGCCAGCCGGGGGGTCGAGGACGGCGGCATCGTCGCCGATTCCGACCACCACATCCGCGCGCCGCACCGGCTGACGCGCGAAATAGTCCCGGATCAGCTCGAATTCGTTCAAGTACTTTTTATGATGCCCGGCGGCTGATCTCGTGCGAGCGCAGCTTTGCCGCCACCTTGTCCAGCACGGCGTTGACAAACTTGTGGCCATGTTCGGCCCCGAAGACCTTGGCCAGCTCGACCGCCTCGTTCAGCACAACCTTATAGGGAATTTCCGGATGAAACTCGAACTCGAAGGTGCTGATCCGCAGGATCGCACGCTCCACCGGATCCACCTCGTCGATAGTTCGATCCAGATGCGGCGCAAGATGATCATCAATCTGATGCCAATGCAGCGGCACCTCGCGCACCAGATGATGGAAATAATCCAGGTCGACTCCGCTAAGCTCGTGATCGCTGATGAAGTGGCTTTCAATCTGGTCGGGTGGCTGCTCGGTCATCTGCCACTGATAAATCGCCTGGACAGCCGCCTGACGCGCCTTGTTGCGACCTCCCTTTTCCGGATGTGCAATCACGTGCGCAGCCGTTTCAGCAGATTCGCCATTTCAATCGCCGACATCGCCGCATCCACACCCTTGTTGCCGGACTTGGTGCCGGCGCGTTCCACCGCCTGTTCGATGCTGTCGACGGTAAGCACCCCGAACGCGACCGGCAAGTCGAACTGCATCATGACCTGGGCAAGCCCTTTGGACGACTCGCCGGCCACATACTCGAAATGCGGGGTCGCACCCCGGATCACGGCACCGAGGGCAATCAGTGCGTCGTACTTTCTGCTCGCCGCCATCGCCTTGGCGGCGAGCGGCATTTCGTAGGCTCCCGGAACCCGCACGACCTCTATCTGCGAACGATCCGCGCCATGACGCACGAGCGTATCCAGCGCACCCTCGAGCAGCCGCTCCCCGATGAAGCTGTTGAACCGCCCCAGAATGATGCCGAAGCGCGCACCACGCGCAGTCAACTCGCCGTCGATGCATTTCACTTCCGCCATGGTCATTTTCTCGTTATGCGCGTGTGCTGATGCTTTCCGCCGGCGGCATTGTCGCCGCCTCCCCGTATTCCGTCGGACTGATGTATTCCACGATTTCCAGTCCGAACCCCGACAACCCCGGAGCCTTGACCGGATTGCTGAGCACCCGCATCTTGCTCACCCCCAGATCGGAGAGGATCTGGCTGCCGAGACCATAGGAGCGCAGTGCCTGATGCGGGCGTCTGAGCGGCAATTCTATGCCCTGTTCCTGGCGATGAAAATGCTGAATCTGCCGGATCAGGTCGGCGGATGGTTCCTCCTGATTCAGCACAACGACCACGCCCGACCCCTCCTTGGCAACGCGCTCAAGTGCCGCCCGCAGGCTCCACGACAAACCACGGTGCGCCGCCGTGAGCAGATCGAGCAGACTCGACTGCACATGGACGCGGACCAGGGTCGGCGTGTCGCGATCAATCTCGCCCTTGATCAGCGCGAGATGTGCGGTATCGTCGATCTCATCGTGATAGGCCACTGCCCGGAACTCACCGAACTCGGTCGCAATGTGGCACTCGGCGGCGCGCTCTACCGTCGACTCGTTCTCCATGCGGTAGCGGATGAGGTCGGCGATGGTGCCGATCTTCAGTCCGTGCGTGCGCGCGAACACCTCGAGCTGCGGCAACCGTGCCATGCTGCCATCCTCGTTCAGGATCTCGCAGATGACGCTCGCCGGGAAGAGCCCTGCCAGCCGCGGCAGATCGATGCCGGCCTCGGTGTGCCCGGCGCGCGCCAGCACTCCGCCGCGCCTGGCCATGAGCGGGAAGACGTGTCCGGGCTGAACGATATCGCGCGGGCCAGCATCGGCTCTGATCGCCGCGCGCACCGTGGTGGCGCGGTCGCCCGCCGAGATGCCGGTGGTCACGCCCTCGGCCGCCTCTATGGATACGGTGAAATTGGTCGACATGCGCGAGCCGTTATCGCTCACCATCAGCGGCAGCTGCAGCTGGCGACAGCGCTCCTGGGTGAGCGTGAGGCAAATCAGGCCGCGCGCGAAGCGTGCCATGAAATTGATGTGCTCGGCACGCACGTGCTCGGCCGCGATGATCACGTCGCCTTCGTTCTCGCGATCCTCGTCGTCCATGATGATGACCATGCGTCCGCGACGCAGCTCATCGATGATCTCAACTATGGGACTGATTGGCATAGTTCGCCTGCCTGAAAACCACGATTATCGCCTATTTCCATCCAGAATGCCGCCGTGACCGGCCACGACGGTCTACCCGCCCGGTCGGATCAACTATTATATATGGATATCGGGAAGGAATGCGCGCGGCACCGGCGCATAGCCGGAAACGGAGCCGGCGGCAGCCGCAAGAGAGACGAGCCTGTGGACTCAACCAAGAAGGTGGAAAAGCCGGCGGTCGGTACCCGGCCTGCTGCAATCCGGCAGACCGAGCCGGCGGCGCCAGTCAACGTGCTTACGTCCGCATCGTTCGAGCCGGGCGTGCGAGTCGGCTGCTATACCATCCTCGATAAGCTGGGCGAAGGCGGCATGGGCGTCGTCTACAAGGCCCAGGATACCAGCCTCGAACGCATCGTGGCCCTCAAATTCCTGCCCCCGCACCTGTTCCACAATCTGGCGTTCATGCAGCGCTTCCGCACCGAGGCGCAGGCTCAGGCGCGCCTGAACTCGCCCAACGTCGTCACGCTGTTCCAGCTGATCGAAGTACCCGCGGGCCTGGTCCTCGTCATGGAATACGTGGAAGGCGAGACCCTCGATCAGCGCATCCGCAATCGCGGGCCGCTCACGGCCGACGAGGCTGCATGGGTATTCGACCAGGCGCTGCGCGGAGTGGAGAGCGCGCACGCGATGGGCATCATCCATCGGGACCTCAAGCCGAACAATATATTCATCACAAACAGCGGCGAGGTGAAACTGATGGACTTCGGCGTCGCCCGCATCCTTGACCGCGGCGAGCCGGGACCGGGTGGCGCTGTGCTCGGCACACTGCTCTACATCGCGCCGGAACAGATCAACGGGCGCGAAGCCGATTTCCGCTCCGATGTGTATACGCTCGGGATCAGCCTGTTCGAGGCCGTCACTGGACGTCTGCCCTTCGAGCACAAGACCGACTACCGCCTCATGCATGCGCATGTCCTGGAATGTCCGCCGAGTCCGCGAAAATTCAAGCGCGATTTGCCGCCGCAGCTCGAGGCGGTGATCCTGAAGGCCATCGAAAAGGATCCTGGCAGACGATTCCAGACCGCCGCCGCGTTCCGCGAGGCGCTGCCCAACCCTGCCCGGAACCCGGCCAGACGCAACGCATCCGGCCTCAATCCGCTCCTGCAGCGACCCGCCGGCCCCACGACCGTACCGCCATCAGGCCGGACCGCGCGTGCGCTGCTCGCACGCTGTTATCCGGCACTCCAGATCCTGGGTGCAATCTGGCTCGACATGGTCCTGCTCGCGGCCGTCGCGGTGCTCGCCTTCTGGCTCGGGTTCGTGCCGCCGCCCAACCGGGCGGCGCGCATCGCACCACGCCGTCTTGGCCCGCCGGCCGCGACACGTACCCAGGGCAGTGCAGCATTTAAGACACGTTCGAATCCCGGTCATGCCACCTCCGCGGCGATACCCCTCGCACCGGCCCGCCAGCAACTGCCCCTGAAATACGACGTGCTGCGCCGCGCCTGGGGAGGAAGCTGACATCGATCCGCGCCGCATGTAGAGTACCGGGCGCCACCTAGACATGGAGACTGGAATGACCGCCCGCGCGCATATGACCCTGCCATTTCCGGCCCCGGTTGTGCTCGTCAGTCTGATTCTTGCACTGCTATCCGGATGTGCCACGGCTCCGCAGCACGAATGCCGGATCGAGGCAGCCGAAGCCGGAAAGGTGGATCTTGCAACCCATTATCACAGCGCTGTCCGCACTCTGGCCTTCGGTCCGTTGCCGCGCGGCGTACTGGCGCAGGCCGCACTTTACCGGATCGGCGTCAACCGGGACCGGATCCGTCCCTGCGAGTACCTGAAAATCCGCAAGGAACTGTATCTGCGGCGCAACGCGCACGCCAACCTGACGTTCACGGAGACGCGCGAGTTCTTTGCCCAGGACGGAACCCTGGTCGCCTCCCATACCGAGGAACTAACCGGCCAGCTTCACGCGAGCGGATCCTATGAAGCGACCACGCTCCTGCCCATTCCGCGCACGGCGCCGGCCGGCAACTACCTGATCGTGAGCAAGCTCGCCTTCCGCCGCCGCGGTGAACGCTTCAGCATCCCGCTCGCCCGCGCCGAGGCGAGCTTCACCATCGTGCCGCGCGAGCCGGGCACGACGTCGACGAAGTTCCCCTGGCGGTGAGCGCCAAGTCTTTGATCGCGCAATATATCCGTTTGTCCGCCCGGCCTGTCCTTCCGTCTTGCCCGCACCGGCCGGTACACCGGATCTGGAGTAAGATCAGGCCATATAAGAAGTAAATGCGTGGCTGATCAAGGGGTGCGTCAGGTATGTCCGATTTGCGCTTGGTTCGTGGCTGGCAGGGAGCCAAGACGCCGCAAAGTGCCGTGGGTTTCGCAAAGACCGCGGTTCTCGGCGGAGAATCCGTGCGCACCCGTCCCGGAGAGACCCTGCTCGACAGCATCGAGCCTGGCAGCACGCTGGGCAACTACCTCATCATCAGCAAGCTCGGCGAGGGTGGCATGGGCGTCGTATACAAAGCCCACGACACCACGCTCGATCGCACGGTCGCCCTCAAGGTGCTGTCACCGCACCTGTTCCGCAACAAGGAATTCCTGCAGAGATTCCGCATCGAGGCGCAGGCGCAGGCGCGCCTGAACGGACCCAACATCGTTACGCTCCACTCGCTGTTCGATCTGTCCGGCAGCCTCGTGCTCGTCATGGAGTACATCGAGGGCCAGACGCTCGCGCAGCGCCTGCACAACGAAGGCCGCCTGTCGGTTGCAACCACGGTATGGGTATTCGAGCAGGCACTGCTCGGCGTCGAACGCGCCCACCGTCTGGGCATCGTGCATCGCGACCTGAAGCCCAGCAACATCTTCATCACCGAAAGCCACGAAATCAAGCTCATGGACTTCGGCGTCGCCAAGATACTCGACAACAAGGAGATGACGCAGGGCGGCTCCATGATCGGAACGCTGATGTACATATCGCCCGAGCAGATCACGGGCAAGGATGCGGATTTCCGGTCGGACATATATACCCTGGGCATCACGCTGTTCGAGGCGGTCACCGGACGGCTGCCTTTCGTCAAACAGAGCGATTACGAGTACATGGATGCGCATCTGCACGAACAGCCGCCGCGCCCGTCGACGCTGCAGCCCGACATCCCCCAGGAACTCGAGTCCGTCATCCTCAAGGCGATCGCCAAGGATCCCGACAGGCGCTTCCAGAGCGCACATGAATTCCGTAGCGCGCTGATCAAGCTCGGCATGATTCACGTGCGCGCATACCGGCGCCTCAAGGCGATCAGAAAGGACAAGGACCGCGCAGTGCTGGCGCACTACGTGGAATCGAGCCACCGTTCACCCGAGAAGCGCCCGTCGGACCGTTCCGGCCCGTTCGCTGCACCATCGCTGCATGCGCGGATTTCTTCGCATCTGCGACGCCTCGGCACGCTGATGATGGCGAGCGTGCTGCCGGTCACGGCGATCGCATTGGTTGTCGGCTTCTACTACGTGGTCAGACCGGGCAGCCGCGCTCAGAGCGTGGTACCGCTGCACCCGGCGCCCGTGCACCGGGTGCCGACCGCGGCCCCGATACCCTACCCGGCCGCCGCGCCGGCGCTGCAGGCACGGTCGCGGCCCTCGCCGCCGGCCGCCAGCCCCTCGGTGGTGGCCCTGCGGGGCATCCCGCAAGTGCGCAACCGCGTGCGGCGCGCAACCGCGCGCAGACGACCGGAACATCCGCTGGCAAGAACCGCACAGCGCCCGGCGGTTGCGTCCCCGGCCAAACCCGATGTCAGGAAGTACGAAGTGCTGACGCGGGCGTGGGGGCAGTAAGCGCCCGGCCCGACGGCATTGCGATTCACGATCCAGGTTCTGACCGGAAGCCGTGTGCCGCAAGGAAATCCTCATCCAGACCTGCGTTCGGATCCGGTCCGCGTGCGTTGAGCAGCCTTTCCAGATAGCGGGCGATCAGATCCACCTCGAGGTTTACCCGCTGTCCCGCACTGAGCGCCGCCAGCGTCGTCTGATGCGCCGTGTGCGGCACGATGTTGAGGTCGAAACGTGCGCCATCGACGGCATTGACGGTGAGGCTCACGCCATCGACGCATATCGACCCCTTCTGCGCAATATAGCGCGCCAGCGCCGCCGGTGCCTCGATGCGCAGGCGCACCGACTGCCCGTCGGGTTGACGCTCCCGCAGCACACCGACACCGTCCACATGCCCGCTCACCAGATGGCCGCCGAGGCGTGAACCGGCGGCCAGCGCCTTCTCCAGATTAACGCGCGTTCCGACGCGCGCCGTGCGCAATGTCGTATGCTCCAGCGTCTCGCGCGATACGTCCGCCCAGAATCCGTCCGCAGCGCAGTCCACGGCCGTCAGGCATACGCCACTCACCGCAATGCTGTCGCCGGGCCGCACGTCGGACATGTCGAGCGCGCCGGTGTCGATGCGCACCCTCAGGTCCGCGCCCTTTGGTTCCACGCGCCCAATGCCGCCTACCGCTTCCACTATGCCGGTAAACATTTCTCCAAATCCTCCGTCAACCGCCCCCATCCACCACCGGCGCACTGACGGGGCGCACGCTGGCCACCACCCGCCAGTCGTCACCGACTGCGCGCATGTCACGCACCTTTAGTGCCACGCGATCCTGCATCCGTTCGAGGCCCGGGACGGCAAACATGCCGCGCGCCTGCGCCCCCATCAGATGCGGCGCGAGATAGATCACCAGTTCATCCACCAGACCGGCAGCCAGCATGGCACCGCAAAGGGTCGCCCCGGCCTCCACGAGGACCTCGTTCATTCCACGCGCTGCCAGCCGACGCATGAGTTCCGCCAGATCCACCTGCCCGCGGGCATGCGGAAGACACAGGATCTCCGCCCCCGCCTGACGCAACGGCCGTGTCCGCCCGGCGTCCTCGCTTGCGGTGGCAATCAGCACCGGACCGGGCGGGGCGAGCACCCGCGCCACAGGTGACAGACGCAACCGGGAGTCAACCACCACCCGCAGCGGCTGGCGCCCGGTGTCGATTGTGCGCACCGTCAAAGCCGGGTCATCGGCCTGAACCGTGCCGATACCGGTCAGGATCGCGGAGCTTCGCGCCCGCAGCCGCTGCACATCGGCACGCGCCGGGTCGCCCGTGATCCACTTGCTCTCTCCCGACGCCATGGCGGTACGCCCGTCCAGGCTGGCGGCAAGTTTCATCCGCACGAACGGCCGTCCGTCGCGCATTCGCGTTATGAAGCCGGGATTGAGCGCCTCTGCCTGTTCACGCATCAGCCCGGCTTCAGCCACGATTCCGGCACGCCGCAGGACTTCCAGGCCCTGCCCCGATACCAGCGGATTGGGATCCGGCATGGCTGCAACCACACGCGCTATCCCGGCACCGATCAGGGCATCCGTGCAGGGCGGTGTCCGCCCGTAATGGCAGCAGGGCTCGAGCGTGACGTATGCCGTCGCGCCCCGCGCGGCGGCTCCCGCCTCGCGCAGTGCGTGCACTTCGGCATGCGCTTCTCCCGCCCGTTCATGCCAGCCCGTGCCGACGTACTGGCCGTCTTTCACGATCACGCAGCCGACACGGGGATTGGGATCCGTGCTGTACATTCCGCGCTCGGCGAGCTGCAGCGCAAGCGCCATCGCGCGCGCGTCGTCCACCGCACCGGTCATGTCTTGGCACCGCCCGCGCCATCCTGCTTGCGTTCGCTCCCGGCGCTCCCGTCGGGGGCGTCGCCATCGGGAATGAGTTTCAGCTGCTTGCGGCGGCTCTCCGCCGTCGGCTCGCTCTGCAGCCGCTGCACCTCGTCGCGAAAGGCATCCAGATCCTGGAAGCTGCGGTACACCGATGCAAACCGCACGTAGGCAACCGCGTCGAGATCCTTGAGTTCCTCCATCACCCACTCGCCGATATCGCGCGACCGAACTTCTCGATCGCCGCCCGCAAGCAGCTTGTGCCGTATCCGCCCGATCGCCTTTTCCACGGCCTCGGCGTCCACGGGGCGCTTTTCCAGCGCACGCGTCATGCCGCCACGCAGTTTGGCCTCGCTGAAGGACTCGCGCCGGTTGTCGGACTTGATCACCTGCGGCAGGCGCAGCTCCGCGCGCTCGAAAGTCGTGAAACGCTCGGAGCAGACCTCGCATTCGCGCCGTCGACGCACCGAGTCCCCGTCATCCGCGAGACGCGAATCGATCACGCGGGTCTCGTCGGCGAAGCAGAAGGGGCAGCGCATGTCGAAATCAGCGCTGCGCGCGACCAGACGCGCCCGCGGCGGAATCGCCGCAGGCGGTGGCAGCGCACGCCCGGCTAGCAGCAGACAGATTCATACACCGGAAACCGTGCGCACAATTTTTCGGCCTCGGCGCGCACCCGTGCACGCACCCCCGGATTCGAAAGATCGTCGAGGATATCGCATATCCACCCGGCCACCGCCGCCACCTCGGGACCCTGGAATCCGCGGGTGGTCGCCGCCGGAGTACCGATGCGGATGCCGCTGGTGACAAACGGCGACTGGGGATCGTTCGGTACCGCGTTCTTGTTCACCGTGATGTGCGCCTCCCCCAGCGCCGCCTCCGCATCCTTCCCGGTAATGCCCTTGTCGACAAGATCAACGAGGAACAGATGATCGTCGGTGCCGCCGGAGACGATCCGGTAGCCGCGCCCCAACATGACGCGCGCCATAGTACGTGCATTGTCCAGAACCTGCTTCTGATACTGCTTGAACTCGGGCGCCAGCGCTTCCTTGAAGGCAACCGCCTTGGCCGCAATCACGTGCATCAGCGGTCCGCCCTGGGTTCCCGGGAACACCACCGAGTTGAGTTTCTTCTCGATATCCGGATTGGCCTTGGCCAGGATCAGACCGCCGCGCGGCCCGCGCAGCGTCTTGTGGGTGGTCGACGTGGTCACGTCGGCAATCGGCACCGGGTTGGGGTACAGACCGGCGGCGATCAGGCCGGCGGGATGCGCCATGTCGACAAACAGATACGCGCCGACTGCGTCGGCGATGACGCGGAAGCGCTGCCAATCGACCACGCGGGAATAGGCGCTGAAGCCGGCCACCACCATCTTTGGCCGGTGCTCCCGCGCCAGCCGCTCCACCTCGTCGTAATCGATCTCACCGGTCCCGGTGTCCAGTCCGTACTGCACTGCGTTATAGATCTTGCCGGAAAAATTTACTTTGGCGCCGTGAGTGAGATGGCCGCCGTGGGCAAGGCTCATGCCGAGTATCGTGTCGCCCGGCTGCAGCAGCGCCATGTAGACCGCGGCATTCGCCTGCGATCCCGAATGCGGCTGCACGTTTGCGTAGGCCGCCCCGAAAAGCTCCCTGACGCGTTCGATGGCGAGGCGTTCGGCGACATCGACGTACTCGCATCCGCCGTAGTAACGCTTCCCCGGGTAACCTTCTGCGTACTTGTTGGTGAGCACCGAGCCTTGCGCCGCCAGGACTCGCGGACTCGCGTAGTTCTCCGACGCGATGAGCTCGATATGATCCTCCTGCCGGCGCAGTTCGCCCTGCATGGCCTGCCACAGATCCGCGTCAAACCCGGCGATTGTCATGTCTTTCGTAAACATCGATTCACCGATCTCCTGGCACTGGTATCCGGTGCGCGCCCCCGATGACAGGGGGCGGTTTCCGGGGGGTGGAAAAGCCGTTAAGGATAGCCGATTCGGCCCGCGCTGCCTATTTGGACACGCTAACGCCGCAGAATGCGGGCCGGATCCCGGACGCCGGGGGGCCATCCCCGCCCGTGGCTGCGGCGGAAACGGACAGAATGGGGAATGGCGTTGATTCGCCCGCAGAATGCTAGGAGCCCGTCCGAGTAATCCGCAATAATATACGGTAAAATAAGCCCCAGTTCGCTATTACTGGAGCAGAGCATGTCCAAAACCTTCCGCGACTGGAACCTTGATCAGGGCATGCTGTTGCCGC
>JAKASJ010000017.1 GCA_021819085.1 Pseudomonadota bacterium | reverse complement strand
TCTAGACTCTCTTCCGGGCATCTGTTTCAGGCGATATAGAGACAGATTTTCCAGGAGAAATTGACCAACATTTTATTTTGAGGCAACGAAACCTCGTTCACTTACATTTTTTTGTGAGGCAACACGGCAACCGCAATCTATTCCGTCCCCTGGCTCGCCTGCTCGCGTCGCCTGCGCGCAAACTCCTCCTCGCGCGCGGCGTCGATTTCCTGCAGAACACTGCCTACATTTACCAGTTTCCGGCTGCGCTCGAAACGTCCGGTCAAGCTGACGTCGGGGTGCAGGGCGAGACTTTCATAAAGCGTCCAGATCTCCATGCCGTAGTCGGTAGTCAGCAGATCGGGAGCGAAGCGACCGAAGTAGCCAGCGAGATTGTCGACATCACGCCCGAGCATGCGGCTGGCATTGTTGTTGCCGGCGGCATCGACCGCCTGCGGCAGGTCGATGATCACTGGTCCGTCGCGACCGACCAGTACATTGTATTCGGAAAGATCTCCGTGAATGATCCCGGCACAGAGCATGCGCACCACCTGCCGGAGCAGAATACCGTGGTATTCGCGCGCCTGCGCTTCGGAAAGCACCAGATCATTGAGCCGTGGTGCGGCATTCCCTTCGCTGTCCGTCACCAACTCCATCAGCAGCACGCCATCAACAAAGCAATGCGGCCTCGGCACACGCACGCCCGCATCCGCGAGGCGGTATAGCGCATCGACCTCGGCGTTTTGCCACGCCGCTTCCTGCTCTTTGCGACCATAACGGGTACCCTTCTGCATCGCCCGCGTTTGCCGACTATTGCGCACCTTACGCCCTTCCGTATATTGGGTCGCCTGACGGAAGTTGCGCTGGTTGGCCTCCTTGTACACCTTGGCACAGCGGATCTCGCCTCTGCAGAGGACCACGTAGACGGAGGCCTCCTTGCCACTCTTGAGCGGGCGGATAACCTCGTCCACAAGACCATCGCGTATCAGAGATTCGAGGCTTTTCGGGGTTTTCATATTGAATTACACGGTGATCCTTACAGACGTATATTTGGAGCAGACCGCGTGCCCGAGGAAATGTTTACGCCAATCCCGTTTCACGCCTGCCTCGATCGTGCCCGGCACGGCTTGGCACAAACCGGCCAGGAGTTCTGCTGGCCGCGAGCAGACCGGGAAACGGACCGGCACCACCGGTTACCCGCCAGCCCGCAAAAACGGTCCAATGGGCAGTGTACTCCAAAATCCCGCTCCTCGGACGAATTCGTGGGTTTGGTTTGCCCGTTACAGAACGGCGAACGGGCATCGCTGCCCAGACCCGAGCCTGAAACGTACTGCTCCCAGCTATCACGGGTACGACGCCGAAGGAATCCGTTCGCATCATCGGACAGCCTACATCTTCCTCAGCACGACGGTTGCGCGTTGCGCACGATCCGGCACGGCATCGAACCGGCCGACCGGATTTGTCCAAGAAGCGCCCGGCACTAAAAAGAGCGCGGTCGCTTTGCTGTTCGCAGATCACATTTTTAAAGCGCTACTGGCACGTATGACTTCCGGTTCTGCAGAGGCGTACCTTAGAAAGTCCGGACGGCAACGAGCGCACCGGTTCGGGCCCAAACGGGGCTGAAGGAATCAGACGTGCCACCTATGCCGAGCCGATACGGCATGGGTGGCAGATTGCTCGAAACCCGCCGCAGCTTGGTTTCACGGAAGGGGCCATCGAGTTGCAATTAAAGTAATTCATCAGCCGGAAATTCCACTTGCAGTCACAAGCCGTGTGGGAGATGATTTTCGGGCACTTTCCGCATCAAGCCTGAAAACGTGATCTGACTCGCGTTGATCAGCGCAGGTCAGCCACTCGCACGGTGCTTGTCTCAGACTAAAGGGGGATTCATGTTAGAAGACTTCAAAAAGTTCATCATGCGCGGGAATGTCGTGGATCTGGCTGTTGGTATCATCATTGGCGCAGCATTCGGCAAGATCGTCAGTTCATTGGTGGCGGATGTCTTGATGCCTCCGCTCGGCCTGCTCATGGGCAACGTCGATTTCAGCGGGTTATTCATCAACCTGAGCGGTACTCACTACCCGACCCTGGCGGCCGCGAAGAAGGCGGGCGCACCAACCATCAACTACGGGCTGTTCATCAATTCTGTCATCGATTTTCTTATCGTCTCGGCCGCCGTTTACGTCGTAGTGAAAGTGATCAACAAGATGCAAAAGAAGGCAGAGGCGGCGCCGCAGAAACCGTCCCGGGAGGAAGAGCTGCTGACCGACATCCGCGACCTGCTCAAGGATCGGCGCTGAAGCAGATCGGGCAGCCAGCGATCATGCCGGGCGGAGGCACCGCTCGCCTGGACCTCGGGATCGGTGTGGGACCGTCTAATCGGAGCGCCCGGCAAGGGCGGTCGGGGGCACGCCCCGCCCATGATAGACGAGGCGCTCCTGGATCCGACGCCGGGAGAGCTTCAATACGTTAGCGCTTCGACGGCCGTCCGACCCACAGCTGCTTCGCTTGAAGTCCGATCGAAGTCCGAGGCGAAGGCGGCAGGCCTTCCGCGGAATATCTTCTGCTACAACCCATGCGACGGCTGCTGCCAGTCATCAAGTTTGCCATCCTGCGAAATGGTGACCGAACCGCTGCCTATTCCGGTGTAATGGTAATACCAAACGGTGATGTTGCCGGTCCGGAATTGCCCGCTCGGTGGACCAAGGAGCTTCTTGACGTCAGCCGCCGACATCCCCCGCTTCAGCTGGTGCCAGGCATGCCGCAGATCGGCCTCGGCGCCAAAACTCTGATTAACCGTCACTGCTGGTTGTCCGGCCTTTGCTGGTTGTTCAGCCATTGGCGCTTGTCCGGCCGATGGCGAATGCGTAGCCTGGACATGTTGCAGGGCATGGACCTCGGCTTCAAGCTTATCGACCCGCCGGGTCAGGGTCTGTACCTGCTGCCGCAGGGAATTCGCATCCCCGTCCTGCGCCTGCGCCGGCGTGACAAGGGCCGTCCCGAGAACACAGACAAAGACCGCGGCGACTGCCTGCCGGGTCCGGACCACGGCATCTCCGCATCGCATCATTGGATTCGGGGGGAAATACAGTCTCTGGGCTCGCGCCATGGGAACTCTCCTCGGTTGCCGATGAGCCATGGTACCTGTGACCTCCCCTTTAACGCCAGCCGCTGCCCCTCCGTAGGCCGATTCAGAATTGATACAAGCAGAGATTGTTTCCGAAATGCGCCGCCGCATCGCGGCGAAGACAAGCGGCGCGTCGAAGCGCTCATCGGCATCTCTCCGCCTTGAGGAAAATACGACGAACTTCCCGTTCCCGGTCACCCGGCTTCCAAGCAGATCTGTCACACGGGCATCGTTGTGCAGAATGACTCTTTTGCCTGTCCCCGGATTCACCGCCTGTGACCCGCCAGACACTGCCCGATTCACCACCGCGCGAGGGCAACGGCAGATACCCACAGGTACGTTCAACGTCGTCGGTGGCGACAGCCCGCTCTCGGATGGCGCTGCAATACTGGACATCGGCATGGAAGGTGCCACGCCTGGCTCGGGCGCTTCGTCTTGACACAACGTCGCAGCCAAAGCCAGCGGCAGGCAGCGTCAATCGAATACGACGGTCTTGTTTGCGTACACCAGAACGCGGTTGTCGAGATGCCATCGTACTGCCCGCGAAAGCACGATCTTTTCAAGATCCGCACCCTTCTGGACGAGGTCCTCCAAGGTATCACGGTGGGAAATACGCGCGACGTCCTGTTCGATGATCGGACCATCGTCTAGAACGTCGGTCACATAATGCGACGTGGCACCGATCAGTTTCACGCCACGTTCGAACGCACGATGATACGGCTTGGCGCCGTGAAAGGCGGGGAGAAAGGAGTGGTGTATGTTGATAATGCGCTCAGGATATTGAGCGGTGAAATTCTCGGACAGCACCTGCATGTAGCGGGCGAGAACGATGAAATCGACATCGTGCTCGCGCAGCAAGGCAAACTGCACCCGCTCCGCCTCTCCTTTGTTATCCCGGCTTACCTCGACATGCTGATAGGGAACCCCATAGGCGTCGGCCAGACAGCGTGCGTGCTCGTGGTTACTGATGATAAGGGGAATTTCGCAGTGCAGTTCTCCGCCTTGATAGCGGTAAAGCAGGTCTGCCAGGCAATGATTATGGCGCGAAGCGAAAATCGCCATGCGCGGCTTATGTGCGGATTCCGCGAGGCGCCAGGTCATTTGGTGCTCTTCGGCGATCGGCGCGAACATCCTCGGAAAATCGGCCAGCGGCAGCGAGAAGCCATGCAGGTCCCATTCCACACGCATCAGGAAAAGCCCGAGGGCTCCGTCCTGGTGCTGGTCGGCATGCAAAATATTGGCCTCGTACGCCAGCAGAAAGTTGGCGATGGCTGCCACCAGCCCCTTGCGGTCAGGACAGGACAACAGCAGCACGGCGGTATTCTTCATGATCGTCGCACCCGGATCCTTCAGTCCGGGATCCGGGTGCAGTTCAACCCGGGGATCATCACCCGGGCCAGTGCTCCGATGACACTGTGACTGCCTGTCCGCATTTCAAGCATGCGCATCATTCTCCGGTTGCGGCCTCTCCTCAGTGTTGCGGGGAACGGTGGGACCGTCAAGGTCTGTGGAGTTTTTTCTAAGGCACGCGCCGGACTCCTGCACACAATACCCGTGCACGCGGACACGGCCGTCGACGAAAGGAGCCCCCGTTGGTCCGATGCCAGGTACCCCGTTTCCGGACATGAACCCTGTCTGGCACATTACACGGCAGATACCTCATGCCGTATCAGAACACATCGGGCGGGAACCACTGGCCAGGTTGCGACAAGCGGAATCCGGACCGCCCAATACTGCCTCACGGTCACATGCCCGGAACTATGACACGCCGCGGACCCATCACGAATGCGAACCCGGTAATTCAAGGGAACGCGCCACGGAACCCTCGGCTCAGACTGGAAATGGGGTCTGCGAAGCGTCAGAACCAAGGCGGTGCGCGTAGCGTGAAGACGACCATGTTCCACAAAAACATTCGGGCATCGGGGTTCACTGGCTTTGAAATACCGCACCAGCTCCGGTACTGTCTGGAAAGGCTGCTGCCCTACCGTGGTTTCGGGACACCGCCCGTGGCATCGGGATCGAAACAGGTCTGAGCCACGCCGAGTCTTGCTGCAGGTTCAGGCAATGCGGACCAGGGCGGCGCGACTATTCCATCGCGAAACACAGTAAAGCAGAAAACCGGGCCGGTGCAGACAGGACCAAGACCCGCTCTGCAGGCGGACGTTTGGCACGGCGCCTGCTATTGGCGCTTTTCAGAAACCAGCCCATGGCGTTGCAGCTTGTAGTGCAGCGTGTTGGGTCTCAGGCCGAGCAGCCGGGCAGCTTCGGACTTGTTCCCCCCGCACTGCTGCAGCGCCTGTTCGATAAGCCGCACCTCGACCCCCGCGAGCACCTGCTCCAGCGTCCAGTCGCCGGTGGCAGAAACATCAGGATCCGGCGGGGGCTCCTGCGCCCCGCCCAATTCCTGTGCAAGCGACATCATCCAGCGCCGGCGCTCATCGCGCAGCCCCTGATTCTCCTTGCGCAGACTCCCGATCTCCCGTTCGAGGTCCTCAAGCCGCTGCCCCAGCACACGGCTTTCCCGTCGCGTCGCCAAGAGCTGCCGGCGCAGATCCACGAAGTGATCCAGCAGACTGTCGGCGAGGCGGTCGAACAGCTGCTCAACAATCCGGAAATCCCGTGCGGTATAAACCTGACTGCTGAAGGGGTCACCGAGCAGAAGCCACCCGGCGGCGCTTTCGCTCGCTGCGTGGAATGGCACGATCGCCGCGACGTTGTGCTGGCGCATCGCGGCATACAAGGAGGGCTGACGGTCCGCAACTTCATCCGCGACTACAATATGCCGCAACGGCTGCAGCTCGCTTTCTGGAAATCCGGAGGGCGCCGACGCCGCCGACATCGCCAGCACACCCTTGTGCGCACCGATCAGGGCCACTGGACAGCCGAGCGTCTGAGCCAACCGTGCGATCGCTTCTTTCACGGACCGCAGCTCGGCGAGTTCCCCGATCATGGCCTGTATGCGCGCATAGAACGCCGTCTTTCTCCCGCGCAGTTTAGACCAGGGAATGAAGAACTCGATGTCAAAAAGCCGGTACTGATGCGTCGCGTAGGCCGTGACGATGAGAAAAAAAGTGATGGCCAAAGGCAGGTATATCGTCGAGGAGATTTTTGCCAGGCCGAAGTGGTTGGCAAGTATCAAATAGAGATTGATGAATACGAATGGCGACAGTGCAAGCAGCCACAGACGGTTGCGAGTGCGTCGCAGCGCCGATTGGCGGGAATTGCGGGCCCCGTACACAAGATAGACGACCGTCGCAAGGAGGTAGAGCGGCACGTACGTCTCGAACAGGAAATAGAGTGGTCCTGCGATGCGCAACACCGTATAGCCCTCGAAAAGCCGGAACCCCGCCACCAGTCGGTGTGTGAACAGCAGAAGATACTCAAGCGGCAGAACCGGCAGATAGAGCCAGGGCAGAACCGACTTGAGCTGCCCTCCTTTGTCAACGCTCAATCGCAGCGACAAATGCAGGATGAGCGCGAAAAAGGCAATTCCGATGGCAAAATACGCATAGCCGAGCCGAACGATGGTGTCGTCCAGGCCATATTGCGCAAAATGAGTAAACCCCACGAACTCGACGATGTTCTGAAACGACAGCAGAACCAGCAGCGCCAGGTAAAGTCGCGTGATGGCATTGCGAGTCGGGAAGCGTGATGCAAAAACCAGAAGAACAACTTTGAAAACCAGCGCTACCAACGACGGGAGAGCATCGTAGGTCATAGTTCCTCCTGACAGAAAACATGACAGCGCGGCCCGGACCGTTCCATCATGCGACCCTTCCGTGACGCAATAATAGTAAATTATAACAGATAATTTAGGGTAATGCCGCGCAGGGCACCAGGCAACCCGGTTTCATCAGGCCACCCGCACCTCGGCGGAAGCCGTCGGGACCGCATCCCGATGCGGCCCGGCCGCGACCGGGCGTGGGTTCACGCGAGCGCGTCGCAGGAGACCGGCAGCCGGAAATTGAAGCGCCGGATGAGGGTCGACGAGCAGAAAACGGTACAGACTTGTCCCGCTCGCCGGATCCACCGGATAGCGGGTCGCCAGCAGCCGATGCGCCTCGAGGAGCTGCAGACTGATCAGGTATCCGACAGCATGGGAATATTCATAGTAAATGGGTGCGCTCAGCTTGCTGAAACACAGGACCGACTCGTAGAAGTCTGCATGCTGCGGCTTGCACGAGGCGACCAGACGATCCAGCCCCTCGTTGTAGAAGCAGTACTGCAGACCCCAGGCCATCAGCCAGAGAACGATCTGTGGCGCGGCTCGCGAGCGCCGCGTTGCCAGACATGAGACCTCAGCAAGCTTCTCGCCTGCGGCACGTAACCGGCCCATGAGCGCCGGCTGGGCTGTATCGGACGGCAGACCCTGCTGATTGTCGCGGATGATGCTCAGGGTGCCGAGGACTTCGCCGTCTCGGACCGCGATCCAGGCTACACGATCCGGCGAATGCAGGTACCGGTTCGTCTCGAGTTGCGCCTCGTCCGGCTCCCAGAAGCCGTCCTCGACATAGTTCTGGTAGACCAGCCGGTTAGCAGCTTCTATCTCCGGTCCGGTCTGTGCCATCCGGATGACAACACCAGGTGGAATAGTCGGGGTGCGATTCCGTGGCATGAGCCCTCCTTATCTAGATTTTTTGTGCGGACGAAGCCGGGTGTGGGCGCGCAGTGGCCGTATCCACGCATTGTGATCCCTGTCCAAAACAGGGTGATTAACTACAGCACGGAAGGGTCAGGTTTTCAAAAAATTGACGAAATCGGGGAAGATGCCCAGGAAATTGCATTGTTAACAATGACTTGCTGTTTCTTAGCAAAGGAAGGCATGCTGTGACGGCTACGGGGAACGGCTGATTCCTGCCTCCCCGTTCGGAATCCCGGCCAATCCGGACTGGTACTTCGGATCCGGTCGGCCAGTACTCAAGCCGACCCCCGGCAGCCCGAGGCTGACCTGAATAACCGGCCGATTGCTGACGATCCGGGCAATATCGTACGGCAGCTCCCGACCCCGGCGTCCTTCCGGCTCGGCGGATGCGCCAAACAAAACGAATGGACTTGGCTTCTGGTGCAGATCCCGGTACTTCCGGGTCTGATCGCATTCATTAGAGGTGGTAAGGAGTCGGCAAGGTGTCGGGGATGGAGACCGCACAGCAACGGCGGTCCGCGTCTGCGCATTCAGGTCACCCGCTTCGCGCACGGAAGCCAGATGCATCCGCCGGGATCCGGCCCCGCCTACGGCGGATACCCTGTGCGTGGCATCCGCGTGCGACAAAACACGCACAGACATACCCGCATGCATCGGCATTTTCCACCGGTCCGGACGGGGCGACCCGGACTCCTGGGACGTTACCCGGCAGAAAAAGAGGTTCAGTAGGCTTTTGCGAAAATCGCCCAGCGATCAGTGGACTTGCCGGTGAACAGACACTTTGCAGCACGCGGCTGCTGGTCAAGTGGCAGGCAGCGCACGGTGACCTTGAGCGCCGCCAAGGCGTCAATGATCGCAGGGTCATCGACAAACGGGCATAGCGCGAATCCGCCGCGGAGCTGTTTTTCGTCGTCCTGGGACTGGAACCATTCCTCGAATACGGCACGGTCGACGATCTCCCGCATATTCGCGTCACGGAACGTGAGTGCGCGTTCGAACAGGCCGCGCTGGATCTCCCCGAGTATTTCTCCTGCGCGCGCCACGAATTCGGCATGCGGCAGCGCCTGGCGCTCGCCACTCGGCCGGTCGCGCCGCGAAACCGAAACCACACCCGCATCGAGGTCGCGCGGACCGATCTCCAGGCGAACGGGGACCCCTCGCTTGATGTGGTACCAGGTTTTCTCGCCACCACGAATGTCGCGATCGTCAATCTCCACCTGTATCCGGCCGTCGCCGTACGGCCGATCCCGCAGCTCCGCGGTCAGAGTGCGGCAGTATTGCAGCACGCGCTCCCGATCGGCATCATTTCGGTAGATTGGCAGGATCACCACGTGCCGCGGCGCAAGACGCGGAGGCAACACCAGACCGTCGTCGTCGCTGTGACTCATGATCAGCGCCCCGATGAGACGCGTAGACACGCCCCAGGATGTCGTCCAGGCATAGTCTTCCCCGCCCTCCTTCGTCTGGAACCGGATGCCGGAAGCGCGCGCGAAATTCTGGCCGAGAAAATGCGAAGTACCGGCCTGCAACGCGCGTCGGTCCTGCATCATCGCTTCGATGGAATAGGTATTGATCGCACCGGGAAAACGCTCCCAGGAGCACTTCTCCCCTTTGATCACCGGGATGGCCATGTATTCATGGGCAAAATGCTCGTAGATGTCGAGCATACGCATCGTTTCCGCGCGCGCCTCATCGGCGGTTGCATGCGCCGTATGCCCTTCCTGCCACAGGAATTCCGTGGTTCGAAGGAACAGCCGCGTGCGCATCTCCCAGCGCACCACGTTCGCCCACTGGTTGATGAGTACCGGCAGATCGCGGTAGCTCCGGATCCATTTGGCGAAGCTCGCACCGATGATGGTTTCACTGGTGGGGCGGACAACGAGTGGCTCCTCGAGCTCGGCTGCCGGCACAAGCCCGCCGCCGGGCTTAGCTTCCAGCCGCCGGTGGGTGACAACGGCACATTCCTTGGCGAAACCTTCTACGTGCTCGGCCTCCTTCTCGAAGAACGACAGCGGAATGAACAACGGAAAGTATGCGTTCTGGTGACCGGTATCCTTGAACATGCGGTCCAGGCTCTGCTGGATGTTCTCCCACAGACCGTAGCCCCAGGGCCGGATCACCATGCAGCCGCGAACCGGCGAATTTTCCGCGAGGTCCGCCTCCTTGATGACCTGCTGATACCACTCCGCGTAGTCCTCCTGGCGAGTCGGAGAAATGGCGTTCGCCCGTTTTACGGGCTTGCGGGGCAAGGAATCTGTAGTCACTGATTTTCCTCTCGGGCTCTAAACCGGTCTGCGGATGGAAAGTCGGGAAAGCAATGGTATTGTTGGAAACGGGCCGCCGCAATGCACCGGCGTCCAGGCCCACCGGATCGGCAGGCGGGGATTCGGCCAGCGTCGGGCTAGCTCATGTCCCGCCCGGATTTTCGAGTTTTTTCCACACGCATTTGCCACCGCTTTTCTTGTCGATCTCATCCATCCAGGCGGCATGCGCCGCGAGTTCCTGGGCACTCGCACGGATAACCGCCAGCGGCGACCGCTCACGGCCGACCGGACCCGCGCCGGCGCGGGCGGCGCCCTGCGCCGTCGGCTGCGCCGCCACGTCCTGGAACAGAGCGGTCTGTCCGCCGGTCATGGCGAGATAGACGTCGGCCAGTATCTCCGCGTCAAGCAGCGCGCCATGCAACGTGCGCTGCGAATTGTCGATGTGATAGCGCTTGCACAGTGAATCGAGGTCGTTTTTCTGGCCAGGATGCCGGCTGCGCGCCAGCCTGAGCGTGTCAAGCACGCGGCAGAGGTCCTCGATGCGTCTGTCTTCCGCCTGCATCAACGCCAGTTCGCTGTTGATGAATCCCACATCGAACGGGGCGTTGTGGATGATGAGCTCGCTGTCACGCACAAAAGCAAGAAAATCGGCCGCGATGTCGGCAAATCGCGGCTTGTCGGCGAGCATCTCGTTGGTGATGCCGTGCACTTCGATCGCTCCGGCCTCGATTTCACGCTCCGGATTCAGATACTGATGGAACCGGTTACCGCTGACACGGCGGTTGACGAGCTCCACCGCACCGATTTCAATGATGCGGTGCCCCTGGGACGGCTCCAGGCCGGTTGTTTCGGTGTCGAGGACGATTTGGCGCAATTTCGCTGGCTCCTTCTTATGTCCGGACGTGGTGCGGGCGCCCGGGCTTCCGGAATACCGCAGGGGAAGCCCGGAATCCATCGATCCACCATGGCATTCCGCACGGCGGGCTCACCGTGAATCTCCGCGAACGCTGTCCAGCATCTCATCGATCGCGCGATTGGCCAGCTGGTCTGCGCGTTCGTTTTCCGGGTGCCCGCTGTGCCCTTTGATCCATTTCCAATGGATGGTGTGCTTGCGGGACGCCGCCTCAAGGCGCTCCCACAGGTCCTGGTTCTTCACAGGCTTCTTGTCCGCCGTCTTCCAGCCGCGGCGCTTCCAGCCGGCCAGCCACTCGGTGATGCCTTTGCGTACGTACTCCGAATCCGTCGTGAGGGTCACCTCGCAAGATCGCTTGAGCGCTTCCAGCGCCTGGATTGCGGCCATCAGCTCCATGCGGTTGTTGGTGGTATCCCGTTCTGCGCCACGCAGTTCTTTCTCGTGGTCACCATAACCCAGAATCGCGCCCCAGCCGCCGGGCCCGGGGTTGCCACGGCAGGCTCCGTCGGTGTAGATCACCACCTTACCCACCATTACCGCTACCACCGCCACCCACTCGGGCCACACGCCCCGCAGGCGCGGGGCGCTTGCTCCGGGCGAGTGGTCGAGTCACGGCATCCGCAAGCACCGGGCGCTTCCTCCAGGCGGGCCGCAACGGAATCATGCCTGCTACCCGCTTGCGCGCCACCAGCAGATAGACCGCACCAGCCATTGGCCACCAGCGGTCGCCGATCTTGTCGAGAAAAAACAGCCTGTCCATGACCGCTTCGTTGCTCAGCGGCGGCCGGTAATACAGCATGCGCCCGCGGGTCAACTCGAAATCGAGCAGCTTGAGCCAGTCCTTGATGCGAGGCAGCTGTATGAAATGTCCACACCAGGGGACACGCCTGCTGCGGCGGGCAAGCAGGCGCCACGCTCCCCACAGACTGAACGGGTTGAACCCCAGGATCACCGCGTAGCCCTCGGGCGAGAGCACACGCTCAACCTCTCTCAGTACCAGGTGCGGATCCGCACAGAACTCCAGAGTATGAGGCAGCAGCACGAGATCGACGCTGCGGGCGTCGAAGGGCAGCGCCTCGGGCGCCCCCGCAACCCGCGCCGGCGACCGTACAGTACCGGCACCGGGCAAATCGAGAATGATGCGTGTCGGCGCAACACAGCAATCGAGCAGATCCATGGCACCGATGCAGCCCAGCTGAAGTGCCGTCGTCCCGTACAGATGGGGCCACACCTCGCGCAGGCGATGGCTCTCGATCGCTTGCAAAGACCGTCCCAGAGGTTCGCCAAACCAGTGACAAAGGTGCTGGCGCAGATCCGGATCGTTTTCACATCCACTCATCGGGATCGCCCATCAGTTGACTCAGGCCCAGCGGGATTCCACACTGTTTTCATGACCGCTGTTTTACACGTCCCGGCCTTCAAGGACAACTACATCTGGCTGATCCGCGGCCATGCCGGCGACGGCGTGGCGATCGTCGATCCAGGTGAGGCTGCCCCGGTGCGCGCGGCCCTTGCGCGGCTGCGGCTGACGGCGGTAGCGATCCTGTGCACGCATCACCACGGCGACCATGTGGGCGGCATAGCCGAACTCGTCGACGACAATCCAGTGCCCGTGTACGGCCCGGCACGCGAAGCCATCCCGGCGGTCACACATCCCGTCGGAGAAGGCGACGAGGTACCGCTGCCCTCACTGGGGCTGCAGCTGCGGGTCATCGACATACCCGGCCATACCGCCGGACACATCGCCTATCATGGCGGGGGCATACTGTTCTGCGGCGACACCCTCTTTTCGGCAGGCTGCGGCCGGTTGTTTGAAGGTACCGCAGAGCAGATGTGCCGTTCCTTGCAGCGGCTTGCGGCATTGCCCGACGACACTGAAGTCTTCTGCGGCCACGAATACACCGAAGAGAATCTGCGGTTCGCCCTCGCCGTGGAGCCGGAAAATGTCGAGGCAAGGCAATACCGCGAAGCGGTCATCGCCTTGCGCCAGCGCAATCGCCCCAGCCTGCCCTCGACCATCGCGCGGGAGAAGTCCGTCAATCCGTTCCTGCGCTGCAGCGTGCCCGGGGTACACGCTGCGGCCGAGACGTTCGCGCGCCGGCAACTTGCGTCCGAGTGCGAGGCATTCGCAGCCGTGCGCCGATGGAAGGATGGCTTCAAGGGATAAGCGGTCCGGAACAGAATCGATCGCAAAGTATCGCAAAGTTAAGGGTTGACGCATCCAACGTCACACCCTACTATCTACTGACATGGACCGAGCTAAAAGCAATAATGAGGCCCTGCGAAACTTCATTGCAACCCTAAGCATCCTTGCCACCCTCACCGGAATGGCGGGGTGTGCTTCCTTCCCCCATCACTTCGACACATCGACCGCCGCGACTCCGGCTGCTAAGCTCGCAGCAGGCACCGCAGGCACTTCCAGTTCCAAGGTTCAGGCGAGCGCCCAGCCTGGCACGCCGGCCGCGCCCGTTATTGCCGCTGCCGGAGCCGCGAATGCCCTGACGGCCACCGCGAGCAGTCCGGCGGGAAATTCGGCGCCTGCCGCGAAACCTTCGCCGGACAGCTACGCCAGTCTCTGGCATCGCATACGCGCCGGCTTCGCTCTGCCGCCACTCGACAATTGGCGAGTCAAGCGCCAGGAACAATGGTTCGCGGAAAATCCGGTCTACATGCAGAACATGCTGCGGCGGGCGCGCCTCTACCTGTACTATATCGTGCAGGAAGTGCAGAAGCGGGGCATGCCCACCGAAATCGCCCTGTTACCGGCAATCGAAAGCGCCTACCAGCCCCATGCCTACTCGCGCGCTCGCGCGGTCGGCTTATGGCAGTTCATGGCTTCCACCGGGCGCCGTTACGGACTCAAGACCGACTGGTGGTATGACGGACGCAGCGATGTCGTGGCGTCCACGGATGCGGCGCTCGACTACCTCGAGAAACTCAAGAACGACTTTAATGGCAACTGGCAGCTTGCTCTCGCCGCTTACAACTGCGGCGAAGGGGAAGTCCAGTATGCAATTGACTACAACCGGCGACACGGTCTTCCGACCGATTACTCGGACCTGCGGCTTCCGCCGGAGACCGAGAATTACGTGCCCAAGCTGATGGCGATGGTGGACATCGTATCTGACCCCGCGAAATTCGGCCTGACCTTTCCCGCGATACCGAACCGCCCGTACTTCGCGCAGATCAAGACCCACACCCAGGTGGATCTCAGCGTCGTCGCCAAACTGACCGGCAAGTCAGTCAGCACACTCTACCGGATCAATCCGGCGTACATACATTGGGTGACCGGTCCGCACGGGGACCACGATCTGCTCGTTCCTGCCGCCACCAAGGAAGCCGTGCTCCGGGGACTCCGCGAACTCCCCGCGGATGAACGGGTGCGCTGGTGGCACCATGTCGTACATCGCGGCGATACGCTGAGCCAGATTGCCCGCTGGTATGGAGTCAGCATCGGAGCTATCAGGTCATCCAACAGCCTGCGCGGCAATTTCCTGCGTATTGGCCAAAACCTGCTGATCCCGGTGCCTATGGACCGGCTCGCACGCAGCAGGGCACACTGGCACCGGCCACGCATTTATCATGCCGTTTATCGCCGGTATCGTCCGGTGCGCCGCTACCACCCCGTGCGGCGCGGTCGCGTGGTGCGTGTGGTCCATCGGGTCCGGGCCGGCGAAACGCTCTGGAGTATCGCACGCAGATACAATGTCTACGTCCGCCAGCTGCGTCGCTGGAACCTGATGGACGCCACCGCTGTCCTGCGTCTTGGTCAGAGACTGAGGATCTGGGTGCGGTCCGCTCCCGCTGCAGCTTTGGCCAGTGTCGGTCCCGGTCGCGGCTGACCTGCATTCCCTCCTGCTGTTCCCGTTTGCCCGGGCATGCACCATGCTGCCGTGCTGCCCCGTCGGGCCGCGGCTTGACGGGAGCGGCTCATGACGGGCCGGTATCGGCCGGATAGAGGTGACAGCGTACCCAGTGGGTGGCACTGATCCGGCTTGGCGCCGGGTAATCCGTGCGACACTGCGCCATCGCCTGCGGGCAACGGGAATGATAATGGCATCCCGCCGGCGGGTTGACGGGCGACGGTGCTTCCCCGCGAGGCAGACCGGCAGACGGCGGCACCGGCGCATTCCCTGTCCGGTTGCCGGCAATCGATGGGACGGCCGCAAGCAGTGCCTGGGTATAAGGATGCCTGGGTCCCTCCAGCACCTCATGCACCACTCCGGTTTCCACCAGGCGCCCCAGATACATGACCGCCACCTCATGGGCCAGGTACTCGACGACCCCCAGGTTGTGCGTAATGAACAGATAGCTGAGTGATAATTCCTGCTGCAATCGCCGCAGCAGGTTCAGGATCTGCGCCTGCACCGACACATCGAGCGCGCTGGTAGGCTCATCACAGATGATCAGGCGCGGTTCCACCGACAACGCGCGCGCGATGCAGAGACGCTGCCGCTGCCCCCCCGAGAACTCGTGAGGATAGCGCGTCAGCGCTTCAGCACCCAGGCCGACCTGCTCCAGCAGGTCACGGGCCCGGCTATGGCGCCCGGCTGTGGCGACTTCGATCCCCTGCGCATGCATGCCCTCCTCCAGAATCTCGCTGACCAGCATGCGCGGGTCGAGCGAGGCGTACGGATCCTGGAAAATGACCTGCAGGCGCCGACGTAGCGGCCGAAGGGCCGACGGGGTCATGAGATCGAGGCGTGTGTCCTCGAATAACACCTCGCCCGCCGTGGGGGCTACCAGCTGCAGAATTGCCTTGCCGATGGTGGTCTTGCCGCAACCGGATTCCCCGACCAGCGCGAGCGTGCGGCCGGTTCCAACCGACAGCGTGACTCCGTCTACGGCACGCACCTGGCCGACAACACGCCGCAGGATGCCGCTGTGAATAGGGAAATGAACCTTCAGGTCCCTGACCTGAAGCAGCGGCTGGCCCGGGCCGATTTCACGTACCGGTACTGCCACCGGCCTGGGTGCCGCTACCGGCGTCGACAGGCCCGCTGCTCCACCGTATAGGTGGCAGCGCACTCCGTGGCCGGATTCGACCCGCCAGGCCGGCATGGTGGTCCGACACAGATCCCACGCGTAGTCACAGCGATCGGCGAAGCGGCAGCCCCTAAATTCCTGCGTCAGCGACGGGACTCCGCCGGGGATGACCTCCAGCATCTCGCCGCGCTTGCCGCGTCCGGGCACCGCCCGGAACAGCTTCTGCGTATAGGGATGGCGGGCACCGCCGAAGAACGCAGGTCGGTCGGCCGATTCGACGATCTCGCCCGCATACATCACCGCCACACGGTCCGCAACCTGGTATGCGACCGCGAGATCGTGGGTGATAAAAAGCATCGCCATTCCGGTGCGCCGCTGGAGTTCTTTGAGCAAGTCCAGGATCTGGGCCTGAATCGTCACATCCAGGGCGGTGGTAGGCTCGTCGGCGACGAGCAGTTCCGGCTCCCCTGCGAGCGCCATGGCGATCATCGCTCGCTGCTTCATCCCCCCGGACAGCTGATGCGGATATTCGCGGTAGCGGCGCCCGGGATCGGAGATCCCTACGGCATCCAGCCAGTAGATGACACGCTCGCGCCGCCTTCTTCGCGGCCAGGATGCCGGCAGGACCTCGCTGATCTGATCACCCAGGGTCATCACCGGGTTGAGCGAGGTCTGAGGCTCCTGAAAAATCATTGCGATGCGCCGTCCGCGCACCGTGCGCATGTCGCGTTCCGGCGTACGCAGCAGGTCGCGTTCGCCAAGCAGGGCCCTGCCCGCGACAATGCGCCCCGCCGGCTGCGGCAGAAGCTGCAGCAGCGCCATGGCCGCCACCGATTTGCCGCTGCCGGATTCGCCCAGCAGCGCCATGGACTCTCCTGCCGCAATGTCGAGGGATACGCCGTCAACGGCGCGCACCGTGCCACCGGTGGTATCGAACCAGACCTTGAGGCCGTCGATCTTCAGCAGCGCAGGCATGGAGTTCCTTTGGGACGGGTCGAAGCCGTCACTTTCTCATGCGCGGGTCGAAAGCGTCGCGCACCGCATCGGCAAAAAGATTGGCTGCAAGCACCATCGTGAACATGAACAGGAATGCCGCAGCCAGCGACCACCACACCACCGGATCACGCGCCATCTCCAGCCTCGCCCCGTTGATCATGTTTCCCCAGCTGTTCATGCTGGGGTCCACACCGACACCCACATAGGACAGGACCGCCTCCGCCAGCACCAGGCCGCTGAAATTGAGCACCACGTTGATCAAGACGATATGCATGACATTGGGAATGATATGCCGCGTCATGATCCGGCGGGACCGCACGCCGAGGGCGACGGCGGCCTGGATATAGTCCATGTTGCGCAGCTTCATCGTTTCGCCGCGCAGCAGCCGGCACAGCCCGGTCCAGGTGGTGACTCCGAGTATGACGCACAGGGACAGCAGCCGCATATCCTGGCGCTGTGCGATGTTGTCGAAGGCGGCGGCATGATTGGCCATGTACAGGTCCAGGCTGAGGATTCCGGCTACGATCAGCAGAACGCTCGGAATCGAACTGAGCGTCGCATAGATATACTGGATGAGATCGTCGACCCACCCGCCGAAATAGCCGGCCATCACGCCCATAGCCAGCGCGAAAGGCAGCATGACCAGGGTGGTCAGGGTACCGATCAGCAGTCCGGTGCGAATGCTCTTGATTGCCTCAAACAGCACATCCTGACCGACCTGGTCGGTACCCAGGATGTGGTATGCCCCCCCGAGGTTTGCCACCGCGGCAACGGACAAAATGACGGCACCCAGGCTGGCGAGCATCGCCCGCCACGGTGTATCGGTCTCACCTCTGATCAGGCGCCCGAATGCGGCGCGCGCGGATTCCCCGGGGCGCCGTACCCGCCAGTACGCAACCGCGGCGGCGACGGCCACCCACAGAATCAGACTCTCGACCGCCCCCCGCAGGCAGCGAACTGCGATATCGCGCCCGCGGTCACCCGGGACTTTGAGGGCAGCGCCCGCGTAGCGCAGCCGCGGATACTCCAGCACATGGCTGCCGTCCGGCCGCCGGACCATCTGGGGCGTAAAGGCATACAGGGCAAACGGGGCGGAATAGGTTTGCTCCACATGGGTGCGCAATGGAGCACACAGCAGGTCCAGCACGCTCAGCACCTGCGGAGAATAGATTGCGTGCCTGGCCTGCGCCCGGGGGACGTCCAGCCTCATGCGGAAATGAATCGAATCCACCAGCCCTGTCACTATGTAGGCGGCGAGCACCACGAGTGCGGCCATGGCCAGCGGATTGCGCCGCACCTGCCGCCAGGGGGCACGCAGGTGCTCATGGCGCGCCGCATAGATCCCATACGCGATCGACACCGCGAGCAGCAGATAGATCAGCGCATCGGTCCACAGGATCACCAGCTTGAAAGGCATGTCTATGGCAGAACTCCGATTGCGCTATCGGCAGCGGTGGTCGTCTTCAGCACGGAAAGCGGCCCCGTTTCATCCCAGCCGCACGCGCGGATCGACAAGCGTGTAGCTGATGTCCGTCAGGATCAATCCCACGATGTACAGCACCGAACCGAGGAAAACCATGGCGTGCACGATGCCGAAATCCTGCGAGCGGATGGCATCGATGGTATAGCTGCCCAGCCCCGGAATTCCAAAGAACGATTCCAGGATGAGACTGCCGATGAACAGTGACGGGATCACTACCACCACGCCGGTAAGGATGGGAATCATCGCATTCTTGAGCACGTGCCGGAACAGCACGCGGATCTCCGACAGGCCTTTGGCGCGCGCCGTGCGCACGTAGTCCTTGCCGGATTCCTCCAGAAAGAAGGTCCGATACAGCCGCACACTGGAACCTACACCGCTGATCACGCCGATCGCAATGGGAAGAATGACGAACTTGATCGCTGAAAGTCCGCTGTCGTAGCCCGATATCGGCACCAGGCGCAACACCTTGCTGAACAGATACTGCCCGCCGATGACGTAGAACAGCATCGAGATGGACATCAGGACGACCGCCAGCACGACCCCTCCGGTATCGAGGTAGGTACCGCGGAAGAACACCATCATGAGCGCCACGGAAATATAGACTGCAAGCCCCACGACGAAGGTAGGCAGCTGGATGGCAAGGCTGGGCCACATGCGCTGCCTGATGTCGTAGCCGATGTCGCGGCCGTCGTCCGAACCCCCGAAATCGAACACGAACAGCTTGACCGAATGCTGGAAGAATATGGTCTGTGTGAGCTTCTTCACCCCGGATGCGGCAGAATTGTAGAGCAGCGGCGCATCGTAGCCGTGCTCGGCCTTCCATTCGGCAATGGCCTGCGGAGTCACCCGCTTCATGCCGAGATGAAAGCGCGCCATGTCGTTCGGGCTGTTGACTAAGAAAAACAGCACGAAGGTCAGCAGGTTGACGCCGATCAGGATCGGAATGGCGTACAGGATGCGCCGGATGATATAGGCGATCACAGCGCAGACCTGCGTTCCTTCTGCCGGTAGACGAAGACCGCCGGCAGAACCATGACAACCAGCAGTCCGAGAATGACCCACAGCGGCCAGATCACCGGCCTGTTCCAGGCCTTCTGGTCTGCCGCGCGCAGCGCCGGATCGATGCGCAGGTACTTGAGGTCGTTGTTCGCCATGTAGTTGGGTTTGACGTTGAAGACCCAGGCCTGGTGCAGGCGGAACTCCATGGGATTGAAACCCCACACCCAGGGAGCATCGCGCTGGACCATTCCGACCATGCGTCTGATTATAGCCTCGCGTGCCGGGGTGTTTTCCATGTTGCGCATCCGGTTGAACAACCGGTTGAACTCCGGATTGTTGTAATTGGCGGCATTCTCGCCGTTGCCCCCCACCTCGCTGTTCGGCCCATAGAGCAGAAACAGGAAATTCTCCGGATCCGGATAGTCGGCACTCCAGCCCCACGCGAAAATCTGCTCTTCGCCGCGGCGCATCTTCGCCTGGAACCGGTTGTAGTCCGTCGCCCGGACGACAAGCTGGATGTTCAGCTTGCGGAACTGCTTGCGCATCCAGTCCATATTCGCCTTGGCCTCGGGACCGGTTTCCGCTGTGTCGTAGTACAGCAGCAGCGGCTTTCCGGTGCGCTCGTCGCGCCCATCCGGGTAACCCGCCTCGGCCAGCAGGCGGCGGGCCGTGGCGATCGGCTTGCGCTGGATACGGCCGTCGACGCAGTCATACACGTACGGATCGCGCCCGGCACAGCCCGGCTCGTAACCGAATATCCCCGGCGGCACGGGCCCCTGGGCGGGCAACCCGCGCCCGTTGCGGAATATCGAGATGTATTGCTGGGTATCGATGGCAATGGATATCGCCCGGCGCAGCCGGCGGCTGCGCTGCGAATAGCCGCCCACGACCGGATCGAGCATGTTGAAGCCGTAATAGAATATAGACGGAGCGACGCCCGTCACGAGTCGCATGCCCTTCGCACGCATCGATGGCGTGAGCTGTGCCTCGCCGCCCGGCGTGAAGTGCACAACCTGGTTGAAGCTCTCGGCGCTGATGGCGGATTCGTCGTAGTAGCCCTGCAGAAACTTGTCCCAGTACGGTATGCCCTCCTTTTCCAGGCTAAACACGACCCGCTTGATGAACGGCAGGCGCTTGCCGGCATCCTTCAGAAGCCCGAGCCGAACATCGGAAGGCTCGCCGCGCCGCGGATAGAAATCCGGGTGGTAGTTGGGGTTGCGTTCCAGCACCATCTCGCGGTTGGGATCGTTGACGGTCAGCATGTAGGGTCCAGTCCCTACCGGGTACCAGTTGAGCGTCAGGTCGCGGCGCGCCATGCCCGGCTGGGAGAAGAAGTGATCGGCCTCCGGCGGCATGGGTGCGAAAAACGGCATCGCCATCCAGTAGAGAAACTGCGGGTACTTGCCGCGGATCGTGATGCTGTAGGTATAGCGCCCGAGCACCTTCACGCCAGCCATGGGGATGCGCCCCAGATCGATGTACGGCGGCTTGCCGTCCACCTTCGGCAAGGCTGCGCGAAGGCGCGCAGCCGTATGCGCAAAGCGCCTGAATCCGACGATGTAGTGGCTGAGCACGCTGTACAGCGGAGAATGGATCCACGGGCTCGCAAGGCGTTTGATCTCGTAGACGTAGTCGGCCGCCACCAGCTCGCGGGTGCCGGTGTGCCTGAACGCCGAAATCGTCCTGACGCCCTTGAGCTGCGCGCGCGTGAGCGACTGGTACAGATACTTGCCGGAGGCGTCGCGCGCAAAGCACGGATGCGGCTGGTACATGATTCCGCGGCGAATCCGTATTGTGTAGACACTGTAGGCGATGCGGCCGGAAGACGCATCAGCGGGCAAACGCCGCCCGTGACGATCCAGGTAGACAGGCTGGGGCAGCGCGCGTGCCGTCAACGGCACCAGCGTGTAGGGCCGCAGCAGATACTGGTACTCGAACGGCGGCTCATAGATCTGGGATATGAACGCGTATTCGTCGGCGCTGTAGGCTTGGGCCGGATCGAGGCGCTTGGGGCGCTCCATGAATGCCGCATACAGGATGTTCCTGTTCCCGTCGGCAGCCGGATAGGGGTCGTTCCACTGCGCCCGCAGAGGTGCCGGCCGGACCAGCAGGAATATGAACAAGCCCAGAAGCGCGGCGATCCGTGGGACGCGCGTAACCGCAGCGCTCATGTCCGGACTGCCATCCGCTTACCGCACCCGATACCGGACGCGCAGTCCGCTTCCGGCAACCGCTTCCGGCACGCCGCCGGAACTTGACTCGATGCACTGGAGTTCACCCTTCCAGTCTGCATCAATTTCCGGTAGTGTAGCGGCTTTGCCGCGTCCGTCGGCGGTGGTCGCATCGGCCCGGACAGCTGGTCCGCAACTAGTAAAAAATACAGGTAATTCGACATGGGATTCCTCGCCGGGAAACGGGTGCTGATCGTCGGCGTCGCAAGCGAACGCTCCATTGCGAGCGGCATAGCCAAGGCCATGCATCGGGAGGGCGCCGAACTGGCGTATACCTACCAGAACGACAAGCTCCTGTCACGGGTCCAGAAGCTCGCGGGCGAAACGGAGTCCTCGATCGTCCTGCCCTGCGACGTCGGCAGCGACGCGCAGATCCAGGACGTTTTCGACGGCCTGGCCCGGCATTGGGACCACATGGATGTCATCGTGCATTCGGTGGCCTACGCCCCACGTGAAGAACTGAGCGGCTCCTACATAGACGCCGTGACTCGTTCTGGGTTCCTCACCGCCCACGATATCAGCTCCTACAGCTTCGCCGCCCTGGCCAAGGCGGGACGCCCCCTGATGACGGGACGTGCGGGCGCACTGCTCACCCTGTCCTACATCGGTGCGGTACGCTCGATACCCCACTACAACGTGATGGGACTGGCGAAAGCCAGCCTGGAAGCCAACGTGCGATACCTCGCCCAGTCTCTCGGACCCGAGGGCATCCGCGTGAACGGAATCTCTGCCGGTCCGATCCGCACCCTCGCCGCTGCCGGGATCAACGACTTCAAGAAGATGCTCGATTACTATGAGAAATCGACGCCGTTGGGTCGCGGCGTAACCATCGAGGAGGTAGGCAATGCGGCGGCGTTCCTGTGCTCCGACCTGGCATCCGGCATCACCGGCGAGATCACCTATGTGGATGCCGGCTTCAACACGGTCGGAATCGGCCACGCTTTTACCTGAGCAACCGCCGGCATCGGGGCCGGCAACCTGCGGCTATAGGAGCTTGCGGTAGATCTTGATCTTCGCCTTCTGGCGCAGACCGTTCAGGTAATCCGTGAAATAGTCGCTTCCCCGGCGCTGCGCCAGCACACTGACCGCCCTTTCCTTCAGATCCTTCGTCGCACTGGCCATGCTGCCCGGCACAACCCGGGTGAGAGCGAATATGGCGTAACCGTCAGTCGCCAGATCGGCGCTGCCGTATACGGGCCTGTTTGCGGCGGGCCTGCCGGAAACAAACAGCGCCTCGACAAGCGCCGGGGGCAAGTCCTGGGTCTGATTGCGCGTGACCGTGACGGGGCCGACGACCTGAAGTCCATCCCGCTTCGCCACCGCCGCCAGTGACGCGCCCTGCCTCAGGGACTTGAGTGCCGAGGCACCCGCCAGCTCTGCCCGGGCCAGCGCTGCCTTCATCACGAGGGTCTGCCTGATCTGACTGCTCACTTCGGTCAGCGGTCTGACAGAGGCATCCTGGTGCGCAACATCGCGGATCGCCAGCAGCACGTGTGAGCCCAGTCTGATGGCATGGCTGTTGTGTCCCTGGGTCAGGACGTCAGGGTCGAACGCCGCCGCGACAACCTTGGGGTTCGCGGCAATTCCCGGGCCACCTGAGCGCGAGAACCAGTCGCTTTCCTCGACCTTGAGCCCGAACGCCTTTGCCGCCGGTGCCAGACTGTCGGACTGCTCGAATATCAGATTGCGAAACCGATCTGATTCGTCATAGTAGCGGTCGATCGCATGGCGCTGGCGCCAATCGGCCGCCACCTCGGCCCGAGCCCGGGCAAAGGGGATGGTCACCGCGGGGCGGATCGCCGTCAGCTCGATGATGTGATAGCCAAACTTCGTGCGTACCGGCTCACTGATGTCCCCGGGCTTCTTGAGACCATACAGCGCCGTCACGAAACTTTTTTCGAGGGAACCGGGCGCCACGAACCCGAGGTCTCCGCCCTTGGCAGCCGATACGGAATCCGCCGAGTATTCTCTGGCAAGCCGGGCGAAGTTCGCGCCGTGCAGCAGGCGCGTGCGGATGTTCTGCGCCTCGAGCAGAGCCTTGTGCGCGGCCTGCGGGGAAGCGTTCGGAGGAAGCGCTATGAGTATATGACTGGCGCGCCGCTGCTCCGGCGTCGTGTAGCGGGCTATGTTGTTCTCATACTCGCGCTTCAGGTCCTGTTCTGAAGGATTGACGGTTTTCTCCAGGCTGGCCGCAGAAAGTTCGATGTACTGGACACGGACCCGCTCCGGCGTCTTGTACTGGTCCAGATGAGCTGCGTAGTAGGTCTTGATCTGGGCCGGCGTGACCGTCACGCCGGCCATAAAGCGTTGTGGCTTGAGTACAGCATAGGACGCAACGCGCGTCTCACCCATCAGCCGGACCAGGTTTCCCAGGTCGTCGGGCGTGATGACCGTGCTGGCGATGAACCCGGCCTCCATCTGCTGCTGCACCCGCTGCTCGCGTACGCGCGCTTCGAACTGCCGGACCCCGTATCCGGTATTCTGCACAAAGCTGCGGTAGAGCTGCAGATCGAATCTGCCGCCACTCCGGAACTGCGGTGCACGCCGGATGTATTCGGCAAGATCAGTGTTGCTGATGCGGTAGCCCTGCGATGCCGCTGCGCGATCGAGGAGCATGCGGTCGATGAGTCCGTCCAGGACCTGCTGTTTGAATTTCCGGGTGTCGAAGATCCTCGGGTCGACCGAGCGGCCCATGGCCTCCTCAAGCGCTGCGCGTTGGCGTTCCAGGGCGCTCCGGTAGGCCGCGACGCTGATGCCGTGCCCGTCCACCGTTGCGACTTTGGTCGCGCCGGCATACTCGAAGTACGAACTCACACCCCACAGGGCGAAGGGAATCGTAAACAGGCCAAGGATGACCGCCATGATCCAGCCTTGGGTCTTTTCATGTATGGTTGTAAGCATGTGATCAGGATCCTGACGGGGCATGCGCGCACATCGCTGCCGCACATTCACCCCCTGAGGGGACAATCTGGGGAGATGCCGAATGGAAAAGGGCGAGTGCAGTCACTCGCCCTTCGTGCCACTGGCGGAGTGGACGGGACTCGAACCCGCGACCCCCGGCGTGACAGGCCGGTATTCTAACCAACTGAACTACCACTCCAGATCTTGTATTCCGCAATGACGTGGTGGTGGGTGCTGAGGGGTTCGAACCCCCGACATTCGCCTTGTAAGGGCGACGCTCTACCAACTGAGCTAAGCACCCGAAGGAGCGCTAGTTTACGGCATCCTTCAGGCCTTTGCCAGCCTTGAACTTGGGGTTTTTCGAAGCAGGAATGGTGATGGTGTCGCCGGTACGCGGATTGCGCCCGGTGCGCTCTGCGCGGTTGCTCACCGAAAACGTTCCGAACCCGACGATTGTGACCTGATCCCCGCCCTTAAGAGCCTTGGAGATCGAATCGAACACTGCGTCTACTGCCCTCGAGGCGGAAGCCTTGTTGAGATCCGTGGCTTCGATGACTTTGTCGACAAGTTCGGCTTTATTCATTTTCCTTTCCCCTAGATGAATGCGCTAGATGTAGTGGCACGAGGCGCAGCATCTTTGCTGCCAGCGTACAAACCACGGTCCGCTGGAGCCATCAAACCTCCTCCCCGCGTCCTCAGCCGGCGAAATCACTACCACGTCACGGGCGGATTCGCTGCGGTGGTTTTCTGCTGCCGGTGGCACGACCACGCCGCCCACTAACCGGGCGCGCCCCGCCCTTAATTTTCCGTGCGATTCACAATACCACATCAAAAACCGTCGCGCTATCCTTCCACGCACGGGACGACAGAGCCTGCCGCGCACCGGGCCGGCAGGCGGGACTCAATGTGTGGTCACGACCTTGGTCACTTCAGACTTGTCGTCCACCGCCTTCGACTGCTCGCCCGCTTCCGGCTCTTTGAGGGGCTCCGGCGGCCGTTCCAGCGCCGTTTCGAGCACCTGATCGATCCAGCGGTACGGACGGATATCGAGACCTTCCCGGACATTCTTCGGGATATCGGCCAGATCCTTGCGGTTTTCCTCCGGGATCACCACGATCTTGATACCGCCCCGATGGGCAGCCAGGAGCTTCTCCTTCAGCCCGCCGATCGGCAGCACTTCCCCGCGCAGCGTGATTTCTCCGGTCATCGCAACGTCGGCACGTACCGGGATACGGGTGAGCGCCGACACCATGGCGGTACACATCGCAATACCTGCGCTGGGTCCGTCCTTTGGCGTAGCGCCTTCCGGCACATGCACATGGAAATCGTGCTTCTGGTAGAAATCAACGGGTATCCCAAGCGTGGCCGCACGGCTGCGCACGACGCTCATCGCCGCCTGGATCGACTCCTGCATGACATCTCCGAGCTTGCCGGTGATAGTGAGCTTGCCCTTGCCCGGAACGATGATGCTTTCTATCGTCAGCAGCTCGCCCCCGACTTCGGTCCATGCCAGACCTGTGACCTGCCCGACCTGGTTCGTCTGTTCGGCCACGCCGTAGCGGTAACGGCGAACGCCCAGATACTTCTCCAGGTTCTTGGCGTTCACCATGATCTTCGTACTCTTCTTGCCCAGCAGCAGCTCCTTGGCCACTTTGCGGAAGATCTTCGATACCTCGCGCTCGAGACTGCGCACACCCGCCTCGCGCGTGTAATAACGCACGATGTCCCGCACTGCGCTGTCCGAAATGGCGATCTCCGAATCCTTCAGGCCGTTGTTCTTGCGCTGCTTAGGAACCAGGTAGCGGGTCGCAATATTGACCTTCTCATCCTCCGTGTAGCCCGAGAGGCGGATCACTTCCATGCGGTCGAGCAGCGGCGCAGGAATGTTCAGGCTGTTCGCGGTCGCCACAAACATGACATCGGAAAGATCATAATCCACCTCGAGATAATGATCGCTGAAGGTGTGATTCTGTTCGGGGTCGAGCACTTCGAGAAGCGCCGAGGACGGATCGCCACGAAAATCCATCGACATCTTGTCCACTTCATCCAGCATGAACAGCGGGTTTCGCACCTTCACCTTGGCCAGGTTCTGGACGATCTTGCCCGGCAGCGACCCGATATAGGTCCTGCGGTGCCCCCGGATCTCGGCCTCGTCCCGCACGCCGCCAAGCGACATGCGCACGAACTTGCGGTTCGTCGCGCGCGCGAGCGACTGGCCGAGCGAGGTCTTGCCGACCCCCGGCGGACCCACTAGGCACAGAATCGGACCCTTGAGCTTGTTCACGCGCTGCTGCACCGCCAGATACTCGAGGATTCTTTCTTTAACTTTTTCCAGGCCGTAATGATCGGCCTCGAGGATCTTCTCGGCGGCTGCCAGGTCCTTGCGGATCTTGGTGCGCTTCTTCCACGGCACACTCAGCAGCCAATCGATGTAGTTGCGCACCACGGTGGCCTCCGCGGCCATCGGCGACATCATCTTCAGCTTGTTCAGCTCGGCCTGCGCCTTCTCGCGGGCCTCCTTAGGCATGCCCGCCTTCTCGATCTTCTGGGCCAGCTCCTCGGCCTCGTTCGGAGCTTCCTCGAGTTCACCGAGCTCCTTTTGAATCGCCTTCATCTGCTCGTTCAGATAGTACTCACGCTGGCTCTTTTCCATCTGGCGCTTGACGCGCCCGCGGATGCGTTTCTCGACCTGCAGCAGGTCGATCTCCGTCTCCATGACGCCGAGGATGTGTTCCAGACGCTCGCGCACGCCCTGCATCTCGAGGATCTGCTGCTTTTCCTCGATCTTCAGACTCAGGTGTGCGGCAATGGCGTCCGCCAGACGGCCCGGATCGTCTATACCCGCGAGCGACGTAAGCAGCTCGGGGGGAATCTTCATGTTGAGCTTCACATACTGGTCGAACTCGGCCAGCACCGAGCGCATGAGCGCTTCGCCCTCCTTGTCTTCGACCGGCTCCGCGCCGAGCGTTATAACATGCGCCGAAAAGTATTCCGCGGTCTCAACGAAACCCTGGAGTTTGGCGCGCTGCTCGCCCTCGACCAGCACCTTGACCGTACCGTCCGGCAGCTTCAGCAACTGCAGGATGCTGGCAATGGTACCTATCTCGTGGATCTGCTCCGGCGCCGGATCGTCGTCCGAGGCGCTTTTCTGGGCGATCAGCATGATCTGCTTGCCGGATTCCATCGCCTGCTCAAGAGCCTTGATGGACTTCTTGCGACCGACAAAAAGCGGGATGACCATGTACGGAAAGACCACCACGTCCCGCAGCGGAAGTACCGGGAGTGTGATGACCGAACCGACGGCGGCCAGGGTTTTGTGCTCCTGCGTCATAGACTAAATACCTCAGTTCTGGCGTTTCGGGCGCGCTGGCTAACATGGAAGACGACGCCGCCGGCTACCCGACGTTCGCAGTCAGACTCGACGGTCCTCTCCGGCAACCGCATTAGGGTAGTCTGGGGACATTCACGGGCGATTTCAATAGTTGCCACCGGAGCGGCGGAAAGGCCACTGCAAAGACAGGGAGAAAGTCGACGTCCCGGCAAAGGGCACCGGCAAACCGGCGCTCAGGTGCGGGTTGATGCGCGTTTGTGGCCCTGGTCCTCGTCATCGGCATAGATGACCAGCGGCTTCGAACCTTCCTTGATCACACCCTCTTCGACGACCACCTTCCGGACGTCATCGACCGACGGCAACTCGAACATCGTATCGAGTAGCGCTGCTTCCAGAATGGACCGCAGGCCGCGCGCTCCGGTCTTGCGTTCCATGGCGCGCCGGGCCACAGCGATGAGGGCGTCCGTCCGTACTTCGAGCTCGACACCTTCGAGCTTCAGGAGCTTCTGGTACTGCTTGATCAGCGCGTTCTTGGGCTCGGTCAGGATGCGGATGAGCGCCTGCTCATCCAGCTCGTCGAGGATGGCTACGACCGGGAGACGCCCGACGAACTCCGGAATGAGGCCGTACTTGATCAGGTCCTCGGGCTCCACGGCACGCAATACATCTCCTGTCGCCCGATTCTCAGCCTTGCTCTTGATATCCGCACCGAAGCCGATGCCACCCTTCTCGGAGCGATCACGGATCACCCGTTCCAGCCCGGAAAATGCACCGCCACAGATGAACAGGATGTTACGCGTATCGACCTGCAGGAATTCCTGCTGCGGATGTTTGCGCCCGCCCTGGGGCGGCACCGAGGCGATTGTTCCCTCGATCAGCTTCAGCAACGCCTGCTGCACGCCCTCGCCCGACACATCACGGGTGATCGACGGGTTATCGGACTTGCGCGAAATCTTGTCGATCTCGTCGATGTATACGATTCCCTTCTGCGCCTTTTCGACGTCGTAATCACATTTCTGCAGCAGCTTCTGGATGATGTTCTCGACATCCTCACCCACGTAACCGGCTTCGGTCAGAGTGGTCGCATCGGCGATCGTAAACGGCACGTTCAACAGGCGTGCCAGGGTCTCGGCCAGCAGCGTCTTGCCCGACCCGGTCGGGCCGATCATCAGGATATTGCTCTTGGAGAGCTCGACATCCCCGATATTGCCTTCGTGCTCGATGCGCTTGTAGTGGTTGTAGACCGCTACTGACAGCACCTTCTTGGCATTGGGCTGCCCGATCACGTATTCGTCCAGGATCTGGCAAATCTCTTTTGGAGTGGGAAATTTGTTCTTCGCGGCCGCAGTGCTGGACTCTTCCTGAACTTCCTCGCGGATGATGTCGTTGCACAATTCGACGCATTCGTCGCAAACGAACACGGACGGTCCGGCAATGAGCTTTCGTACCTCGTGCTGGCTTTTGCCGCAGAACGAGCAGTACAAGAGCTTTTCGCCCTTCCCGTTACCCCGGTCATTGTGGTTGTCGTCAGCCATCTCAGCCTCGCTCTAACCCTGCCTTGCAGGACTATCTACAAACAAAAATGCCTGCTTACGCCGCCAATTGCAAGTCTCACCGCTCTTTCTAACCTTTATATAGCATAACTCGTTCAGCTGCGCTTTTCGATCACGGAATCGACCAGACCGTAGGCCACGGCCTCAACGCCGTCCATGAAGTTGTCACGTTCCGTATCCTGCTCAATCTTCTGGAAATTTTGCCCCGTATGTCGGGCCAAAATGGAGTTAAGGCGCTCGCGCACGCGCAGGATCTCGCGGGCATGGATGTCAATGTCCGTGGCCTGGCCCTGGAAGCCGCCCAGAGGCTGGTGAATCATCATGCGTGCATGCGGCAGGCAGTAACGCTTACCCTTTGCGCCCCCTGCCAGGAGCAGCGCGCCCATGCTGGCCGCCTGGCCGATGCAGACCGTGCTGACATCGGGCTTGATGAACTGCATCGTATCGTAGATGGCCAGCCCGGCATTGACCGCCCCGCCCGGGGAATTTATGTACAGGTTGATGTCCTTGTCGGGGTTCTCTGACTCCAGAAAAAGCAGCTGCGCCACCACCAGGTTCGCCATATGGTCCTCGATCGGTCCGACGAGAAACACGAGACGCTCCTTGAGCATGCGCGAATAGATGTCGTATGCACGCTCGCCACGACCGGTAGACTCGATCACCATCGGAACCAGACCCAGTCCGCGAGTTTCCAGTGCGCCCGGGTTGCGGTTGAAATCATTCATGCTCATGCCTGCCTCCACTTCTAAAATCTATCCGCCCTCGCGCCGCCCGGCGCTCGTGCGCTCAACAAGTTCGTCGAAAGACACAGCGCTGTCGGCGACGTCGGCCGTTTCCAGCAGGACAGTGACGACCTGCTCCTCCAGAACCAAAGACTCGATCTGGGAAAGACGGCCTGGTTCGGCGTAATGCCAGTCGATGAACTGCTGCGGCGACTCGTAGCCGCCCGCCAAATGCTCGACGCGTGCCCGGACCTGGGACGGATCAGCCACGAGTCCGCGCGACTTGACGATTTCCGCGAGAATAAGGCCCAGCGCTACCCGGCGTCGCGCCTCGTCCACATAGCGCGAACGGTCCTGCGGCGCCCGGGTCCGGGCAATGCCCTGCGCCTCGAGATTATCCGCCGCGAGCGCCATCAGCCGGTCGATTTCGGCTTCGTGCAGGGCAATCGGCACCTCGAGGTTGTTCTGTTGCAGCAATAAATCGAACACCTGGTCGCGAATCCTGACCCGCACCTGGTCGCGCAACTCGCGTTCCAGGTTGGCCCGCACCTCTGCCCGCAGGGTATCGACATTGCCGTCCTGGATCCCGAATTCGCGCGCAAACGCGGCATCGATTTCGGGCAGCACCGGCTCCTCCACGTCTTTGACCTGTACCTTGAACTCGACATCCCGTCCGGCAAGCGTGGCGTCACGATAATCCGCGGGAAACCGTACCGGTACGCTGCGGGTTTCGCCAGGCAGGGCGCCCACGAGGCTCTCCTCGAAACTGCCCACCAGGCTCCCGCTGCCCAGAACCAGCGCAAAACCGCTGGCGCGCCCGCCCTCGAACGGCTTGCCGTCGAGCTGCCCCTCGAAATCGATCACCAGACGGTCGCCGTTTCGGGCAGCGCGCGGCACGGCGGTCCAGGTCACGCGCTGCTTGCGCAACGACTCCAGTGTGCGACTGACGTCCTCCTCGGTGATGCTGCCTACCGGGCGCTCGATCCGGCACCCTGCGATGTCCAGCTTGCGCACATCGGGGTAGACCTCGAACACCACCGTGTACTGCAGGTCCCGGCCGCGTTCGATCGAGCGCGATTCCACCCTCGGTCCACCGGCTGGCTTCAAACCCTGTCCGACGACCGCCTCGTAGAAGCTCGATTGAATGAGGTCGCCAGCAACCTCCTCGACGACCTTGCCCGCATAATGTGCCTCCACGAGCTTCATGGGCGCTTTTCCGGGACGGAACCCCGGGAAGCGGGATGTACGCAAAAGACGCTGCAGGCGGGCGGACACTTCGCTCTCGAGCCGCTCCGCAGGGAGCGCGACAGTCATCCTCCGACCCAACCCGCCGGTGGCTTCAACAGATACTTGCATCAAGAAACCCTATTCAGGAAAGACAATTTGACCGGCCATCGTCGTACCAGACCGTGATCAGCGCATCATACCGTGTAGCAGGCGGGAGGCCAAGGACGGCGGGCGGAAAGGAATGGTGCGAATGGGGAGACTCGAACTCCCACGGGTTACCCCACTGGAACCTAAATCCAGCGCGTCTACCAGTTCCGCCACATTCGCAAGCGGGAACATGCCGACTGCTTCCGCGCCACCCTTTCGCTCAGGCTTTTCGAACCCTGCGGGGCCGGCAGATGGAAGAAAGGCTCGGTGTCCGCAACACCGAGCCTGGCGGGATGGTGGGCCGTGTAGGACTTGAACCTACGACCTAGAGATTAAGAGTCTCCAGCTCTACCAACTGAGCTAACGGCCCGCAAACTATCTAACCCAGGTGAAACTGGGGTGAGCGATGGGATTCGAACCCACGACAACCGGAATCACAATCCGGGACTCTGACCAGCTGAGCTACGCTCACCGTAAATCTTTGGTCGAAAAAGGGGGTTCTGGAACCCACTCTCCCCTTTTTCACGCGCCTTCCCAACCGTTCCAGCCGGATTCGGAATGGCGCGCCCGACAGGAATCGAACCTGTAACCCCCAGCTTAGAAGGCTGGTGCTCTATCCGGTTGAGCTACGGGCGCGTGCTCGGTCCAGAGCAACGGGCGTCGGCTCAACCCTCACAATCCCGCGGCCCCTGTCGGTCGATACTTAAAAAAATTTGGTCGGGGTAGAGGGATTTGAACCCCCGACACCCTGCTCCCAAAGCAGGTGCGCTACCAGGCTGCGCTATACCCCGACGACCACGGTTCAGCTCGGAAAGCATCGCGCGACCCCTCACCACCCGGGCCGGCCCTCGGCGCAGACCTTGTGGCTCCAGCCACAACGGCAAGACCGGTGCCGCGCAAGGGCGCAAAATATACGCGCTGCCTCCACCACGGTCAATGGCAAGACGCGCCGCTGCGATGCAGCGAACCTCGCCGGTATCGGTGCCGATTTCAGGGAAGGAGCGCCCCGATACTTGGCGACCCGCCGGGGTCGTGCGATGATGCGCCCCTTTCCCAGGGGCGCGGGGGTCCGGCTCAAAATGAGCGCAAACATCATCGACGGAAAGGCGATCGCTGCCTCGCTCCAGGCCGAAGTCACACAGCGGGTCGCACAACGCACCGCGGAGGGCAGGCGCGCACCGGGTCTGGCCGTGATCATGGTCGGGGAAGATCCGGCATCGCAGGTCTACGTGCGCAGCAAGCGCAAGGCCTGCGCCGACGCCGGCATCCTGTCTTTTTCCCATAACCTGCCCGCATCCACGTCGCAAGCAAGCCTGCTGGAACTCATCGACCGCCTCAATGGCGACGCTCGGGTGGACGGCATCCTGGTGCAGCTGCCACTACCTGCACACATCGATCCGGAAACGGTGATCGAGCGCATTCTGCCCGGCAAGGACGTCGACGGCTTTCACCCTTATAACGTCGGAAGGCTGGCGCTACGGATGCCGGTGCTGCGTCCGTGCACCCCGCGCGGGGTGATGACCCTTCTGGAAAACACGGGTGTTCCTGTCCGGGGGCAGCATGCGGTTGTGGTCGGGGCATCCAATCACGTCGGGCGCCCCATGGCCCTGGAACTGCTGCTCGCCGGCTGCACGGTCACCATCTGTCACCGCTTTACCCGCGATTTGCCTGAGCAGGTCACGGGCGCCGACATTCTGGTGGTGGCCGTAGGCAAACCACACCTTATTAAAGGCCAGTGGGTGAAGTCGGGTGGAGTGGTTATCGACGTCGGAATCAACCGCAGAGCCGATGGCACCCTGGTAGGCGACGTGGAGTTTGAAATTGCACGCCAAAAGGCAGGATGGATCACCCCGGTCCCCGGCGGAGTGGGACCGATGACCGTTGCCACCCTGTTACTGAATACACTGGAAGCCGCCGAACAACCACCCGGTCAGATCACAGCTGCCTGAGCTGCTGCGTCCGTTGCTGCCGAACCGTGCGGCGGTCCGGCGACTTCACAGTCCAATCGCTACAGCCTACTTCCTTTACTTGGAAGTGTCGGAGCCGTTGGCCGGAGCCGTGCCGTTGGCTGGTGCTTCACCATTGGTCGGAGCACTGGTGGCCGGAGCCGCACTGGTGGTCGGGCTAGGCATGGCAGACGGGGCCTGGGTCGCCGGTGCAGCAGGGGCGGTAGCCGGGGCCTCGGGGGTCTTTTTCTGGCATGCGGCAACCGCTAATGCGATGGCAAACAAAACCAGCAGCTTTTTCATTTGTGAATTCTCCCAAAAAATTAGTCAAAATTCGGAAAGCGCAATAACATAAAGGCACTTGGCACGAAGCCGGCGCCGATTATACATGGATCATCCTCGCAGACTAGCCGCCGCAGCCGATTTACGGTAGAAATATTTCGCGGCAGCATCCGGCCGGTTGTCCTACGATTTGTGGTATGATTCCCCGATTTGCCCCGCGCTGCAACCTTGCCGACAGCTTGCCGTCTCAGGACAGGGCCACGCACACTTCGCCATCGGCAAGAGGGATCCATTCATGCCAATCCCAGAGAGCGCGGGCGATTCGGGCACGGCCCGTTCGACGGACAGACTGCTGACCATCGATACCGGAAACCTGTTCCGGGACAATGTCGGCGCCGAGGGCGTGGCGCACGAAGAACTGGTGCAGTTCGCCCCCGAGTTGCACCGCGTGCACGCCGAGCTCGTCACGAAATCCGCAGGCGGCCTGGATAGTGAGTACGCCTGCCTGCACCTGGCCACGACCATGCGCGATGCGCTGCCGCAGATTCGCGAGGCAGCGGCCGGGATGAAGGAGTACCGGGACATCCTGCTGATCGGCATCGGGGGCTCCAATCTCGGCACCAAGGCAATCCGTCATGCCCTCAAACCGGAAGACGATGCGCCGCGTGCATCGGCTGACGCATCAGGTCGGCGTCTGCACTTCATCGAAAACATCGATTCCTACCATCTGGAGCGGTTGTTTCGTCGCCTGTCTCCCGGTACAACCGCGCTGCTGTGCATCAGCAAGTCGGGCGGAACCATCGAGACAGTCGTTCAGTACCTTATTCTGCGGGATTGGCTGACACGGAGCCTGGGGGCCGAAGAGGCAAGGCGGCGTCAATGGGTGATCACCGATCCTGGGCATGGCTGGCTGCGCGAGAGGGTGCGCGCCGAGGGTCTTGCAAGTCTTCCGGTTCCGCCACAGGTCGGCGGACGCTACTCGGTGCTGTCCGCCGTCGGCCTGCTGCCGCTTGCAGCACTCGATGTCGATGTGGATGCGCTGTTGCAGGGAGCGGCGGATTCTGCGGCGCGCTGTCTCAGTCCGGATCCGCAGGAAAATCCGGCATTGCAGCTTGCCGGCCTCTACTACCTCCTCGAACAGCGCCGGAACAAGCGCATCAGCATCATGATGCCCTATGTCAGCCGGCTGCGCCTGTTCGCCGACTGGTACTGCCAGCTGTGGGCCGAGTCACTCGGCAAGTGGCAGGGACCTCGGCCCGCCGAGACAGCGGCCGGATCCCTTCCGGTACGCGCCATGGGGGCCGTAGACCAGCACAGCCAGCTGCAGATGTACCTGGAATCGCGCCACGACAAGATGTTCACGTTCATCAATCTGGATCGCTGGGATCACGATTTCGCCATTCCGCTCGATGCGCCAGCGCAGCGCGGATTTCCGTATCTCGAAGACCGCTCGCTTGTCGATGTCATTCATGCCGAGTTTCTTGCGACCCGGCAGGTCATCACCGACGCCGGCCATCCGAATGTGACTCTGGGGATGCCGGTGCTCGACGCCCATGCGCTGGGCCAGCTGATCGACCTGTATCAGCGCACGACCATCTACACAGGACTGCTTTACGGCATCAACCCGCTGGATCAGCCGTCTGTCGAGAAGGGCAAGAAACTGACGATCCAGTATCTGCAGCGCTCCGCATCCTGAACGCCATTGCTCGCGGCACTGCGCAACGGTCCCGCCGACATCATGCTCGGAATCTCCAGATGGTACCGTAGACGGCGCGCCGGCCCATCCCTGGCGGAGGGGCCATGGCAAGAGGCCCTTTCCCGTTTCCCGTGCCTGGCGGCGCTGGCACCGCCGGAACGCCGGCGCCTGCGCCGCCTGGCCGGACAGTTCCTGCACGCCAAGACGCTGGAAGGCGCTGCCGGCCTGCGCATCGACGATTCGATCCGGGCAACCATCGCCTCACAGGCATGCCTGCTCATCCTCAACCTCGGCATGGACTATTACCGCGACTGGTCGTCGGTCATCCTCTATCCCGGGGAGTTCCGGGTACGCAGGGAATTCCGCGACGGCGCCGGCGTTGTGCACGAACACAGCCCCACGCTTTCCGGCGAATCCTGGCAGCGCGGGCCAGTGGTGCTGTCGTGGCGCGCGGCGGCGCAACCGGCCGTACCCGGCCACAACGTCGTGCTGCACGAGTTCGCGCACAAGATCGACATGCTCAATGGCAAGGCAAATGGCTTTCCGCCGCTGCATGCCGGTATGGATGCCCGCCAATGGACCCTCGACTTCGGCGCAGCGTATGACGATCTTTGCCGCAGGCTGGATGCGGGAGAGACGCCGCGCATCGATCCCTATGCCGCGACCGATCCCGGCGAGTTTTTTGCCGTGGCGAGCGAGGCATTCTTTGCCGAGCCCGGCACCGTTCTGGAGGAATTCCCGCGCGTCTATGGCCAGCTGGCCAGGTTCTACCGCCAGGACCCGTACGCGCGCGTCTTTCGGCCACGCCCCTGAGACGGACACTCCGGATCAGTGCGGGAAATAGCGATCGTTCAGGTAAGAGAGCAGCAGTGGACGCAGTCGCCGCTGCACATCCGCCGGCAGATGGCGGAAGGATCTCACCACCCCGCGGCAGTCCGACGAACCGCAGGCGCAGGGAAACCCAGCAAAATCCTCCTCATCGATGGCGGTGCTGTAGTCCCAGGTGATCTCTTCATCCGCGTCAATGTCGCGCAGCGCATACAGGGTGAGACCGCCGCGGAAACCCGAGTTGGGCCGGCACGAATGGTTGATGTAATCGTCGGCAACCCCGGAGGGGCCCAGATACAGCGCCTCTCCGATCTGCAGATGGTAATCGCCGAAATCGACCTCGGATCGGTGCAGGACGGGTCCGCTGAAAACGATGATCGGTTCCCCTTCCCGGATGGGTTCGGACGCGAACGCCCCGCTTCCGTGCTGACCGCTCTGTTTGACGTAAAGCTTCATGACCCCGGCGCTGTACAACCTTTGCTGGAATGTGTGACACTCACAACCCGTCACGCTAGCCTATCCATAAAACCGATGGAAAGAAAGACGGCCACCAGCCAACTGAAGACACACGGTTTTTCCGCGCTGATCGCCCTCATGCTGTTGCCATGCATTACCGTCGCCCGCCCGGTCCGGCCTGCGGCCGATGGTGCCCGCCTCTATGCCCACTATTGCGCCGCGTGTCACGGCGAACGGGGCCGGGGCGGAATCGGTCTGCCCCTGTCCCTGCCATCGTTTCTGGCAGGCGTCGACGACCGCTACCTGCGCCAGACCATACGGCTCGGCCGCCCAGGCCGGATCATGCCCGCATTTCCGCACCTGCGTGACAATCAGATCGATGCGCTCGTGCAATATATCCGCCATTGGTCCGGCAACCAGCCGGTCATGCTGGCGGCCGCCGGCAAACCCGGCAATGCGGTGCGCGGCGCTACGCTTTTCGCGGCACGCTGCGCAATCTGCCACGGCGCAAACGGCGTCGGTGGCGAAGGCACCGGCGTCACCCTGTCGCGGCCGCGCAGTCAACCCATCATGGCACCGGCGCTCGATAATCCCGGATTTCTCGCTTCCGCGTCGGACCGTGTCATCCGCACGGCGCTCGTGCGCGGACGCGCAGGTACGCCGATGCGCTCCGTTCTAAACCAGGGATTGAGCGAGCGCGACATCGATGACCTCGTCGCCTATGTGCGCAGCCTTCAGGACCAGCCTCCACCCCGGGCCGCACCGCCCCGCGACGAAGGCCCGGACATCGTGGGCGTGTCGCCCGATGGGGTGACTGCGACGGTCACGCGGCTCAAAGAGGCCGTCGAAGCAGCCAACATGCGTCTCATCCGGGTTCAATATCTGGACCAGGGCTTCGTGCCAGCAGGAAAGGAGAACAGGAAGCAGGTCATCGTGTATTCCTGCGACTTCGGCTTTCTCAACACCGCGCTGCAGGTTGATCCGCGGGTCGGCCTGTTCCTGCCCTGCCGCGTGACGGTGCTGGAGCACCACGGCAAGGTGCTGGTCATGTCCGTCAACCCCAAGCGCCTGAGCACGCTGTTCAATGACACCGCGCTCAGTCGCCTGTGCGACCAGATGTACCGGAAGTATCGCGACGTCATCGAGGAGGCGACTTTCTGATCATGCGCCGGTACCGTTCACTCCTGGGCATGCTGCTGCTGGCCGCGTTTTCGGTGGCGACCGCCCGTGCCGGCGCGCTGATGATGGCGCGTGTGGATCTTCCGTTTCCAGAGGCCATGGCACAGCTGCAGGACAGCATTGTCAGCCACGGCTATACGATATCGCGCGTACAGCGCGTCGATGCGGGTCTGAAGGCCAATGGCTACACAACCGCTGCATACCAAATCGTGTTCTTCGCCAAGCCCGCCGAGATGCGCATTCTGCCGTCACTGGATCCGCAGATCGCGGCCTACCTGCCGCTGCAAATCGTGATCTTTGCCGAACGCGGCCATACCCTGCTTCTTGCGGCAAACCCAGACAGGATTGCGAGCTTCTTCCCGCAGCACGCGCTACAGGCCCACTTCGTGACCTGGGCACACGACATGCGGGCGATTTTCAGAGAGGTCCACCACGCCGGCCAATAGCCCGACGACCGGGCATCCAGGGGCCAGGAAGCACGCCGCGGACCGCACTGCACCGGAATCCGTGGCGCGGCGCCAACGAAGATCAGGTTCCGGAGCGGAACTTGAAGCTATGTTCACTAACGCGTTCTGTCTCCCGCAGGCGCCTCTTGGCCTCGGACAGGAGGCTCACTACCTCGGAGAGCGCATAGCTGAGGATCAGAACGACCAGGGCGGACAGGACGCCGCCGACGATGAACTGCATACCCCCCAGGAAGGTCGCGTCACCGAACACGGGGGTCAGTTTCTGCAGCGGCTCGAGAATGGTCGCGACACTCTTGCCGGTAAACCAGACATACATTCCCCCGCCCACCGCGACCAGGCTCATGAACGCCGCGAAGACCTCGCCAAATGTCTTGAGCAGCACCGCCACCAGCGGGAACATGCTGAATTCGGAACCGATGATCTTGGCAGCTTCGCGCGCGCGGATGATCAGCGTGTGCACCACGGCATAGACCGCAAGGATGTAGCAAACCAGGAACAGAACCCCTCCCAGTATTCCGCTCGGGGGCAGACCGAAGATGACCTTGCCGACCTTGAAGAGCGTGACCAGGCTAAGGAGCACGACGAAGCCGGCAATCGCGCGCAGCGTAATCGCCGCCAGCCTGTTGAGGAACCCCGGCTGATGCAGAAGCTCCAGCATGCGACGCATGAAAAAATACTTGTCCATCACTACCCCCGGCACCTTGACGGTGGTCGAACCACCCCTTGTTTTCTCTGATTTTATCCCGGTCTCCGGCGAATCGTTTGCGAATTCTCCTTAAATGGGCAATTAAGCCGACGAACGGCCGGCCGCTGCGTAACCGCAGACCCGAAGGGGACCGGCCGCGCACCAGATCATGGTCTTGCGGCTTACATCCCGCTCGGATTTCGTGGGAGAATGCGGCCATGCAGCAATACCTCGATCTGATGTCGCATGTATTGGCCCGCGGAAGCCTCAAGGGTGACCGCACTGGCACGGGCACGCTGAGTGTCTTCGGGTACCAGATGCGGTTCGATCTCAATGCCGGATTCCCGCTGCTGACCACGAAGAAGGTCCACCTCAAGTCCGTCATCCACGAACTGCTGTGGTTTCTCAGCGGCGACACGAACGTACGCTACCTGCGGGAACACGGCGTTACCATCTGGGACGAGTGGGCGGATGCGCACGGGGAATTGGGGCCGGTATACGGCTACCAGTGGCGGTCCTGGCCGGCACCCGACGGCCGCCAGATCGACCAGATCGGCCAGCTCTTGCGCGAGATCCGCGAAAATCCGGATTCGCGCCGCCTGATCGTCAGCGCCTGGAACGTCGCGGACATCGATCGCATGGCCTTGCCTCCCTGCCATGCCTTCTTCCAGTTCTACGTGTCCGAGGGAAAGCTTTCCTGCCAGCTCTATCAGCGCAGCGCTGACATATTCCTGGGCGTGCCGTTCAATATCGCATCCTATGCGCTGCTTACACTGATGATCGCCCAGGTGAGCGGATTGGCGCCCGGTGAATTCATCCACACCCTCGGCGATGCCCACCTCTACCGCAACCACCTGGAACAGGCAGGGGAACAGCTCAGGCGCACACCGCGAGCCCTGCCTGTGATGCGCCTGAACCCGGCTATCCGTTCATTGTTCGATTTTCGATACGAGGATTTCGAGCTGCTGAACTACGACCCGCATCCGGCCATCAAGGCGGCCGTGGCGGTATGAGCACGCCGCGATCACGGATTTCGCTGATCTGGGCCATGACAAGCAATCGCGTCATCGGCGCGCATAATGCGCTTCCCTGGCGTCTGCCGGCCGACTTGCGGCATTTCCGAAAACTGACCCTGGGTCATCACGTGATCATGGGTCGCAGGAACTACGAATCCATCGGACGTCCACTGCCCGGGCGCGAGAATATCGTCATTACCCGCCAGACAGATTACCGGGCGGACGGCTGTACCGTGGTTGGTTCGATCGAAGAGGCGCTGCGCACGGCGGCCGGAGATCCCGAGATCTTCGTGATCGGCGGCGCCACACTCTATGCCCAGACCCTGGGGATGGCCGACCGTCTGTATGCGACCCTGATCGACGCGTACATCCCGGGTGATACGCTGTTCCCGGACTTCGACACGAAGGCGTGGGTGGAAACTGCCCACGAGCCCCATCGCGCCGATCAGGACAATCCCTTCGACTACAGCTTTGTCACCTGGGAACGGCCACCGGACTGGAACGGCCGCGCCACCCTGCCGGCCGCGGGACTGCAGGCAGCCGGCAACGGATAATCCGGCAGGCCGGTGGCCACGGCATCGGATTAGTGGCTCCCGTCACTTTTGCCGGGCCTTCCGACCGCCCGGCAATCACGCGATCTGCGCGGCCAGTTCGCGTGCCTGGTTCTTCTGGTTCTCGTTCCCTTCGGATATGACCTCATCGAGGATGCTGCGCGCGCCCTCGGAATCGCCCATATCGATGTAGGCCTTGGCCAGATCCAGCTTCGTCGTGGTTTCATCCCACTGCGAATGGCCCTCGGCACCGCCTTCGTCGGCACCTTCGAATTCAAGCGCCGGGGCATCGGAGGATGCGTCGGCCATGAATGCAATGCCCTCGTCGGCACGCGGCGCCCCGGTGACCGGTTCGAAATCGAGGGTCTGCTCGCCTGCGGACTGCGCCACAGTATCGAGGCTGATCTCGTGCGCATCGCCGCCGGTGGCCGGTACGCCGTCCAGGTCGAAATCCAGGCCGAAGCCGCTATCGGCCGCGGCGACCTCGGACGATGGACGGGCGCCGAGGGCCGGAGCGGTGCCGGACGCCGAAGCTCGGTCCAGATCGAAATTTATCCCCCCGGAAGACCCCGGCGCTGCGCTTTCGCTGGCGGCTGCAGCAACTGCCGAACCTGCCACATCGGCAGCGGTGAAATCGATTCCGCCGGCTTCAGGCGCCGGCGCGGCTGCCGCATGCTGCGTGTCGTTCATCGCGGAGAAAGTGGCATTGGGTACGATCGGACCGGTGTTGCCGGTCATGTCCTCGAGCATTTCCATTTCGCCGGTCGCCGCGACCGGCTTGCGGCCGGGTGCACCGCCGCGGAACATGGGGTTACTCGGACTGATCTTGCGGCCCATTTCCTCTACTTTTTCCCAAACCCGGCCGCCCGTCCCTCCGATCTGCGCATACAGCTCTTCGGCGAGTGTTTCGAATGCAACGATGTCGTTGCGCTGCAGGTAGATCTCGAGCAGCTTCTGCTTGAGCTCCTGCCGCTGCGGATCCTTGACGATCGCTTCTTTCAGAATCTCTTCTGCCTGCTCATCGCGCCCGTAGGCGAGATACACTTCCGCCTCGGCGATCGGATCCACTTCGTCGGTGTGTATGTTGCCCATGCCGCCCTGGCTGAAGTCACTCAGGAACGACGTATCACTGGCAGCGGCCTGGCTCCCGCTGTCCGTGACGCTCGAGGCTTCGGCCGCGAGGCTGCCGCCCGAGAGGATGCTTTCTTCGAATTCGGCCTTCGCACGCCGGCGACGCAGGTAGTACATCGCCAGGATGCCGACTCCGAGAACCGCCACCCCGCCGAGCATCGCAAGCGTCTGCGGATTGTCAAAAATGTCGCCGAGCACACCCATGATCAGGCCCGCGCTTTGCGGCTGCGGAGGAGGAACGAAGTGCCGGATCGGCGGCTTTGCGGCAAGCGGCCGCCCCACGATCGGGCGCACCGGCGCCGCCTTGGGCTTTGTGGCCTGCTTCTCGGCCAGCGCCAGTTCCCGGTTCTCAACCGCGATGAGGCGCTTGGTATTCTGCACCTGCTTGCGCATCTTGCCGACGCGTTGGCGAAGCGCCTTGTTTTCCTGCTGCCGGGCATCGATCTGCTCTTCGAGCGTCGTCATCTTGTTCGACAATACCGCCCGCTCTCGGCCCGCTGTCGCCTTAGTAACCGGGCCCGCCGACTTGCCAGCCCCGCCGCCGACGGACTCCGCATTCAGCTCGGAACGAACGATGCGCAGCAACGCCTCGCCCGCTGAACCCTGTGCAGCCCCTGCGCCGCCGGCCTGTGCCGCTGCAGTCGGAGCAGGCTTGGATTTCGCCGAGACCGGCGCCTTGACTGACGGCTGTGCCCCGTGCTGTACGCCCTGGGCACTTCCGCCCGCAACCCTTATGGCATGGCTGGCGGCCGCAAGTTTGAGCTTGTATTCCTGCCAGGCGTCGTACTGAACGCGGAAATCCTTGATGGCCTGCGCCCTGGACACGGACAGCACCTGCTTGCGTGCTGGGACCTTGAGTATCTTCCCGGACATCAGGTTGTTGATATTTCGGTCAAAGAACGCGTTCGGATTGGCCTGCAGCAGCGCGATCATGACCTGTTCCGGGCTGATACTATGGTCAACAGTGATCTTGCGGGCGATCCCGCTCAGGGTATCGCCTTTTCTGACGGTAAATTGAGTCGCATTCGCCCACGATGAACGCTGCCCGGTTACCGCTGCGCCGTACGCGTGCGCCGCGGGGATTTGCGGCGCCGGCTCGGGTGCTGCGGCAGCGGTGCTGCCCGGGGAGGGCCCCAGCAGCCCATTGGCAGCGGATGCCTTGGGTGCTGCCGGCATGGCCAGGGCAGTCTGTGGCTGCGGAGTCTGCTGTCGCGCGGTGCCGGCGGATGCCGGCGGTGGGGACAGAGGTGTCCCGGAAGCCGCGGCGGCGGGTGCTGCAGGAGCGGTAGTTACTGCCGGAGCCGAGATCGCCGGATGTTGGCTCGCAACCCAATGGGGGGGATCCAGCAGTGCGGTGTATTCGCGGACCAGTTGTCCACCGGCCCAGTCGACCTCCAGGAGCGTCTGAATAAAGGGCTCGCGAAAAGGACCGTCAGTCGAAAGCTCGATGTAGTAATTACCGTCCTTGTGCTGCCTGACGGCGTACTTGATGCGCGAAAGAAAGTGGTGACGTTCTACGCCGGCGGCGGCAAAGATGGCGTCCGAAGCCAGCGAGGGACTGAGGGTTTTGATCTCGCCTGGCGTGGCATCGATGATCCGTACATGCGCATTGAGCGGCTCATCCAGCCCCGACTCGACGACCAGCCGGCCGAGGCCAAGGCCATACGCCAGCGCTGGCAATGCCGAAAGCGCTGCGCCCAGAATGATCCTGATCAACTGCTGATGCCTGCCCGACTTCAACATCATGCTCTGGCGCATGGCGTATACTCCCCCGACTGCCCCTGTCTCACCTAAACAACCGCTTCTAGTACTTGGAGTTACGTGCACATAGTATTAATAGTGTTTATAAACATCAGATAACTATAGCCTACAAATACTGTTTCACCAACCCTCAGCCGAGGCAGCGGCAATACCCGCCCACGTCCGGACGCCGCGTCACAGGCCACCGAGGAATTCGCGCGCTGGGACGGCATGAACCGCTGCGTACCGCGCGACGACCAACACCCCACGGTCCGCCCAACGCACGGATCCGGAGGTCCGAACATCATGGTCTCAAAGGGTATATAGCCGCTTTCGCGCGTTCCGTCCATGCACCCGGCCCCGGGTTATCCGGCCGCTGCAGATTGCGGCACTGCCATCGCGAGGCGCTGCCCGGCACCCCCCGCCCCATGGTCCGGAACTAGGCCTGCAGCAGGATGCGCAGCATGCGGCGCAGCGGCTCGGCCGCCCCCCACAGGAGCTGGTCGCCCACCGTGAATGCCGAAAGGTAGTGATTGCCCATCGCCAGCTTGCGCAGCCTGCCGACGGGCACGGTGAGGGTTCCCGTGATCGCCGCTGGAGTCAGTTCGCGTAACGTACGCTCGCGCTCGTTCGGAACCACCCGCACCCAGTCGTTTGCACCGGCAAGCATGTCCTCGATCTCGTCGAGCGGTACGTCGCGTGTCAGCTTTATCGTCAGCGCCTGGCTGTGGCAACGCATGGCGCCGATGCGCACGCAGATTCCATCCACCGGCACGGGATTCTCGTCACGGCCGAGGATCTTGTTGGTTTCCGCCTGCCCCTTCCACTCCTCCCGGCTCTGACCGTTTCCCAGGTCCTTGTCGATCCACGGAATCACGCTTCCAGCCAGCGGAACGCCGAAGTGCTCGCTGGGAAACGCCGGGTCATGCAGCCTGTTTGCCACCGCCCTGTCGATTTCGAGAATCGCCGACGCCGGATCGTCGAGCATGGGCAGCGCTGCCTGGTGCACCGAACCCATCTGCCTGAGCAGCTCGCGCATGTTCTGCGCCCCGGCACCGGAGGCAGCCTGGTAAGTCATGGCCGTCATCCACTCGACCAAGCCCCGCTGGAACAGCCCGCCCAGCGCCATGAGCATCAGACTGACGGTGCAGTTGCCGCCGATATAGTTGCGCATGCCACGGTCGAGTGCCGCGCCGATCACCTCGTGATTGACGGGATCGAGGACGATCACGCTCTCCCGGTCCATGCGCAGCGTGGATGCGGCATCGATCCAGTATCCCTTCCAGCCCGCTGCACGCAGTCCGGGAAAAACCTCTCCAGTGTAGTCGCCGCCCTGGCAGGAGATGACGATGTCCATGGACCTGAGTGCGGCGATATCACGGGCGTCCTTGAGCGGCGGAACCTCTTTTCCTATGGCCGGACCCGCCCCGCCGATCTGGGACGTCGTGAAAAATACCGGCTCGATCAGCGCGAAATCGCCTTCGGCGCGCATTCGCTGCATCAGTACCGAGCCAACCATGCCACGCCACCCGACAAACCCTACCCGCTTCATTAAGTCGCCTCTGCTCACTGAACTGCTACTCCGACAATCCAACCCCGGCCCTCCGGGAATCCGCCCGGTGCAGAAACACCGGCACCGTGCGCGCCTTACCGGCGCAATACCTCCACCACGGCCGCGCCCATCTGCGCGGTACCGACGCGCGAGCAGCCGTCGGTGTATATGTCGGTGGTACGCAGCCCCTGGTCCAGCGCCGCCGCGACGGCGTGCTCAACGCGCAGCGCCAGGTCCGGCCGGTCCAGAGTGTAGCGCAGCAGCATCGCCACAGACAGGACCGTACCCAGGGGGTTCGCGATTCCCTTGCCGGCAATATCAGGTGCGGACCCATGGATTGGCTCGTACATCCCCTTGTTCGCCGCATCAAGGGATGCCGAAGGAAGCATGCCGATCGATCCGGTCAGCATCGCCGCCTCGTCGGAAAGGATGTCTCCGAACATGTTGGTCGTCACAATGACATCGAACTGCTTCGGCGCACGCACCAGCTGCATCGCCGCATTGTCCACGTACATATGCGTTAGGCTGACCTGCGGGTAATCCTTGGCCACCGCACTGACGACTTCCCGCCACAGCTCGGTGCACTCGAGCACATTGGCCTTGTCAACCGAGCATACGCGCCGGCCGCGCTTCATCGCGGTTTCGAACGCCACCCGTGCGATGCGTCTGATCTCCGATTCACTGTAGATAAGCGTGTTGAAGCCCTCGCGCTGGCCATCGGCACGCATCCGAATGCCGCGCGGCTGACCAAAGTAGATGCCACCGGTAAGCTCGCGAACGATCATCAGGTCCAACCCCGAGACCACTTCGGCCTTCAGGCTGGAGGCCGAAACCAGCTGCGGATAGAGCAGCGCCGGACGCAGGTTTGCGAACAGCCCCAGTTCCGAGCGCAGACCCAGCAGTCCCTTTTCCGGCCGCAGCGCGATGTCCAATGACTCCCATTTGGGACCTCCGACGGCACCAAGCAGCACCGCGTCGGCCGCACGCGCCAGGCGCAGCGTCTCTTCGGGCAGCGGCGTACCGACAGCATCGTAGGCCGCGCCGCCGACGAGTCCGTGCTCGATCTCGATCTCCAGGCCATCGGAGCGCAGCGACTCCAGCACTTTCACTGCCTCTGCCATGATCTCCGGGCCAATACCGTCTCCCGGAAGCACCAGTACCTTGTGACTCATCGATCCACTCCGTCAGAAAATGCGATTAATGGTTCCATCAGACCCGGGGCCTGCCTTGCCAGTCCGGCCGAATCCGGCTTGTCTGGTCGATTCGGCATCTGCGCATGGTCCGGGGATCCCAGTCCCGGCTTTCCCGCGGGCCGCAGCGACCGCACCTATCGAAACAGCCAGGGGGCTTCCTTGTGCCGTCTTGCCTCGTATGCCCGGATATCATCGACATGCTTCAGGGTCAAGCCGATGTCATCCAGACCATTGACGAGGCAATGTTTGCGGAACGGATCGATATCGAAGTGAATGACCTGGCCGGAAGGCGTGGTGATCGTCTGCCTGTCGAGATCGACGCTGAGCCGGTAACCCTCCTGCGCGTACACACCCTCGAACAGCTGCTGTACCGCTGCTTCTTCCAGGACAACGGGCAACAGGCCGTTCTTCAGGCTGTTCTGGTAGAAGATGTCCGCATAGCTCGGGGCAATGATGACGCGGAAGCCGTAATCCATCAGAGCCCAGGGAGCGTGTTCACGCGAGGAACCGCAACCGAAGTTGGCACGCGCCAGCAGGATGCTGGCGCCGGCATAGCGCGGCTGGTTCAGCACGAAGTCGGGGTTGAGCCGGCGCCGGCCATGATCCATCCCGGGTTCGCCCTCATCGAGATACCGCCAGGAATCAAACAGGTTCGGACCGAACCCGCTGCGCTTGATCGACTTCAGGTACTGTTTCGGAATGATTGCATCGGTGTCCACGTTTGCCCGGTCCATGGGCGCCGCTATACCGGTCAATGTCGTGAATTTCTGCATGATGACTCCACGTTCTGGTTTGTGCGGGGCGGCTAATGCCGCCGGGATTGCCAGTGAAAGCCCGTCGGCAGTCAACGCCAGCTGCGCACGTCGACGAAATGTCCGGCGATTCCCGCCGCCGCGGCCATGGCCGGACTGACAAGATGCGTGCGTCCGCCGGCACCCTGGCGTCCCTCGAAATTGCGGTTCGATGTGGAAGCGCAGCGCTCGCCCGGCTCCAGGCGGTCGGCGTTCATGGCCAGGCACATGGAGCAGCCCGGCTCGCGCCATTCGAACCCGGCCGCGGTGAATACCTTATCGAGCCCCTCGCTTTCGGCCTGGGTCTTGATCAGACCGGATCCCGGGACCACCATCGCAAGCTTGACATTGTGCGCAAGGCGTTTGCCCCGGACCACCGCAGCGGCGGCGCGCAGGTCTTCGATGCGTGAGTTGGTGCAAGAACCGATGAACACCTTGTCGATCGCGATATCCTGGATCGCCGTTCCCGGCACGAGGTTCATGTACTCGAGCGCGCCGCGCATGCTCGCGCGCCGTGTGGCGTCCTGTTCGCGCAAGGGATCGGGTACCCGGCCATCGATTCCCACGACCATCTCCGGTGATGTGCCCCAGGTGACCTGGGGCACGATCGCGCCGGCGTCGATTCTGATTTCATGGTCGAACGTCGCGCCCTCGTCGCTGTAAAAACTGCGCCAGGCGACCTGCGCCTGTTCCCACAACTGCGGCGGCGGCGCGTACGGGCGGCCGCGCAGGTAGTCGACGGTCTTGTCGTCGACCGCGATCATCCCCGCGCGCGCGCCCGCCTCAATCGCCATGTTGCAGACCGTCATGCGGCCTTCCATGGACAGCGACCGGATCGCCGAGCCGGCAAATTCGATCGCATATCCGGTGCCACCAGCGGTGCCGATGCGGCCGACGATGGCAAGCACGATGTCCTTGGCGGTGACGCCGAACGGGATCGCGCCTTCGACGCACACGCGCATGTTCTTCGACTTCTTCAACAACAGGCATTGCGTTGCCAGAACATGCTCCACCTCGGAAGTCCCGATTCCGAAGGCAAGCGCGCCGAATGCCCCATGCGTCGAAGTGTGGGAATCGCCGCACACCACCGTCATGCCGGGCAGCGTGGCGCCCTGCTCCGGCCCGATGACGTGCACGATACCCTGACGCGGGTCGTTCATCCCGAATTCAGTGATCCCGAAATCCTGACAGTTCTGGTCGAGCGTCTCGACCTGCAGGCGCGACACCGGGTCAGCAATGCCCTGGCGCCGGCCGGTCGTCGGAACATTGTGATCGGCGGTGGCGAGGTTGGCATCGACACGCCACAGACTGCGGCCGGCCAGCCGCAGTCCTTCAAAGGCCTGCGGACTGGTCACCTCGTGCACGAGGTGGCGGTCGATATAGATCAAGGCGGTGCCGTCCGGGTTTGTGCGCACCACGTGGGCTTCCCAAAGTTTGTCGTAAAGTGTTTTTCCGTTCATGGCCATACGCTCGGGGCAGTTAAGTCTGTCGGGATCTTGCGTCTATTCTAGGATCCGGCTATAAATAACGCAAAGTCATATTTATCATGATTTCGATTCTCAAAAGTTATGGATATAAACGACCTGCAAACCTTCCTGGCCGTGGCCGAAAGCGGCTCGTTCTCACGCGCCGCAGAGCGCGCCTTCATCACCCAGCCGGCCATCAGCAAGCGCATTGCCGCGCTCGAAGCGGAGCTTGGCGCCAAACTCTTCGACCGTGTCGGCCGAAGGATCCAGCTGGCCCCGGCCGGCATTGCGCTGCTGCCGCAGGCGCGGACGATTCTTGACGGAGTGGGGGAAGCCAAACGCCGTATCGCGGCCCTGTCCCGGGACATCGCCGGACCGCTGCGGCTTGGGACCAGCTATCACGTCGGCCTGCACCGCCTGCCGCCCGCGCTTAGGCAGTTCTACACTGCCCATCCGAACGTACAGCTCGATCTGCGGTTCATGGACTCGGAAGCGGCCTGCCACGCCGTCGAACAGGGCGATCTCGATCTGGCGGTCGTGACGCTTCCGCGCGGTTCGAACGCGCGCCTGCGGCGGGAAAAGGTCTGGGAGGATCCGCTCGAAATCGTGGTCGCTGCCGCCCATCCGCTCGCTGCCGCAAGACATCTGCGTCTGCAGGCGCTGGCCGAATATCCGATCATCCTGCCGGTGCCGGGCGCCACTACCCGCGAAATCGTTCTCGCAGCGCTTGCGCCCGTGCGGCGGAATCTGCGCATCGGCCTTGAGACGAATTACCTGGAGCTGATCAAGATGCTCGTGTCGATCGGCCTGGGGTGGAGTGCACTGCCCCATACGTTAATTGACGGCGACCTCAAAGTGGTCCAGATTGAAGGCATCCGTATCGTGCGTGAACTCGGGGTGGTGACGCATGCGGCGCGCACCCTGTCGAACGCGGCTTCGGCAATTATCGAGGCAATTCGAGCGACCAAATGATGAATTTCCTGCAGCTCATCGAGCAGCTGACAACGCGCATCGGCCAGCACCAGCTTCCGATGAACCCGGCAGCTGCCAATATCCGGGCGCTTGTCGATTCGAGCGCCCTGCACTACGAACTTGCCGCCCGCATCGTGTGCGCAATCTATGAGCACAACGGCTGCCGCCGCCTCACCGACCCGGTAACGGCGCAACCGACCTTTGAGGCGCTCGGCCCCATCCGCGCCGGCTTGCTCGACTCCAACCGCACCGATATCGAGGCGTACCGGTTCATGGAGGAGCTGTGCACTGCCGTCGCCAAGATCTTCGATGCGCCCCGCATCGCCAGGGTTGCGTCCGATGCTCCGCAGCGGGAGGCGCCCGTCCGGCATCGCGGCGAACTCATAAGGCTCGATGCGGTGCGGCGGCGCGTGAAATCGCTCGCCTGAATCCGCCCGCGACGGTCCGCGCCACAGGCGCTCACTGCGTTGTCTGCGGCCGCAGCAGCAGCAGCGCTACCAGGAACGCCAGGCCGGCAATAAGTGCTGCCAGCGTGAAGGTTGCCGTAGGACCGAGGGCTGTCCATGCGCGTCCAGCCCAGAAACTCCCCACCGCCCCGCCCAATCCGATGCTTGCACTGCCATAGATCGCCTGGCCGCGATGCTGATGGCGTCCGGTGAAGAATCGGTGAATCATCTGCATCGCAGCGGCATGAAACGCCCCGAAAGTCGCCGCATGCAGTGCCTGGGCGAACACCAGGATGGCCAGGTGTCCGGGAAAATACCCGATCAGCAGCCAGCGCAGCACGGCGAGCGCAAAGCTTGCAAGCAGCACCGGGCGCAGTGCGATGCGCGCCAGCAACCGGCGCATCGAGAGAAAAACGCCGATCTCGCACAATACTGCGAACGCCCAAAGCGCGCCAATCACGCTCTTCGGATACCCCTGTCCGGCCAGGTACAGCGAGTAGAACGTATAGTACGGTCCGTGACTGACCTGCATCAGGAAACACGCCAGAAGGAAGGCGAACACTTCGCGACGCAACAGCGCCTGACGCAGCGGTCCGGGGTGGTCGATGCGGCCGCGCAGCTCAGCCTCGGGCAGACTCAGCGCCAGCAGCCCTGTTCCCGACATCAGCAGCGACAGCGCCGGCAGCACCGACCAGGCACCGTACCGGTCAATGACAACACCGAGCACCAGCACACTGGCGATGAAGCCGATCGAACCCCACAGCCTCACCCGCCCGTAGGCGCCGGGATCCGAACCGGTATGGCTCATGGTGGTGGCCTCGAGCAGCGGCAGCGAGGCGTTCCAGAAGAACCCGAACACGAACACCACCGCGGCGATCCACCAGAATTGCCGCGCCAGATACATGCCCGAGAATGCAACCAGCGTGAGCAAAGAAGCGAGACGCACGAATACCATGCGCCGCTCGCGGTGGTCGGCAAGCCAGCCCCAGACCAGCGGTGCCACGATGCGCGAGGACATGAGCAACGCCATGACGCTGCCGATGGCGCCTGGCCCGAAACCGATGGAATGCAGGTACAGACCCAGATAGGGGATCAGACCACCCAGCGTCGCGAAGTAAAAAAAATAGAATCCGCACAGCTGGATGTGGAATCGGTTAAATGGGCGTCGAACCACTGCGTCGTACTCCCTACGCCGCAGAGGCGGCACAGCGGCTGCTGCGCAGCCCGGGCCGGACAAGAACTGCGCTCACGCTCGTTCAACGGTCATGCGGCAATGCAGCTAGCGGCGCTTCTGGACAATGAACTCGACCGGCGCCACGAGGCCCGCGGAAACGCCGCTGATAATATTCTGCATTCTTGCTCCCGTACTCGCCCCCATAAGAAGATGCAACCCCAGCGCGGGCGGTCCGGCAGCGGCCAGTTGCGCCCGCACCTGGCTAAAGAAAGCGAGCGCGAAATCGCGCCGGTTGCGCTCGGCAACAACGGAAAAGCCGCACTCCTGCAGCGCCTGCCTGTAGGCTTGCGGGGAATGCAGATGGCTTGCAGCGGCATCGGCCGCCCACGGAACGGGATACGCCAGCGCTCCGTCGGCGATACGCATCACATCGTAGATCCCGAACCGCGCCCCGGAACGCAGCACCCGGTGCACCTCGGACCACAGGGCGGCCTTGTCATCGATGTTCATGCCGACATGCAGCATGCAGGCGGCATCGAACACATCGGCCCCGAACGGCAGGCGGCACGCATCTGCCTGGCAAAACTCGATCTGCCCGGAAAGCCCCGTCCACGCGCACAGCGCTCTGGCGGTCGCCACGTACTCGGCGGTCCGGTCAACGCCGCTCACCCGGCAGCGGTAACGGCTTGCCAGCAGGCGCGCCGTTCCCCCGAGGCCACAACCAATGTCCAGCACCCGGTCTGCGGCCGACAGTTCCAGCTGTGCGAGGAGGTCTTCCGACGCCTGACGCCCTCCTATGTGGAATTCATCGACCGCGGCGAGATCCTCGATCGTGACCGAACCGGGAACCTTGCCGAGCTGCTGCAGCCCGGCCTGGATGCGATCGAGCACCTGTCCGGTCCCGTAGTTCTGCGCAACGGCGTCATGCTCCATCGGCTTCCGGCTCCTGGCCATATCCCGCCCCGGGCGGTCAGGCACTGCCGGGGATGTCGGGCGTGGTCCGCACCACGTCGAGATTCTGGGCGCGATGACGCAGGACATGATCCATCAGCACAATGGCGAGCATGGCCTCGGCAATCGGAGTGGCGCGGATCCCGACGCAGGGATCGTGACGCCCGGTGGTGATCACCTCTGCCGGATCGCCGGCGAGGTTCACCGTCCGGCCAGGCAGACGTATGCTCGAGGTAGCCTTGAGCGCAAGGCTCGCGACGATGTCCTGGCCGGTGGATATTCCACCGAGGATGCCGCCGGCATTGTTGCTGAGAAAACCCTGCGGCGTCATCTCGTCGCGATGCTCGCTGCCCTTCTGGCCGATGCTCGCGAATCCGGCCCCGATCTCGACACCCTTCACGGCATTGATGCTCATGAGCGCCGCGGCAATGTCGGCATCGAGCCGTCCGAACACCGGCTCGCCCAGCCCGACAGGCACATTGCCAGCGACGACATTGACACGGGCGCCGATCGAGTTTCCCTCCTTGCGCAGCGCATCCATGTACGCTTCCAGCTCCGGCACTTTCTGCGGGTCGGGACAGAAAAACGGATTGTTCTCGACCTCATCCCACTCGACCCGCTCCATGCGGATCGGCCCGAGCTCCGCCAGGTAACCGCGCACGCTGATTCCGATGCGCTCGTGCAGGTATTTCTTGGCGATGGCGCCGGCGGCAACACGCATTGCGGTCTCGCGTGCCGACGCGCGGCCGCCGCCGCGATAGTCGCGAAAACCGTATTTCTGCTGGTAGGTGTAGTCCGCGTGACCGGGCCGGAACCGATCCATAATCTTCGAATAGTCCTGGGAGCGCTGATCCGTGTTCTGGATCATCAGCCCTATGGGCGTTCCGGTGGTACGCCCCTCGAACACGCCGGAAAGGATCTTCACCTCATCGGCTTCGCGCCGCTGGGTAGTGTGACGCGACTGTCCCGGCTTGCGCCGGTCCAGATCGCGTTGCAGATCAGCCTCGCCGAGCGCCATGCCCGGGGGGCAGCCATCGACGATGCACAGATAGGCCGGCCCGTGGCTCTCCCCGCAGGTGGTGACCGTGAACAGCTTGCCGAAGGTATTGCCGGACATGGCCGCATGGTACCGGATTTACCCGGGACCCGACAGATGCGTACCGGTCAGAAACCCGACCTGTGAACGGTATTGAGCGTCTCGAGCAGCCCGTGAAACGGTATGTAGGCCTTCCACTGGCGCACCACGGGCATGATGGCGAGATCCTCGCCACTGCCGAAATCATGGGAGCCGTCGGCCACCTCGCCGTGCAGCAGACCGAGCGCCGCGCCGAGCTGCTGATAGATCGGAATGCGGGCGCCGAACTCCTGAAGGCCGTCGCCCTCTTCTTCGGCACAACGCAGCAGATCCTCGACCTCGAACTGTGCCTGCTCGATGAGGTCGAGATACTCCTCGGGGGACTGTGGCTGATGCATATGCGTTCCGGGGGTCATCTGCGCGGTCAATGCGATCGCCAGAGTTTAGCGGCTGGGATCCCGGATATCCATAGGCCGGACAGCACGGGACGCGTATAACCGGGAACGGATCGGGCGCACCGTTTCAGGGGCGCACCGGAACCATGGCAGCGGAGTGCGCGAAGATCCATGCGATCCCGAAACCTGCCATGAAGGAGTTGCGGACACGCACCAGCGGACTGTTCTCGAACACCGCCCCGGAGAGGTTGTCATAGCGCACGAACGCGCCGAACCAGGTGCTGCGAAACCGCCTGCTCACCCCGATCGTCATGCGCATCCCTCCATAGCCGCCGCGCGCCGCATAAGCCGGGCGCGTGGGCGTAACATAGGCAGGGTCGACCTGGTAGTAGTACACGTTCTGCTGCGCGGTCGCGAATACCGGGCCGAGCGCCGCGCCGAAATTCCAGCGCCCCGCACCCAGCAGGAGTTGCGTGTCGTAGTTGATGGCCGGGTTGAATACCCAGCCGATATAGCGCGTATGCCGCAGGTCGGTCGCGATCACTGCGCGTGCCGGCAGACTGAAGGACCAGGTCGGTTCGCGCCGGCACACCGGGTCGAGGCAGACATCGAGCACCGGTCCGGCTTCCAGGGTCGGGTAAAGATCCGGCATTCCGGCACGCGCGTCGTTGCCGCTGCTTTTCACTGGAACTCCGGCATTCAGGCTTACGGAGAGACGAATACGCCGGTTTCTCAGCACATGTCCCGCTACACCATGGCGATTCACAGTCACAAAGTCGCCACGATACACGAGGTATGGCAGCGGCAGAACATAGTTGCGCTGCTCGTCCGACCCACGGTAGTCCGGGACGGTGAGCGGAGCCACGCCAAAACCGATTTCCCAAAGCGGGCGCTGGGCGGCATGTACCGGCACCGCCACACTGGCCAGCAGCACTGCGGCCAGCATCCGGCGCAGGCGGTCGCGCCCGGCGCGCGCCGCCGGCAGCCGCATTTCGTTGTCAGTTCCCAAATGAATCCTCGGATCCCGCAAGAGTTCGGGGCGCGTCTATCGATCCGCGCGCCCGGGCCGGAGCCCGCACATCAGGTCCCGGAATGGAATGACCGCGCGCACTGCCTGACTCGGACACGCCGGCACCTGCGCAACGACCCCGCCCCGGAGCGCTCACCCAGACGCCGCCGGCGCAGGATTGAACCATAACCGCATGTGGCCGCGCACACCAGACCATGGTGCGGCGCCTTGCGGAACGACATTCATTCGGACACGGTTTGGATTATAGTTACACGCAATTATCCGAGAGACGGCCTGCCGCCGACACATGTCCATGCGACTTCAATCCCGGCGACGCGGTGTCGGCACCGCGCACGCTTCATGAGCCCGAGCGCCCTGTCGCGTAGCGGCGCCGCGCACCGGCGCAAACCCGTCTTTCGCTGGGCCGGCTGGTCGGAGCAGCGCCTGCTTGATACCCGCCTTTGCGACCTCGGCCTGACGCTCGCACGCAGCCCGCTGGAACAGCAGATCTCCGTGCTATACCGCGAACTCGACCGCCGCGGCATCCGATTCCGGCCGCACTGCTGGCTGTCGGACTGCTGGTTCAGTCCGGACGGCGTGCCCGGGTTTGCCATCCCCTTTTACCTCGCACATCCCCGCCTTGCACAGCTAGAAAAGCGCTGGATGCTGGAGCTGGAGGGCGGAAGCAGGCAGGAGTGCCAGAAACTCATGCGCCACGAGACGGCGCATGCGCTGGCCAATGCATATCGCCTGCATCGGAGGCATGAGTGGCGGCGGCGCTTCGGACGCGCGGCCCGCAGCTATCCGGAGAGCTACCTGCCGCGACCCGACAGCCGGAGCTACGTGATAAATCTCGACGGTTGGTATGCGCAGAGCCATCCGCACGAGGACTGGGCAGAGACGTTCGCGGTGTGGCTGGACCCGCGATCGGGCTGGCACGAGCGCTACCGCGGCTGGCCGGCACTGCGCAAGCTCGAGTACGTCGACGCCCTGATGCAGGAGATCGGGCAGCAGCGGCAGGCGCTGCACAACCGGCGCCATGTCGACTCGGTAAGCACGCTACGCCTGACACTGCGCCAGTATTTCGAGCAGAAACAGGAGCGGCTGGGTGCCGCCTACCCCCGCTTTCACCGCCAGCAACTGGAGCGGATCTTCCCTGCCGCCAGGTCCCGGCGCACCGAGCCCGCCGCGCGCTTCATCCGGCGTCACCGCCGGGACGCTCTGGTCGCGGTCTCGCTATGGACCGCGGCACCACGCTACCGGGTAAACCTGACACTCACGCACATGGCCCAGCTTGCCGATGAACTGGACCTGCACGCACCTGCAGATGGCGGGTGCGCGCAGTTGCCGCTGGTTTCGGCGCTGATCATGCTCTATATGGGCTCACTGCGGGCTGGCAGTTCGCGCCTTACTCTATGAAGAAACTCCGCGTGATGATGCTCGTCCATTACTCCCTGGTTCCTCCGGACGACCTGCATTCCAGAGACGATCCGCGCATGGAGAAATTCCGTACCGAGTACGACGTCAAACATGCTCTGCTGAAACTCGGCCACGAAGTGCACGTGGTGGGAGTCTACGACGACCTCGCGCCGATACGCACGACCATAGAACAATGGAAGCCGGATATCGCGTTCAATCTGCTCGAGGAATTCGCCGGCATCGCGGCGTTCGATTACTATGTGGTGAGCTTTCTCGAGATGATGAAACTTCCCTACACCGGGTGCAATCCGCGTGGCCTGCTGCTGGCACGCGACAAGGCGCTTTCCAAGAAGCTGCTCGCCTATCACCGCATTCAGGTTCCGGATTTCCGCGTCTTCCCGCGCGGCCGCAAATCGCCACCCATGCGCCGCGTACCGTACCCGGTGATCGTCAAGGCACTCACCGAGGAGGGTTCTCTCGGCATTGCGCAGGCGTCTTACGTAGAAACCGAGCGCCAGCTGCAGGAGCGCGTGCAGTTCATCCACGAGCGCATCCAGGACGATGCCATTGCCGAGCAGTACATCGACGGCCGCGAGATCTACGTCACGGTGCTCGGCAACGTGCAACTGCAGGTACTGCCCGCGCGTGAGCTGATCTTCCGCAATGCGATCGAAGGCGCTCCACGCATGGCCACCTACAAGGTAAAGTGGGACGGCAAGTACCGGGAGCGCTGGGGGATCGACTATCAATTTGCCGCCGACCTTGCGCCGGAGACAACCGAACGCATCGGCTGGCTGTGCAAGAGAATCTACCGGGCCCTGGGAATGAGCGGCTACGCACGCATAGACATGCGCCTGAACGGTGCCGGGCAGGTCTATGTGCTCGAAGCCAACCCCAATCCCGGGATCGCGCGGGACGAGGACAGCACACTTTCGGCGCGCAGGGCCGGAATGAACTACGAGGAATTCATTCAGCGTATCGTGCGGCTCGGTTTGCGCGCGCATGCCAGCGCCAGAATACAGTAGCCAGGACATCGACTCATGAGCGAAGACAGCCTTCCGACCGATCGTCACCCTACCCTGCGTGTCGTGCCGATGCCTTCCGACACCAATTCCGCCGGAGACATCTTCGGTGGCTGGATCATGGCTCAGGCCGACATCGCCGGCAGTGTTGTTGCAAGCCGGCGCGCGCGCGGCCGCATCGTGACCGTCGCGGTAAACGCGTTCCAGTTCCGCAAACCGGTATTCGTAAACGACCTGGTGAGTTTCTACGCCGAGGTGGTAAGGGTCGGCCGCAGCTCCATAACCGTGGACGTGGTGGTCTATGCCGAGCGCGCGCGGCACAAAGGGGAATGGGCCGGGGAATGCGTCAAGGTGACGGAAGCCACGCTGACCTATGTCGCGATCGATGACCAGCGTCTGCCACGCGAAGTGCCGCCTGAACATAATTGAGCGGCGCCCGTATCCGGTGCGTGCCGGTTGCGGACGTGCCCCGGGGCACCGGCAGGGACTTGATAACGGCCCGGCTGCCCTTATCTAACGAGGACAACATAGCCGTCAGCGAGGCAGCTTGATCATGTCCCGAGTCCGTCCGGCAGCCGTGAGCGGCAGCTTCTACCCCGGGGAACGGGTCGCACTGGTGCGCATGGTGGATCATCTGCTGTCGGAGGCCGCCGCATCTGCCGGCGGCGGACCGTTACCCAAGGCGATCATTGTCCCGCACGCCGGCTATGTGTACTCCGGCGCGGTGGCAGCGAGCGCCTATGCCGGCCTGCGGGGGCGCTCTGCCGGCATCAAACGTGTCATTTTGCTGGGGCCGGCGCACCGCCTGCCTGTGCGCGGTCTGGCGCTGCCGGGAGCGGAACGTTTCACCACACCTCTCGGTGCCATCGACGTCGATCAGGACGCCGCCTCGGCGATCATGCACCTGCCGCAGGTGACGGTGAGCGAGCCGGCGCATGCGCGTGAACATTCCCTCGAAGTGCAGCTCCCTTTTCTGCAGCAAGTACTGAAGGCGTTCCGGATCCTCCCGCTCGCGGTCGGCGCTGTGACTCCGTCCGAGGTGGCCGAGGTGATCGAGATTCTGTGGGGCGGTCCGGAAACGCTGATCGTGGTCAGCACTGACCTGTCCCATTACCTTCCTTATGAAGCAGCACGCGAGACGGACGGCCGCACGGTCGAGGCAATCCTCGCACTCGACGGTGAGCCCGTCGGCGACGCCGAGGCCTGCGGCAGCGCCTCCGTCAGGGGGCTGATCCTGGCGGCCCGCACACACCGGCTGCGTCCGCAGCTGCTCGACCTGCGCAATTCCGGAGACACGGCGGGCGGGCGCGGAGAGGTTGTCGGCTACGCGGCTATGGCCTTCGAGGAGCCACTCCATGACTGACACGCTCGGCACAGCGCTGCTGATCGTTGCGCGCAACACCATCGCCACTGCCCTGGATGAAGCGTGCCGGGCATACGAGGAGGCGCCGCAGCTGTCGATGCCAGGAGCCACGTTCGTGACCCTCACGCACCACGGGGAACTGCGCGGTTGCATCGGCAGCCTTGAGGCGACGCGCGCGCTGCGTACCGATGTCGAAAACAACGCCAAAGCGGCGGCGTTCCGTGATCCGCGCTTCGCGCCGCTCACCCGGCACGAATACCCGGACACGGCGATCGAGATATCGCTGCTCTCTGCCGCCGAGCCTCTGGTGGCGACCGATGAAAAGCACGCGCGGACGATACTGCGCCCGGGCATAGACGGAGTGGTGCTGGAATTCGGCCGCGCCCGTGCTACCTTCCTGCCACAGGTGTGGGAACAGCTGCCGGAACCCGACCAGTTCCTGTTCCATCTGAAGCGCAAGGCCGGCCTGCCTGCGGATTTCTGGCACCACTCGGTGCGGCTTTCACGCTACACGGTGCAGAAGTGGAGCGAGGCCCCTGCCCGCCGCGGCGGAACAGCCCCATGAGCGCCGCCTACCCCGCCCGCTACTGGCACCGGCTCGCGGACGGCCGCATCCAGTGCGATCTGTGCCCGCGCGACTGCCGGCTGAACGACGGCCAGCGTGGAGCATGTTTCGTGCGCCAGCGCATCGGCGATGGAATGGTGCTGACCACCTACGGACGCTCATCGGGATTCTGCATCGACCCGATCGAGAAAAAGCCGCTGAATCATTTCTTTCCCGGATCGAGCGTCCTGTCCTTCGGCACCGCCGGCTGCAACCTTGCCTGCAAGTTCTGCCAGAACTGGGACATCAGCAAATCGCGCGATTCCGACCGCCTCGCCGACCAGGCCTCCGCCGAGGAGATCGCCGTCGCCGCGCAGCAGGCTGGCTGCGAAAGCGTCGCGTTCACCTATAACGATCCGGTCATATTCGCCGAATACGCGATGGACGTGGCCGATGCCTGCCATGCCCGCGGCATCCACACCGTGGCGGTGACTGCCGGCTACGTACACCCCGAACCGCGCCGCGATTTCTTTGCCAGGATCGACGCCGCCAACGTCGACCTCAAAGCGTTCAGCGATGATTTTTACTTCAAGCTCACCGGCGCACATTTGCAGCCGGTGCTCGACACGCTGCAGTATCTGCACCATGAAACCGGTGTATGGCTGGAGATCACGACGCTTCTGATTCCGGGAAAGAATGACTCGGACGAAGAACTCACGGCGCTCAGTGCGTGGATCGCCGATGCACTCGGCCCGGAAGTACCGCTGCACTTCAGCGCCTTCCACCCGGACTACAGGATGATGGATGTTCCGCCCACTCCGCCACGTACGCTGCGGCGCGCCCGCGATATCGCCCTGCGCGCCGGGCTGCACTATGTCTACACCGGTAACGTGCACGACCTCGCCGGCGGTACAACCTATTGCCCCGGCTGCCACTTGCCGCTCATTGAGCGCGACTGGTACGACATCGTCGGCTACCAGCTGGACCCCGCCGGGCGCTGTCCCGTCTGCGGTACGCCGGTCGCCGGCCGTTTCGGCAGGTTCAGCCGCCGGTTCGGCAACCGCCGGATTCCGGTGGCCATCCATCACGGCGGCTAGGCTACCGGCATACGCCATGCATTCCCGCGCCCGAACCCAGGAAACACTGGTTCACGTCGCAGCCGACGGCGTCGAGCTGGAAGGTGCGCTCGCCATTCCGGAAGCCGCGCTCGGCGCCGTGTTGTTCGCGCACGGCAGCGGAAGCAGCCGTCACAGCCCGCGCAACAACTACGTTGCGGAGGCGCTCCAGAAAGCCGGCCTCGCCACCCTTCTGATCGACCTTCTTTCGCAGTCCGAAGACCTCGTTTACGCGGCGCGATTCGACATTCCGCTGCTCACCCGCCGACTTCTGGCCGCCACCCGCTGGCTGCGCGAGCACCCGGGCAGCACGCAGCTTGCAATCGGCTATTTCGGTGCCAGCACAGGCGCGGCAGCAGCGCTGCAGGCGGCGACGGCGCAGGATAACCGCATCGCGGCGGTGGTGTCGCGGGGAGGCCGGCCCGACCTGGCCGGGCCCGACACCTTGCGCGAGGTGCGGGCACCGACATTGCTGATCGTGGGCGGACGCGACGAAGAGGTCATCTCGCTCAACCGCCGGGCATACGCACTCATGGATTGCGAGCGCGCGCTCGAAATGGTCCCCGGTGCCACCCACCTGTTCGAGGAGCCCGGAACCCTGGCGCAGGTGGCAGCACTGGCCGCACAATGGTTCGGACGGTACCTGGGGCCGGCCTGCAGCCACAGCTGAATCCGGGCCACAGGGACGTCAGGCGACATCGGGATCATCGTCGGTCGAAACGGGAAACCTGTCGCGCAGCAACTGGCCCAGCAGGCGGCATGCATCGGTCATCGTGAAAATTCCCGCCAGCCGGCCTTCCTTCACTACCAGCGCCGAGCCGATGTGCTGCTGGGCCATGTGCAGCAGCACGCAGTCGAGGCGCTCACCGACGTCCACAACGTACGCCTGCGGTAAATAGACTGCTCGCACCTGCAGTGCCTGCGCCGATGGAAAGTGCACGCCGGTTCCCATGGCCAGCGAGACATCGCGATCACTGATCACGCCCACCAGCGTTCCCTGATCCTTCACCGGAAGATGCCTGATGGCGTGGCGTTCCATCATGTCGCGCGCCGTCCTGACCGACTCTTCTATTGCGATCGAATAGGGAAACGGCGTCATGACCGACATGACCTGGGGCGCATGTTTCAGATTCGAAAGAGACATACGGCATGTCCGTCCTGCAAGCGGTGTCCGGCCGGCGCCGCTACGGGGTCTGTCCCGGGGAGCCGCCGCCTGCCGGCTGAGCCGGCGCAGCCAGTACGGCGATGACTTCGGCGTCCTCAACCTGGGGAAAATCGCGATAGAACTGACCGACCGCGGAAAAGTACTCGGGTGCATCCAGACATACAACCTCGTCGGCCAGCGCCTGCACCCTGTTCAAGGTGCCGGGAGGAGATACAGGCACTGCCGCGATCAGCCGCTGCGGCTGTCTGGCACGCACCGAACGCAGCGCCGAAATCATGGTCGCTCCCGTGGCCAGTCCGTCGTCAACCACGATCACCACCCGGTGCGCGGGATCGATAGGCGGTCGCACCGGCGTATACTGCGCACGCCGGGCGCGCATCACCGCAAGTTCCTTCTGCCGCTGTGCTTCCAGGTACTCCCCGGATGCTCCGGCGCTGCGTGCATAGTCGGCGATGTAGGTCCGGCCCTCCTCGTCCACCGAACCGACCGCAAGCTCGGGGTTGTACGGCGCGCCGATCTTGCGCACCAGCACCACGTCAAGTTCACCGCCCAGCACGTCGGCGATCACGCGGCCCATCGGCACCGCTCCGCGGGGGATCGCAAGCACCAGCGGATTCTGTCCCTGGTATCGGACCAGATGCCGCACCAGCTGATGCGCTGCATCGTCCCGGTCGCGAAATATCATGGCTGCACCCCGCACTCTGCGGACACCGCGCTTGACCCTCGGCAGTGTAGGCCCATTACCTGGCCGCCGGCAATCGACCGTGCCCGGGCGCAGCTTCCGGAAGCAATTTGCGCGGCTTTTCGCTAAACTTGGGCGCCATTCCACAGCCCTTCCCAAAAAAAATGGCCTCCATTGCAGCACAGATCGGTCAAGCCCGCTCCCAGCGCCTCGCGCAACTCGGCACGCTGCTCGGCGAAAGAATTCTGATTCTCGACGGCGCCATGGGCACCATGATTCAGCAGTACCGGCTGGGTGAGGCCGATTACCGCGGGGACCGCTTCGCCCGCCATGCCGGTGACGTAAAGGGCAACAACGATCTTCTTACGCTCACCCAGCCACACATAATTCACGATATCCACGCCGCCTACCTCACCGCCGGTGCAGACATCCTCGAGACCAACACGTTCAACTCCACATCCATCTCGATGGCGGACTACCACATGCAGGATCTGGTATACGAACTGAACCGTGAAGGAGCACGCATTGCGCGTTCGGTAGCCGACGAATTCGAGACCCGGGATACGCGCGCGCGCTACGTCGCCGGGGTACTGGGTCCGACCAACCGCACCGCCTCGATTTCGCCAGACGTAAACAACCCCGGCTTCCGCAACATAACGTTCGACGAACTGGTCACGGCGTACGCCGAGGCTGCGCGCGGCCTGCTGGACGGAGGCGCCGATCTGCTGCTGGTCGAGACGGTGTTCGATACGCTCAATTGCAAGGCAGCGCTTTACGCCATAGACCGCTACTTCGAGCAGACCGGGCTGCGCGTTCCCGTCATGATATCGGGCACCATCACCGATGCCAGCGGCCGCACGCTTTCCGGGCAGACCACCGAAGCGTTCTGGAATTCGGTGTCGCATGTCCGGCCGCTCAGCGTGGGCCTGAACTGCGCTCTTGGTGCAACCCAGCTGCGCCAATATGTGGCGGAGCTGTCGCGCGTTGCCGATACCTGCGTCAGCACACACCCGAACGCCGGTCTGCCCAACGAGTTCGGCGAATACGACGACACGCCGGAGTACATGGCCTCCGTGCTCAAGGAGTTCGCGCAGGCCGGCCTGCTCAACATAGTCGGCGGCTGCTGCGGAACTACTCCCGCACACATCCGCGCGATCGTCGAGGCAGTGCGCGGCATCGCGCCGCGCGCCATTCCCGACATCGAGCCGCAATGCCGCCTCTCCGGGCTCGAGCCTCTGAACATCGGTCCGCAGTCGCTGTTCGTCAACGTCGGCGAGCGCACGAACGTGACAGGTTCGGCCGCGTTCAAACGGCTCATCCTCAACGAGGAGTACGACAAGGCCGTCGAAGTGGCCCGGCAGCAGGTCGAAAACGGGGCACAGATGATCGACATCAATATGGACGAGGCGATGCTCGACGGCGAGCACGCCATGGGCCTGTTTCTCAACCTGATCGCCTCCGAGCCCGACATCAGCCGCGTACCGGTAATGATCGATTCCTCCAAACCGTCGGTGATCGAGGTCGGACTCAAACGCATACAGGGCAAGCCGGTGGTGAATTCGATCAGCCTCAAGGAGGGCGAGGAAAAATTCATTGCCGAGGCGCGCAAGGTCCGGCGCTATGGCGCGGCGGTGGTGGTGATGGCTTTCGACGAACAGGGGCAGGCCGACACCCGGGAGCGCAAGGTACAGATATGCGCACGCTGCTACCGCATCCTCACGGAGGAAGTCGGTTTCCCGCCGCAGGACATCATTTTCGATCCGAACATCTTCGCCGTGGCCACCGGTATCGAAGAACACAGTAACTATGCCGTGGACTTCATCGAGGCGACACGCGAAATCCGCCGCACCCTCCCGCACGCACTGGTCAGCGGCGGCGTCAGCAACGTATCGTTCTCCTTCCGCGGCAACAATGCCGTGCGCGAGGCGATTCATGCCGTGTTTCTGTATCACGCGATCCGTGCCGGCATGAACATGGGTATCGTCAATGCCGGCCAGCTTGCGGTATATGAGGAGATTCCGAAGGACCTGCTTGAACGTGTGGAAGACGTGATTCTCAACCGCCGCCCGGATGCCACCGAACGCCTCCTGCAGATCCACGGCATCTACTCCGGCGACGCGGGGGGGCAGGTCCGGGAAGAAGACCTCGCCTGGCGCAAGGCTCCGGTGCAGGAACGCCTGGCGCATGCGCTGGTAAAAGGCATCACCGATTACATCGAGCAGGATGTCGAAGAGGCACGAACCCGGTACGCGCGGCCGATCCAGGTCATCGAAGGCCCGTTGATGGACGGAATGAACGTGGTCGGTGACCTGTTCGGCGCCGGCAAGATGTTTCTGCCCCAGGTGGTCAAGAGCGCTCGCGTCATGAAGAAGGCCGTGGCCCACCTGATCCCCTACATCGAGGCGGAAAAGACCGCCGACAGCCGTGCGAACGGCCGGGTACTCATGGCCACAGTCAAAGGAGACGTGCACGACATCGGCAAGAACATCGTGGGCGTGGTGCTGGCGTGCAACAACTACGAGGTCATAGACCTCGGCGTGATGGTGCCGCCCGACCGGATCCTGGAGGCAGCGCGCCGCGAAAAGGTCGACGTTATCGGCCTGTCAGGGCTGATCACGCCATCTTTAGAAGAAATGACGTACGTGGCGAAGGAAATGCAGCGCGAAGGCTTCAGCATACCGCTGCTCATTGGGGGGGCGACCACCTCGCGCGTGCACACGGCGGTCAAGATCGCGCCGCACTACAGCGGGCCGACCGTTTGGGTGAAAGACGCCTCACGCGGAGTGTCGGTGGTCTCGAACCTGCTCAGCACCGAACTTCGTGACGAGTTCGTGCTCGCCACCGCCAATGACTACGCGCAGGTTCGCGAGCGCCACAAGGGCAAGGAATCCAGGGTGCGCATGCTCGCGATCGACGAGGCGCGCCGCAACAAGGCCGTGCTTCCCTGGGCCGACTACGTCCCGCCGCAGCCGCAGATGCCCGGAATCACCGTGTTCGATGACTATCCGCTCGAAGAGCTCAGCGCCTACATCGATTGGACGCCATTCTTCCAGACCTGGGAGATGCATGGACACTATCCGGCGATCCTGGCAGACCAGAAAAGCGGTGGCGAAGCGACCAAGCTTTTCCGGGACGCCGAACGCATGCTGGCCAGCATCGTGTCCGGCAGACTGCTGCGCGCCAGCGCGGTAATCGGCCTGTTTCCGGCCAACAGCATCGACCAGGATGACATCGAGATCTACACCGATGAAACCCGCAGCGAGGTGCTGGCGACCATACATACCCTGCGTCAACAGGATGAAAAGCCGCCTGGCCGGCCCAACCGCGCGCTTGCCGACTTTATCGCACCCAGGGAAACGGGGCTCCGGGACTATCTGGGCGCCTTCGTGGTGACCACCGGCATCGGCGTTGACGAACTCGTCCGGCAATACCAGGATGACCATGACGATTACAGCGCCATCATGGTCAAGGCGCTCGCCGACCGCCTTGCCGAGGCGTTTGCCGAGCGTCTGCACGAGCGCGCGCGCAAGGAGTTCTGGGGGTACGCGGCGGATGAAAACCTGCGCAATGATGAGTTGATCAAGGAGGGGTACCGGGGCATCCGGCCGGCACCCGGCTATCCCGCCTGCCCGGATCATACGGAAAAGGAATCGTTGTTCCGGCTCGTGAACGCGACCCACAACGCCGGCGTGCGCCTGACCGACAGTTACGCCATGTGGCCGGCGGCGGCCGTCAGCGGCTTCTATTTCTCGCATCCGGCGAGCCAGTACTTTGCCGTCGGCAAGATCGGCCGGGACCAGGTGGAAGACTACGCCCGGCGCAAGCGCATGTCGGTCACGGAAATCGAGCGATGGCTTGCTCCAAACCTGGCCTACGAACCCTAGGCATTTCCGCCGCGCGCCCTCGCAGGGCGCCTTTCCCCGCACTGTTCACCCTGGCTCGCGATACCGGCGACGCAATTGGAGCTTGCCAGGACACCGCAGGCGGCTTAAAATTGTTTCGTATGCTAATTATTAGCCTGCGTATTTGTCCATGCCCGATATCGAAGAATTTCCTGTTCTGCTTGGAGAGACGGCACGCGCCTGGCGCGCCCGCCTCGACCAACGCCTCAAACCCCTCGGCCTGAGCCAGGCCAAATGGCTGGTGCTGCTGCACCTGTCGCATGGGGGGGATGCCATGATCCAGAAGGAGCTCGCCGGCCGCATCGGGATCGAGGGTCCGACCCTGGTGGGACTGCTCGACCGCATGGCACGTGACGGCTGGCTCGAGCGGCGGGAATCGGCCGAGGATCGCCGCAGCAAGACGGTACATCTGACCGACAAATCCCACGAGGTGATCCGACAGATCAAGAGCGTGGCGGCGCACCTGCGCCGTGAACTGCTTGCCGGCATGTCCGAACCCGAACTCAATCAGTGCGCCGAGGTGCTGAGGCGGATCAAGAAAAAGGCCGAAACTCTATGAGGCCTGCCCGTCCAGCCGCCCCCATCAGCGCATCAGACCGTGGATCCCAAACATGCAACTCCTGATCAGATGGAAGTGGGCGATCTCTGTGCTCATTGCGGCCGGACTGATCGGCGCCGTCTACGCCTATTGGCACCACTCCGAAATCTATCCGAGCACCGATGATGCCTATGTCGACGCCCATGTGGTACAGGTCGCGGCGCAGGTCAGCGGCCCGGTCATGCGCGTCTTCGTAACCAACCAGCAGCCCGTCCGGCGCGGCGAACCGCTGTTCACGATCGATCCGGCGTCCTTCCGCATCGCACTTGCCCGGGCGCAGGCACGCCTGGCGCTCGCGCATCAGACGGTGTCGGCCGACTCGGCGGCAGTGGTGGCCGCCGAAGCGGCGCTCGCCGACCGCCGCGTGCTGCTGGCCAATGCGGAAGTCACCGCCAATCGTATACGGCGCCTGCGCGACAGGGGGTTCGTTTCGGCGCAGGCATACGACAACGCCGAGGCTGCCGTGCACGGTGCCAAAGCGCAGATGAATCTCGCCCGCGCCAAACTGCGCCAGGCGCAGATGATGCTGGGAGGCTCAGGTGCGCAGAACGAACGGGTGCGCGAGGCGGCAGCGGCAGTTGCGCAGGCCCTCCTTGACCTCAGCCACACCCATGTCTCGGCCGCCTGCAGCGGCCGGATCGCAAAGCTGTCGTTACGTCCCGGCGATGTGGTGCAGAACGGCGCCCCGCTGTTCACGCTGGTGTGCGGTCGGGAATACTGGATCAACGCCAACTTCAAGGAAACCGAGATCGGGCGCATTCGTCCTGGACAGCCGGCCGATATTTCCGTTGACATGTATCCGGGCCATTCCTTCCGCGGACGCGTGGAACACATCAGCGGTGCAGCCGGCACCGCGTTCTCCCTGCTACCTCCGGAAAATGCGACCGGCAACTGGGTCAAGGTCACGCAGCGGGTGCCGGTCCGGGTCGCCGTGCTCAATCCCGATCCGAAACATCCGCTGCGGGTCGGAACGAGTGCCGAGGTGACCATCGACACGGCAGAGTCCGTGCCGCCCCCGCCCCCCAAGGAATCGCATCCGTGACCAGCGGTACGGCGGATCCTGCCTCAAACGGATCCCCCCACCGCTTTCTGATTTCGGTAGCGGTCATGTCAGCGACCGTGCTGCAGGCGCTCGACACGACCATCGTCAACGTCGCGCTGCCGCACATGCAGGGGCAGCTTGGCGCCACCTCGGACCAGATCGGCTGGGTGCTGACAAGCTACCTGGTAGCGTCCGGCGTGTTCATGCCCTTGACCGGGTACTTCGCCGACCGGTTCGGCCAGAAGAACTTCCTTCTCGTCAGCATTTTCGGATTCGTGCTGGCGTCAGCCCTGTGCGGAATCTCCACCAACCTGGCCGAAATCGTGGTGTTCCGGCTGATGCAGGGTGTATTCGGCGCCGCACTGGTGCCGATGTCCCAGTCGGTCATGGTCCAGACCTTCCCCCAGGAGGAACGGGGCCGGGCAATGGCAATCTGGGGTATAGGCGTCATGGTCGGTCCGATCCTCGGACCGACGCTGGGCGGCTACATCACCGAGGCCATCAACTGGCGCTGGACGTTCTACATCAATCTGCCGGTAGGGATCCTGTCGCTGTTCCTTACCTGGCGCATGGTGCCGGACACCCCGCGGCGCGAACGACGCATGGACTGGCTGGGTTTCGCTCTGATTGCTCTGGCGGTCGGTGGGCTTCAGTTCGTCCTGGACCGCGGCACCCAGGACGACTGGTTTGGATCCTGGGCGATACGCGCTGCCGCAGCGCTTAGCACCGTAGGCTTTGCGGGATTCCTGTACCATGGAATCACGCAACCGCGTAAAGCGCTGTTCGATCCGCACATCTTCCGCGACCGCAACTTCGCCACCGCCAGCCTGCTGCTCGCCGTCTTCGGCCTTGGCATGTATGGAGCGATGGTACTGCAACCGATGATGCTCGAAACCCTGCTCAACTACCCGGCATCCACAACCGGCCTGGTCATGGCACCGCGCGGCATCGCCAGCATGATCGGCATGATACTCGTCGGAAAACTCATCAGCCGCATCGGACCCCGCAGCCTGATCGCCTTCGGCATCATTTTGTCGGTCATCGGATCCCACGCCATGACCCTGTACAACCTCCAGGTCGACAGATGGTGGCTGGTATGGCCGATCGTCGTGCAGGGTCTGGGCCTGGGGATGATCTTCGTGCCGCTATCCACCGTGGCATTCTCGACACTGCCGAGAGAACAGTCGGCTGAGGCTGCCGGTGTCTACAGCCTCATGCGCACAATCGGCTCCTCGGTCGGAATTTCGATTGCCACGACCGTCATGACCCGGTACACGCAGGTCGCCTGGAACCAGCTCGGGGGAATGATCACTGTCTTCAACCCCGCGCTGCCAGCCTACCTCAAAGGGCTCAACCTCCCTGCCGGCGATCCGGCTTCATCAGCCGTGTTGGCGCACACACTCGCCCGCCAGTCACAGATGCTCGGCCTCGTCGACGCGTTCAAGCTCATCTCCCTGAGCTTCGTCGCCATGCTTCCGATGGTACTGCTGATCGGAAAGTCGATGCACAAGCCGGATGCGTCCACCTTGTCCGCCGCAATAGAATGACAACAACCGAGTTCCGAACACCGCTACTTTGTCAGCAGCGGGCTTTTGGCCCGGTCACCGTGACAGACACTTCTCTCCCAGCGGCAACGGGACCGCAGATCGGAACCGACCGAATGTGCCGCGATGGACAACATCGCAACCTCCGTGGTTACCCTCAAACACGTGCCGCCGGTGGCTTGCGCCGATGCAGCACACCCACCAAGCCAGTCAAGCCTGCAGCCAGCAGCAGAAACGATGAAGGAACCGGTACCGGAGTCGGCGCATAGGTCGCGCCGCTGCCGCTCACCAGGGTGACGCCAGCCGGAAGTGAGATGAAAAAGCTGCCGGTATCGAACGCATTTGCGGTATTCGACGAACTGGTCCCGAAATCCTGGCTCGATTCGGCAAAAGAGTTGGAATAGACGCTCAGACTTCCGAAGACTTCCTGTATGGAACCGATCGGCACCGTGGCAGTGGTACTCTGGCTTGCCGCAGGCGACGCCCCGCAGCCGAAGTCACTTACTGAAAGACCGAACCCCGTGAGAGTGATGCCGCCCACGGCTGATCCCGAGCCACAGGCACCCCCGGTATTCGAGACGCTCGAAATCGCATCATTGAGCTGTATCGACTCGCCGATGGTGACATCGGTTCCTGGCGCCAGGGATGCGGACTGCAGCATGAACTCGTCGTTGAAATTCGCATTGGACGTCGCATCGGCTTCGGTATAGAGATTCGGATCTCCGGATGTTGCGGCCGTGCTGGCAATCGCTTTCAGGACTCCGCCGGAAAATGCTGCCTGCCCCTGAGCCTCGACGGAACCGCTCGGCACAGACGCCGGAGTCAACGCGTTGTCGCTTGCCGAGGCCGTTTGACCGATGCCACCGCTATTCGTGACATTAAAAAGGCTGGTGTCCCCGCTCACAGCCGGCCAGACGTAGAATCCGCTCACGTTGACGGACGAGCTTCCGCTGAAATTAAGCAGACTGGCATGCGCCGTTTGCGCGGAAGCCGTCATCACTGTTGCCAGTCCCACCGCAATCATCGCCTTTCTCACAATCGACGTTTCTGTTTTCAAAGTGACCTCCCCTTCTGTACCGACCATGCACTAATCATGAGCAAGCAGGCACGGGTAGACCAATTTTTCCTTTCGAGCATCGAATCTGGTCTTCCATCCCCTTGTGATTTTTTTACTGGTAAAGCAAGCCACCCGCCCCCCAGGCCCCAACAGACCGTCGATCAGGCCCGGTGCGCACCGCGCGCACGCCACGCGAAGCCCATGAGCGCGGACAGTCCGCTCGCAAATAGCGGCAAGGCCGGGGCAATCGGCACGGGGGCA